>JAUREG010000010.1:0-46401 GCA_030827545.1 Acidimicrobiales bacterium
GATGCCAAAAACAAAGTCATTAAAGCTTCACCCAGAGCCTGCGAGGTCGCAAGAGCACAAGACTAAATCTTGTCTCAGTAGTAATCTGCGAGTTGTGAAGCCAAACATATTGCTGGTTACGCTCGATCAATTTCGCGGCGACTGCCTCTCTTGTGCTGGACACAAAGTAGTTCGTACACCAAACCTTGACGAACTCGCGCGAAACGGTGTGCGGCTCGCCAATCACTTCAGCCAAGCGGCACCTTGTTCACCGGGTAGAGCAAGTTTGTACACGGGCACATACCAAATGAACCATCGCGTAGTTGCCAATGGCACACCGCTTGACAATCGCTTCGACAATGTCGCTCGCTTGGCGCTTCGTGCTGGCTACGAACCGACAATTTTTGGCTACACCGACCAAGGTGTCGACCCTCGCACAACGACTTCAGAAAATGACCAACGACTATCTACTTATCAAGAAGTGTTGCCAGGTTTTGATCGCATCCTGAATTTGTCAGAGCCATATCCACCGTGGCTCGAACACCTAAAACAAAACGGCTTTGACCTTAAAGGTGACTACAACAAAGCACTGAGTACCGAGCCTGACCGTCACGAAGACTTGAGCATCTCGACATTTTTGACCAATGAATTTTTCTCTTGGCTAGACAAGCAAGATGCAGAGGAACCCTGGTTCACTCATCTCAGTTATCTGCGACCTCACCCGCCATACGCTGCCGCTGGCAAGTGGGCAAAGCAATATCTGCCCGACGAAGTTGACTTGCCAATCACAGCGAGTGAAACTCGCCATCCATTTCACGAAGTCGCAATGAACCACGCTGGCACAGCCGCGCCGAAAACCGAGAGGGGTCTTCGCGAGATGCGTGCGCAGTATTACGGCATGATCGGCGAAGTTGATCATCACATGGGTCGAGTGTTTGCAAAACTTCGCGAGCGTGGCGACTGGCAAAATACTTTGATCATCATTACTGCTGACCACGGCGACCAACTCGGTGATCATGGGTTAAAAGAGAAACTCGGTTTCTTCGACGTCAGCTATCACATCATCGGCATCATTCGCGACCCAGGTAATCCACAAACCCATGGCGAAACAATCACTGAATTCACCGAGAATGTCGACATCATGCCGACAATCGCCGAAGCCATCGGCGAAGCTGTGCCGCTTCAGTGCGACGGTCAACCACTCACCGACTTTTTGTGCGGCAAGACTCCGGAGCGCTGGCGAACTGCAGCAACTTATGAATACGACTGGCGACACATATATATAGACGACGCTGAAAACGGGGCTGCGAAGAATTGGCCGCGCGATCGCCGACTCGAGCGCCAACACTTGACCGTGCGGCGCACTCGCGACGCCGCCTATGTTCAGTTTGGTGATGGTAGTTGGCTGGCTTTTGATTTAGCGCTCGACCCAACTTGGCGCACAACCTTTGACGAGCCAGAGCGAGTGTTGGCTCTCGCCCAAGAGATGTTACTTTGGCGATCGCAACACACAGAGCGCACGCTCAGCGGAATGCTGTTGCAGGATGGTGGCGTTGGTCGTTGGCCAGAAGGCGTCGCGTGGCGCAACAAAAAATAAATCGCGTCACTCTCGCGACATTGCCCACGCCACTTGAAGATGGCGGCAAACTTGCGAGCGGTTCGAGATTATGGGTCAAACGCGATGACCTCACTGGGCTTGGCGCAGGTGGCAACAAAGCCCGCAAGCTCGAATTTCTTTGCGGCGACGCAATTCAAAACGGCGCAAAGTCTCTAGTCACTGTTGGTGCAGCACAATCAAATCACTGTCGCATGACCGCTGCGGCTGGTGCACGGCTCGGCTTGCCAACACATTTAGTTCTCTCAGGTAAAAAACCAAACCGTCTTGAAGGCAACCAACTTTTATCTCAAATGTTTGGCGCAACACTGCATCACACTGGTCTTGCTGACACAAACTGGGCAGGACTCGAAGAGTTTCGTGCGCAATTAACGCAACAACTTCTTGACCGTGGAGAAAAACCACACTCGATTCCGATTGGGGGCAGCACCGCAGTCGGCGCCATCGGATACGCGTTCGCCTTTGACGAAATCATCGAGCAATGCTCAACACAAAATTTCAACGCTGATGCAATTGTTTTCACAACCTCTAGCGGCGGCACACACGCTGGCCTGGTCGCGGGTCTGGTTCGGGCGCGGGCACGCGATCCACTCAAACGTTTGCCAAAAATTATTGGCATTGGTGTCGCCAAAGGCACGGCTCTGAGTGCGCACAGCATCACAGATTTAGCGAACGAAACTTTGAACTTGCTCAACGAGACATCTCGCGCAACCCAAAGCGATGTCATTATCGACCCGAACTACATGGGCAGCGACTATGCAGTCGCAACTCAGGCAGCGACTGTTGCTGCAAAGTGGGCGGCACATCGCGGTGCTTGGGTTCTTGACGGTGTTTACAGTGCAAAAGGTTTTTCAGGCTTGCTCGGCCTCGATGCAAACAACGAATTCGGATCTGATGCGAATGTTGTCTTTGTTCACACCGGTGGTTTACCCTCGATATTTGCCAACCACTAGTTTTGTTTTATGCCGTTACAGAAGTTTGCTGAACACTTTCAAGCGCCGTGGCCCAATGGTCGAGGTATAAGTTATGAAATTGCGAGTCAAACACCTGGTGTTGCCGGGTGGACATGGCGGGTTGCGATTGCACCAGTCATCGAAGACTGCGACTTTTCACACTTCGAAAATATCCATCGACAACTTTTAATCATTTCTGGCGGCGAAATGATTTTAAATGTTGGCGGCGAAACAGTTATGTGCCGCCCAGGTGAAGTCGCCGAATTCGCTGGTGACATCCCGACGACGGCAAAACTTGTCGACGGACCAATCGTGGATCTCAACTTGATGACTATGCGCGGCAAGGCATCCGGAAAAATGACATATGTCAATCGCCCTGGCGAATTAGCAAATTGCGAAATGATCGTTGCAGTTTCTCAAACTGCCGAAATTACTGTCGACGGCAAATCATTAGTTTTGCATCATCAAGACGCATTTCTCGATGCGAGCAACTCCAAAATTCACCTAAATAACGGCGCCCTCGCCCACATCACACTCAACAAGTCGCTCTAACAGTTGGTGAAACATCAAGTTTTCGGCGAGAATGTAACCATGTCTGGACCAAGAGTCGTACGGTCACCGCGCGGCACACAATTGCATTGCGCGAATTGGCAAATTGAAGCGCCATATCGAATGTTGCAAAACAATTTAGATCCTGAAGTTGCAGAACGCCCCGACGATCTTGTCGTCTATGGCGGCACCGGTCGCGCAGCGCGCAGTTGGCCAGCATTCGATGCGATGATGCGCACGATGCAAACCATGAAACCCGATGAAACAATGCTGGTGCAATCAGGCAAACCCGTCGGCGTTTTTCGCACACACGAATGGGCGCCACGCGTACTGCTGGCGAACTCGAATCTCGTCGGCGACTGGGCCACATGGGATGAATTCAGGCGTCTCGAAAATCTCGGTCTCACTATGTACGGCCAAATGACCGCCGGCTCGTGGATTTACATCGGCACGCAAGGCATCTTGCAAGGCACCTATGAGTGTTTCGCCGAAATAGCTCGCAGAAAATTTAAAGGCACACTCGCCGGCACGATAACTCTCACTGCTGGTCTGGGTGGCATGGGCGGCGCGCAACCACTTGCAATCACAATGAACGATGGCGTCGCGTTGTGCATCGATGTTGACCCAACTCGTGTGCAGCGTCGCGTTGAAACTCGCTACCTCGACGAAGTAGCCGACTCACTCGAAGATGCAGTTGCTCGATGTGAGGCCGCCAAAAAAGCTCGCAAAAAACTTTCGGTTGGCGTGGTCGGTAATGCTGCCGATATGTTTCCAAAATTATTGGCACAAGGTTTTGCTGCTGACATTGTCACCGATCAGACAAGTGCACACGACCCAATGAGTTACGTGCCCAACGACTTAACTTTCGAAGCCGCCGAAAAACTTCGAGCAACAAACCCAGAGCATTACATCGATCGATCGCGAGCAGCAATGGCAGCACATTGTCGCGCAATGGTTGGTTTCTTAGATGCTGGTGCCGAAGTTTTCGACTACGGCAACTCATTGCGCCGCGAGGCCCAACTTGGTGGTTACGACCGCGCTTTTGATTATCCAGGTTTCTTGCCCGCATATATTCGTCCGTTGTTTTGTGAGGGTAAAGGCCCATTTCGTTGGGTTGCTCTTTCGGGCGACCCACGCGACATCGCCGCAACTGACCGCGCGGTACTCGAAGAATTTCCTGACAATGAAGACCTTGCCAAATGGATGCGCCTAGCCGGCGAACAAGTCGCATTTCAAGGTTTGCCTGCACGAATTTGTTGGCTCGGTTATGGCGAGCGACATCGTCTTGGTTTGCGTTTCAATGAAATGGTCAAGAGCGGAGAACTAAGCGCACCAATCGTCATTGGTCGCGACCACTTAGATTCGGGTTCTGTTGCATCCCCCTATCGCGAAACTGAAGCGATGCTTGATGGTTCAGATGCGATCGCCGACTGGCCGTTGCTAAATGCGCTCGTTAATACCGCCAGTGGTGCAACTTGGGTCAGCATTCACCACGGTGGCGGCGTTGGCATCGGCCGCAGCATTCATGCGGGCATGGTTTGCGTTGCCGACGGCACCGATCTCGCTGCAGAAAAACTTTCACGCGTTTTGTTGAGCGACCCCGGCATGGGTGTTATCCGACACGCAGATGCTGGCTACGACTTAGCAATTGATGTTGCCGAAAAGCGTGGCGTGCGTTTGCCAATGCGCGAGCAATGAAATCATATTTTGCCGAACACGCTTGGTTAGGTGGCGAAAGTTGCGCCTCAAACGTGCGCATCACAGTTGACAAAGGATCTTTCGTTTCAATAGATGCGAACGCTGCGCCGAACTCGAAAGATTCGCGTATCGCCGGCGTTGTCATGCCCGGTTTTGTCAACGCGCACAGTCACGCATTTCATCGAGCACTACGCGGCCGCACTCACAGCGGTGCTGGCCTCGGTGATTTCTGGTCTTGGCGCACATTGATGTATCAAGTTGCTAATCGCCTGACACCTGAAAACTATTTAGCGCTTGCGACAGCAACTTTTTCAGAGATGGCACTTGCGGGCGTTACGACAGTTGGTGAGTTTCACTATGTGCACCACCAGCAAGGTGGCAAAAAGTATGCCGACATAAATGAGATGGGCAAAGTTTTGATCGAAGCCGCCCGTCGCGCTGGCATTCGCATTGCTTTGCTTGATGTCGCCTATTTGCACGCAGGCTTAAAAGACCAGCAACTCGCCGCCGAACAAAATCGATTTAGCGACGGCACAGTCGAGAACTGGCTCGCTCGCGTCGATGCACTCGGCGCACCGTCGACGACGCACACAATTGGTCTCGCCCCACACAGCGTGCGCGCCGTGCACGAATCAGAACTCGCATTCATCGCAAAACATCGAAACGGTCGCGTCGTGCATATCCATGTTTCTGAACAACCTGCCGAAAACGATGCATGCCGCGAGGCAACAGGGCGAACCCCCACTCAGTTGCTGAGTGATGCCCAACTTCTTGGTTCGTTCACGACTGCGGTACACGCAACTCACTTGCAGAGTGCCGACATTGATCTGCTCGGCCAAAGCAAAACTTTTGCGTGCTTTTGCCCCACGACCGAACGTGATCTCGCAGATGGCATCGGCCCGTCTGAAAATCTTGTCAGCGCGGGCTCGCCTCTTTGTTTGGGCACTGATTCGCACGCCGTGATCGACATGTTTGAAGAGGCTCGCGCCGTCGAAATGAATCAACGACTGATTACGAATAAACGTGGCGTTCATCGCAGTAGCGATTTACTTTCGGCAGCAACAATCAACGGCGCTAGTTCGCTTGGCAGCAAGAAACACGGTCTCGTGGCCGGTGCACCCGCCGATTTCATTAGTGTGTCGACTAATTCAGTTCGTCTTGCGACTTTCGACCCCGCGAACGGCGCCGCCCATCTTGTTCACAGTGCGACAAGTTCTGATGTCAGCGATGTTTGGGTTGGCGGCGAGCAAATAGTCAGCGACTACAAGCATCGAACTTTGCCAAATATCAATGAAAGTCTGCGCACAGCAATCGAAGCAGTTCTCTAATTACACTTACGGCATGACAATTTTGCCAATAGCCACAATCGGTCACCCTGAGTTGCGCATTCGTGCCAGCGAAGTTGACCCAAGCGAAATTAAATCGCCTGAAATTCAGACTTTCATAGACGACTTGGTCGAGACGATGCGTCATGCCAACGGCGCTGGACTCGCCGCAACACAGGTCTTGCGACATCAGCGCATCTGCGCAGTCGAAGTCAACAAAAACCCTCGGTATCCGTACAAGCCGCAAGTGCCGCTGACGATTTTGATTAACCCAGTGCTCACACCACTCGATGACGACATGTTCGAAAACAATGAAGGGTGCCTTTCAGTGCCAGGTTTTCGTGGAAATGTGTGGCGGCACACATCAATTCGCGTTGAGGCTTTCGATCGCAACGGCAACAAGATTGACCAGATCATTCGCGGCATGACAGCGTGCACCTATCAGCATGAAGTCGACCATCTCGACGGTCTGTTGTTCATGGACAAAGTGAAAGACTCGAAAACATTCACAACTTGGGACTCATTCGACAAATTTCATCACCATGACTTCGTCATCAGAGTTAAGGACCTCGTCGCGAAGTTCGGTTCGTAGTGCTTGTACTCACAGGCATTTCTACTCTCGTCACCAACGACACGACTCTTGAGCGGGGCAAACTCGGAATAATCGAAAACGCAGCCCTGGTGGTTGGTAACGACAACAAAATTGCATTCGCAGGCGAGACTGCAAACTTGCCACGCGAATATAAGTCAAACGCGATCGATCTCAACGGCAGAGCGATAATTCCGGGCTTTGTCGACAGCCACACACACTTGGTTTTCGGTGGCGACCGAGCCGAAGAATTTGAAGCGCGAATGTCGGGTAAGCCATATACAGCCGGCGGCATTCGCACGACCGTTGCCGCAACGCGCAACAGCAATAACGATGCACTCGTCGCAAACGCTCGCCGACTCGCAAACGAAGCACTGCACACGGGCACAACAACTCTTGAGACAAAATCTGGATACGGACTTTCAGTTCTCGATGAAACTCGCTCATTACAAGTTGCAAATGCAATCACGTCAGAAACAACTTTTCTCGGTGCCCATGTCGTGCCAGCCGAATCTCAAATCAACGAATACGTCGATCTAATTTGTGGCGAAATGCTCGACAACTGTGCACTCCACGCGAAATGGATCGATGTTTTTTGCGATCGCGGTGCTTTCGAGGTCGATCATGCGCGAGCCATTCTGCAAGCCGGTGCAAAAGCAGGTCTTGGGCTACGAATTCACGCCAATCAGTTGCAACATGGCGGTGGCGTTCAATTAGGTGTTGAACTTGGCGTCGCGTCGTGCGATCACTGCACACACCTTGATTCGGCCGATATCGATGCTCTTGCCGATACCAAAGGCAGGACTGTCGCAACTCTGTTGCCAACCGCCGAACTATGCACTCGCTCGCAGTTTCCTGATGCGAGACGACTAATTGATGCTGGTGTGACGGTCGCACTCGCGTCTGACTGCAATCCGGGTTCGTCATATACGACGTCAATGCCTCTGGCCATCTCGTTGGCGGTGCTCAATATGAAAATGACTTGCGACGAGGCAGTCTGGTCTGCAACCGCCGGCGGCGCGGCTGCATTACGCCGTTCTGATATCGGCAATTTGGCCGTCGGCTCGCACGCAGACTTTGCAGTTCTCAATTCACGAAGTCACATTCACCTTGCATACCGCCCAGGTGTGAAACTTGTCGATGCTGTATTTGTGCGTGGTCAACTCGCGGCAGGCTCGTTGCGATAAAATTTAACGAATGTCTACAAGCGTCAATTCATCGAGCGTCTCGAGCAAAGCAGGTGCGCGCTCAATTTTGAAGTCTCGTGGTGACTGGCGCACTTTGATAATTGCAGTTCTTGTATATGTCGGTTGGTTCGCATCTGTTTTCACACACAAACAGTTGCCATGGTGGGCAACTTTTGCACTTCTAACTTGGTTTGGTGCGTGGCACTTAAGTCTGCAACACGAACTTGTGCACGGTCACCCATTTCGCAATTCGAAACTCAATGCTGCGCTCGCTTCACTCTCGGTAACTATGTGGATTCCGTTTTTGTCGTTCAAGCGTGACCACATCAGCCATCACAACACGACGCTCACCCACCCACAACTCGACACCGAGAGCTACTATGCAATGCCCGAAAAATGGCAAACATCTGGTCTGTTCTTTCGCGCTATCTATTGGGCCAATCGCACTCTCGCTTTTCGCTTAACCGTTTGGTCGGTCTTTAGTGCGGTTCAATATTTTCTTGCCGATGCTTGGCGCGCCGTACGCAATGTCGGCAATGCTCGGGCTGCATGGATGCTTCACATTCCCGCACTAGTTGCAATTGTCTTCATCGTCACTAATTTGGCCGGCATGTCAATGGTCGAATATCTAATTGGTGGCGTCTTTGGCTCGCACTCATTAAACATGATGCGATCGTTTGCCGAACATAAAACTCTTGACAACGAGTCAACCCGCACTGCGATGATTGATGCTGGCTGGCTAATGGGCATATTGATGTTAAACAACAACTTGCACATTGCTCACCATGATGAGCCGTCAGCACCTTGGTATGAAGTGCCAGCAGTTGCCGAGCGCACCGGCGCCTACGAGCGTGCAGAAAAAATTAATTCGCTCTACTCAGGCGGCTACTTTGAGTTAGTCCGCCGATTCACGTTTAAGCCATACGACCAACCCGTTTACAGCAAGTCGGTTTAACTTTTTTTCAAAAGCGTGCGCGAGAACTAGAGTTCTCTCGTGGCAAATGCGAAAGTTTTGATCAATACTTCGGGTCTTGACCGTGAATCAGTCGTAAAAGTATCCCGTGAGAGTGCTGAAGTCGAAATTACCCCGAGCGCGTTAGACGCAATCGCGCGATCAAGCAAAATTGTTGAAGATCTCGCCAAGTCTGAACAACCGGTCTATGGCATCTCGACTGGTTTTGGTGCGCTTTCGACAAAGCACATCGCCATGAGCGATCGAGTTGCTCTGCAACAATCGCTGATTCGTTCGCACGCAGCGGGCATGGGTGATGTCGTCGAAACCGAAGTGGTGCGTGCAATGCAGTTGCTGCGACTTCGCACTCTTTGCAGCGGAGCAACCGGAGTTCGACCAGTTGTTGCCGAAACAATGGCGGCGATGCTTAATGCATCGATTACGCCTGTTGTCTATGAGTATGGCTCACTGGGTTGCAGTGGCGATCTTGCACCGCTGTCGCATTGTGCTCTCGCACTCATGGGTGAAGGCGAAGTCTTCGACAAGTCGGGTCGCCGTCGACCATCAATTGAAGTGCTCAATGAAAACAACATCAAACCAATTTTGTTGCGCGAAAAAGAAGGCTTGGCACTCATCAACGGTACCGACGGCATGCTCGGCATGTTGCTTTTGGCAATTACCGATCTTCACGAACTTTGCACGCTTGCAGATATCGCGACGGCGCTTAGTGTCGAGGCCTTACTTGGCACCGACCAAGTTTTCGCACCAGAAATGCATGAACCGCTTCGCAGTCATCCAGGTCAGGTGGCAAGTGCCGCCAACATTTTCACGCTGCTGAAGAATTCTCCCCTCGTAGCGTCACATCGCTTCGATGACACTCGCGTTCAAGATGCATATTCACTTCGTTGTGCGCCGCAAGTCGCCGGCGCCGTACGCGACACGCTCGCACATGCCTCAAATGTTGCCCATCGCGAACTCGCAGCGATGATCGACAACCCTGTTGTCACCAAGAGTGGCGAGATTCGCTCGAATGGCAACTTCCACGGCGCGCCAGTCGGCTATGTGCTTGATTTCTTGGCGATCGCCGCGTGCGATCTCGGCTCAATCAGCGAGCGTCGCACCGACCGTATGCTCGACGTCAATCGATCAATGGGGCTTCCTGCATTCTTGGCGTTCAACGCTGGCGTCGATTCTGGTCTGATGATCGCGCAATACACACAAGCCAGCATGGTTTCAGAAAACAAACGACTCGCTGTGCCAGCAAGTGTCGATTCAATTCCGTCGAGTGCGATGCAAGAAGATCACGTCTCAATGGGATGGAATGCCGCGCGCAAACTGCGCCTCGCGATCAACAACTTGCGTCGCATTCTGGCTATCGAAATTCTCACTGCAACTCGGGCGATTGATTTTCGTGCCCCACTCACCGCGTCTCCGGCGCTGATGAACGTTCATGCCGAAGTGCGCAAAGTCGTTGGTCGCCCTGGCCCCGACAAAGTGCTAGCCGACGAAATGAAACTCGTCGATGATCTCGCCAAATCACTGTCAATACGCCGCGCCTCCGAACTCATCACAGGCCCCCTCAACTAAAAAGTCAGCCGCCAAATTGCAGGCGGCGATTATTTAAAGTTGTCGGCTATTTAACGATGTACGTCAAGACTTCGATCATTTGATCAAACTTTGCCGAGCCCTCAGCAAATAGAGTGACTTGGCAAGTGCCTGCCTGGCGAAACTTGATCGTGACATTCGTTGTGCCGGTTGTCGTACAAATCTGTCGCGTCTCGTCTGAAGAAACGACGACAACTTGACCTCTTGAAGTTCTCAACTTGTTTGACTTGATCGAGACAGTGTCGCCCACTTTGTAACTCGCACCGTCGCGCTTTAACCCAAGTTTTGCTGCCGGCAATGTTTGACGTGGCAAAAACTTCAAGGGCACAATCGTGTCAAGTGCAGTGTCCGTAATGCCCCGGTGGTCGCGATAAATAAACAGCGAACAGTTCGCCACACCACAGTCGTAAGTCTTGCTTACGCCATTTGCATCAACTTTTGTAAATCGCGAACGCATCATCAGAACTAGTTCGCTGGTCGCAGACTGAGAGCCGCGCTGCCCATCTGTGGTCGCCCAAATCATCGTGCCAGTCTCAGTGACACTGCCGTTGCAAATCAAACCAGTCGCAGCACGCTGACCCAGAGTTGGCTTGAAGCATTGCGAAACATAAACGCCCTGACCCGCTGGCACATTGGCCAACTTGATTGAAACAACTTCGAGATCAGCAAGTTTCACCGTTTTGCTAACACTTGCGCTAACTGCAGCCGAGACTTGGGCTGGCACTGCTGCAAGCAACGTTGAAATAATCGCAACCAAAACAACTGAACGCGATACAAACTTAAAGTTTGTCATTTGATTCTCCTCTGAATTTTCTGGGTATCGGGGGTTGATAAAACAATCAATTCGAAAACGTAATCGGCACAAAAACATCTTGCGTTCGATCTGTGTATCGCAAATGATCGGACCGAGTGATCACACCGCATTTAATTACGGTGCAGTCCAACGTTCCGCTTTTTGCGACGACTACGAGATCAACAGTAAATGATCCATCCGGTAAAAATGGTGTCGTGAGACCAACGGCATAACCCGGTGGATTCGACGAAACCCAAACAGAACTCGCCGACGAACCATCGATATTCACCCCGCCAATGCAAGTGGCTTGTGGCCCTGGTGCGGCCTGTGTGCAAACAGTTACGTAAACACCTTTTCTCACATCGAAGCCCGTTCCGCGAACTGTGACTGATGTCCCATTTGGGTTCAAATTGTTTGTTTGACTCACCGAAAGTTTTGGTCGGCTAGTTGATGCGACAGTTGTTGTCGGTGCGCCACTGGCGACGCGCGAATTCGGCGCTCTTGTCGAACCTGAGGTTGCCACGCTCGTCGTGCTGACTACCACACTTGTCGTCGTTGAACTTGATGCCGAAGCAGCAACCGTTGTTACAACCACCGTCGGCGCGACAGTTGATGCAACTTCTGTAGCCGTTTCACTTGTTGTCGTAACAAAAGTCTCACTGAACGATTGATCATTCGAGCAACTTGCAATTGCCATCGTTGACATCAAAGCCGACAGCACAAAGCCCGAAAATTTCACTCTGAGAATTCTACCAATCTGACTGTCACTAGTAGATTGAAATGGCTATGGTCACACGAAACACAAAGATTTCTCTCTTGACCACAGCCGTTTTCATTGTGTCGATTTCGGCATGCTCATCAACCTCTGTAACACCGACTACAACCTCACAAACAGTTTCGTCAAATGGCGCATCAGCATCTGAAACATCACAGCCATTCGCCGAGATTCGACCTGTCTTGATTTCAGCCCAAGACTTTGATCTGCCAATCATTGGCGATGGCAAATCAGTTTTGCCATCAACGGTGACATCAGCCGACGATGTCGAAGTAACAGTCACTGATTCTTCCCGCATTATCGTGCTCAACGAAGCGATCGCCGAAATAGTTATCTCTCTTGGTTTTGCCGACAAGATCATCGGTCGCGACGCGACAACAACACTCGCTGCGCTCGAATCAATTCCAAAAGTCAGCAGCGGCCATGACATCAGTGCCGAAAGCGTGCTCGAACTCAAACCGACACTTGTTATCGGCGATACGCGTTCGGGTCCACCAGAAGCGATTCAACAATTGCGTGGCGCAGGTGTGCCAATCGTGCTCGCCCCAGAAGTTTGGAAACTCTCAGATATTGCTCCACGTATCAAATTGATCGCCGACGCACTCGGTGCTGACACCTTCGGCACGAAACTTCTGGACACGACTCAAAATGACATCAACCAGGCACTCAATACTCTCGACTCTTCAACTGCAAGCCCGCGGGTTGCATTCATTTATGTTCGTGGCACGGCATCGGTATTTTTGCTTGGCGGCAAAGAATCTGGCGCTGATGAAATGATCCGTTCTGCTGGCGGCATCGATGTAGGCACAGACTTAAAACTTGCTGCCTTCACCCCGCTAACTAGTGAAGCAATCGTCAACGCCAACCCCGAAATCATCGTCGTTACGACTCGCGGTCTCGCGTCGGTAGGTGGCATCGATGGCCTCCTCGACCTACCTGGCATCGCTCAAACACCTGCGGCAAAAACACGCTCAGTGGTTTCAATTGATGATGACTTGTTATTCTCTTTTGGGCCACGTACCGGCGAACTAATCATTCGCTTGGCGCAAGCCTTCAAAATCTTGACGACAGAAAAATGAGCCCTAACAGATGAGCGAATTGCGCCGACTTAATTCAAGAACAGTTGCAATCGTTCTCTCGATCGCGCTCGTGATCGTCGTGTTTAACGCGCTAACAACTGGTGCATACACAATTAGATTTGGCGAAGTATTCACGGTTTTGTTTCAAGGCCCTGCAGAAACTTCTGATGCAAACTCAATTAGTCACGCCGTCTTTTGGAATGTTCGACTTCCACGTGTCGCCTTGGCGATCGTCGTCGGCGCCTCACTTGCTGTTGCGGGCGTCGTAATGCAAGGTGTCTTTCGAAATCCGCTTGCCGAGCCAGCGACCGTCGGCGTCTCTGGTGGCGCAGCTGTTGGTGCGGTTATCGCGATCACGCTTGGTCTGAGCAAAATAACACTTGGTGTGCAAATTTTTGCATTCATCGGTGGCACTCTCGCAACTGCAATTGTCTACGGCTTATCTCGCGTTGACGGCAAAACAGATGTCGTCACACTCATTTTGACCGGCATCGCAATCAACGCGTTATCGGGTGCATTAATTGGCCTTGCCGTTTTCATCGCCGATGACGATCAAATTCGCACCGTCACGTTTTGGAGTCTGGGCTCTTTGGGCCTCGCGACGTGGCGAGCAGTTGCCGTGGTCTTGCCACTTGCCATTATTGGCATCGCACTCAGCACAAAATTTGCACGCACACTTGACCTCATGGCACTCGGCGATCGTTCGGCAGCGCATGTCGGCGTGCCAGTCGAGCGCGTTCGCCTGCAAACAATTGCAATCGTCGGCTTGCTCGCGTCGAGCGCAGTTGCCGCCACCGGCATTATTGCTTTCGTCGGACTAATCGTGCCGCACATTTTGCGTCTCGTGCTCGGGCCAAAGCATCGAGATCTGTTGTGGTCATCAGCTCTACTCGGTGCAATTGTTACTTTGCTCGCCGACCTCGCGGCACGAACATTGCTCGCACCAGCCGAACTGCCACTCGGCGTTCTAACAGCGCTAATCGGCGCGCCGTTCTTTTTGTGGCTACTGCGCAAAATGCGCACAAGTGAAAGCACCTGGTCGTGAGTCGCGACATGAATCACGAGAAAACTCCAGTGATCAAATGCGAGAATATTTCAGTCGTTCGCTCGCGCAAAGAAATTTTGTGTGATATTTCGCTGCACGCCAACAAGGGCGAACTCGTCGCAATTCTTGGCCCTAATGGTGCGGGCAAGTCGACGTTACTCAGTGTTTTGGCTGGCGACTTGCAATCAGAAACTGGCAGTGTCTTCTTTGGCGATAAACCAGTCACCGAAGTCACCAATCGCGAATTGGCTAGATTGCGTGCGGTTCTGCCGCAACGCGTCACAGTTTCGTTTCCTTATACGGTTGCCGAAGTAGTCGAAATGGGTCGCGGGCCAAAACTTGGCGCAAAAGACGAAGACCTCGTCGAAAACGCAATGCAACGTCTCGGCGTCGCTGAAATGCGCAATCGTTTATACCGCACTCTTTCAATTGGCGAGCAAGCCCGAGTTTCAATGGCGCGAATTCTCGCCCAAGACACTCAGTTGTTGTTGCTCGACGAGCCAACTGCAGTTCTAGATATTGGTCAACAAGAAAAACTCATGCAAATCGTGCGATCACTCGTCGAAGAGGGTCGCACCGTGATCGCGGTGTTTCACGACCTCAATGTTGCAATGTCGTTTGCCGATCGCGTGATTTTGCTTCAGAACGGTCGACACGCCGCTTCGGGTACCCCACGTGAAACTCTCACACCAGAGACGTTGAGTTCAATTTATGAACACAAAATTGACGTTATTCGAGTAAATGACGACACGGGCCCAGTCGTTATCCCTGGCCCCCGCAGAAACTAACTCGACAAATTTTTCAAGCGCTCAATCGCTCAATAACCTAACTGGCTGCGAGCGCGCTCAACTTCTCTTTAACTTTTGCCACCGATGGATTAGTCATCGCCTCACCGTCAGAAAATACAAGTGTCGGCACAGTCTGGTTGCCGTTATTGACGCGCTCAACAATTGCCGCTGCTTCAGGATCTTGCTCGAGATCAATTTCAGTAAACGTAATTCCATCCGCATTCAACATTGACTTCAGTCGCTTGCAGTAACCGCACCACTGTGTGCTGTACATCACGAAATCTGTTTTGCTCATACGTCTACTCTACGACCCTTCTTTTAGCTGACAGTTTCGGCTATAACTTTGCCTGGGTTCATAATGCAATTGGGGTCAAGCGCTGCCTTGATCATTGCCATTACATTCACGGCCTCTGCGCCGAGTTCAGTCATCAAATAGTCAATTTTGCCAACGCCGATGCCGTGTTCGCCAGTGCATGTGCCTTCAAGACTTAGTGCACGCTGCACCAAACGTGTATGAAATTGTTCAAGACGTTCGATCGCCTCATGATCGTTCGGGTCTGCCGTCAACAAAACATGAAAGTTTCCGTCGCCAACATGACCAACTAATGGCCCATAAATTTTTGATGCTGCTAAATCTTTTTGTGTCTGCTCAATGCACTCAGACAAACGCGAAATCGGCACACATACATCGGTCGAAAAAATTCGCCCACCGATTTGATGTGCGCGACACGCCAAACCAGCATCGTGTCGTGCTTGCCATAATTTTCTTCGCTCGGCTTCGTCAGTTGTTTGTTTAAAGCCTTGACCCCCGTGACGCTCAAGCACTTCGCGCGCCGCGGCAATATCTATCGCCGTCGATTCGGCCGAGCCATGAAACTCAAGCAATAACAAATCTTTGTGCGGCAAATCTGTGCCCGAATATCGATTGACCGCAACAACGGCCTCGCGGTCAACTAACTCGATACGAGCCACGCCAACATTTAGTTGAATCGCTTCTATTACTCCGTCGATTGCTTCGCGCACACTGTCAAACTGCATTGTCGCCGCAGCAATCACCTCGGGGATTCCAAACACGCGCAGAGTCAACTCAGTGATCACACCGAGAGTTCCCTCTGAGCCGACGAACAAATGCGTCAAGTCATAGCCCGCTGATGTTTTTCGCGCTCGGCGCGACGTCGTAATTACTTCGCCATTGGCAGTTACAACGGTGAGACTCATCACAAGTTGTTTCATTGCGCCGTATTTAACTGTCGTCGTGCCCGACGCCCCAGTCGATGCCATGCCACCCAACGTTGCATCAGCACCCGGATCAACCGGGAAAAACAAACCATAACGCGAGAGATACTCGTTCAATTGTTTGCGCCGTACGCCGGGCTGAATCGTGCAATCTAAATCTTCACTGCTGACGCGCAAAATTTTGTCCATCTGCGAGAGGTCAAGCGATACGCCGCCACGCACTGGCGTGCTGTTGCCCTCAAGCGAAGTGCCTGCACCCCATGCAACAACTGGTGTTCGATACTCGTTGCAAATCTTCAATGTTGTTGCTACATCTTCAGTACACGTGGCGAAGACAACTGCCTCGGGCAAATTAGGCGTATGAAAACTTTCGTCTTTCGAGTGATGTTCACGAATCGTTTCGTTGACCGACACTTTTTCTCCAAGCGCAGCCCTCAATTCGTCAATCACCATTTAGTTATCTTAAACCCTTGAACTTACGAGCGTCACCCCGATAACTGCCGACTCGGCAGTTATAACTGATTAGAGTTCGCGGTGTTGCTCATACCACTCTCGCGCGGCGGCAAGTATTTGCGGCTCGCTAAGAGCCGGCAGATTTAGATCAATCGCACCGACGATCTTTAGTGCTGTCTTTGCATGATGACGCTCCATGTGTTGAAAGAATCGAAACATCGAATTGGCCTTGCCTTTGCCATGACCCACAATCAAAATCTGACTTGCAGGTTCAAGCGCCTTCGAAATTCCTTCGTAATACGGCTGTTCAAAACGATTTGATTCGTGGCCGTGAGAACCTTGCCCTTGTCTCATGTGATGGTGCACATGCTCAAGGCTCGGTCGCGCGACAACGGTAGGCAAATCACCACGCTTCGCATCTGTCGCCCAGATGCGAGTCTGATCATGAGTTACTGCGGCGACTACAAATTTGTCTTTGATATCCATCTCGGCGCGAACTTACTTTTCGTCCGAAACAATGACAACTGGGCACGGCGCATGATGAGCGGCTTGCTCAGCAACCGAGCCAAGCAGCAAACCCATGAATCCACCGTGACCTCGACGACCAACTACAAGTAGCTCAGCATCTTTTGCCGCTTCAAGCAATGTCGCCGCAGCTGGGCCCCGCGTGATTTTTGTCGAGACTTTTGTCTTACCGACAAACTCTTCAACACGTTTCATCACGTCTTCAACAAGACTTTTGGCTGCGTTTGCAATTTCTTCAACCGGCACATACGAGGCAAAACCCATCGGATCAACCATCGGCGTCAAACTCCACGTATGAATAACTTCGACTTCGCTACCTCGAAGCCTCGCCTCACCGAGCGCCCAGCGCAAAGCCGTAATCGAACTCTCAGAGCCGTCGACTCCGACGACAATTTTATGCACTTTGCTCATTTTGTTCTCCGTTCGTTTGGTTAATTAGATTTTTTGGTTTCTTGGTGTTGATAACGCATGGGCGAACCCAGCAATCGAAGCAAGAATCACAATGGCCGCAGCGAAAAATGCAACCAGTGCGGCCAACTCTGCTTTTTCACCCAGCACGCTGAAGCCATATGTCGTCAACAACAAGCCGCGCAATGTTTCGCCTTTGAACATCGTCTCGCGCTGACCATTGACCTTGGCGAGATCGACTTCTAAAGTTGCCAAATTCGGATCGTTCGCCTTCTTCGCGTCGGCAACTTTTGCCTGAAGCTCACGCTGTGGTGTGCCAAGTGTTGCGTATGTCTCGCCACCACCTATGCCCTTGAGGTGACTGCCGATGTATTCATTGGCGTAACACTCAGACTTTTTGCCGCTATCTAAAGTTGTGCCCGCAAATTCGACAAGGCATGCAACACCAACCTCTTTTTCCGACAAAGCTTCAAGCGGTGGAAAACTAATTTGTTGTTCGCTTAATTG
The DNA here is from genome assembly GCA_030827545.1 of Acidimicrobiales bacterium. Lineage (GTDB taxonomy): Bacteria > Actinomycetota > Acidimicrobiia > Acidimicrobiales > Ilumatobacteraceae > BACL27. The sequence continues at coordinate 18,062 of JAUREG010000010.1, forward strand.
ATCGCGAACATAAGTTGTCGCGAAATCTGCATTGGCTTGAAACAAGAAACCAAGCACTACTGCGAGACCCGCAAGAAGGGTTCCTCCAACACTTATCGAAAGATCTAAAGTTCTACGTTTCATAATTTCTCCAATTTTTTTGTTGAATGTTGCTTACACCATGAACAGTACAGTTCGATCAACAATGAGGCTCGAAAAAAATTGGTGTTTGTTATCACCGCGATGTGAGGGACACCTGTTAAAAAACTGTCAGGTGTACCTATCAGAAATTCAACGTCTTAAAAATAAGTCTCAAAAAATAGTCTTGGTTTCGCGAGCATTTAATCCTGGTGACTGAAAAGAGTTAGTCTGAGTCACGATGAGTTACCTAGATATAAAGCGACGCCTCGACGCAGGCGAGATAATTGTGCTCGATGGTGCAACTGGTACAGAACTGCAGCGGCGTGGTGCGCAAATGGATCCGTCAGCATGGTGCGGGCCGGCATCACTGAACAACAGCGAACTACTAACTCAGGTGCATCTCGATTACATTGACGCAGGTGCCGACGTGATTACGGCAAACACTTTTGCGTCTTCGCGTTTAATGCTCACGCCTGCTGGTTTTGCTGATCGCGTCGAAGAAATCAATCGCATCGCAGTTGAGGCAGCGCTGCGCGCACGAGACATAGCAACTGCAAAGTCACCAAGTCGCAAAATCGCTGTTGCTGGGTCGCTCTCGCACATGCTGCCCGTGGCTGCAGGCACTGCAAAAGTTGATCAGGCCCAGGTGCCTTCAAGCGGAGAGCTCGCCCACGCATTCGGAGAACTCGCAGGTATTTTGAAATCTTCTGGTGTCGATCACATCATGCTTGAAATGATGTATGAGCCAACTCGTGTTCCACTTGCACTTAACGCCGCACTCGAAACTGGTCTACCTGTTTGGTTCGGTATGAGCGCTCGACGTGCAAAAGACGGTCGCGCTATCAGTTTTGATCAACATAATGAGTTTCCACTTGAAGAAGTAACCAAATTGATTCCAAAAACTGGCGTTGATGTTGCTGGTGTCATGCACACAGGCGCTGAGATCATCGGTGAGACTCTCGCAGCGATTCGCAAAAACTTTTCGGGTCCCTTGTCGGCCTACCCAGACTCGGGCTACTTCGAAATGCCCGACTGGCGGTTCGTCGATGTGATCGCACCAGACCGCTTAGAGAAATTTTTTGCCGAATGGTTCAAACTCGGCGCTCAACTAATCGGCGGATGTTGCGGTCTCACCGTCGACCACATCCACGCCGCCTCCCGCGCCGCCCACGCAAACCCCAAATAACCAACAAATAATTAGCCGAATAATACCTGACTAAATTAGTCGGGTTTAGGGGTAGGCTGGGGCGCATGACAAAGCGCTATCCATTTCCGAATCCAGCAAACGAAACATCCGCGCGACTCGTCGCCGCTGGTGTCGTATTAATAAGCGCAGCATTTTTACTTACGAACTCGACACTCATTCTTCTCGCACTCACCTATGGTTTTGCCGCGCGCGTGGTAGCCGGCCCCGCATTCAGCCCACTCGCTCTACTCGTGACTCGCATCATCACACCAAAATTAAATTTCGATCACAAGTTCGTGCCTGGCCCACCAAAAAGATTCGCCCAAACAATCGGATTAACCTTCGCCGCGACTGCACTCACACTCACATTGCTCGACTATTCACTCGCACCAAAACTCGTTATCGCCGCACTCATCTTTGCCGCAACTCTTGAGTCAGTGTTTGCGATTTGCCTCGGCTGCATCATGTTTAGTTTCTTGATGAAACTCGGCGTCATTCCGCAAAGTGTCTGCGAGTCGTGCAACGACATCACCTTGCGCCCCCAGTCAATTAACGCCTAAGCCGACTGCACCAACCGAAAAGTCAAATTGATGCGCGGGCCGACAGGCTTTGCCGTTTTTGCAATCTGATGCACCCAACACTGCTGCGAGAGCCCCGACATCACGAGCAAAGATCCATCATCTAGATCAACTTTCACAGTTTCTTTTGTTTCACGATGTCGCAAGTCAAAACGACGTGTCGCACCCAAACTTACCGACGCAATTGTCGGCTCACGACCGTTGATCGCTTCGTTGTCTGAATGCCAACTCACACTGTCGCGACCATCGCGATAAAGATTTACCAAAACCGAATTAAATTTCGCCTCAGTGACCGTCTCACAGCGCCGACGAAACTCGTGCAAAATTTCGGTCATCGGGTGAGCAACACGTTCGATGCCCGAATACACGTAACTCACGCCGGTATCGGTGTGCCAAGTTGAAAAACCCGCCTGCGGATACTTCTTACCAAACATCACGATCTCTGGCTGCTCCCAAGGCGTGCTTTCTCGCAACAAACTAAACGCCTCACGAGAAAACGACTCGTCAAAAAATCGATTGTGCAAAATTGCACTTCCGTCAAAAGGCAACAACTCTTGTGGCTCACTAAACAGGCTTAAAGTTGCCATAACAATCAACATTCTGACACGACTAAAAGTCGCTCGTGGTCTATGATTAGCCACGGAGGAATTCATCAAATGAAACCAGAAACAGTTTTGCGAGCCACCACACTTCTCGCCGCGGCGGCAAGCCTCGTGTTAAGCGTCTGGCTCTACTTTCAGAGCGACTCAATCGAAGATCGCTTGAATGGCATTTATGTCGGCGTTTGGGTGCCTTCGATTCTCGCGCTCGGCGCCTTCATGTTGGCTGGCAAGAGCAAAGAGAATTAAACATGTCTCTAACGGCACTCTTCGGCTTTGGCAGCGTGATTTTTATAATCGTGATGACTGGCGCGTTTGTCTATGGGATGACTTCTCTGCGAGCAGCAGCCGATCGCGATAACTATCGTCCGGGCACGACCAAAAGCTAGTTGACGCGCTTCGGCAATCCGACGCGAACAGGCAATCCAGAAGAAAACATCACGTGTGGTTCGCCGTTTGCGACAACTGTCGGCGTCGCAAAACCTGCGGCTTCAATCAACGAATCATCAAGCGAAATTATTTCTGCACGCTGCAAGCGCCATGGTTCGTGAGAAATTGGTGCATAGCGCAAGCTGCCGCCACGTGTCGTCGTGTAAAGCCCCCACCGCGCACTGAGAAAAATCTCAAGTGGAGACGGCGCCACAATTTTCTCGCCGATTTTCAAACGAATATTTGTGTTTGCAGCACGATCACCGCGGGGCCAACGACGCTTGACCATGATGTGCAACTCATCGCCCACTCTTCTATTGCTGGCTCGACCAAAGCAATATGGCAACGTGTAAGTCGTGCGCGCGACAATCGTCGGCAACAACCGATTTATATCCAACGAGCAAAACCAAACACCAGGCACACCATTGCGCCGCACATACGTGCGAACATTTATTTCAGAGAACGAACCGAAATATGGCACACCGGGCAAACCTGGCAATCCAATGCCGCGCATTGAAAACGGAATCAGCCCAACCCACGCCGAGCCATCGCAAACATCAACTTCGAGTCCATCTGGCAAAATTCGCGCGACTTCATCGAAGCTGTAACGAAAATGAATATATGCAAGGTCGTACCAACCTTGTTTCATCACCGCGCGGCGCACGGGCTGTGGGCAAACTTCTGAATAACTCATCGCTGCTCTTTACGCACGCACAACTTGTAGCAACATCACAGTGCAAACAACTGCGCGCGCACTCCAGGCGATTGTTCGCGGCCAATTAGTCACAACTAGTCGCCGACCAACTTCGGCAGTTGGATTCGTCGCCATTTTCGAATGCAGCGGCACCGACAAAAACACCGTGCTGCCAAGCGCAACTGCCAACAACACTGCACCGAGCCATGGCAAAACCAAACTCACCGCATCGGGGCGACTGACGAGCAGCCATAAAGTGGTTACACCTTCAGCAGTCATCGGCAAAGCCAACACTTGACCCGTGCGTCGTTGATGTTCGACTGCGGTTTCGACTGCACGATCAACAGGCACAGTCGCCAACAGCGGATAATGAACCCACTGCACGAACCAGATGACGCCCGTCATCACGGCCGTAGCAACAAAATTCGCCAACAAAACTAGATCGATCACAATTTGCTCACTTCTGCAGAATACTCTGATAACTGTTAACTCAACTTGCGCAATGCAAAAAGGTAAATGTGACCGGACGTAAATAAACGTGAATCGAAACGTAAACACGAGTGCTAACAACGACGCTGCGCAAAGCGAACTCGTTGATACTTCAAACAGTGTGCGCCTGCGAACTGTCACCTGGGGCAAACCAGAAACACATAAACAGACACCCATCGTGCTTGTGCACGGCTTGGCGTCTAATGCAATGTTGTGGGAGGGCGCCGCACTCGCCTTGTCGTCGCTCGGCCATCTCGTCACCGCAGTTGATCTTCGCGGTCACGGTCTGAGTGAAAAACCCGACAACGGCTACGACATGCAAACCGTGACTAAAGATCTAGCCGGGCTGTTGCGCGAAATTCAAAAACAAAACTTCGTAGCACCCGTCGTATGTGGCCAATCGTGGGGCGGCAATGTTGTGCTCGAACTTGCTCACACTCAACCACAGTTGGTGCGCGGTGTCGTCTGTGTCGACGGCGGCTTTCTTGAATTACAAAATCATTTTCCAAACTGGGATGATTGTGCCCAAGCGTTGCGGCCACCCGCGATAGCCGGCACGCGCATCGATGACTTTCGAAAATATTTGCAGCGCAGTCACCACGATTGGCCCGAGACCGGCATCAATGGTGCGCTCGCCTGCATGGAGCATTTACCTGACGGCACATTGCGGCCTTGGTTAAATCTTGAACGTCACATGATGATTTTGCGCGGGCTATGGGAGCATCATCCGACACGTATATATAGTCAAATCTCTGTTCCCGTGATGTTTGTTCCGGCTGAAGGCGCGAACAGTGTGTTCAACGACTCAAAACGCAGCGCAATTGAACTCGCCGAGCAATTAGTGCCCAAGGTGCGGGTTGAATGGTTTAGCCCCGCTGATCATGACTTACATGCCCAACACCCTGAACGATTTGCCAAAGTCGTGCACGCAGCCATAACCGACGGATTCTTCTGATGTCAACGCCACACATTCTTGCCGTAATGGGTTCTGGTGAAACAGCGCCAACGATGGTGACGACACACCGAATGCTTGCTGGCAAACTTCAAAAATCTGCGCGCGCAGTTTTGCTCGACACACCGTACGGGTTTCAAGAAAACGCACCAGAACTAGCAACGAAAGCCGTCGATTATTTTCAAACAAGCATCAACCTCGGTCTCGAAGTTGCAGGTCTTACTGAAATAATTGGTGCTGATTCTCTAAGCGTCGAGCGTGGACTGCAAAAAGTTGCCGACGCCGACTATGTTTTTGCGGGGCCAGGTTCGCCAACTTATGCGTTGAGGCAGTGGTCGGGCACCCCATTAGCCGGTCTGCTGAGCAAAAAACTTCGTGACGGCGGAATTGTGACGTTTGCATCTGCAGCCGCACTCACACTCGGGCGATTCACTTTGCCTGTTTATGAAATCTACAAAGTTGGCGAAGATCCACGTTGGCTCGATGGTCTCAACATTCTCGGCGAAATCGGTGTCAACGTTGCGCTAATTCCCCACTACAACAATGCTGAGGGCGGTCATCACGACACACGTTTTTGTTATATGGGAGAACGCCGCCTGTCGATGCTCGAGCGCGATTTACCCCCAGATGTTTATGTCCTCGGTGTTGACGAACACACTGGCATGGTCATTGACCTCGACTCACAGAGCGTAACTGTCGTCGGTAAAGGCGTCGTAACAATTCGAGTTCGTGGTGAATCGACACAAATTGCATCAGGCGAAACTTTCTCAATCGATCGTTTGCGCGACCCACAGTCGACCGCGGCACCGACTGCAAAAACCAAAACCGACAGTCGCCCGCCTGAATCTGTGTCTGTAGGTGCGACTCAGTCGCCGACTGCGCTTGACAATAATCTTCGCGAAGCAACTGATCGCTTGAATCAAGTATTTGCGGCTGCGCTTGCCAACGCTGATGCCGACGGCGCAGCACGCGCAGCACTCGAACTAGACGATGCGATCGTTGGTTGGTCGGGTGACACTTTGCAAAGCGATGCAACTGACCATGCGCGAGCAGTTTTGCGCAGCATGATTACGCGATTGGCGGGCGCGGCAACGGGTGGCTTACGCGACCCACGCGATGTGCTCGGGCCTTTTGTGCAGGTGCTTCTTGATTTGCGTGCTCAGGTGCGCGCCGATAAACGATTCGATTTGTCTGACATCATTCGCGACCGATTAGCCGCGTTGAATGTAGAAGTTCGCGACACACCTGAGGGTGCGCAGTGGGATTTTCGAACTAGCTAATTTGCGCGCAAATTAGAGATGACCGAGAGACGCCATCTTCGCACGGTTTCGCGTGCCAGCAATCGCGTAAACAATGATGAAAACAATCGCGTCAAGCAAAATGATTGTTGCACTCGCCGAGGTGTCTAAGTGATAACTCAAGTTCATGCCGATAAAACAAGTTGCTGCACCAATAATCGGCGAAATCCACAAAAGTCTTGAAAAACTATTTGTCGTCATTCGTGCCGACGCCGCCGGAATCACCAATAGTGCAGAGATCAACAGCGTGCCAATCACGCGCATCGTTACCAGAATTGTCAGAGAGATCATCGCCAACAACACAGCCTCAACGAGCGAAACTCGAACATTGCTGACTTGGGCGACATCTCTGTCAAAAGTCGAGAAAAGTAATTTGCGGTAACCGAGAACAACTACTGCAAGACCCAACAAAGCAACGAGCGAAACAGCGTAGATATCTGCCACTTTCACACCAAGCACGCTGCCAAACAACACCGCCTCGATGCTCTTTGAGGCTTGACCGTATCGATTCATCAATGCCAACCCAAGAGCGAACGAGGCCGTCGTGACGACACCAATGGCAGCGTCAGCACCGATCACACGTCGCCGTGCGACTCTGGCAATCAACAAACCCGACACAACACCCCAAATGCCGGCACCCAAAAAGTAGTTGATCTTCATCACCGCGCTTGCTGCTGCGCCACCGAAAACTGCGTGCGACAAACCATGACCGATATAACTCATACCGCGCAAAATTACAAAAACTCCGAGCAAGCCACACAACGCCCCAGCGATTGTTGCAACAATCAAACCGTTTCGAAAGAATTGAAATTCATACGGCTCAAACACATTCAATGCGAAAATCATTTGCCCTCTCCACGCATTGCCACTCGACCGTGATCAACTACCAACGGCATGCCACCATGTTCGAGAACATCCATCGGCGCACCATAAGTAACTTCAAGAACCTCTGGCGTAAGCACTTCGCGCGGGCTTCCGTCAGCAATCACAGTCTTTTTGAAACAGACCACCCGCGGCAAGTGGGCAGCCAAACCGTTTAGGTCGTGAGTTGTCAACACGATCGTTAAACCTTCTTGGTGAAGATCTGCAAGCAGGTGCAAAATTTCGTGACGTGTTCGAACATCTACGCCCGAGGTGGGTTCATCCAAAATTAAAACATCGGGCTGACAGAACATCGCCCTTGCAAGAAATACGCGCTGTTGCTGCCCACCAGAGAGCTCTCGAATATGTCGGCCCGCAACCTCGGCGATGCCAAGTTTTTCAAGCACTTCTCGAACATCAGCGCGCTCTTTGGATGTAATTCGTGGCCACCACTTAGTTTTCGTACGAGTCATCACGATTACTTCTTCGACTGTGACCGGAAAGTACCAATCAACTGTTTCGACTTGAGGAACATAACCAATCGTCAACCGAGGATCGATAGTTATAGAACCATGGGCAACTGGTTGCGAGCCAATTATTGCTTTCAACAAAGTTGTTTTGCCAGAACCAGATGGGCCGACGATGCCAACGAACTCGCCTCTATTGATCGTTAAATAGACGTCTTCAACTACTGGCGCGTTGCCATAGGTACACGAAACATGTTCGCAAACAATCAATGGGCTATCAGTTCTACTGAGGATACTTTGCCTCGTCTTTGACAACGTCTCGAACATCGAGAGATTTCAATGCTGACGCATCTCCACCGAGAGCCTCAACGATTGTCACGAAATTAAACCTCATTAAACCTAGCCACGAGTGTTCTGGGTCTCCTGGCTCGCCAAGCAAATCATCATCACGCAAGACATCAACATATCGCACACCAGTCTCAGCACCGATTTGTTCAAGCACAGTTGACGGAAATACTTCACTACCGAATATCGCCTTCACTTTTTGACTTTGCACTTGAGAGATCAGTTCACCGATTTCTTTGGGGGTTGGCTCATCAAACGATGAAGGCTGAATCGCGCCGACCACCGTGAAACCATAGTTAGCCGCAAAATAAGCGTAAGCGTCATGATAAGTCAGCAGTTTGCGTTGATCTTCGGGGATGGTCGCTGTCGCCATCTTTGTTGCTTCGTTCAGTGCATCAATTTTCGAAGCGAACGCAGAAAAATTGCGTTCATAAATTGTCGCATTTGTTGGGTCACGGCGTACGAGCACATCTCTAACAACTTGCGCATACTCTTTTGCCATTGGTGGGTTGGTCCATAAATGAGGGTTGGGCTTGCCACCCTCTTTTGGAAACGAGAAGTCAAAAATATATTCAGATTCAGGCAATATCTCGGTGCCTAGTTCGCAAACACTTGAGCCTTGTCGAATATTTGCCAGGGCAAGATCTTTAGTCGGCTCTTCAAGCACAAGGCCATTAATAAACACAATGTCTGCTGACTCGAGCGTCGCCGCGTCACTTGGTCGTGGTTCAAAAGTATGCGAGTTTGTACCTTCAGGCACGATGCCCGTGATTATCGCCGAAGAACCGCCTGCAATGTTTGCCACAATGCTCGTGATCGGCGCAACTGTTGTGGCAATCTTTATCGCTCTGTCGCGAACTACATCTCCGAGTGAGCAGCCAATACTTTGTGACGATGAGCCTTGGTCGCTGCCAGAACAACTTGCAACAAATATTGACAGAGCAAGAACAGTTTTAAACTTCATAATTTTGTAACTCAGCTGGCGATGATTTGGTCGAGTATCTGTGCAGTTCGAAGCGAGTCACTTGTTGGCATTACCCAACCCGAACCACTTGCAATCTGCTCACCCACCTGTTGAATCATTTCAACAAATGCGTCAACTTTCTCAAAATTTTCGATGTGATCGTTCACGCGCAACGAACTTGGCTCGCGCCAAGTTGAAAAAGCTTCACCAGTTTCGGTTGCGATTATGCCCGAACTACCTTTAATCTTCAATATCTGAGGCACATCTTTTTCGAATGAGCTCATCAATTGAACGCTTGTTTTGTCGTTAATCATCGCCTGAACTTTGGTCGTCAAATCAATTTTTGTGGGGCCAATTATTCGGTCCACTTTGCTGATTTTTAAATTACTGGCACCTTGAGTGAGAGCCACCCACATATTTGCTTGGTAGCAACCAATATCAAGCAATGCACCGCCACCCAATAGTGGGTCAAGCCGATAGTTCTCTGTCATTTCTGATTTAAAACCCCACTGCGACTCGATTGATTTGATCTCGCCGATCGCACCAGATTCAACTAATTCGACAATGCGACTAAATCGCGGGTGCCAACGAGTCCACACTGCTTCTACCAATAAACGATTGCAGCGCTTCGAACACTCGATCATTTGTTGAACTTCAAGTGCATTTAGACCAAGTGGCTTTTCGCACAACACATGTTTGCCTGCTTCAAGCGATTTCGTTACCCATTCAAGATGCTGATGGTTTCCAAGGCTTATATATATGACTTCAATCCGCGGATCATCTAGCAACTGTTGATATGAGTCGTAAACATTTTGTGGTTCAAGTTTTTTTGAGCGAGCAGCATCTCGACTCGCCACACCAAAAAGTTGGGCGTTGTTTGCGGCATGCACCGCCGGCGCTGTTGCCCGATTGGCGATCCACCCAGCACCGATAAAACCCCATTTGACCGACATTGCTAAACCAAACTTGAAGTGATTCTGTCGCGCAACTTGGGCACAACTGGCATTGCATTGTTAAGAGCCGACTCTTCTGCTGCTTGCATGATCGCGACAACATTGCGCGATTGCAAAGCAGTTACCGACATCGGAGTGCCATTAGTCAGATAATCAACTATCGATTTATGAAATTCGAATTCATCTTGTTTTTCTAGTTCAATGATCTTCGAAGTTGAATCTTGACGGTGAAGTGTCAAAATTGCAGGAAGATCAGCAACAGCAGGCTCAGCAATCGGATTCCATTCGCCGACGATGGCGCCAAGTGTGCCGAGCACATAAAACTTTGGCTTTCTTGCCGCCGCGAGATCTGAGTGAACGAATGTGGCTTGCTTGCCAGTCTTAAAAGTAATTGTTACTTGAGCATGATCGGCATTTGTCGCGTGCGTCCAAACTCTTTTATGGTTCTGCCCGCTGACATGGGCGACATCATCAGAAATTAAATTCAATATTTGGTCAATGAAATGACTTCCCCAATCGAAAATTGCACCGCCAGAAACCAACGCATCTGAGTGCCAATAATCGCACGGGCGTGAATAGCCGCCAACAAAAGTATCAAGTTGATAAACCTCGCCGATTACCCCAGATGCAATGAGGGATCGCATAGTTACAAAGTCGGCGTCAAAACGACGGTTTTGATAGACGACAAGAAGCAACTTTTTGTCTTCGGCCAATTTGATCAATTCATCACATTCGTTGGCAGTGAGCGCCATTGGCTTTTCAAGAACAACATTGATGTTGCGCTCTAGAGATTCTTTTGCCCAATGAAAGTGACTGTTTGGCGGGGTCGAAATCACGACCAAATCAAGCAAGCCAGAGTCGAGCATCTCGGTCGCGTCACTGAAGCCGACAAAATCTTGGGCTAGTTCGCGGGCCGCGGCAATTCGCTCAGGTTTTGAATCGCAAACTGCAGTTAAGACCAAACCGTTTGTGTTTTGAACCGCCAGATTGTGCTCGTATCCAATCGCCCCGTAAGCGAGCAAGCCAACCCTGATCGATTTATTGAACATTGGTCTAACAACTCTATTGCGGTGACTCTAACATCGCACCCGGCGACCAAAATTGAGACTGCTACGTGACATTGTGACACTCGTAGTTCGGTGTTACGGAAACGGAACCGGTGAAACCTTTGCAGAGAATTCGCCGTCGGGAGTTTGAACAGTCACCTGTGTGCCAACCGATGTGTAGTCAATAGCGAGTTGACCAAGCGAAACATTCGTTTCGAGTCGTGGCGACCAAATAGCCGAAGTGACCGAACCAATTTGCTTGCCGTTCGCTTTGACGGGCCACGGGTTTCGATTCGCGGGTACTTTTGGTCCGTCAATTGTCAAACCGCAAACACGACGATCGATGCCCCGCTTGGCAACTGCGCGAATCGCATCTAAACCTATTGCCTCGATGTCAGCATCGAGCGAAACATATTGTTCCATTGCCGCTTCGAGTGGTGTGTCGGCGCGAGTGATGTCAGAACCGTAAGTCATCAAGCCTGCCTCGATGCGCTCGATCAAGTTCGGGCAACCCGGACCAATATCAAACTGCTTACCCGCTTCGGCCAACGCATCATAAAGTTGCAAACCGATCGCAGCGTTGTCAACATAAATTTCGAAACCGCCCTGGGCACTCCAGCCACTACGTGCGACCAAAAACTCATGTCCACGAAATTCGAAGTTGTCGAACCTGAAAAACTTGGTTTTTCGCACTGCCTCGCCAAACACGGCAACAACTACATCTTCGGCTTTTGGTCCCTGAACTGCGAGGGGCCAAATCTCTGGTTCAAAAATCTGCACGTCAAGCTTCATGCCGAGTGCGATGCCTTGCGCCCAGAGCAAAATATCTAAGTCTGAAATCGAAAACCAAAATCGATCTTCAGCGACTCGAATTGCAACCGGGTCGTTAAGCAGAAAACCATCTTGGTCACAAACCGGTGCGAGCGCACATCGACCGATTTCGAGTTTGCGCAAGTCGCGCACCGTCAATAATTGTGCAAGCCGTGCGGCATCTGGGCCGCGCAGTTCAACTTGACGCTGACAAGAAACATCCCACAGTTGAACTTTGCTACGTAGATGAAAATAGTCTTCTTCGACTCCACGAATGCGGGTCGGCAACAGCATGTGGTTATAGATCGTGTACGCCTGCACGCCGAAATCTTCAACGCGACTTGAAAAAGGTGTTGAACGAGTGCGACGCGTTATCGCTAATTGTGGCGCAGTTTTGGGCGGCTGAATTGTCGGTGTGTAAATCATCGTCATGGGCCGACCCACTTGATCTGACAAATTTCAGCGCTGCGACCTTCGAAGTTCCATACTCGGCCGAACGCACGCACTCGACCTTGGGCCGCCTTGGCCACAACGACTTCTGAGCCCATCCAATATTGTGTGTTAATCACGCTCACTTCTTCGTTTTCGCGCGCGCCACTAATTGGCTCAACAGCGCCCTGAATGAACTTGCCGACACTCAACGATCGCTTTTGACCTTCGGTGACATAACTAATTGGTGAACGCGACGCGCCAAGATATTCGCCGACGAGCAACTTGAATAATCCTGTTGTACCACGACTTGCACCAGTGAAAATGTTTTCGATCTTCTCGAATTGTTCATCAGTTGCGCGCTCGTCAATCCATAGAGCGGTTGTCCAGTTGCCGCGCTCCATTTTGCCCGGAATATCTAGCAGCATCGCCACATTCAATCCCGACAAAAATGTCAACCCTGATTTGCCCTTATCAATGCGCACACCAAGCCATGCCTGACAGTAACCCTCTGTCGGCGGATGTGTGCCAAGTGAAACAACGCACGGGCAAAACACCGTGCAGTTACAGTTCAAAATTAATTCGCCCTCGATTGACCAATTCTCTGTGCCCATAAATAATTTCCTTTCGCTTTTTAAATTTTGTTACGGATTTAAATGATTGTGCGCGCCACCTACACCAGAAAACAGACTTACCAAAACTGCGATACCCCAAATGATTATCAAAACACCGAGCGGTGTAGTTAGCCGACGTCCAATCACAGGAAACTTCTCGACTGCCATCACTGCGGCGCTCAAAACCATGAACCAAATATTTGTCAGGCCGCCAACGAAGGCGAGCAACATCAAAGCCCAACAACAACCGACACAAGTAACACCGTGACGCAGACCCATTTTTAGTCCCCCACTGACGCCATCGCGCCAGTGACGCAGAAAAAACTGCATCGGTGCAAGACATTCAGATTGACAGCGTTGTTTGAGTGAAGAAAATTGATACAGACCAGCTGTTATTAACAATCCCGCGCTCAATGACTTGTTCAAGCCTTGATGTGCATCTAACAAGTTGATTTCACTGATCATCAGTTGCAGTGACGATGCGGCAAGTGCGAAGCCAAACCAAATAAGCGAATAGCCAAAAACAAAAGCCCACCAAATCAATTGCGTTGCGTTCTGCGTGATGCTATGAAGTGACTTCAAAACTGGCACAGCTGTCGTTGACATCATCACCAAGGTCATCAATACCCACATCAAAAAAACATTTGATGCTGCATGGGAATGGACAGAACCACTCGTCGACAGATGATGCTGCATCAACAGCCACCAACCGCCGGCAACTGCAAACATAAAAAACGGCCACGGCGAATTCGCGACTAATTTGCTCTGGATCATCGCCGATTACTATAGTTATCACTTATGAACGCACGCAAACCGGCAACGACCAAAAGTTTGATGCAGTTCGATTCGGTCGGTTTTGCCAGTCTGTTAAACAGCAAGCGCAACCAACTGGGTTGGTCGACTCGTGAACTCGCCCATCGCGCGAAGATTTCGCAGCCCTATGTTGTCGCCCTCGAGCGGGCTCGTAACACAAAATCAAAAACCAAAAAGACACCAACGCCAACGGTCGATGTAATCGCCCAATTAGCATTTGCGCTTGGCATCGATGCAAACACTTTGTTCGCTCATGCGATGAAGTTTGCGACGCGCCATGTGTTGCTGGTCGTAGACGAAACAGCACCAAAACCATTGAAAATCGTTCAGCAAGCATCAATCAACCAACCTCAGAATTGGCTTTGCGCCGCAAAATCTGGAGACATAAGTTTGCGTCGTAAAAAATCGAGACAATACAAACCAGCAGACATTGCTCGAGCGCTCAATGACGAATTACAAAGTCTGCGGGGCAAATTGACTAATCAAACACTGGGGCTAATTTTTAGCGAAACATCCGAGGCGATGACCGAATTTGATAACCCTTATGCGGTGCTCAAGTTCGAGCACAAGTGGGCAGATGTCGTCAATGAGGCAGCAACTTCAGTCGGAGCACAACCTGCTTTCAACGTCTGCGTTTACAAAATTGCAGATCTCAAGACTCTCGTCAACCCGACGAAAGCATTTGATGAACTTGTAGAAGTTCACGACGAATTTTGGACTTACACGAACTCAAAGCTGGCGCTTTCTGACTCATCATTCACACATAGTCACATGACCAATATCCGTGAACTCTTAAAAAAGTAAGCAACTACTAATCAGAAAAGAGAATAAACAATGAACGCATTAAATACACCAAACACAAGTCGTGCATTTACCGTTGGCAAAACCGAGTCAGGTTGGGCACGCAAAATTGTCGACATGCCAATCGACCAACTCGGCGAAGGCGATGTGCTTGTGCAAGTCGAATTTTCGGGTATCAATTTCAAAGACGGTCTGGCCAGCACCGAGTCTGGTCGTATCGCGCGCATTGATCCACTAATTGGCGGCGTCGATCTTGCGGGCAAAGTTGTCGAGTCGTCAAACGCAAACTTCAAAGTCGGCACGAGCGTTATCGGCCACGGCTATGACATCGGCGTCGCACATCACGGCGGGTTTTCGCAATACGCACGCATGCAATCTTCATGGCTTGTGCCGATACCAACTGGTCTTGACTCACGCACCGCAATGATGATCGGTACCGCTGGTTACACGGCTGCGCTTTCGGTTGACGCACTCGAAAAAGCCGGACTCAAACCGGGTTCGGGCCCAGTTCTCGTCACTGGCGCAACTGGCGGTGTCGGCTCGGTTGCAGTCGGCATGCTCGCGATGCGTGGTTACGAAGTTGTCGCCAGCACTGGCAAACCAGAAACTGCCGAGTGGCTCAAACAAATTGGTGCCAGCGAAATCATCGATCGTGCCGAAACTTCGGCCGAGTCACCAAAGCCACTTGAACGCGAGCGTTGGGCAGGTGCAGTCGACTGTGTTGGCGGCGCAACACTCGCCTACATTTTTCGCACTCTTAAATATGGATGCAGCGTCGCAGCAAGTGGGCTCACCGGCGGCACAGGCATTTCAACAACTGTGATGCCATTCATTTTGCGTGGCGTCAACCTGCTCGGTATCGACAGTGTTCAAACACCGATCGAACCGCGCAAGGCAATGTGGCAACGCATCGCCACTGACCTGAAACCGACTTGGCTCGAAACGCAAAGTGTCGAGATAATCGGCTTAAACGACTTGAGCGCGCAGCTTGACAAAATTTTGGCAGGAAAAATGCGCGGTCGAGTATTGGTCAACCCACATTTATAGGGTCTGCATAAACTGCGTTAATATTTGACGCATCGCGTCAAACGCAAAAAGGACACGCACCATGGCCACAAAAGTAAACGCTGATCAACTACAAAAAGCCAAATCTGGCAAAGGCTTTATCGCCGCACTCGATCAGAGTGGTGGTAGCACGCCAAAGGCGCTGAAACTTTATGGCGTCGAAGAATCAGAATATAAGAACGATGCTGAAATGTTTGACCTGATTCACGCGATGCGTTCACGAATCATCAGCAGCCCAGTTTTCACCAGCGAGCGAATCTTGGGCGCGATTCTTTTTGAAATGACGATGAACCGCACGATTGACGGCAAAGGCACCGCTGAGTTTCTCTGGCAAAACAAACAGATTTTGCCATTCTTAAAAGTAGATAACGGCTTGGCTGACGACGCCAACGACGCACAAATAATGAAACCGATCCCCGAATTGAGCACACGACTTGAAAGCGCAAAATCTCACGGTGTGTTCGGCACAAAGATGCGCTCGGTGATCAAACTTGCTAACAAAATTGGCATCAGCGATGTTGTCAAACAACAATTTGAAATCGGCAAAGAAATAGTCGACGCAGGTCTTGTACCAATCATCGAACCAGAGGTCGACATCAAGAGCCCAGAAAAGAGCGCCGCTGAAGTAATTCTGAAAGCCGAAATTCTCGGTCAGTTAAATTCTCTCAACGGCGATCAGAACGTGATGCTCAAACTCACGTTGCCAAATGAAACTGGTTTTTTTGGTGAACTCGTCAAACATCCACGAGTAATTCGAGTTGTTGCGCTTTCAGGCGGTTACAGCCGCGAAGAAGCCAACAAACAACTGGCTAAAAATCCAGGTGTCATCGCCAGTTTTTCGCGAGCCCTCACCGAAGGTTTGTCGGCCAAACAAACCGAATCGCAGTTCAACGGTGCTCTCGACGCAGCAATTCAGAGCATTTTTGAAGCGTCAAACAAATAGCTAGAAATGGCGCTATTTGCGCTGTTTTAGGCAGTTTTGGCCGTTTTTTGGACTATTTATGGGCGTCAAATAGGGCGTTTCGGATAATCCACCAAAATCACTTGACCATCTAATACCTTTGAGACATATGAAAAAACGTGACCTCATCCAAGCAGTAGCTATCCACGCCGACGTCGACAAGAAGACAGCAACTGCTGTCGTCGAAGGCACAATTGACGTAATCTTGGCCGCAGTTGCCAAGGGTGACGTCGTCAACATTTCGGGTTTCGCGAAATTCGCGAAGAAGTACCGACCAGCCCGCATGGCTCGTAACCCGGCAACTGGTGAGCAAGTGCAAGTGAAGGCAAAGACTGTTGCCAAGATCACCGCACTCAAGGGCTTCAAAGACATCGCACTCGGTGTTGCAAAGCCACCAAAAATCGTGACAGTGCGCAAGCCTGTTGCTCCTGCTAAGCCAGCAGCAAAAAAGAAGCGCTAAATAAAGTCCGACTTCGTCGGACAATTAAAAGCACCACCACCTTCTAGTCACGCGTACCAACACGCGCCACCTAAGGTGTTGAGATGATCTCGAGCGCAGACGCATTAGCGACAAAAGCTGGCGTACGCATTCTCGAACAAAATGGCAATGCAGTTGATGCTGCGATAGCGACAAGTGCCGCAATGGCGGTTGTCGCACCACATCTTTGTGGCATGGGCGGAGATCTATTCGCATTAGTTCACGTTGATGGTCAAGTGCACTCGCTGAATGCCGCCGGTCGCGCTGGCTCTGGTGTCAACCCAGAGCAGTTGCGGCAACAAGGTTTTACGCACGTGCCAATGAATGCGAACTTCAATTCGGTAACTGTGCCCGGATGTGTTGCCGGATGGCTCGCCCTTCATGAACGCTTTGGCACTTTGCCCCTCGAACTTTTGTTTGCCGATGCAATTGGTCTTGCTGAAAATGGTTTTCGGTCTTCACCACTTTTAATCAACTCGTTTAAACGACTTGACGACTCATTGAAACGAAATTTTAAAGATCTGTATTCGGCGACAACAGAAGTTGCGCCAACTATCAAGCGGCCGGGTGTCGGGCGCACTCTTCGTGCGGTTGCCACACACGGTCGCGATGCTTTTTATGCAGGCGAGTTCGCCGAGGGCCTAATCGAAATGGCAAGTGGCATGTACACACGCGAAGACCTTGCAAGCGCAAACGCAACGTGGGATCAACCAATTTCAATTGACGTATACGGTCATCGTGTTTGGTCGACTGCTGCCCCATCGCAGGGTTATTTGTTTCTGGCAGCACTCGCAATCAGCGAGCAACTTGATCTTCCTGATGACCCGAATGATGCGCAGTGGGCTCACCTACTGATCGAGGCATCAACAGCCGTCGGCTACGACAGAACCGAAATTCTTCACGACCGCGCCGACCTTGGCGCCACTCTCAAAGACCTTGTCAAACGCAAGTCGTTGATCAACCCACAATCTGCATCGCCGCGCCACCATGTTGGCCGGGACGGTGACACTACATATATGTGTGCAGTCGACCGCAATTCAATGGGTGTTTCGTTGATCAACTCGAATGCATCAGGTTTCGGCTCTGGACTTGTCGAGCAACGAACCGGCATTAACTTGCACAATCGCGGTCTGGGTTTTTCATTGATGCGTGGGCACGCATCTGAACTTGCAGCTGGTCGACAACCACCTCATACGTTGTGCCCCGCGTTGATCACTCGCAAAGACAATTCTCTTCTTTCAGTTCTCGGAACAATGGGCGGCGATGCTCAACCCCAAATTATTTTGCAACTTATTACTCGGCTCTTACGAAGTAGCGGTGCCGCCAGCAAGCCAGCAGAAATTGTCGATGCAGGTCGTTGGGTGCTTCGTGGGCCAACCACCGGTTTCGACACTTGGTCGTCACATCTGCCACCAACAGTACAAATCGAAGGGCACGCACCAGAAAGTTGGCTACGCGAACTCGCCTCACGAGGACACCAAGTTGAGCAACGCCCTCGACTCGACTCGGGTTTTGGTCACGCAAACATGATTGTGATTGATGAAAGTGGAAACACCTCTGGCGGCGCAGACAGCCGCACTGTTGTCGGCAGTTGCGAGTAAGACAAGCGCTAGATAACTAAGAACTTACGCTTTGCGAAAACCGATTGTTCTTGCCGATTTTTGCGGCAATGTCAATAAACATTTCAGCGAACGGCCACGACCGACGCCAGATTAAACCGATAGTGCGACTCGGTGATTGACCCGCAAATCTGCGTGTGACGATGCCACGACCCGAACCTGCTTCAACTTTTTCTGCGCACTCGGGTAGCAATGTGACACCCATGCCTGCGGCAACCATTTGCGAAAGTGTCGCCATGCTTGTCGCCTGAATTTCACTTGGCTCGCTGAACGCAAGTTGACACACCTGTGCAACTTGGTCTCGAAGACAATGTCCTTCTTCGAGAAGTATCACACGTTCACCACGTAACTTCTCTAACTTAAGTGGCGATTTCGAACTCGCCAAATCGTGATTTGTCGGCATTGCCAACAAGAACTTGTCTTCAGCAATTGGCGCAGTGAGAAACTCATCAGAAAAGACTGGCAACGCCAAAAGACCGAGATCAATTTCGCCTCGACGCAGCGAATCTAAAAGTTTGTTTGTTGTCATCTCGAATATTCGCAACTCGGCGTCTGGGTGCGAACTTTTAAACGAGCGAACCACATCTGGCAAAACATATGGAGCAAGCGTCGGTATGACGCCAAGACCGATTTCACCGCGCAAATGTTTGCCATCATGCTTGGTTGCCTCGACGAGACCGACAACTTCTCGCAAGACTGCGCGAGCCCGCTTCAACACTTCGTCGCCATGTGTTGTCAAAAGAACACCACGATTTGTGCGCTCGAAAAGCGTGACCCCCAACTTTCGCTCGAGCTCTTTTATCTGAGCACTCAGCGCCGGCTGTGAGACAAATTGCTCATCGGCTGCAACGCCAAATGAGCCCGAATCGGCAATGGCGACGAAATAACGCAGTTGCTGAAGGGTTGGCAGTGACATAACTAATTCTTATGATACTTCGCTGAAAACACGATTTGCCTTATGGCCAAAAACAGCCGAGAATGACATCATGACAAACAACCAAACCAGCGGCTGCCCATTTTCGGGCGGAGCAATCACAGCAGAAAACATGGGCACTACAAATACAAAGTGGTGGCCAAATCAACTCAACGTTCGAGTACTTCACAACAACCCTGCAGTTGGCGATCCGATGGATCCCGATTTCGATTATGCAAAAGAGTTCAAGTCACTTGATCTCGACGCAGTAGTAAAAGATCTCTCCGTCTTGATGACAGATTCACAAGATTGGTGGCCAGCCGACTACGGCCATTATGGTCCGTTCTTCATCCGCATGGCATGGCACGCGGCTGGTACATACCGAATTTCAGACGGTCGTGGCGGCGGTGGCGCAGGTATGCAACGTTTCGCACCAACTAACTCGTGGCCAGACAACGGCAACCTCGACAAGGCACGCCGACTTCTTTGGCCGATCAAGCAAAAGTACGGCAACAAAATTTCGTGGGCCGACTTGATGATCCTCACGGGTCATGTTGCTCTCGAAACGATGGGCTTTAAGTCGTTCGGTTTTGCCGGCGGTCGCCCAGACGTTTACGAATCAGATGACACTTATTGGGGCACAGAAACAACATGGCTTGCCGATGAGCGTTACTCAGGTGATCGTGAACTTGCCAACCCGTTGGCAGCAGTTCAAATGGGTTTGATCTATGTCAACCCAGAAGGTCCGAACGGAGTTGCAGATCCAGTTGCATCAGCTCGCGACATTCGTGAAACATTCGCTCGCATGGCGATGAACGACGAAGAAACTGTTGCACTTGTTGCAGGTGGTCACACATTCGGTAAAGCACACGGTGCTGGCGACCCAAGCAAATATGTTGGGCCAGAACCAGAAGCAGCACCGATTCATGCAATGGGTCTTGGTTGGTTGAATTCAATGGGTTCAGGTCGCGGCGTCGACACAATCACCAGCGGCATCGAAGGTGCTTGGACAACAAACCCGACGCAGTGGGACAACGACTACTTCAAGATTCTTCTCGAGAACGAATGGGAGTTGACCAAGAGCCCCGCAGGTGCTCAACAGTGGATTCCGAAAGGTGGAGCAATGGCCGGCACCGTGCCAGACGCGCACGATGCTTCGCGAAAGCATGCACCGATCATGACGACAGCAGATCTTGCGCTGAAGTTTGATCCTGCTTACCTCAAGATCTCGAAAGACTTCTATGCAAACCCAGACAAGTTTGCCGACGCTTTCGCTCGTGCCTGGTTCAAACTGAACCATCGCGACATGGGTCCGAAGGCTCGTTACTTGGGCAACTTGGTGCCAAAGGAAGATTTGATTTGGCAAGATCCAATTCCAAAGCCAAGCAAAGTGCCGACTGCAGCAGATGTTGCAAACCTGAAGAAGAAAATTCTCGCAAGCGGACTTTCAGTTTCAGATTTGGTCTTCACAGCATGGGCATCAGCTTCAACATTCAGAGGCACAGACAAGCGTGGCGGTGCAAACGGCTCACGTGTTCGTTTGGCACCTCAGAAAAATTGGGAAGCAAACGACCCAACTGAATTGGCGAAGGCTCTCAAGGTTTACGAGGCTCTAAGTGCAGAAACAGGCTTCTCGATTGCCGACTTGATCGTTCTTGGCGGTAACGCTGCAGTCGAAAAGGCTGCACAAGATGCTGGTGTAACGATTGAAGTGCCGTTCTTGCCAGGTCGTGGCGATGCCAAGGCCGAGCAGACCGACGTCGATTCGTTCGCAGTGCTTGAACCAACTTTTGATGGTTTCCGCAACTATCTGCGCCCAGGTCATGTTCAAACAACTGAACAGTTGCTGCTTGAAAAAGCCGCCTTGCTCACACTCAGCGCACCAGAAATGACGGTGCTGGTTGGTGGCATGAGGGCATTGAACGCCAACTACAAGCGCTCAAGCCATGGTGTGTTCACCAAGACTCCGGGCGTTCTGACGAACGACTTCTTCGTGGCCTTGACTGACATCAACATCGATTGGAAGCCGACAGACAAGTCTGAAGAGTTGTTTGAAGGTCGCGATCGTAAGACAGGCAAAGTCATCTGGACAGGCACACGCAATGACTTGATCTTCGGATCAAACTCGCAACTGCGTGCACTCTCCGAGGTCTACGCTCAAAACGACGCGAAGGCAAAGTTCGTGCGCGATTTCGTCGCCGCATGGACAAAGGTGATGAACCTCGACCGCTTCGACAAATAAAGAAGCGGCGGGTTAAAAACCGCTAAAACTTATGGCCTTGTTTTTGGCGACTCAGTTTTTCTCGGGTCGCTAATTACAACGCCATCAAGAACCTTGTCGATTGCCTTCAAGGTGTCGGCATCTAGAACGACGCCTGCAGCTTTGACATTGTCGTCGAGTTGCTCGGGTCGGGTTGCGCCGACAATTGCTGAAGCCACGTTCTTATTTTGCAGCGTCCAAGCGATTGACATCTGTGCCATCGTGATGCCAGCTTTTTCAGCAATCGGCTTTAACTTTTGCACTCGCGTCAGCACATCGTCGTTCATCCATCGGGCGATGAAGTTTTTGCCACTCAACTCGTCGGTCGCGCGCGATCCGGCCGGTGGTGGTTGACCTGGCAAATATTTGCCGCTCAAGATGCCCTGTGCCATCGGCGACCAAACAATTTGGGACATGCCGGCATCTTGCGAAGCGGGTATCACTTCTTGCTCGATCACGCGCCAAAGCATCGAATATTGCGGTTGATTCGAAATAAACGGAACCTTTAGTTCGCGCGCGAGTGCCGCGCCGCGAGTGATCTGATCCGCATCCCACTCGGAGACACCTATATAAAGGGCTTTGCCCTGTCGCACGATGTCAGCAAATGCGAGCATCGTCTCTTCGAGCGGAGTCTCAACATCAAAACGGTGCGCTTGATAGAGGTCTACGTGATCCAATTGCAAGCGCTTTAGCGAACCGTGAATTGAATCCATAATGTGTTTGCGCGACAAACCGCGATCGTTTACACCCGCGCCAGTCGGCCAGAAGACCTTGGTGAAAACTTCGATACTTTGGCGTGGCACGCCAGCCAAAGCACGACCCAAAACTTCTTCCGCACGAGTGCCGGCGTAGACATCGGCCGTGTCAAATGTGGTGATGCCAAGGTCAAGTGCACGCTTGACACATGCATTTGCGGCATCTTCTTCGACTTGACTGCCGTGAGTGATCCAGTTGCCGTAACTGATCGCTGAGATTTTGAAACCGCTGTTGCCGAGATATCTAAATTCCATAGACACAAACTACTCGCTGTCTCGATAATTCTGTAAAGCGGTCTTTGCTGTTTAAGATTGCCTTATGAAACTCTTTCCGTCGCCTAAAGCCAACAATAAAGATGCCGTGATTGGCGCTGTTGGTGCTGCGCTCGGAATGGCAATTACATGGCTCGTGTGCGACGCCTTGCTCAGTGGCACCGCGCCAATCCTGGTTTTCGCAATGGGATCCTCGGCGATCACATTATTCACTATGCCGACCGCGCCAGCCGCACAGCCGGTGCCGGTGATTCTCGCTCATAGTGTTGCGGCGTTTCTGGGCGTTGTGTCGACCCAAATATTCGACAACACAGCGCTTGCTATCGGCGCTGCCATCGGAGTGCATGCTGGCCTGATGGTTCGATTTGGCTTCATGCACCCGCCAAGTGGTGGAACGGTTCTTGCCGCAATCATCGGCGGCGATGCAGTCACTGATCTTGGCTTTGAATTTATTTGGCGACCAGTTTTGCTGAATGCTGTGCTGCTCGTGTTGCTCGCCGTCGCGATCAATGCACCATTTAAGTGGCGTCGCTACCCCGCCAAGACATGACATGAATTTTCTACCTGATCTAGCAACTAGTACGCCCTTGTGGCTAGCGATGACCACTGTCGGCGTGAATGCGATCGTCGGCGCACTTCGTGCATCAATTGACGACGAACGCCACTGGGACATCGTCGGTTTGTCGACGTTTGGAGTTTTGATGGGTCTGGGTGGAGGTTTCATTCGAGACCTTCTTGTCGGCAATCTACCCGTTGAAAGTTTGCGCACACCGTGGCTATTAGCAACGGTGCTCGGTGCGATCGTGATCGTGTTGCTTCTTGGTCAGCAACTGGCGCGAATCAACTTTCTCGTTAGATTGCTTAATGCACTTGCGCTCGGATTGTTTGCGATCTCGGGTGTCGCTTATGCGCTTCGTGCTGACTTGCCAGTGATCTCTGCAATTTTCGTCGGCGTTGTCTCTGCAGTTGGTGGCGGTGTGCTCGTGTCAGTAATGAAAGACGAAGTGCCAGCAATCTTGATAACAAGTGCACCAAATGCGCTCGTTGCCCTTTTGGTTTCGGGTGTTTACGCGGCAACTGACGTCTGGGATTCGCGCGCTGCAAGTGTTGCTGGCATCGCGACAGCGATAGTTGCTCACTATCTTGCACACCGTCTCGGTCTACAAACTCGACGTGCCGACAGCCCTGCAGCACTCTTGCTGACACGCAAAAAGCACGAAGAATAACTACATCGTTTGCGCACAAGGCAACCGAAAAGTTCAAGATCTGCGCTAATCTCGCATCGAATGAAATGGCATCGACAAAGACCTTCGATGCGAACACGGCTCTTCGTAATAACGTAACTCGTTGTAATCAGCGCTTGCGGTGGTGCTGATGGTGGCGACTCGCTAAAAATCGACGACGAGATCGTGCTTGCTGCACCCGCTGATACCGACATGCTCCCTAACGATTTGCCCGACACTGAAGTGGCTGCGATCGTTGCACTCGGGGCAACCGGCGCCAAGCGACCACCGGCCGACGAGCATCAACACGGAGGCATGCATTCTGCGAAGTCAGTCAGTGCCGCCGATCAAACGATTCTTGATGACGAGATTGCCGCAGCGCGGTCGGTTATCGCCGAACTCGACACCATCGAGAAAGTTGCAGCTCGCGGATACGTGTTGGCAACTTCGCCTTCACCCGGCATCGGAACTCACTGGGTGCGTTGGTCGCAGATTCTCGAACCATTCTCGCCAGCAAACCCGTCGATGCTGTTGTTCGACCACAGTAAATCACCGCCTGTGCTTGTCGGCTATTCATATGCCGTTCAATCAGCCTCAGAACCCGTTGGTTTTGCCGGTGATTCAGACATGTGGCATCGCCATGCAGGGCTCTGTGTCGCGTTGTCTGGGTGGGTGATTCGCGAAAGATCTACCGGGCCAGAAGAGTGCAAAGGTTCGTACATCGCCGGTGGAGATTTTTGGATGCTGCATGCGTGGATCGTGCCCGGCTTAGAAAATCGCGACGGCATGTTTGCCCCGGCAAACTCGAAGTTATGCCCGAAAAATACTGGGCCCGACTTCTTGCGTTGTGTTGATCAGTCTGAACTCTGACCAATATGATTGGGTTCACAACTAGTCAGTTGTCTGTCTAAAAAGGACTCCCCCATGCCTGCAGTTACCGCCGACACACTCACACTCACGCGCATCAGTAATCCTGGTGCCGAAGTAACCGACCGCCCCGTTCGCTCTGTGACCACTGCACCAAGCGGTTTTGAGGGTGAAGGTTTTCCTGTTCGTCGCGCATTTGCTGGTATTGCAAAAAATATTCTTGATCCGTTCATCATGATGGATCAGATGGGTGAAGTCGATTACCGCCCCTATGAACCACGCGGTACCGACTGGCACCCACACCGTGGCTTTGAAACTGTCACCTACATCATGGACGGAATATTCATTCACCAAGATTCTCACGGTGGCGGCGGCGTCATTTCCGACGGCGCAACTCAATGGATGACAGCGGGCGGCGGAATTTTACATATTGAAACACCACCTGAAAGTTTGGTTGTCTCTGGCGGTCTTTTTCATGGCCTGCAGCTGTGGGTCAACTTGCCGTCTAAGCAAAAAATGATCTCGCCTGCATATCAAAACCTTGAAGCCAACATGGTGAAACTTCTCACCACTCCTGATGCAACTACTCTCATACGTTTAATTGCTGGCGACATTGATGGCGTTCAGGGTCCAGGTTCTTCCAAGACACCAATCGTTATGGCCCATGCGACTCTGTCACCTGGTGCACGCATGGTGTTGCCATGGAACCCAAAATTCAATGCACTTGCGTATGGACTCAAAGGCTCTGGCTTTGCCGGATCAGAGAGAGTGCCCTTTGGTCTTGGTCAAGCAGTCGTGTTCGGACACGGTGACACAATGACAATTGAGGCAGCAGGGGCAACTGCTCTTGATGTCATCTTGTTGGGCGGCCAACCAATTGGCGAACCAGTCGAGCAGTACGGACCGTTTGTTATGAACACTCGCGCAGAACTACAACAAGCTGTCGATGACTATCAGCGTGGTCGATTGGGAGTAATTCCTGCCAACGGCATTCAACCATTTCGCGGGAAGCCTTAATTAAGCCGACGTGACAAGTTAAGCGAAACTATTAACGCTCATAAACCGGAGTTTCTGCACCGACAAAGTCACGAAATAGCCCAAGCACTTCGCCAGGATTTGCGTGACGACTAGTTAAAGCCTTCGAATAAATCAAAGTTCCATCAACTTCAACGTCAAAGATTCCTCCCTGACTTGTGACGACCAACAGTTCAGAAATGACGTGTTGATAATCATGCAAGATTTCAGAAACCGCGCTCACGGCGTGGCTAGAAAAGTCTCAAGAGATGCAATAGGTGATTTTTACTCGATGTTTCATATAGATATATGTAGTCTCAACGGGGCCACAGTCGGTTCTAGTTCGCCCGAGTGCGCCAGGCGCGCCACGCACCGGTCGACCACAGTGCCCAGATCACTAACAACGGCTGAAACAACAACCGTATTGCTCTCGCCCTGTCACTATTTAAACCAAAAGCGTCGACACCATTAATAAATTGCGAAATGTTGCCCCAAAATATCGCTACAAAAAACACGGCGACGGCCCAACCAATTTGCACGCGATACTTCCACCCAATAATCAGCCCAAGCCCGAGCAAAATTTCGACGACACCTGATGCCAACACTACGAAGTCGGCATAATTTTTGAACAAAGTCGGCACTTGTGCTCGAAACTCAACACGATTTGTGGTGAGGTGCGAAAAGCCCGCAAACATGAGCCCAAGGCCCAAGACGATCTGTGCAATTTTTTTCATCTTATGCAGTTAAGCACAAGCACTGGCGCCCCCGGCATGAATCGAACATGCGACCTGCGGTTTAGGAAACCAATTAACTGTGTTCATCTGGACTTGACAAGTTCTGCATACCCCATACTTTGTGCACAATTCTGTTCAGCTAGTGCCATCCAGTCCGATAACGAATCTTTCAGTATGTGCAACAAGTGTGCAACATAATTTTGAATGAGATGCGTTAGTCGAACCACAATTGATTTGCCTTGCATCTCACACAGTTAGGAAAGTGGTTGGCGGCTTGCGATGGTGCTCACTCGAACCATCCATGCCTGGCGGTTGGCGAACGGTTCTTTTGAGGCGATTGATTGCATGAACTCCACAGTGTCGCAGCCGTTTTCGATGAGATGCGTATTGATCGCATTATTGCGTTGATCAAATAACTTGGTGTTGGCGCGCGACTTTTTGGCTGGTTCGACGGCTGTCACTCGGCAAGCGAGCACTTTGTCGGCATGTGCTGCAACATTCATCGTCCAAGTTGTGGTCGCTGTTTTACGCACCTTCGAAGAGTAAAGCGAAAATACGTGCACCCAGTTAAACGTGGTGTTGGTGGTCTGTGGTTCTATAGCAACAGTCCATGTGCGGTTGATATTTGAATTCTTGGTGAGTGGCGCAGATTCGACCGTAGTGATATTTGTGCATCCGCTGAGTTTTAGAAACGTAGTGACATTGAGCATTCGCTTGTTAAACAATTGCAGATTTGCTACCGAAGGCGAACTTGGACTCGTTGGGGTTAAGACACATGAAAGTTCTGGTGACTTGTGGTCCGCAACAAATTTTTGCCATGTCGACTTTTGCCGAGCAGAGATTGCAGACGAAAACATGGGGAATGTTGTCGACCATGTCTTGAGCGTCTTTCGAGTTATGGATATTCCGATGTTTGCTGTCACTTCTGCAGCGCCACCACTGGCGTACACGTAACCTTGGATCTGCAACGTGTGACTACCACTTGCCAGTGACGAAGGAAGATTGATCTCCGCAGCAAAATTACCGTTTTCATCAACGGTGGTTTCAGCAAGTAGTAATGGCGTTGAAAACAACCACACCTGTACTGGTGTTGATGCAATGAAAGAACCAGTGGCAATTTCGAGTGGTGTTGAGCTTGACGCTGTTAAACCGGTGGAACCACCAGTATTGTCACTTGATGCGGCTGGTTCGTCAGCAAAACCCGCGAGTGCAATCGTTGCGGGGCCAGCAGACAAAATCGCTGGACCATTTGCGGACTTACTCATCTCTGTTTCAATTGTTTGACCACCAAATGTTGCCTTTGACTCACCCGCGGCAACCCTGGAAACTGGAGCTGTTGGCGTCACTTGAGACTGCTCAATCTTTGCTCCAATTGGAAAGACCTTTGCACCCACCGGGGCAACAGGGGCATTTGCAGGTGGAGCCATTATTTGGATCGGAGTAAACGCAATACGTGCAATCTGGCCATTACTGAGAATCTTCGGCGCAAATAATGTTGGCTTCGGTGGCAATTGGCCTGCAACCGTATTCAATATCGCGGCGATCTTTGATGTCGCACCTGGAATATGAGGCAACAAATTCGTCGCTTTTGAGGGATTCTTTTTCACTCCTGCGGTGGGCAGTGAAGAACTAGGTTGCGAAGAACTAGGTTGCGAAGAACTAGGTTGCGAAGAACTAGGTTGCGAAGAACTAGGTTGCGAAGAACTAGGTTGCGAAGAACTAGGTTGCGA
>JAUREG010000011.1:0-41101 GCA_030827545.1 Acidimicrobiales bacterium
ATCGTTCTTCTTGGGCCGCTGCGATTATCTCGCCGTCTTTGATTAGGCACGCGGCACTGTCGTGATAGAGCGCAGAAATTCCGAGAATGTATGTCATCGGTGCTCTGTATTCTACAGTTCGCGCAGTTTCAAAGTGTCGCGCGCAAATTCAGCGCGCAAAACAGTGTGCGTGAAAGCGACTTCGTTTTAGCGGTCGCGAAGTTTGGCCAAGAGGCGCAAGATTTCGAGATATAGCCAGACCATTGTGACCAGCAAACCGAAAGCGGCATACCACTCGAAATACTTCGGCAAGCCTGATTGCTCGCCGCGCTCGATGAAGTCAAAATCAAGTGCCAAGTTCATCGCCGCAAGACCTGCGACCAACAAACTAAAACCAATGCCCATCAAACTTGAGCTGTTGAAAAACGAAATGTTTGCACCGAACAAACTGAACAGCAAAGACACACCGTAGAACAGCGCGACGCCCATCGTTGCACCAATCACAGTGCGACGCATCTTGTCGGTAACACGAATGACACCAGTTCGGTAGAGAACGAGCATTACAACAAAGACGCCGAGGGTGATGCCGACAGCCTGCAAAACAATGCCGTCGTAGGCGGTGTTAAAAACTTTCGAAATCGCACCGACGAAAACGCCTTGTGCAATTGCATAAATCGGCGCAAGTATGCGTGAGAGTTTGGGTTTGAAAGTAAGTACCAAAGCCACCACGAAACCGACCAACGCACCGCCGATTGTCCAAGCCGGAAACTCCACCGCACCGCTAACCGACTCGCTGACCGATGTCCAACCAAAAATTGCCGACGCCAATAACAAAAGCGTCAACAACATGCCCGCGCTTGCGGTGCCACTTGCTGTCATCGTTTCTGCCGACGTATACGGAGAAACTGGACCGTCCGAAATTGGCGCACCATAAGTTTGTGCACCTGACTGTGGTGCCGCCCAACCAGCGTCGCCAGCCGAACGCTCTACAACTTTTGCAAAATTCTTTTCATTGAGAATTGGGTTTGACATATGTCAAAGACTACCGAAAATTTCAAGCATAAAATTTGCATTTTTCGCGTGTGGCTTTGTCGCCCCGTCGGTATCGTTAGGCGTGTCGCACCGAGTGTGACCGAATAAACAAGGGGATTTCGTGGCCAAAGAGAGAATTGACCGAGATGACGAAGATCTTGTCCGGCTCTACCTCACAGATATAGGTCAATATGTTTTGCTCACCAAAGATGATGAAGTTCGATTAGCCAAAGCGATCGAAGAAGGCAAAACTGCCGAAGCGACACTGAAGAAAACCGAAAAACAAATTACCCCGACGCGACGACGCGAACTAAACAAAGTTGTGCGCGCCGGTGCACGAGCCGAACGACAATTTGTTCAGTCGAACTTGCGACTTGTCGTCTCGATTGCCAAGAAATACCAGGCTTCAGGGTTGCCGCTTCTCGACTTGATTCAAGAAGGCAATCTCGGCCTTATGCATGCGGTCGAAAAGTTCGATTGGCGCAAAGGCTTTAAGTTTTCAACCTATGCCACTTGGTGGATTCGCCAGGCGATCACCCGCGGCATCGCTAATACGGGTCGCACGATTCGACTTCCAGTTCATGCTGGCGACACACTCGCTCGCTTGCAAAAGGCCCGCTCGCGTCTCGAACTGAAGTTTGGTCGCCATGCGACTTTGGCCGAATTGGCTGAAGAAGTCGAAATGCCAGCCGACAAAGTAACCGAAGCACTTCGTTTTGCTGCTGAACCATTGTCTCTCTCAGAGCCGTTGCGCGAAGACGGCGATGCTGAACTTGGTGATGTTGTTGAAGACCGATCGGCTGAGTCACCGTTTGAAGTTGCAGCAACTGCTTTGCTGCCAGAAGAAATCACTCGCTTGCTTGCACCGCTCGACGAGCGCGAACGCGAAATTTTGGCGCTGCGTTTTGGTCTCGACCGTGGTGAGCCGCGCACACTCGAAGAAGTTGGCGAAGCATTCAACTTGACTCGCGAACGAATTCGACAAATCGAAGCGCGCGCGATGAGCAAGTTGCGTCATCCGTCTAGTGACACCGGCGCTCGCGACCTTCTTTCGGTTTAATCTCGCCTCGACGTGTTGTGCGTCATCGGCGATCTTGTTGAAGATGTCGTCGTTTGGTTGCCAACTGCTTTAAGTTACGGCACTGATACACCTTCGAAAATTGTTCGCACCCGCGGTGGTAGCGCATCAAACGTCGCGGTTTTTGCTGCGGCAATAAATGGCGCGATAAACAACGACAGCAGCAAAAAATTTCGCTCTCGCTTGATCGCTCAAGTTGGTGACGACTCACTTGGCGATCAACTAGTGGCGTCACTTGAAACTTCAAAAGTTGACCCTTGCGTGGTGCGATCAGGTCGCACCGGTTCGATCGTCGTGATTGTTTCGCCAGATGGCGAGCGAACCATGCTTACTGATCGAGCAGCCGCAACAGAACTTGAACAGGCACCAGAAAACTGGCATGAAGGCATTTCAATTTTGCACGTGCCTGCATATTCGCTTTTTTCTGAACCACTCAGCACAGCAGCACGCAAATGCATCGCCGTCGCACACGAGAAAAAAATTACAGTTTCAATCGACGCATCGTCAGCGTCGCTGATCAAGTCATTTGGTATCACGAGATTTCGCGAGCTGATTGCCGAATTGAATCCAAAAATATTTTTCTGCAACACTGACGAGTCCGAAGTCTTGAACCTTGCAACCCAGCCGCTCGAACTTGACATCGTCGTGATAAAGGCTGGCGCCGCACCTACGACACTGATTTTTGATGCAAAGAGTTCAACAGTTGCCGTTGCTCCCGTGGGCGAAATTACAGACTCAACTGGTGCTGGCGACGCATTCGCTGCTGGGTTTTTAACCAAGTTCGAACAGACCTATATATACGTATCACCTGCAAAACAGCCCGACGAACCAACATTGCGCGAATGCGTACTCGCTGGCCACCAACTTGCAGCACGGGTTTTGCGTAGCCCAGGCGCAACAATGGAAGCCTGATGACAAGTTTTCAGATCCGTATCAGCGATGAAGTTGGCAAAGCACTTCGTGACCGTCGACCCGTTGTGGCTCTCGAGTCGACGATTTTTTCGAACCTGGGGCTGCCTTCGCCCGCAAATCTTGAGGCACTGACGCGCTGCACTACTGCAATTCGCAACTTTGATGCAGTGCCTGCAATCACTGTTGTGCTTGATGGCGTTGCACGAGTTGGCATTGACCAAACCGAATGGTCGGTCATTTGCGGACCAGCAAAGAAAGTTGGCGAGCGCGAACTCGGCACTGCGATGGCAGCGAAGTGGCCCGTCGGTGCGACAACTGTTTCATCGTCGTTGTTGCTCGCTGCACGCGCGGGAATAAAAGTTTTTTCAACTGGCGGCATCGGCGGCGTGCATCGTGGTGCCGAAACAACAGGTGACATCAGCAGTGATCTCGGCGCAATCGCTGCACACAACATCGTGACGGTTTGTGCTGGTGCAAAATCATTTCTTGATCTGCCTCGCACTCTCGAATATCTCGAGACACTCAGCGTGCCGGTCATCGGTTTGGGCTGCGACTTTTTTCCAGAGTTCACCGTTCACCATGGCGACATCGCAATACCCACACGGGTCGACACAGTCAGAGAACTCGCCGACATTGTGCGCGCTAACAACTCACTTGGTCGAACTGGCGGAATTTTGGCTTGTGTGCCAGTGCCTGAACGCGACGGTCTTTCTAAAACTCAAATGGATGAAGTGACTCGCGCAGCACTAAAGAACGCAAACGATCTTGGTGTTGCTGGTTCTGCCGTTACGCCACATGTTTTAAAATTTATTGCTGAGGCGACAAAAGAGTCGAGCGTTCGTGCAAATCTTGCTCTCGCTGAAAACAACGCCAGTGTGGCCGCGCAACTTGCAGTCGAACTCGCAAGTTAATCCGTAAAAAAATTGGCGGAGGCGGACGGGAATCGAACCCGCCAGACGAGGTTCACTCGTCCCAACCGCTTTGAAGGCGGCGGAGCCCACCAGGTACCCGGACACCTCCATCGCGAAGGCTACTTGTGGATTAATCGAATGACGCATTGCGAGACCCGCGCACACATCTGAGCATCTCTTCGCAAAAGGAGCAATCAGATGATTGTTTGTTGGTCAGTTAAAGGTGGCAGTGGCACAACTGTGGTTGCTTCGACTCTTGCACTCGTTCACGCCGAGAAATCACCGCGCGGTGCGCTGATTGTTGACCTTGCTGGCGATGTGCCAGCGGTGCTTGGTCTCGCCGAACCAAGCGGTATTGGTATTGGCGAATGGTTTGCACAAGACGAAAACTCTTCGCGAATCGCTTTGCAATCGATTGCAATTCAAGCAACGGCAAACTTGCAACTTATTTCACGTGGCTCAGGTCAGATTGTTGCGAATGCGAATTTCGCTGAGCTTGCTGCTTCGCTCGCAACTTTTGATCTGCCGGTTGTAGTTGACGCAGGTTGCGGCGTTGTGCCAACAGAACTTTTAGCACGGGCGAGTTCTTCGCTGCTGATTACTCGCCCGTGCTATTTATCGCTGCGTCGCGCCGCACAACTCAACGTTGCGCCAACTGGAGTTGTACTGATAAACGAACCTGGTCGAGCACTCGGCAAACGCGATGTCGAGTCAGTAATCGGTGCACCAGTTATTGCTGAAATTACTTTTGATGCAACAATCTCGCGCGCTGTCGACGCCGGGCTTTTGGCTAGCCGTTTGCCGGGTATGTTGGCAAAACAACTTTCAGTCGCAGCATGAGCCGCGTCGCACTTGCGAGCGTCAATCGGGCTTCATCGCGCCGACTCGAAGAATTCTTCAAAGACGAGACAGTGCGCGAGGTCATGGTCAACGGTGGCTGTGAAGTTTGGGTTGAACGCAACGGCAAACTCGAACGGGTCGACACAATTAGCGAGGCTGATACACGGTCGTTTATTGAACGCACACTTTTGCCCCTTGGCCGCCGCATCGATATAACGTCGCCTGTTGTCGATGCTCGGTTAACAGATGGGTCTCGGCTGTGTGCTGTGATACCGCCGATCGCTGTTGATGGTTCGTGCGTTTCCATCCGTCGTTTTAGTGTCGACCGCATCACGCTGAATGACTTTGCAGACCGCCAAGTCGGCGAGATTTTGCAACAACTTGTTTTTGATCGTCGCAATTTATTAATCAGCGGTGCTGCCTCGGCGGGCAAGACAACACTGCTCAATTCACTTTGTGATTTTTTGGCGCCCAACGAGCGCGTCGTGACGATCGAAGACATCGCCGAATTGAAACTCGCCCACCCTCATGTGGTCAGGCTTGAAGCACGACCACTAAGCCCCGATGGCAACCTTGAAGTTTCGACAAGATCACTCGTGCGCACGGCATTGCGTTTGCGTCCCGACCGCCTGATAATTGGCGAAGTACGCGGTGCTGAAACGCTCGACATGTTGTCGGCGATGAACACCGGGCACGACGGTTCTATGTCGACAATTCATGCAAACAGTGCACGCGATGCACTGCGCCGCGTTGAGTCGTTAGTTATGCAACACGCCACGAATTGGTCACAAGATGTTGTTCGCGATCATGTTGCCGCATCAATCAACGCAATTGTGCATGTGGCACGGCATATTGATGGTTCGCGATTTATTCAACAAGTTCTGTTGATCGAGCAAAATCAGTTGCGAGTTGTTGTTGCCGATGGTCGCATTGTCGACGAAGTTTTGCAATGAAACTACTCTTTTTGCTGCTCGGTACGTCGGTCTTTGCTGTTCTGATGTATTTGTGTAGCACTTGGTATTTTCAGCCACTTTTAGTTAGACAAACTGTTTTACGTCGACTAAATCTTCAAAGTTTGATGGGGCGACTCATCGGCAAACTACCTAGACGACGCGCATCAACACGCTTGCAGAGCGAACTAGTC
Organism: Acidimicrobiales bacterium; assembly: GCA_030827545.1. GTDB lineage: Bacteria > Actinomycetota > Acidimicrobiia > Acidimicrobiales > Ilumatobacteraceae > BACL27. The sequence goes on from JAUREG010000011.1 coordinate 5,897, forward strand.
CAACAGTTTTCAACACTTTCGGATTTACTCGACGCCACAGCCCGCAATCTTCGACTCGGCAGGTCGATGGCGAGTTCACTTCAGGCTGCTGCTGATACCAGTTCGATTAAAAACTCAGTTGTCACTGAACTCGTCGCAACAACCACACGTGGTGAATCTTTTGCTGATGCAACTAAACGGCTGATACCAACAGCCAAGACCAATGAATTGATCTTTACCCTCCGAACGATTGACCTGGCTGCAACAGGTGGCGTTGGCGGTGTTCTCGCACTTGAACGTGCAGCAATCGTTTTGCGCGAACGCTCAACGAATATAAACGATCGTCAGATGCAGGCAAGCCAAGCATTGCTTTCAACGAAAGTTCTGTCTTGGGCACCTGTCGCTGTCGCAGGCTGGTTAATTACCACAAGCAGTAGCGTGCGCAATTTTTTGATTTTGAGCGTTTCGGGCTGGGTTTGCATCTTGTTCGGTTTAAGTCTCAATTACGCAGGACGACGATGGATGCAAACAATTGTCGCACCGATACAAGCATGATTTCGCTAATTGGTTTTTCAGTTATTGCGGTCATCTACTTGTTTTACCGCCGACGTCGAAAAGTAGAAGTTTCGTTTTCTAAACATATTCCCGAGTTGATAGACACTTTGCTAGTTCTTATTCGTGCTGGTCACAGCCCAGCAGCCGCGATGTCTCAGTTGCATAACTGGTCATCTAACGACTTAAAACCACATCTACTTCAAGTGAATACCGAACTCGCAGCAGGTATGCGATTTGCTGAGACAATGAAAAACCTTCGCGAGACACTCGGACCTTGCATCTATCCGATCTGCGACATTTTGGTCTGTGCCGACCGCGACGGCCTACCAATCACCTCAGTACTCGACCAACTTTCTTTTCACGCTCATCAAGAGCGGCGAAGATTGCGCGAAATTGAAGCAAGAGAACTGCCCGTTCGATTGCTGTTTCCACTTGTATGTTGCATTCTTCCTTCTTTTGTTTTGTTGGCGATGGTGCCACTGCTCGTTAACTCGTTAACTGTTGTCACAGAAAAGTTGCCATGAGAAAGAAGGTCAAATGAAAAAGCCATTCAAGATCAAAACTGAATCAGGTCAAGCCACAACCGAATATGCACTCGTACTTTTAGGCGCAGCAGTGATCGCACTGCTTGTTATCGCTTGGGCAACCGATGGTGGCGGTGCGGGGCGAATTGGCGAACTCTTCGACACGGTGCTGTCAGGCATATTCGATCGCACAGACGCGCTTGAACAGTAAACAACTTGCCGAAAACGGACAAGCAACCGTTGAATTCGCGCTAACGCTTCCATTTCTTTTTTTGTTTTCGCTCTGCGTCGTGCAAGTTGGCAGCGTTGCTAACGATCAACTTGTGCTCAACCACGCCGCACAAACAGCCGCGCGTGCAGTCTCGCTTGCTGATGTCACCGCCGAATCAGCGCAGCAAATCGCTTTAACAACAATCAATCGCGAAGTAAACCTGCGCGAGATACAAATCAAAGTCAACCTCGATCAAGATTCTGCGAATGTCGCATTGCACTATGACCGAGAGATAAACGTGCCGGTTATCGGCAAACTCTTCGGCGATTTATCATTACGGTCGAGTGCCACAATGCCGCGCGAACTATTGAATTCTGACAACTAATCGAGTTTGCGCATACCTTTGCGGTTTGAAAGTCGCACACGTACTTTTTGTTCGTCTTCAAGTGTCAACTCTTCGGCCACTAGTCGCTTCATGCTTTCAAGTCTTTCGATCGAGACCTCGTCTCGCGAAATTGCGGCCTGAACAGCACAATTTGGCTCATCTTGATGTTTGCAGTCGCGAAACTTGCAGTTGTCTGCAAGCTTGAATATGTCGGCGAACGCCCGCTCAATGCCGTGTCCACTTGTCCATAAATTGAGAGCTCGTAAGCCTGGCGTATCGATCAACCAACCACCATTTGGCATCGATAATAAATCTGCAGCCACCGTTGTGTGCCGACCTCGTTGATCGCCATCGCGCACTTCACCTACTTGTTGTGAGTTCTCGCCGATTAATCGGTTAACAAGGGTCGACTTGCCCACCCCACTTGCACCAAGCACGGCGACCGAACGATGATTTTCGCCATATTTTGCGAGCTCATCAAGACCGTCGCCCGTCAAACCACTGACCACATGACATTCGATGCCACAAACTCTCGCCACATCACGAAGTTCGGCAATGTGTTGGGGTGCATCTTGAAGATCGTTTTTTGTTAGCACCAATACCGGAGTTGCACCACTATCAAAAGCCAAGACGAGTTCGCGCTCAACCCGACGTTGATTTGACTCGTTGGTTGCAGCGTGCACAATAAACACGGTGTCAATATTCGCTGCTACTGCATGTTGCTCTGCGCGAACCGCATCAGACGACGCCCGGCGAATAAGTGCTGAACATCTGGGTAGAACTTGTTCGATGCGCTCAAGATTTTTTTCGAACGCAACCCAATCGCCCACAGCGACATCAGCACCAATATTTCTTACGCGAACTATGCCAGATTGATCATCAGATGCACTCATCTTGATCGTGCTCCACCCACGATCAAGTCGACATACTCGACCAATTAGAAATGAAGAATCAATTTTTTGTGCCGCATCTTCAAATGTTTGATTCCATCCAAGTGCGAGCAGATCAGGTCGCATGTCACCATTTACGCTACCGACGCAACCCATATTGCATTTGGATTTAAACCGATAACCTTGACAAGTCCATACTCGACCACCTAACGATGAATCTACATGTCTAACGCTCTCGTCATTGTTGAGTCGCCTGCAAAGGCCAAAACAATTTCAAAATTTCTCGGTGATGGCTTCGATGTCCGCGCCTCAGTTGGTCACATTGCTGACTTGCCGAGCAAAGGTTTGTCAGTCGATGTCGAAAACTCTTTCAAGCCAAATTACGAGTTAACCGAGCGTGGCGCACAAGTAATCAAAGAATTAAAAGCGTTGTTGAAAGATGCTGACGAACTTTATCTAGCAACCGACGAAGACCGAGAAGGTGAGGCGATTGCTGCTCACCTTTTAGAATATTTGAAACCAAAAATACCTGTGAAGCGAATGGTGTTTCACGAAATCACAAAAACTGCGATCTCTGAGGCGCTAGATCACACGCGCGACATTGACTACAAGTTGGTCGACGCAGCCGAGGCTCGGCGAATTCTCGACCGTTTATACGGGTACGAAGTTTCACCAATCTTGTGGCGCAAAGTAAACCGCGGGCTTTCTGCCGGCCGAGTACAAAGTCCTTCAATTCGCTTGGTCGTCGAACGCGAAGAAGAACGAATGGCCCACGTCGCCGCCGGTTATTGGGACCTCGAAGCCACGAGTGCCACTACTCCTATATTTACTGCAGGTTTGCAGTCGGTTGACGGGTCAAGAATCGCAATGGGCAAAGACTTTGACTCGCTCGGCGTGGTTAAAGAAGGCGTCGTTGTAATCACCGAATCTAAGGCCGGCGAGCTTGTTGCTGGCCTTGCCAATGTCGACCTCGAGGTACGCAGTGTCGAAGACCGACCGTACCGCAAGTCACCGCGCGCACCATTTATGACCAGCACCCTTCAACAAGAAGGAGGCAACAAACTGCGCATAACAGCAAGCGAAGTAATGCGTCTGGCACAAAGTCTCTATGAAGGTGGCTTCATTACATACATGCGTACCGACAACGTCATTTTGGGTGATGATGCAATGACGGCCGTGCGCAGCGAAATTTCAAATGCATTCGGCAAAGAGTTTTTGTCGGCCGAGCCACGGCAATACAAATCAAAAGTCAAAAATGCCCAAGAAGCCCACGAGGCGATTCGACCGACGTTGCCGCTGCGCAGCCCAGATGTGATCGCTGCTGAAGTAAACGCGCGAGAACTTGCGCTTTACAAAATTATTTGGCAGCGCACTCTCGCCTCGCAGATGTCTGACGCAACCGGCACAACCGTAACGGTAAAACTCGGGGCCGGCACTACTGGTGCTGTCAAAGCAGACTGTGAATTTTCAACAAGCGGAACGACGATTACTTTTGCTGGTTACCGCCAGGCGTATCAAGAAGTTGAAGAAGATTCAGAGTCAGAAGAAAAAGAAGCATTGTTGCCACCGATGAAAGTTGGCGACAAAATCAAAATCGACAAATACTCGGCAAACGGTCACGAGACTTCGCCACCGGCTCGATACACCGAACCGACGCTTGTAAAAAAACTTGAAGAACTCGGCATCGGTCGACCCAGCACTTATGCAGCGATTCTCGGCACGATTTTGAATCGTGGCTATGTTTGGAAAAAGGGTCAAGCGATCGTTCCGTCATGGACAGCATTTGCAGTTGTCAAGCTGATGAAAAATCACTTCACCGAACTTGTTGACTACACATTTACAGCGACTGTTGAAGAAGAGCTCGATGAAATTTCTCAAGGTTTAAGAGTTAAAGAAGTTTGGCTTGGCGAGTTTTATTACGGAAACGGCAAAGAGTTGCCGGGCCTTAAGCCGCTTGTCGAACACAACATCGCCAATATTGATGCCGCCGCGCTGAATGCGTTTCCAGTCGGTATGCATCCGACAACTGGTGAAGAAATAGTTTTGCGTCCGGGCAAATTCGGCCCATACGTTCGTTGTGGAGACAACACAGCATCTGTGCCTGAAACAATGACACCTGACGAACTAAATGTTGAAATTGCGGTCGCACTTTTAGCAGCGCCAAAATACATCGATCCGATCGGCGAACTTGATGGTCTACCAGTATTTTTGAAAACCGGTCGCTACGGGCCATACGTACAGTGGGGCACGATCGAAAATCCACCACCAGATTTAGAAAAACCAAAAATGGTTTCATTGTTTAAAACAATGGCGCTTGAAAATGTCACTATGACTGAAGCCCTACAACTTTTGTCGTTGCCTCGCACGGTTGGCGCCGACACAACAGATGGTGAAATCATCACTGCACAAAACGGTAGATACGGCCCATACATCAGCAAAGGCAAAGAGAGTCGCACTCTTGAAAGCGAAGACCAGATTTTCACGATCACGATCGAAGCCGCATTGGCGAAACTTGCTGAACCGCGAGTCTTTGGTCGGCGCGGGCCCGCAAAGCCTCCACTCAAAGAATTCGGCAACGACCCAGTGAGCAATCGACCAGTTGTTGCAAAAGACGGAAAGTTCGGCACTTACGTAACTGATGGCGAGACAAATGCGAGTTTGACTCGAGGCGATCGTCTCGAGTTCATTACGCCCGAGCGTGCATTCGAGTTGCTGGCGATTCGTCGCGACTACACCGCGTCGAACGGTGGCAAGAAACCGGCCAAGCGCGCTGCGAAACCAAAGAAGGCAACCGCAGAAAAGGCAAAGGCCAAACCCAAAACGAAGCCCAGCCCCAAAGCGGCGAAAAAACCCGCCAAATCTGCTGGCGCCAAAAGCAAAAGCACCAAGTAACAGTCGCCCTCTAGGGTTGAGGCGTGAGTTTGGGTAAATACATCGCGTTTGAAGGACTCGAGGGTTGCGGAAAAAGCACCCACGTCAAACGACTCGCGACGCGACTCAACGCGGTCATGACTCGTGAACCAGGTGGCACGGTTGTTGGTTCGATGTTGCGCAATATTTTGATTGATCCGGCGAACACAAACTTGTCGCCGCGCGCCGAGGCGTTGATGATGGCCGCTGATCGCGCGCACCACATCGCCGAACTAGTTTCTCCATCACTTCAAGCTGGTCAACATGTTGTAAGTGACCGCAGTGTTTATTCTTCGCTCGCCTATCAGGGCTACGGCCGCCAACAAGACATCGCCGAGTTAAAGCGCATCAACGACTGGGCGATCGGCGGGCTGTGGCCAGAACTTGTCATATATATAGAGGTACCAACAGCGATGTTGCTTGAGCGGTTGAAAAAGCGCGAACTCGACCGCTTCGAACGCGAGGACGGAGAATTCTTTAAACGTGTGGCCGACGGGTTTTCTCAAATGGCAGCGGCCGACCCGACACGATGGCTGATCATCGACGGCACCCCCGCCAAAGACGACCTCGAAAAAATAATTTCGGCTGCAGTTCAAGAAAGACTCGGCATTTAATGGGTTCAGTCTGGTCGAAGTTCATCGGTCAAGATCGCGCAGTCGAAAAGTTACGTCACTTTGCGACGACGAATGTGCAATCTTTTTTATTCGTCGGACCAGAAGGTTGCGGCAAAGAATACGCGGCACGAGCATTTGCATCGACATTGATTACTGGTTCAGATAGTGATAGTTCACGCGAAGCAGACTTGATTTTGCGCGGCGAATTTGCCGATGTCAACGAAATCTTTCGTGTCGGTGCCGCTGTCGACAAAGAAGAAGCCGAAAGCATCGTTACTCAGTCTTCAACCACACCGCTTGAAGCAAAAGTAAAAGTAATAATTATTCATGAAGTGCATCTAATGCGCGACAGCGCTGCGGTGCGGTTGCTGAAGACAATTGAAGAACCCGCGCCGCAAGTGGTTTTCATTTTGTTGGCTGATCAGCTGGTGCCGTCTTTGACGACTATTAATTCGCGATGTGTGGTCGTTAACTTTGCACGGCTTCGCGAAAGCGATATCGCTTCGGCGTTGATCGCCGAAGGTGTGTTTCCGGCAACTGCTGAGTCGGTATCCAAAGCCTGTCAAGGCAATTTAGATCGTGCTCGGTTGCTAGTGACTGACAATTATCTGGCGCGGCGACAAGAAGCATTTGCCAGCATCGGTTCGCGACTAGATGGCACCGGAGCCGCTGTTTTCAAAATCGTTGCCGACCTGAGTGATCATCTCGATAAAGCCGCTGAAGCACTCGAAGCTATGCACGAGCGCGAGTTAAAGCAGCTTGAAGAACGTGTTGCTCTCACTGGCGAGCGCGGCAGTGGTCGTAAAGCAATTGCCGATCGTCATAAAAGTGAATTACGCAAACTTCGAACCGACGAATTACGCAGTGGGCTCAGTGTTTTTGCCGGTGTTTACAGCGACTTGCTAACGCGAGACCCCGAAACCGAAAATGGCGATGAAATAATTGCGGCGATCGCGGCGATCCACAAAACAATTTCTGCGCTCGGTCTAAACACAAACGAAGATCTCGCACTTCATGCACTACTACTTAAGTGCCCGCCGCTCAGCACACTGTCTGCCACTCTGCAATTGCAGTAATTTCTCAAGCTTTAAGTCAGTAGAGTGAGCGACGCGCCCGGGTAGCTCAGTGGTAGAGCAACGCACTCGTAATGCGTAGGTCGCGGGTCCAATTCCCGCCTCGGGCTCCACTCAGTGATTCGGCAATTGTTTGCGGTCTGACGATTTAGTTCAGTCAGGTCTACCCTATTTGCATGGATAAATCGCTTACTCCGACTCAAGAATTGATGCAGAAAATTTCGGGCACTCATTGGCTCGACAATAATTATGTTTCAGGCAGCGGATCTCGAACAGCAGTAATTGATCCGGCAACAGCAATTCAATGCGGTGAGTTCGCTCATGCCACAAACACCGAAATCGATTCTGCGGTACGAAATGCGAATCGTGCTCAACGCGAGTGGTGGTCAATGAGTGCTCTCAATCGTGCGAATGCGCTACACAGCGTGGCAGACAAAATGTTGGCAATGACTGCAACTACCGGTGAAGTCTTAACGCGAGAAATGGGCAAACCGTTTCGTGAAAGCAATTGGGAAGGCGGCGCTTCGGCATCTGCGTTTCGCTACTACGCCGAAATTGCGCGCAACGACCAAGGACGAATAGCTGGGCCAGCGATCGCCGGTCAATTGCACATGGTGATAAAAGAGCCACTCGGCACGATCGTGTCAATTGTGCCGTTCAACTTTCCGGTGCTGCTTTTCGGTTGGCAAGCTGCTGCGGCACTTGGCGCCGGCAATGCAGTAATTGTCAAGCCATCAGAACTCACACCATTGACTTTGCTCACCGTCATGCAGGCATTTGATCATCTACCAGCAGGTCTCGTGCAAGTTGTAACGGGTGGCGCCGAAGTAGGTCAATATTTAGTCGCACACGAAGGCACTCACGGCATCGCATTTACTGGCAGCGTTCCTGCTGCCCAAGCTGTTGCAAAATCTGCTGCTGAACGTTTTAAACCAGCGCTAATCGAAGCATCAGGTAACGACCCGTTCATTGTGATGCCGTCAGCACCACTTGATGCAGTCGCGCGGGGTGCAGCATTTGCAGCATTTCTCAATTGCGGACAAGTCTGCACGTCGGCCGAGCGATTTTATGTGCACGAAGAAATCTATGACAGATTCGTGTCTGCACTTTCAGAGCAGGCTCGCGCTCTACGTCTAGGTAACGGTCTAGAAAAAGTCGACATTGGGCCGATGGCTTCAACCAGAGAGCGTGACAGAGTCGAAAAAATTGTTGCTCACGCTGTTGAACAAGGTGCGAAGGTAGTAACTGGCGGTAAACGACCAAAGCATCTGACTGATGGTGCATTTTTCGAACCGACAGTTCTCGAAGTGAAACCCGAGTTCGACATAATGCATGGCGAATGTTTTGGTCCACTTGCACCTGTTTGCAAAATTCGTGATTTGGACGAAGCAATAGCTCTTGCTAATGACTCAAAACTTGGCCTCGGTGCGAATATCTATACCGAAAACTTGGCTGAAGCATTTCGTGCAGTAAACGAAATCGAAAGCGGCATTGTTTGGGTGAATACTCCGCTAAACGACAATGACGCAATCCCCTTTGGCGGTCGCAAATTCACCGGTGCTGGCCGCGAACTTGGACAAGAGGGTCTCGAGCAATTTCGCCGCTCAAAAATGGTGATGATTGCGCCTACCGCCGAGCCAGACCCCGAGTGGTTTCCTTATCCCGACAGCGATGCTTTTAACGCCTAGCGATTAATGCGACGAGCCGACTTCAACCAACAAAAACTGAGTGTCGTCAGCGGTGATTTCAAGTTTGAATTTGTGCGTGCTTGGCAAAGTCACAGATGTACCGACCTCTAGTTGTTTAGTCTCGTGATCGCTGCCGGTTTCTATGGTTGCCGAGCCCGACAAAATGAATATGAACATCAATTGATTTTGATGTTTGCTTTCGGCAAATACGGCTGATTTCTTCGCACGAATAGTCATCGCGTTGGCGTATCCAGAGGTTGCAAGATCAATGCCGGTATTGCGAGCCTCAAAACCTGAAACATGCCAAGGCAGCCAAGGCGTTTGATCAGCAATATGACGAACAAAACGTTGCCCTGCAAAGTCACGATCAGGTTGCAGTGATGGTGTCGGCAGAGTGATTGTGTGTTCGGCAAATGTTTCGTGCTCGGCAGGAGCCCCAATTTCAATGACTTCCAAGTTGTCTGAGCTTTCGAGAACTCGGTGACGAATTTCGGGCGGTTGCAAGACACAATCACCAGTGTTCATGACAAAAGATTCGCCTTGATCTTCATAAACAACTCTTACCCAACCACGTTTACAATAAATCATTTGAAATTTGATTCGGTGATAGTGCACGTAATCAGGCACGGGGCCACCGTTCGGAATGTGAATATGAGATGCAATAAACGCACCGCCCAATCGACTGGGAATCAAATCTCGATAGCGCATGCCTGCTCGGCCAACTGTCCATGAGGCGTCACTTGTTAAAGGTGTGACAACGAGTGACTCCTTCAATTCAGGAAAAACAACACTGGTGCTCGAGTTAATGATTTCAACAGTTGTGCCATTAGGCGCTTGCAAAGTTTGAGTCTTACGATTATTTGAATTCAAGCGAAGCGTGATGTCTTTACCTGAACCGCCACTGCGCAAACATAGGCGCACGCCATAACCACTAATGACTGCGGTATTGGGATTGTCTGCAGGGGTGATCATCTCGACTCGAAAATCAAGTTCTGATGTAAAAAATGCAAGTGTCGGATCTAACTCGATGCATGGCACGACAACTTCAGCGCTGTCTGTTTTTGTTAGTTGATTTTTATTGTTCACAATTTAAATCACGCTACTTAGTGGAGAGGTTTACTCACCAACTTGGCCATCGATTGCTTCGCGAAGCAAATCTGCATGACCGTTGTGGCGCGCATACTCTTCGATCATGTGCACGAGAATCCAACGCAAAGATGGTGAATCACCGTTCGGCCAAGCTCGTTTTGCGAGTTGACCGAGGTCTCCAATTTTGAGAGTTGACGCGACATTAAGCCGTGACAACTCGCAAGCGTTATGCCAAAGTTTTGCCAATTGCTCGGGTGAATCGTTGGCTGCCGAGTTCCAGTCCCAGTCGCGATCTTGCGACCAATCAACTTCGCGCCATGGTGAGAGTTTGTCGCGGCCCATCAACCAATCTGAAAACCAATGGTTCTCGACATACGCCATGTGCTTCAAAATTCCGCCAAGTGTCATTGATGAAGCAGCAATCTTTTTCTGCAAATCGATTGAGCCCAACTTGCGGCACTTCCATTCAAGGGTCGCGCGCTGAAATTCTAAAAAGCCGAGCAGTGTTGAAACTTCGTCGCTCGAAACGGGTGGCTCAGGACGACCTTGATCGTCAATATTTAAATTAGTCATGCGACTTCAGGCTTCAAAGCGATAAACATTTGTATCGCGCGCAACAAAACCAATGCGCTGATACAACCGATTCGCCGCTTCGCGGGAGGGCCGCGAAGTTAGGTCGACAGTTTTTGCCCCTTGGCGCTTCGCTTCGGCGATTGCTGCCATGTTCAGCGCCTCGCCGACGCCGTGACCACGTGCTGCAGAATCAACGACGACATCTTCAATCCACGCACGCACAGCGGTCGGAATTCGGAAAACCGCAAGAGTCAACAAGCCAACAATTTGGTTATCCACACGGGCAACAAACATTGAAGTTGAATCTGAGTTAACAATTTCAGCCAATTCGCTGGTTGTTATTGGTTTTGCTGATGAAGATAGTTGCGGAATCAGGCGATGACACGCGGCTAGCAATTCTTCTGTCGCCTGGGTAGCGATTTCCACAGGCACCGATGAAGCCATGACATCAGCGTATCTGTATTGCACGGGATGCTTGCGAAATTAGATAGCGTCATAGCAAATGTCCGCGATTGATCATGTTCGTTGGTTGTCGAAGCCGTCGCTTAAGAATCCAACTTTGATTACTGCATTCACCGGATGGAACGACGCAGCAGACGCAGCATCAAATGCAGTGCGTAATTTGATTGAAGGTTGGGGTGCAACAGCTCTTGCCGAAATCGACCCAGAGCCTTTCACCGACTACGCAACAGTGAGACCGCACGTTCGACTTAAAGACGGCGGCAAACGCAACATCGTTTGGCCAACTGTTGGTTTGTGGCATGTGAACGGCGCCGGTGGCGACATAATTTTGGCACTTGGACCAGAACCAAGTTTGCGTTGGAAGTTGTTCTCACAACAAATCATTTCAGTTGCCGAACATTTCAATTCGTCGCTTCTGTTGACACTCGGTTCGCTACTTGCTGATGTGCCCCATAGTCGACCAGTACAAATCATCGGCACAGCCACTGACACTGACCTCATTGAACGCTTTGACTTGCAACGATCGCGCTACGAAGGACCAGTGGGTATCGTCAGCGTTTTGCACGATACATTCGACGATTCGTCAATACCGTCAGCATCACTTTGGGCCGCAGTGCCGGCGTACGCATCACAAGTGCCATCACCAAAAGCATCGCTCGCACTCATGCGACGCGCGTGCGAAATAATTGGTACGCCCGCGCCACTTGCCACTGTCATGAACTTGATCGAACGCTATGAAGAACAGATCGACTCACTAGTCAAAGATGATGACGATCTAGTTGCTTATGTTGAAAGACTCGAGACGATGACCGACAATGGCATGAGTTTGGACGACGAAGTTGACGACAATCAACTTCAATTCGATTTTGCAGGCGACTCGGACGAGCCGGCCGACCCGAGCAACTTAATGGATGAAGTAGAGCAGTTTTTGCGTGAGCAAAACGGCAACTAGCTAAACCTTAAGTTTGGCGACTTAGTAATCTTCCATTCCGCCGCCTGGCATTGCTGGCGCACTCTCTTCTGGCTTGTCAGCAATGACTGCCTCGGTTGTCAAGAACAGTGCCGCAATTGATGCAGCATTTTGCAACGCAGAGCGCGTTACTTTTGCGGCATCGATAACACCAAGTTTGACCAAGTCGGTGTACTCACCAGTTGCTGCATTGAGGCCTTCATTGCCCTTCAGCGCCTTGACTTTTTCAACGACAACGCCACCTTCAAGACCAGCGTTTTCAGCAATTTGCTTGAGAGGAGCAGACAAAGAACGCACAACCATGCGCGCACCTGTCGCCTCGTCGCCACTGAGTGACGCCATTACTTTTTCAGCCGCATCTTGAGCGCGAAGCAAAGCAACGCCACCTCCAGGCACTACACCTTCTTCGATGGCTGCCTTTGTTGTGCTGACAGCATCTTCGATGCGGTGCTTCTTTTCTTTAAGTTCGACTTCGGTCGCTGCACCAACTTTGAGAACCGCAACACCACCCGACAACTTGGCGAGACGTTCTTGCAATTTCTCGCGGTCATAATCGCTATCTGTGATGTCGATTTCAGTTTTGATCTGGCTGATACGACCTTTGATGTCGGCATCTGAGCCAGCACCTTCAATGATTGTCGTCTCATCTTTTGTGATCACAACTTTCTTGGCACGGCCGAGCAAATCGAGAGTTGCGTTCTCAAGTTTGAGACCAACTTCCTCGCTAATTACTTGGCCGCCAGTAAGAATTGCGATGTCTTGCAACATTGCCTTGCGGCGATCGCCAAAACCAGGTGCCTTAACAGCAACGCTCTTGAAAGTGCCGCGAATTTTGTTGACAACCAAAGTTGCAAGAGCTTCACCATCGACATCTTCAGCGATGATTACGAGTGGTCGACCACCCTGCATGACTTTTTCGAGAATCGGCAGCATGTCGCGCACTGCTGAAATTTTGTTTGAAACCAACAAGATGTAAGCGTCATCAATTGAGGCCTCCATACGGTCGGTGTCGGTTGCAAAGTATGGCGAAATGTAACCCTTATCGAAGCGCATACCTTCGACAAGATCCATCTCCATGCCGAATGTTTGGCTTTCTTCAACTGTGATTACGCCGTCTTTGCCAACTTTGTCGATTGCCTCTGAAATCATTTGACCGATTTCGTTGTCGGCGGCCGAAATTGATGCAACTTGTGCGATCTGCTCTTTGCTGTCGACAACTTTTGCTAACGCTTTGATGCTTGCGACAGCTGCTTCTACAGCGGCTTCGATGCCACGTTTCATGCTCATCGGGTTTGCGCCAGCAGCAACATTGCGCAGACCTTCGTGAACCATGCTCCAGGCAAGAACTGTTGCAGTTGTTGTGCCGTCACCAGCTACATCGTCTGTCTTTTTTGCTACTTCCTTGACGAGTTCGGCGCCAATGCGCTCGTACGGGTCTTCGAGTTCGATCTCTTTGGCGATTGAAACGCCGTCATTTGTAATGGTCGGTGCGCCCCACTTCTTGCTGAGCACAACATTGCGACCTTTTGGTCCGAGCGTGACACGCACAGCGTCGGCGAGTTTGTTCATTCCGGTTTCGAGTCCGCGGCGGGCCTCTTCGTCGAATGCAATGATTTTGGCCATGATTTATTCCTCCGAATTTGTCTCAAAAAATTGAACTTTGAGACTTAGCACTCTATCTAGGAGACTGCTAAATCAAAACCGAAAGCCTTCAGTTGGCTGAATTTCAGCCCCCAGCGACGGCAGGAATAATCGAAATTGTTTGACCACTAGTAACCGCAGTTGCGAGGCCTTGCATATAGCGCACATCATCGTCAGCGACGAAAATGTTTACGAACTTATGTAAGTTGCCTTCACTGTCGAGCAAGCGTTCAGAAAAACCAGGGTGAGCCGCATTGAGGCTCGCCAAAACTTCAGCCAGAGTTGAGCCTTCAACTTGCACAGTTGAAACGCCGCCTGAAAGTGGTCGCAATGTGGTGGGGATGCGTACGGTTACGGTCATAGCCGCAACGCTATCTGCAGATTTTTATTTTGCTCGTGTCTAATTTTTGCGCGACGCAACAAATTCGGCAAGTTCAATCAAGCGACTTTTAGAACTCTCATCGAGCGACGACTTGCTGACAGCACTTATTGAGTGTTCGACAAGTGACAAAATTTTGGCTTCGAGTGCGTCGAGTGCGCCAGTCTCAATGATCACCTCCTGAATATCAGAAACTTCTTGGTGACTAATTTGTGGTGCGCCAACTCGATCGAGAACTTCGCGTTGTGCGACTGTTGCGCGTTCACATGCCATTGCTAATAACGGTGTCGGTTTGCCTTCGCGCAAGTCATCGCCAATCGGTTTACCTGTGAGACTTGAAGAGGTGTCGCCAAATGCACCCAACACGTCGTCGCGCATTTGAAACGCATCACCTAGTGGCAAACCAAAGTTAGATAGTTGTTCAAGTAAAACATCTGCTTGCTCTGGTGCCGCAAGAGTCGCACCAAGATGTAACGGTCTCTCAACTGTGTATTTGCCACTCTTATATCGACAAACTCTTTCGGCTTTATTTAGATTTCGCTCTCGCTGTGCTGAACCAAGCAAGTCAAGATATTGACCGATATTCACTTCGATTCGCATTTCATTCCAGACCTTTGCAGTCATTGAATTGACACCAGTCATTAATTGGTCGGCGTAAACAAACGCCAGGTCTCCAATCAAAATCACTGCACCTTCGCCAAAGCGTCGCGCTTCCCCTGCCCACTTGCTGTCAAGGTGTTTGGCGATATAACGAGTGTGCGAGGTTGGCTCGCCGCGCCGCGTTAAAGATCCATCAATAATGTCATCATGCAAAAGTGCCGATGCGTGCAACAATTCGAGCGCCGCTTGAGTATCAACTAATTGTTTAGAATTTTCGTCGCCGCCAACACCAACAAATGCCAAATAGCAGAACGCCGGTCGCAGACGTTTGCCACCAGCAGCAACTAATCGTGCCAACTCACCGAGTGGCGCGTTCAAATCGCCATCAAGTGCCGACCAACGATCTTGCTCATCTTGTAAAAACTCACTAAGTCGCGATTCGACCCGCGTAGCGACCGACTTTAACCAGGTTGGCGGATTGGCTGACACGCCTAAAGGCTACGCCGACTTACTCTTTGGCAAGACCTTTGACGACTTCTTCAATTTGCAGTTTTGCATTGCCAATGCGATCGCGGCACAGTTCGATTAATTGCGAGGCGCGTTGAACATGCGTGGCAAGTTTGTCAACATCGACATCGTTGTCTTCAAGTTCAGTGAGAATCGACTCGAGTTCTTCTAACGCTTGGGCGTAACCAATGTTTTCGTCATTCTTTGCTTTTGCCATTTGATTTTCCTTTCGATGAAATTTCTTGAACAGTGCTCGATGCGGAGCCATTAGCGAATGTGGTGACTAGTTTGTCACCGGATTTCAATTTGGTGACATCGCGTATCGTCTTACCGTTGGCGTTGCGGGTGATGCTCCAACCCCGAGCCATCGTATTCACCGGGTCAAGAAGTCGCACACGATCAGCTAACGCATCTATTGAACTTTTCTCAAGACGCAAGATTTCAGCGGGGCGATGTCTAATTCGTTGCGAAGTCATCGCCAGCCGTTTACCTGCACCAGCAAGAGCGTCTAGAACTTTGCTGCTGATTTTGTTGGCACGATCTGCGAGTCGACTTGTCGCAGATTCGAGCTCACGAAGCGCAAACGTAGCGATGCCATCCCACGCTTGTTCTGTTGAGTCAATGAATTCACGTACAAGTTCAATTACGGCAGTGGCACATGCTGTCGGAGTTTTGTGTGACAAGTGCGCGACTTCGTCGGCAACACTGACATCAATTTCATGTCCGATACCTGTGAAAACTGGCAGCCGGCACTCGGCGATTGCTGTGGCGATTTCGAGTGAGTCGAAAGCGATTAAATCATTTTTTGAACCGCCGCCTCGCACGAGCATCAGCAAATCAAGATCGTTTCTTGCATCCATTTTTTGAAGTGCTGACACAACGGAACTCACCGAATCATCACCCTGCATTCTTGCGTCATGTACAAGAATTGTGAAACCGATATTCGAGTCTTTGAATGTTTTCAATACATCAGCGTGAGCAGCGCTGCCAACACTGGTGATTATGCCGACTCGTAGAGGTACGAGTGCCAACTCAACTGCACGGTTTGCGTCATAAAGCTTTTTAAGTTTGAGCTGCTTAACAACGGCTTCGCGCTGAGCGATCAAGTCACCGAGTGTGAATCGCGGGTCAATTTTTGCAACCTTAAAACTGAATCTGCCATTGCCTGAGTAAAGGTCTGGCTCACCGTAAACACGAACTTTTAACCCGTCGGCGAGTTGCAAGCCACTTTCAGCAAGTTTTGACTTCATTGCCGAATAAACACCCTGCCAGATTGAAGCACTCAAAACGGCTTTTTTGTCGCCTTCGTTATCTACCAAAGTGAAATAAACGTGGCCTGGAATTTTCAGTTCTTGAATTTCGCCGTGCAACCAAACGCCCTGACCAAAGTGTTTCTTTACGGCTTGATTTACGGTCTTTATGAATTCACTAACCGAAAAAGTGTCGTCTGATGACAATACGCTTGAAGACTCGTGGAGCATCAACTAAACACTAGACGCAGGCTCGCAGTTTCGATTACGGCATTAGCGATAATTACTGCTCTAATCACCGCATGTTCCGAACCAGTTGTCATCGGTTCTTCAGACGACACAATTGCTGGCCAAGAAATAACCGCCAACAGCCAAACCCAAAGTTCGTCGACTCCGTCGACAACGAACGCAGTTTCATCCACCGAAATAGTTTGGAGCAAGTGCCTAAGTGATCCAGCTGGCAAAAGCGAGTGCGGTGAACTTGCCGTGCCGTTTGATTACGACGACCCGACAATTGGTTCATTCACACTTTTCTTGACCCGACTGCCGGCAACTGACCCCGACAACAAGATCGGATCAATGCTCGTCAATCCAGGTGGACCAGGATTTGGCGGGTCGAGCGTGGCTCAAGATGCTGAGTATTACTTCAGTTCAGAATTGCTTAACCGCTTCGACATCATCGGTTGGGATCCGCGCGGTACTGGCAAGTCGACGCCCGCGATCAACTGCATCGACGAATACGACGAATATTTCGGCATTGATTCAACACCAGAAACACCAGAAGAAAAGCAAGTGATCATTGACCTGAGTCAAAAATTCAACGACGAATGCGTTAAGCGAAGCGGTGAAATCTTGCCATATATCTCAACTCAAGCCACCGCGCGCGATATGGATTCAATTCGCCTAGCGCTCGGCGAAGAAAAGATCACATACTTTGGTTTTTCATATGGCTCTGAACTCGGAGCTACATGGGCGACGATGTTTCCGAACACCGTTCGGGCGGCAGTTCTTGACGGTGCTTCTGATCCCAACGCAACTTCACTTGACCAAGGTTTGGCACAAGCAAGAGGCTTCGAAAAACAACTCGATGCATTTCTTGCCGCCTGCTCAAAACGTGTTTCATGTGCGTTTCACAGCAACGGCAATTCTGCTGCGGCACTCGACGAACTGCTCATTGAAGTTGACGAATCACCAATTGTCGTTACCGCAAATCGCACACCAATAACTCAGGGTGTGATGTATACAGCGCTTGCACAATCAATGTATTCAGATGCTTTGTGGCCCGCACTTGAACGCGCGTTGGCTGACGCAGTCAAAGGCAATGGCGCTGGGTTACTAAAACTTTACGACGACTACTACCAGCGAAAACCTGGCGGCACATACGGCAACGAGCTCGAGGCGTTCTTGGCCATTTCATGTCTCGATGATCCTGGTCCGACGAGTGTCGCTGCTGTTGACGAGCAAATTTCTGTGTTCACGAAAGCCGCCAAAAGATTTGGAGAGAGTTTCGCATACGGATATTCGTGCGCGCTATGGCCCGTGCCACCAGTGCAAAGATTAGAAATCACTGGCAAAGGTGCTGGACCGATTGTTGTTATTGGCACGACTGGTGACGCGGCGACACCGATCGAATCATCGCGCAACGCGGCAAAAGCTCTCGAAGAAGGTGTCTTTCTGACAGTTACTGCCGATCAGCACACTGGCTACGGATTAAATAAGTGTGTTGTTGATGCAGTCGATAAATACCTGATTGATCTAACTCCACCTACTGTCGGCAAGGTTTGCTAAAAAACTATTAAGTAGTTAGCGGCGCGACACCGCTTGGTCAACACCCATCGCAGTTGCAGCACCAAGACGTTGCGCCACAACTTCTTCGGGCATTCGCGCACCAGTCGAGTCAGCAAGACGCGTCATCATTTCAAAATTTGCAATTACCGCTGCGGCGTCAATTGTTACCGCGACACCTGCGGTTTTGATAAGCGCCTCACGCGCTAAAACAATTGCTGCGTCATCAAGTTCAGTCGCAGCAGTGGCAAAATCAAGAAGTTCGCGTGCGAACTTTACGTTTGCGCCGCCAGTTGCATCACGTACATCTGTTAACTCAATTTCAATGCCCTGTTCGTTGCCGCTCCAACTGAGCATGCTGGCGTGTGATGTTGTTCAATAAAAACACTCTCGTTGTTGAGATACTCGTGTAGCGATAAGTTCCATTTGCACTCGCGAAAGCGTGCCCCGTGTCCAATTTGGGTCGATCATTTCTTTATCCGGAATGTATTGGGCGTCAGCCATCGCCCAAATCACTCGATTCGTTTCCGGCACTGCAGTGAATGCCTGCACAACTGCGGCGTCTTTGTCTGCCGGCCCGACAACGGGCACCCAATTAAGTTGCGCCGCGACAATATTTTCGGGTTCTTTGTTGCTCGGTTGACCTGATTCTGCTAGCCCGACTTCTAGCGCCGGCAAACCAAGCGACCGACGAAAAGCCATCACCGGCGCAATCGTGCAGGCGATGCCACACAGCTCGACAAATGCGAGCGGATTGATCTCGGCCGTTACCTTTTCATACCATTCACGAGTCAGTGTCGCTGCATGACGAGAAATTCGATACATCACATCGTGTGCAATCTTTGGCGCCGTCAAACTCGCGGGCAATTTATTGGCAACAGTTGAGACCCCTACCCACGGCGCGACAGGCTCAGATTCACTAATTGCTAGTTGCGCTGTAATCGCAAGTTCGCGACGCTGCGCACCTGTCCACCAAGTTCCTGGCTTAGACAATGCCGCAATCGCTTGATTGTGCGCCCGCACTAAATCTTGGCGCACCTCACCCAGCGAAATAGTTGTGTTACCCATTAAATATTCAGGCTAGACGCAACTCGAATTTTGTAATTAAAAATGGCGGAAGGGGTGGGATTTGAACCCACGGTAGGCCTAAACCCACGACGGTGTTCGAGACCGTTCCATTCGTCCGCTCTGGCACCCTTCCGTCTTGCAGGCTACCTAGATAATGTCGGCGAAATTGACGGCGATGTTGTTGCTGATGTCGTCGGTCAATTTGTCTTAGCCTCGCGCAAGTTCTTGAACAACTCAGTAAGCACAGCCGCGCACTCGGTTGCCATTACGCCGTGCGCAACTTCTGGGTGATGACTCAAACGCGGATCAGTTGCGATGTTGTACAAACTGCCAAACGCACCAGCTTTGAGATCGGCCGCACCGAAAACAACTTTGCTGATTCGCGAATTAATAAGTGCGCCAGCGCACATCGTGCACGGCTCTAAGGTCACTACGAGAGTGCACTGCTCAAGGCGCCAGCGTCCCAATAAATTTGCTGCGTCTCGCAGTGCCAAAACTTCGGCGTGCGCTGTCGGGTCGTTGCGCAACTCACGCTCGTTGTGTCGCGAAGCAATAATCGTGTCGTTATGAATTACAACTGCACCAACGGGTACATCATCGTGCACGAGCGCATTGCGCGCTTCGGCAAGCGCGAAAGTCATTGCTTGTTGATCTGTGATCATGGCGGAGGGGGTGGGATTCGAACCCACGGAGACTTGCGCCTCACACGCTTTCCAAGCGTGCCGATTCGGCCGCTCTCGCACCCCTCCAAATCGCCCGAACAGCGCTAACTGCTTGGATTTCGCAGGCTATCTGAGCGCACTGCCAAGATTCAGCGAGTTGCTTGGCGGTATCGTTAGGCAACCGTTTCCGTCGAGTGAGGTGGCGGTCGGGTCCTGTGCAACGAGTGCCCGAGAATCAGGTCAGAGCCGGAAGGCAGCAGCCTTCATCGGAACCATTTGAGTGCCGCAGATCGCCTGGCCGTCACTTCAGTCGGCGGAAACGATGTGCAAAACTTTTGTGAAGTCGGGATAACAAATTGACAAACGAACAATCAGCGGCACCAAAAGTTTCGGTCTTAATGACCTGCTTCAACGCAGCATCAACAATTGAAGAAAGCGTACGCAGCGTTCTGGCGCAAACTTTCACTGATTTCGAACTAGTGCTCGTCGATAATTGCTCGACTGATGAATCTATTTCAATTGTGCAAAAACTTGCAGACCCACGCATTCGAATTGTTGCACTTGAGAAGAACCATGGCAGAACCCCTGCGCTAAACATCGCGCTAAAAAATGCTCGTGGGCAATACATTGCAATTCTTGATGCCGATGACACGTCGACTAACGATCGTTTTGCGTTACAAGTTGATTGTTTGGACCAAAAATCCGAACTTGTATTGGTTGCAAGCTGGTATCGCAATGTTGATTCTTCAGGAAAACTAATCAACGAAGTTAAAACCCCAACGACACATTTAGATGTAGTTCGCAGACTGGCAAGCAATTGTCCATTTATGAACTCTGCTGTGATGTTTAGAGCAGAATCAATACGCAGCCTTGGTGGCTACGACGAAACGTTTGCATATTCTCAAGACCTCGCACTTTGGTTAGGGCTGGCAACTCTCGGCAAATTTGAAATTCTGCCAAAGTTTTTGACAAATATTCGACTCACATCAACTTCGTTGACGAATATCCCAAGTTTCGGACTTGCTCGAACGCACGATGCATATTTCTTATACAAGCGCGCACAAGGACTAGACGGGTTGCGAATAATCGACAAATTGCGCGGTCAGCGAACGATTGGGTTGTATGGGTTGTTGTATGCGTGGCGGTCGTTGCGAGCCGGAAACGTCGTGCGCGCCATCGGGTTGACGATTACAAATTTTTGGGCGACACCGATTGCGCTTTTCGAATTGCTACGCAAGGGGTTGAAGTTTTTCAAGCCGATCAAGTAGGTGAAGCGCGCCAAACTCTTTAAGAAGACCTGCAAATTCAGGTTTGACGCCTTGCCACTTCCAACTATCAACCCTGCCGACTGGCACGTCTTGAACGAGAGTGGCAAGCGTGCGAAAGAGTTCAGCAAGTTTTCTATTCTCACGCAGGGTTCGCGCTAGTTTTTCGGCTCCACGCAAAGTAGTTAGACCATCTGACTTCCATTGCTCATGATCATCAGGAATTTTGTCGAGCGAAATATATTTAGCGAGCACGGTTGATGCACTCTTGGCGCCCCACCCTGACAAACCAGGAAATCCGTCGGCGCTATCTCCGACAAGCGCCAAGTAATCGGCAATTGACTCTGGGCCAACACCAAATTTTTTGCGAATCTCATTTTCATCAAGGACTAAATTGTTGCGTCGATCAACCTGCACCACTCGCCGACCGCTAACACACTGACCAAGGTCTTTGTCTGGTGTCAGAATTCGCACTTGATGAACCCGACGGTCTTCGCACGCCACCGCAACTGCAGATGCAAGCGCATCGTCTGCTTCGTGTTTCTCCATTGCCCAGACGGTTACTCCCATTGCGCGCAAAGCGTTTTCGATAATCGGAATCTGCTCAAGTAACACAGGCTCCATTCCTTCGCTTGTTTTGTAGCCGTCGTACAAATCGTTGCGAAAACTCTCGATCACGTGATCTGTGGCTACACCAATGTGGGTTGCACCTTCTGCAAGCAGCTGAATCGTGCTTGATAACACGCCGATCGTGCCTGCAAATGGTGGCGGTTCGCGATCACGAATGGCTGACCCGTAGTGCTGTCGATACATCTCATATGTGCCATCAATTAGATGTACTTGCATAGTTCTAAGTTATGCGGTGAATGCGTACGATGACACTTCGTTAGCAAAAATTGCCGCGAGCGAGCCGAGCGAGAGAAATGGGCCAAATGCGATTCTCTGCTGCCATGACCCGCGACGCAACACGATCATCACCACGCCAAATAAACCTGCAAGCAAACAAGCACTGAATAACGCCCAAATAGCCGTCGAATAACTCAAGAAGCCAAGGTGCCAACCAAGAACTGCCATAAGGCGAACATCACCTGCGCCGAGCGAACCACTCGAAATCTTGTTCGAAAAGATTGACACTGCAACGCCAAAAGCTGCACAGACGCCGGCTGAAACAAGCGCATCAAAATTTGAAACATTGATCGAATGAAGGCCCAGAAGCAATACGCCACTAACGGCCATGCCGTGCGAAATTTGACGCACAAGGCGATGTGTAAAGAAATCAACCAAAGATTGCACCAAAAGGCCGGAGCAAAGAATTGCAAAACTCAATCGCAGTTCAATCTCCGAAAATCTCAAGAAGATTAAGTCGCTGACTACTGCCCCAATTACAAAAGTAACGACAACAATACGACCAGAGAACTTTCGAGATTCAGAATCAATTCTCTTGACTAGAGACTTCGCGGCAAAACCTAAACTCGACCCGATGACTGCGCCAAGCAAAATGATTAGCGCTCGGCTCAAAACGATTTCTACTCTTGCACTAACTCGATCAGCGTGCCGAAGCTTCCCTTGGGGTGAATAAATGCAACAGTTGTACCGCGCGAACCTTTACGTGGGGCTTTGTCAATTGCAGTAGCACCAGCCGCAATCATCGACTGCAACGCTTCGGCGCAATCGGCGACCCGATAGCCAATGTGATGCAAACCCTCACCGCGTTTTTCAAGCGACTTTGCGACTGGTGAATCTGGTCGAGTCGGAGTCAACAACTGCACGTAACTTTCAGCAACTTTAAGTAGAGCCTCTTCAACGCCGTCTTGCTCGACAACTTCTCGGTGCGTAACAGTCGCACCAAAGGCGCGCTGGTAATAATCGATTGCTGCTTCAAGATCTTTGACAGCAATTGCCACATGATCAATTTCGGTAAGCAACATATTGTCTCCTTAACTTCTACGGAAGTGACGAAGGTTTTTTTCGCCAACTTTCTCTCGGAACTCTGGATTATTAATACCCATGCCCTCGCGTGGGGCCATACATAACACACCAATTTTTCCTTCGTGCATGTTTTTATGTACTTGGTATGCCGCGTCGCCTGTTTGATTGAGGTCAAACACCTGTGACAGCACTGGGTGAATCATGCCCTTAGAAATAAGACGGTTGGCTTCCCATGCTTCGCGATAATTGGCAAAGTGTGAACCAACTAGTTTTTTCAAGCGCATCCAAAAGTAGCGATTGTCGAATTCCATCATGTAACCACTTGTTGCTGCACAAGTTGCGACTGTGCCGCCCTTCTTGGCTACATACATAGACGCGGCAAATGTTGAACGACCTGGGTGTTCAAAAACAATGTCTGGATCTTCACCGACAAGTGCGCGAATATCGCCGCCAAAACGACGCCATTCTTTTTCGTCGTGAGTGTTTTCGTCTTTCCAGAACTGATAGTTGCCTGCGCGACGGTCGATAATTGCTTCAACGCCCATGCCACGAAGAATTTCTGCTTTGTCGGCAGAACTGACAACACCAACCGGAATGCCACCACCATTGAGGACATATTGCGTTGCGTAAGCACCAATGCCACCAGTCGCTCCCCAAATCAACACCACATCACCTTGTTTCATGTGTGCGCCGTTTGGCGACACGAGCATGCGATAGCTAGTGCTGTTGCACAGCGCATTGACCGCTGCTTCTTCCCACGACAAATGCTCGGGCTTTGGCATGAGTTGGTTCGCTTTCACCACACTCAAATCGGCGAGACCGCCAAAATTTGTTTCGTATCCCCAAATTCGTTGGTTGCTACCAAGCATCGAGTCGTTGTGCGATGTCGGGTCTTGATCATCAACGTGATTGCAATGCACAGTGATTCGGTCACCTGGTTTCCAATTGCGAACCGCCGAACCAACTCGCAACACGACACCCGAAGCGTCACTACCCATGATGTGATACGGAAGATCATGGCGCTTTGCCCATTCACTCTCGCGCGCAAGACGAGTAAGCGCACTAAAAGTAGAGATCGGCTCAAAGATGCTCGACCACACCGTATTGAAATTGATGCTGCTGGCCATGACAGCGATTAGCGCTTCGTCGGGTGCAATCTGAGGTACAGGTACTTCCTGTATGTGCACGCTTTTGCGAGGGTCTTTGTCAGCAGAAGCAACACCAGCAAACATCTCTTGTTCGTCCTTGCGCACCACCGCTGCGCGATACGACTCGGGAATCTGTAAGGCGGCAAATGCCTTTGTGTCGGCATTGTTTTCGATGGCTTCCAGAATGCTTTTCATGGGTTAAAGGGTAGTGAGCAAATGCGCCTACGCTCTAACCCATGCCAGGTTCATACATAATCTCTGGAGCACGAACACCGATCGGCAAACTGAGTGGTGCGCTCGCATCGTTCAGTGCCGCTGAACTAGGTGGTATTGCAATCGCAGAAGCACTAAAGCGCGCTGGCGTCGCCCCGCACGAAGTCGAACATGTGATCATGGGACAAGTTTTGATGGCCGGACAAGGTCAAGTGCCGTCACGACAAGCCGCTGCAAAAGCAGGCATCCCAATGAATGTGCCGAGCGTGAATGTAAACAAAGTTTGTCTTTCCGGTCTTAACTCGATTTATCTTGCTGACCAAATGATCGCCAACGGTGATGCCGACATCGTTGTCGCTGGCGGAATGGAGAGCATGACTAATTCTCCGTATCTCGCGATGGGTGCACGAAGCGGATACCGATTCGGCGACGTGCAGATGCTTGACGCGATTCAACGCGACGGATTGTGGTGCGCGTTTGATTCATGTCTGATGGGTCTTGGTACCGAACGATACGCCGCTGGCGAAATTAGTCGCGAAGCCCAAGATGATTTAGCAATGAAAAGCAACCAGCGTGCTGCTGCAGCAATTGCTAACGGCAAACTCGCCGAAGAAATTGTTGCAATTACGATTCCGCAACGAAAAGGCGAGCCTGTTGTCGTCAGCAACGATGAGGGTGTTCGCGCTTCAACAACAATGGAGTCACTCGCCTCGCTTAAACCAGCATTTGACAAAACTGGCACCGTCACGGCAGGCAACGCCAGTCAAATCAGCGACGCGGGTTCGGCAGTAGTGATGATGTCAAAACGTGCTGCCGAAAAACGTGGGATCAAACCGCTGGGTGAATTTATTTCATACGGAATGGTTGCCGGCCCAGATAATGCTTCGTTGCTGCACCAACCAAGCCGCAGCATTGTGAAAGCACTCGAGCGCATTGGTAAAAAAGTTTCTGATGTTGATTTATTTGAAATCAACGAAGCATTTGCCGCAGTTGGCGTCGCTTCAATGCGCGACCTTGGTATCACTGACGAAAATGTGAATGTCAACGGTGGCGCTATCGCACTCGGTCACCCAATTGGCATGAGCGGCAATCGTTTGGCAATAACTTTGCTCTATGAACTTCGTCGCCGTGGCGGCGGTTTGGGTGCCGCTGCACTTTGCGGTGGTGGCGGACAAGGTGACGCGCTGGTTTTGCGCGTTGACTGAAATTAAATCGTTCTCAGCCGGCGACTTCGCGTCTTCCTTCTAGAGCTCTACCCAATGTAAGTTCGTCGGCGTATTCAAGGTCGCCACCAACGGGCAAACCACTGGCGATTCGCGTCACTTTTACGCCAAGCGGCCGAAGTACACGAGCCAAATACATCGAAGTTACGTCGCCTTCGGTGTTTGGGTTCAAACACAAAATCACTTCTTTGACATTTTGTGGCTCAATTCGCTGCAA
Organism: Acidimicrobiales bacterium; assembly: GCA_030827545.1. GTDB lineage: Bacteria > Actinomycetota > Acidimicrobiia > Acidimicrobiales > Ilumatobacteraceae > BACL27. The sequence continues at coordinate 31,707 of JAUREG010000011.1, forward strand.
CAACTCACGAATTTTTAGTTGCTCTGGGCCAACGCCATCAAGCGGATTGATCGTGCCGAGTAGAACGTGATATTGCCCGCTGAATTCTCGAGTTTTTTCTATCGCAACAACATCGCGCGATTCTTCAACCACGCAAATTGTGGTTGGGTCTCGTCGATCATCACTGCAGAACTGACACAGATCTGCTTCAGAAAAATTTGAGCAACGCTGGCAGAACTTGACAGTTGCTTTTGCTTTGGTGATCGAAGACGACAAATTCTCAACATCACGATCTTCGCTTTTTATCAAGTGAAACGCAATTCGTTGGGCCGATTTAGGACCGATGCCTGGCAATCTCGACAGCGCATCAATCAGTGCCTGCATTGGTTGGGTATATGCCGAAGCCACTGCTAACTACTTCTTGTCATCGATAATTTTTGAACCGGGAAACGCCTTGGCGAGCTCATCGATTGGTGAAGAAACTTTGCCCGTCGGCGCTTCGGTTGTCTCAGAAACATCTTCGACTGCGTCATAGTCATCTTGTTCTGGTGCGCCCGATGCTGATTTACTTCGCTTTGACGCCGCCACAACAAATTTGATCTCTAATTTTTTGCCAGCAATTCTTTGCAAAGACTCGACCAAAGTTTGCACATGCTCATTTGATTTAGTGATGTGCATTTCGCTCGGTGCTCCCAGAGTTAAAACACCGTCTTTGCAGTCATTGACTGTGACTGCGCTGTACAAAGCTCGAACTATTGGTTTTTGCGAAGCGACAACCTCAGACCAAACACTCTTTATCTCTGCATCACCAAGCACCGCTGTTGGTTTTAATGGTTCGCTGGCTTTGGGTTTTGTTTCAGGTTGCGATTCTGGTTTTGCTTCAGCTTGAGTCGGTCGTGCAGTTTGCCCAACACCTGGCATCGTGGCTGACGCTCGCCCGCCAAGTTTTGTGCGACCAGTCGTTGGGTCAACTAGTGACGGCCGTGCAATCGGCCCCGTTGAATCGCGAATTGCTGTAACACCAGATTCGAGGCGCTCGATTCGCGCCATCAGCGAAGCAACATCGGCGCTCAGATTTTGGCGCGTTAATTTAACCAACGCGACTTCAAGCAACAACCGCGCATCTGGCGCATGGCGAATTTCGATCAACACATCGCCGAGAACTTCGATTGCACGCACGACACCGGTCGCACCCATGCGTCGGGCTTGGTCTGCGACTATTTCGGCGCGTTCTTTTGGCAACTGCACAAGTTCGGGGGCCATGAGCGATAAAAACGCATCGCGAAGATGACGAACAATGTCTTCGGTCAAAGCGCGCGGGTCGGCACCAAACTGCACTGCTGCACCAACAGCAGCCAACCCACGACCTGGATCATGATCAATGAACGCTTCAATAAATTCGTCAAGAGAAATTTGCTCTTCAACATCACCACCCGACGCGACGACGAGTTCAAGAGCCGACAATGTGTCGCGCACCGAGCCTGCGCCGAGTTGTACAACGCGATCAATGGCGTCTTCGCTGACAACAAGTTTGGCGTCGGCAACAACCCACCGAATATGTTCTTTGAGTTCTTGAAGTGGCAAAAGATGAAACTGTAAGTGCTGTGTTCGACTGCGAATTGTCTCGCTTACTTTTTGTGGATCAGTTGTCGCCAAAACAAAAACAACATGATCAGGTGGCTCTTCAAGAGTCTTGAGCAACGCTGCTTCAGCGGGCTTTGACAACATGTGAACTTCGTCCAAGATGAACACTCGATGGCGACCAGGATTACCGAGTGCGGCGCGCTCAATTAAGTCGCGCATGTTGTCGACACCGTTGTTGCTTGCGGCATCAAGTTCGAGCACGTCGTAACTAGAACCCGTGTCAATAGACGAACACGAATTACATTTTCCGCAAGGTTCGCCGTCTTTCAACTTCTCGCAGTTGAGAACTTTCGCCAAAATTCTCGCTGTAGAAGTTTTGCCCGTGCCTCTTGGTCCTGAAAATAAATATGCCTGACCTTCGCGATTGTTGATCACCGCATTGCGCAACGCGCGCACGACATGGTCTTGGCCCTTGAGTTCATCGAAGCGACGGGGCCGATATCGGCGATACAGAGATTGGGTTGCCATTTCGTAGCGAGCCTACCTATGGGGTGGTTCACCATGCCTACGCCCCATAATTAACTACTCTTTATATACGTCCATGGCAATCTTGAAATCAAAACAACCCGCTAAATTCTCGGCTTTGGCCGGGTTAATCGGGCTCGGGATGATTGTCGGGTTTTTCGGCTCAATAGCCAATGCCTCTGTTTCTGGCCAGAATCAACTCAGTTCGTCCAACCCTGCGGCAAACCAAGTTGTTTCGGTACCGCCAACCCAGTTGCAACTAGTTTTTCAAAACCCTTTGGCCAACCCTGAAGTCGTCACCGCAATGGGGCTTTCGTTGGCGTGCAACGGCACGCTTGTCGGTCTCGGTGTGCCACAACTTGGAACTGATTTCAAAACAGTCTCGGCGGCACTGACACAAATTCCACCATCCGGACTGTGCACCGTGAGTTGGGCGCTTCCCGATAAAAGTCTTGGGTCGTTTAGTTTTACATCGGCTGTCGAAATACAAACGACAATCGCTGGCTCTACTGAAGGTGCAGATGCAACATCTGGCACGCCAGGTACACCAACAATTATCGGTGAAACAATCGAGCAACAAGAAGCAGGGCCACGAGTTGGTGGCGTTCTTGGTTTGCTGCGAGTTCTTGAGTACTTACTAATGGCAGCACTTTTCGGCGGTATCGCACTTATCGTCACTGCGTGGCCAGAGGGCCCGACGTACGGCGTAACTCTTCGATACATGCGTCTTGCGTGGATCGCGTGTGCGATAAATATGTTTTTCATACTTGTGCTGTCGACAATGCGTGCAGAGTCACAAGGCTTCATCACATCAATGAACCCGTTCGGTTGGTTTGGTGCATTGGACACAGGCAGCGGCGCAATTTTGATTTTGCGATTCGTTTTAATTTTGGCTTGCGGTTGGGTCGCCATGAACCCAGAGCGCATCAACGACCCCGCTTCGCAATTTCTTGCTGGGTCAATCGTGATTTCAATGATCAGCACACTTGGTCTCTCGCGTCTCGGACAAGATGTCGCACTCTTTAGTTATGTGCTTGGCATCATTCACGCGATATCAATGGCTTATTGGATTGGTGGCTTGCTATTGCTGTCACGCGTGGTGCTAATCGGTCCAGGCACATCTGACCTAGTTAGTGCCGTGCGCGCATTTGCCAGACACGCAATGTGGGCATTTGGTGTCACTGCGTTTACTGGCGCACTGCTTGTCTATTTATTAGACGGTTCGTCAATTTTTACAAGCGGCCACGGTCGCATTGGCGTGCTCAAAGTAATTTTCGTCTCGGTGATGGTGTTCATTACATTGCTGCTCAAGAACTTTGTTGCTCAGCGACTGTTAGATGGCGACAATCTGTCGGGTCGAATGGCTTGGCGATTGCGTCGTGCCGTCTCGGTTGAGCTCGTGTTTGCACTTGTCGCATTGATGTTCACCTCATGGATGGTCGCGACAACCCCGCCCAAAGCAAAAGCTGAAGTTCGCACCACTTCGGCGATTTATTCTTTCCGTGAAGAATTAAAAAACGATCGCTTTCATGTAGTTATCTCGCTGACACCTGGTGTCACAGGCACTAACGCGATGCGCATCGAACTTATCGAGCCACGACGAATCAACAACTTCGCAGTGAAGATGGTGCCCCAAGCAATCGGTTACTCCGGAATTCAAATCAATGTTCCGTTAACTCGCCCGGGCGCGGCGATTGTTGCGGGCGATGGGTCGTTCATCCTTAATGCGCCTGGCATTTGGAATATCGAAATTTCAGGCACGACAACAACTGGTGATTTAACGCCGCTGGCAACAACATTGGCAGTGACGCAAGCACCTGATGCTCAAACCACAACGACCCTGCCAACCGCTACAACTATTGGCGGTTAATTGGCGGGCTGAGTCGCAAGGCTCGAGGCAAGTATCGTGAGTTCTGTGAATAGCAATTCAATGGATGCAAAACTCGCCGACCTCAAGGCCCGCAAAGCAGCCGCATTTACCGCAGGGTCACCACGGTCGATCGAACGCCAACACGAAAAAGGTAAGTTGCTTGCCCGCGAAAGAATCGACGCACTGCTCGATGAGGGAAGTTTTCACGAACTTGACTTGTTGGCACGCCATCGTGCACACGCTGCCGGTCTTGAAGAACACCCATATACAGACGGTGTGATCACCGGTTGGGGAACAATCAATGGCCGCAAGATTTTTGTTTTTAGCCAAGACTTCACCGTGTTTGGTGGTGCGCTCGGCGAAGTGTTTGCTGAAAAGATTCACAAATTGATGGATCTCGCCCTCAAAGTTGGCGCCCCGTTAATTGGTTTAAATGACGGTGCAGGTGCTCGCATTCAAGAAGGTGTTGTTTCTCTGGCAAGTTACGGCGGCATTTTTCACCGCAACGTTCAATCGTCAGGTGTAATTCCGCAGATCAGTGTCGTGCTCGGACCGTGTGCTGGTGGTGCGGTTTATTCACCAGCGATGACTGACTTTATTTTCATGGTGCGCGAAACAAGCCACATGTTTATTACTGGTCCTGATGTTGTCAAGACCGTAACGGGCGAAGATGTGACACTCGAAGAACTCGGTGGCGCGATGAGCCACGCATCAAAGAGTGGTGTGGCCACTTTTGTTTCGGCAGACGAAAAAGCATGTCTAGAAGATGTGCGCTATTTGCTTAGTTTCTTGCCACAAAACAACATGGCCGATGCACCTTCTGTTGCGCCAACCGATGACCCGATGCGTCAGTGCGAATCGTTGCGAACAATTTTGCCACCGTCGGCAAACCAACCATATGACATGAAAAAAGTGATCGCTGAAGTCGTAGATGATGGCGAATTTTTTGAATATTTCCCGCACTGGGCAAAAAGCATCGTCTGTGGTTTTTCACGCCTCGATGGCAAAACAGTTGGCATCGTCGGCAATCAGCCGATGGTTTTGGCTGGCGTGCTTGACATTGAGTCGAGCGAAAAAGCAGCTCGTTTCGTACGCACTTGCGATGCGTTCAATATTCCGTTAGTTACTTTTGTTGACGTGCCTGGTTTCTTGCCAGGAGTCGATCAAGAATACGGTGGCATTATTCGCCACGGTGCAAAGTTGCTCTATGCATACTGCGAAGCAACGGTGCCACGAATTCAGGTGATCACGCGCAAGGCCTATGGCGGTGCGTATGTCGTGATGAATTCAAAGTCAATCGGTGCCGACTTGGCATATGCATGGCCGACGGCTGAACTTGCCGTAATGGGGCCACAAGGTGCGGTTGAAATTGTTTATCGTCGTGAATTGCAACAAGCCGCAAACCCGGCAGAGCGACGCAAAGAGCTCGTGGCCGAATATGCCGAAAAATATGCGAACCCATACGCGGCTGCCGAGCGTGGCTATGTAGATGATGTAATCGACCCAGCCGAGACTCGCACGAAACTTATTTCTGGTTTAAAGATGTTGCAGTCAAAGCGCGAAGAATTGCCGCGACGCAAACACGGAAATATGCCGTTGTGACAATTCAGAATTCGGTTTCACCAACACCATCTGCAGACGAAGCTGTAGCGATAGCAACCGCACTCGAATTGTTGTGGCCTAAACCGCAACCATTTGTTGCAACAACTTTGCAGACTTCTTGGAGATTTAGCGGCCGATCTTGGACTGATTCAGTTCTGGCACGTCGCAACCGACCAAACTAAAAATGTCTGGTCCGCTCAAAGATTTGCGGGTCATCGACCTCTCGACAGTCTTGGCTGGTCCAAACTGTGCGCGCTACTTTGCCGACTTCGGTGCCGATGTAATCAAAGTTGAAAAGCCCGGTGATGGCGACAGCCTTCGCGGAATGGCGTGGAAAGATCCGCGAGATGGCACGGGATTGTGGTGGAAACTAGTTAATCGCAATAAGCGCAACATCGCACTCGATTTAAAACTCGAGGGTGACCGTGAAATTTTTTTGAAACTAGTTGATGACGCTGATGTGCTTGTTGAAAACTTTCGACCAGGCACACTCGAGCGACTCGGTGTTGGACCAGATGTTTTGTTGCAGCGTAACTCAAAACTTGTTATCACCCGCGTTTCAGGTTTTGGACAAACTGGTCCATACAAAGATCGCCCGGGGTTTGCTTCAATTGCTGAGTCAATGTCAGGCTTGGCTGCCATCAGTGGCGACCCTGATGGACCGCCAATGTTGCCGCCCATTGCATTAACCGATGAAGTCACTGGAGTTGTTGCGGCTTTTGCAACTATGGTCGCACTGCACAGCAAAGTTGGCCAAGTTGTTGATGTCAATTTGCTTGAAACAATGTTTCAAATGATGGGTCCTTTGATTTCATTGTTTGTTTTAACTGGCGAAGAGCAGCCACGACTTGGCTCGCAGTTGCCATACACAGTTCCGCGTGGCGTCTATCAGTGCAACGACTCTAAATGGGTTGGTGTTTCGGCAAGTTCAGACACTGTTGCGGCTCGTGTCGTTGAAGTGCTGGGTTATGCGGGCGACGAAAGATTTTTAACTTTTTCAAGTCGCGTTAAACACCGTGCAGTGTTGCACGATTTGATGACGAAATATTGCGCGAGCCGAGATAGCGCAACTGTTCTGAAGGTTTTCACCGAAGCGCAAGCGGCAATTGGTCCCGTGCTGTCGATGGCTGATATCGCAGTTGATCCACATTTTGCAGCGCGACAAGCAATCAAAACTGTTGGTGCGACACCAATGCAAGGTTTGTTTGCTTCGCTTTCGGAAACGCCTGGCGAACTACGGTGGGAAGGTCGTGCGTTAGACGCCGACGGCGCGGAGATTCGTAAAAATCTCTGGGGCAAATAACAGAAAGCAGAGTTAATGAAAAACTGGTCAAGAGGAGCCAAGGTTCTTGCGCTCACTTCAATTGGTGTGATGTTGGTTTCGCTCGACATCAGCATCGTCAACGTCGCATTCGGGTCGTTTGTTGCCGAGTGGCCAGAAAATCGACGCACACTGACGTGGATTTTTTCTGCTTACAACATTGCCTATGCGGCGGGTTTGTTAACCGCGGGCCGCCTCGCTGACGCATTTGGGCGCAAGCGAGCATTTCTCTCCGGTTTGATGATCTTCATGATTGGGTCAATTCTCTGTGCTGTTTCACCGACTGCGATCTTTATGGTTATCGCGAGAGTCATTCAGGCAGTCGGCGGGGCAATCCTCACGCCTGCTTCTTTGGCACTCGTGTTGCCCGAGTTCGCTGTTGAAAAGAGATCGGCAGCAATCGGCATTTGGGGTGCAGTCGGTGGAATCTCTGCGGCGAGCGGACCGATGATTGGTGGTTTTTTGGTCGACACTTTCGGATGGCACTCGGTTTTCTTGGTAAACGTGCCATTTTGTTTGTTGGCATTTGTCATTGGCTTGAAATTGCTGCGTGAGTCGCGCGATGAAACAGCACCGCGGACTGTTGATTATTTTGGAGCACTTCTGGTTGTGCTGGGCGTTGGACTACTCACGTTGATGATTGTGCAAAGTGACGAATGGGGTTGGGTTTCGAATCGCTCATTGATTATTTTTGCGATTTCTTTTTTACTTCTTGGCGCATTTATTTGGCGTTGCAATCAAGTCGCACACTCGGTGCTCGACTTGCGTTTGTTTAGATTGCCATTCGTCACCGCCGCAGCGATCGGCGGTTTCGCATTTTCAATGGGTTTCTTTTCAATGATTTTTGTCAACACTCAATGGCTCCAAGTTGTCTGGGGATACAGCCCGTCACTTTCAGGAATTGCTGGCTCGCCCGGGCCGTTGGCTGCAGCATTTGTTGCCGCGCCAGCAGGAAAACTTGCCAATCGCATCGGACACGGGAAAGTCGTCGCAGTGGGGGCACTAATCATGTCACTTGGAATCGGATGGATGAATTTTTTCATCTCACCTGAAATTCATTATTGGGATTTCTATTTTCCGACCATGGTGGTCACTGGCATTGGCGTTGGTCTTTGCATCTCGACAATTTCAAGTTCAGCAACGGCATTTTTGCCGCAACCAAGATTCGCGATGGGTTCAGCGCTAAACAACACTTCGCGACAAATCGGCGCCGCACTTGGCATTGCACTAGTTAGTTCATTGCTAGTTGCTGCAACAAAAACTGATGACCCCACAAGTGGATTTCATGCAGCATGGACACTAATGACTGGCATCATTTTGCTTTCAGGTCTCGCAATGTTGACACTCTTTCGCCGACCAACTACCGACCAACTCGCCCAAGCGACTTAACTAACTACACCAACTGGGCAAGTTACGCCCGTGCCACCGATGCCGCAGTAGCCGCTCGGATTTTTTGCAAGATATTGCTGGTGATATTCCTCGGCGTAATAAAACTCGGCTGACTCTTTGATCTCGGTAGTTATCTTGCCAAAGCCTGCTTCGTTGAGGCGTTGCTGAAAAACATCGCGGGTGGCGATTGCCGCGCGTTGCTGGTCTTCATTCGTAAAATAAATCGTGCTTCGATATTGGGTGCCAATGTCGTTGCCTTGGCGCATGCCTTGGGTCGGGTCGTGGGACTCCCAGAAGACTTGTAACAACTTCTCGTAAGAAATTTTCGCTGGGTCAAACACCACGAGCACAACTTCTGCGTGCATTGTGTTGCCACTACAAACCTCACGATACGTGGGGTCAAGTTTCGTGCCACCGCTATAACCGACAGCGGTCGTATAAACACCTTCAAGTTGCCAAAATTTGCGCTCAGCACCCCAAAAACAACCAAGGCCGAAAACCGCCGTGTGCATCGAATCTGGCCACGGCTCAACCATCGAATTACCAAGGACGAAATGTGCTGGGTTCATTGTGTCAGGCTATTAGATGTCTATGCAATCGAGTGAACTTGAGCCGCGACTGTTTTTGCCGTCAGATATTGACCCAGCGCTCGAATTGAATAACGCAAATGCACCGGCTGTTGGCGAGATTGACCGACCGACACTCGAATTTTTAATCGAGCACTCTCTTTACTCTTTTGCGATTGGCTCTGACACACTTCACGCATTCTGTATTACTTTTGCTCCTGGGGCACCGTACACGAGCGTTAACTACCAGTGGTTCTCGAAACAATATTCAGATTTTGTGTACCTAGACCGCATTGTTGTCAGCGAAAAAATGCGCAATCAATCTCTTGGCGCCAAACTATACGCGGCGGTAGAAAAACGAATGATCAAAGATCGTTGTGCGCCACTTCTGACTTGCGAGGTGAATTTAAATCCGCCGAATCTCGGTTCGATTCGATTTCATAATCGAATCGGCTTTCGCGAAGTCGGTCAACAAGACTCAAAGCCAGGCCTCACCGTCAGCATGCTCGCCAAAACAGTTGCCTAACGATACAAACTAGATATATACACCTTGCCGTCT
>JAUREG010000012.1:0-39142 GCA_030827545.1 Acidimicrobiales bacterium
AAAATAACTAGAAATCAGGCGCCAAAATGGTGCGAGTAAGGTAGATGCCGATGACAGCGATCAAAAGAGTTCATGCCCGCGAAGTGCTCGATTCGCGTGGAAACCCCACAGTAGAAGTTGAAGCAACTCTTGAGTCGGGCGCTTTAGGCCGCGCGATTGTGCCATCAGGTGCCTCGACAGGCGAACACGAAGCTGTCGAATTACGCGATGGCGGCAATCGCTACTTAGGTAAGGGCGTTTCAAACGCCGTAAACAACGTCAACACCGAGATTGCCAAGTTATTGATTGGCCAAGATGCGAGCGACCAAAAAGGTGTCGACAACAAAATGATTTCACTTGACGGCACACCGAACAAGGCTCGCCTTGGCGCAAACGCAATTCTCGGTGCAAGCCTCGCCGTCGCCCACGCAGCAGCAGTCGACAAGAAACTTCCGCTTTACAAATCGGTCGGTGGTGAGGTCGCCGTGACGATGCCAGTGCCGATGATGAATGTAATGAACGGCGGTGTTCATGCTGACAACAACATCGACCTCCAAGAATTTATGATCATGCCAATTGGCGCAGCAAGTTTCAGCCAGGCGTTGCAATGGGGTGTCGAGACTTATCACACACTTAAGTCATTGTTGAAAGCCAAAGGTTTGTCGACTGCGGTCGGCGACGAAGGTGGTTTCGCACCGAACTTGGCAAACAACGAATCAGCAATCGAATTTTTGGTCGACGCAATTGTCAAAGCAGGTTTCAAACCTGGCAAAGACATTGCAATTGCTCTCGACCCGGCAATGAGCGAAGTTTATAAAGACTCTCGCTATCACCTTGCCGGTGAAAACAAAGTTTTAACCAGCGACGAACTCGTTGACTGGTGGTCACAATTAGTTGCTCGCTACCCCATCGTGTCAATCGAAGATGGCATGGCCGAAAATGATTGGGACGGCTGGAAGATGTTGTCGACGGCGCTTGGTTCTCAAGTGCAACTTGTTGGCGATGACCTCTTCGTCACCAACCCAAAGCGACTTCAGATGGGCATCGACAAAAAAACTGCTAACAGTGTGTTGATAAAGGTCAATCAGATCGGCACTCTCACCGAGACATTAGAGACTGTCGCGCTCGCAAATGCGAACCAATACACCAGTGTGATGAGCCATCGCAGTGGTGAAACCGAAGACTCGACGATCGCCGATCTCGCAGTGGCGACAAACTGTGGCCAAATCAAGACTGGTGCTCCGGCACGAAGCGACAGAGTCGCAAAATACAATCAGTTGCTGCGCATAGAACAAGAACTCGGTTCACGCGCCAAATATCCATCTTTGTTTGGGCACGCCACTAAATAACTCACTTTGCAAGCTTGAGGCGGGCAGAATAGAGAGGTGAGCTCAACAACCCAACGAAGCATCGGTGGCTCGCGCCGCAGCAGATTTGCGATCATGCCCGTCGGTGTATTTTTTATTGGCGCAGTGCTACTCGCCCTATTTGTTATTCCGATGCGCACCTGGACACAACAGCGAACCAGCGTGGCCGAAAAAAGTCAGCAGTTTGCCGCGTTTGAAGACATCAACGATGCATTACAAGAAGAAGTTGATGTGCTGAAAACCCCTGAAGGCGCACAAGAAGCAATTCGGTCGTCATTGGGTTATCTTTCGCCAGGCGAATTGCGCGTGCCGATGCTCGACATGCCCCGCGCCACTGCGACCCTGCCAGATAAATGGCCCTACACGGTTGTTGTAAACATTTTGCAGGTGCGATCAGCGCAAGCTATCCGCAATAGTGGCGTTGAAATTTTGAATCCGCTTCAGCCATAACCGCTGAATTCGTATAGATTCAATTTGCTGAAATAGTTGAAAGGACTTTGTGGCTGGAAGCATTCTGGGCAATCGCGTTTTACGCAAAGAAGACCCAAAATTTTTGACATCAGGTGGCAAATACATCGAAGACTTGAACGATGAGCCACTCTTTGCAGGCGCACTTCATGTCACATATGTTCGCTCGACGGTCGCACACGCAAAACTTACAAAAATAGATCTGTCAGATTGCAAGACAGCACCTGGTGTTGTTGCAGTATTCACAGCCCAAGACCTCGGGCTTGTAGAAGAGCCATCAAATTTCAACCCAGCTGCCAAACGCGCACATTTAGCAATCGGCAAAGTGCGTTGGGTTGGCGAACTAATCGCCGCAGTCGTCACCGAACGCCCCGACCAAGGCGAAGATGCGATCGAGCGCGCCGTGATTGAATACGAAACTCTTGAACCGCTAACTGATGTCGAGCAAGCAATGAATAGCAAGACACTGATCTACGAAGAGTGTGGCACGAACATAGTCATGGGCACCGTCGAAATGGGCATGCCTGACAACACCGGCGACGAGTTGTTCAAAGATTGTGAAGTTGTCGTCAAAGGAAGATTTATGAACCAACGAGTTGCCCCGTGCCCGCTTGAAGCGCGCGGCTCTGCAGCAACTTGGATCGACGGCCGACTACATCAGTGGATTTCAACACAACACGCTCAAGGCGTGCGCAACGACGTTGCGAAAGCCAACAAGATCGATGCTGAAAAAATTCGCATCATCACCCCAGACGTAGGTGGCGGTTTCGGCGCAAAAATTAGTGCCTACTCTGAAGAACTTTTGCTTGGCAATATTGCAAAGCACATCGGCAAACCAGTGCGATGGCGTGAAACGCGAAGCGAATCAATGATCAGTTTGGGTCACGGTCGGGCACAACTGCAATACATCACGATTGGTGGCACTAAAGCAGGCCGAGTTACTGCGTATCAGTTGAATGCAATTCAAGACTCTGGTGGTTGGGTTGACGTTGGCACCGTACTCGCCCCGTTCATGACTCGCCCAATGTCGCAAGGCGTTTACGACATCGAAAAAATGGAGTGCCGAACAACTTCAGTTGTCACCAACACGGCGCCAATCGTCGCCTATCGCGGCGCTGGTCGACCCGAAGCCACAGCGGCAATCGAACGCGCAATAGATCTCTTTGCTGCAGAGATCGGCAAAGACCCCGCCGAAGTTCGACGCATCAATCTAATTCCTAAATTTATGGAGACTCACAAAACCAAAATTGGTCACACCTATGATGTTGGTGACTACGGTGCTGCGCTTGAAAAAGCGATGGCAGTTGCTAAATATTCTGAAGCACGCGCCGAACAAGCCGAGCGTCGCAAACGCGGTGACAAAGTGCAACTCGGTATCGGCGTAAGTGTTTATGTCGAAATCACTGGTGGTGTTGACCCAATGCAAGAACACGCCAAGATAACCATCTTGCCGAACGGACGAGCAGTCGTCTACACGGGCACTTCACCGCACGGCCAAGGACACGTCACTTCGTGGGCGATGATCGCCAGTAGCGAAACCGGCATCGACATCGCAGACATTGATGTCGTCTGGGGCGATACCGATCTTGTACCAAGTGGCGGTGGCACGATGGGCTCGCGCTCGTTGCAACAAGGTGGTGCTGCCGTGCAGAAAGTTTCAATTGAGCTTGTCGATGAAGCACGCAAACTTGCAGCTCAACTTCTTGAAGCAAACGAGAGCGACATTGTGCTCGACAAGTCGACTGGCGCTTTTCATGTTGCAGGCACACCGTCGATCTCTAAATCTTGGTCTGATGTTGCAAAAGCCACTGATGCAAAATCTGGCATGAGTCACGAAGGCAAATTTGTCGCAAACTCGGCTACGTTTCCGTTTGGCGCGCACATCGCGATAGTTGAAGTCGACACCGAAACGGGTCAAGTGAAACACCGTCGACATATCGCCTGCGACGACGCCGGCAAAGTCGTTAATCCACTTATTTTGGACGGTCAGATTCACGGTGGCATCGCCCAAGGCACGGCCCAAGCACTACTCGAAGAATTTCGCTATGACAGCGACGGCAACCCGCTGACAACTAATTTTGCCGACTACACATTCATCTCGGCTGTCGAATTGCCGAGCATCGAAGTTGTCCATATGGAGACGCCAACTTTTGTTAACCCACTTGGCGCAAAGGGCATCGGTGAGTCAGGCACGATTGGATCGACCCCGGCTGTGCAATCGGCGGTAATTGATGCACTTTTGCATCTCGGCGTGCGTCACATTGACATGCCGACAACTCCAGAACGAGTTTGGTCAGCAATCGCTAGCGCCTCTGCTTAAGTTTCTTCGCCGCAACTGAGTAATCTGTTGCAGTGAACAACTCGCCGATAATCGCAGAAAACCTCGTCCGTCACTTTGGTGATGTACACGCCGTAAAAGGCATTGATCTCGAAGTTAAAGCAGGCGAAGTTTTCGGTTTTCTCGGGCCCAACGGCGCAGGCAAAAGCACGGCCGTACGTATGTTGACAACTCTGTTGCGACCAACTTCAGGCACGGCCCGCGTCGCCGGTTTTGACGTCGTTACGCAAGCCGACCAAGTGCGTCGCAATATTGGTGTGGCGTTGCAAGATGCCGCAATTGACCCGCTAATGACTGGGGCAGAATTGCTCGCCTTGCAAGCAGTGCTCTATGGCATTCCCTCGTCTGCACTTAAAAAACGATCCGATGAATTGCTTGAACGAGTTGGTCTCACGGCTGCAGCGTCGCGACGCGTTTCGACATATTCAGGCGGCATGCGACGCCGACTTGATTTGGCTCTCTCTCTAATTCATCAACCAACTGTTTTGTTTTTGGATGAACCTACGACTGGCTTAGACCCGATGAGCCGACTAACGCTTTGGGAAGAAGTGCGTCGCCTCAATCGTGAAGGCACGACTGTGATGTTGACGACGCAATATCTTGAAGAAGCAGATCAACTCGCCGACCGAATTGCAATCATCGATCACGGCAAAATTGTGCGCGAAGGCAAACCTGCCGATCTCAAAGCCAGCGTTGGCGCGCCAACATTGATTATCAACACGAACATTGACCAGGTCGAAAAGGCAAATGCAGTGCTCAGCACTTTTGGCGATCTGCGCCCTGGCGCCGAAGGTGCACTCGGTGTTGGTTTGCGAGGCGGCGCATCGCAAGTAACCGAAGTCGTACGCAAACTTGATGAAGCCGGTGTGTATGTACAGCATCTTGAAATAAACGAGCCGAGCCTCGACGATGTTTTCGCCGAAGCAACTGGCTATCGACTTGAGGGCGCAGATAACGCACCATCTGCTGGCGACAACGGCGATGAGGAACCAAAAAAGAAAAAACGCCGAGGACGAAAGTGACGACAACGGCTGTAGTTTCTGGCGACGGTTCAGTTCAGCGTTCGACATCAGCCGCAATTCGTCAGACTCTCGCTCTCGCAAAGCGCTCGACACTCGAATTATTTCGCCAGCCCGCTCTTGTCGTACCGAGCATTGTGTTTCCGTTGTTCTTTTCGTTTTTAGGCAACTCGTCATTCGGCAAGACAACATCTCTGCCAGGGTTTCCAAAAGTCAACTCGTATCTTCAGTTTCAACTTGCGGGCACCATCACCCAAGGCGTTTTATTTGGTTCAGTAACAGGCGCTGCAGCACTGGCAACTGATATCGAAAATGGTTTTTTTGATCGACTTTTAGCCTCACCTACTTCGCGGCTGTCAATTTTGTTTGGCCGTCTCGCAGGCAGCACACTTTTCGGTGCACTCGAAACAGCAATTTTCGTCTTGGTTCTTTTGCCCTTTGGTGCAGATGTCTCGGCTGGGTTGCCCGGCATCATCGCGATGGTCATCAGTGGTGCGTTGATCGCCCTAGCAGTCGGCGCTTTGATGTCATCAGTGGCTCTCAAGACTGGTTCAGCCGAAGCTGTGCAAGGCACGTTTCCGTTGCTGTTTATCCTGTTGTTTTTCTCGAGTGCGTTCTTTCCGCGCGAAACAATGAGTGGTCTCTATAAAACAATTGCTGGCCTGAATCCAATTTCACATTTGGTTGAAGGTCTCCGTGCTCTCTCACTTGAGGGCTTCAGCGCATCAGCAACAGCGCGAGCAATCTTGGTGCCGCTCGCAATCGCAATTGTTGCTTTGTATATCGCCAGCAGACAACTCAATGCCCGACTGCGAGCAAATTAACAATGAGCACAAGCGCAAATACAGTTTCAAGAACTTTGTCAACGCACGACATGCACTCGACGACAATGCGCAGCTCGTGGCAACTTGTCAAGCGCAGTCTGATCAATACTCGCCGTTTGCCTTCGGCGTTTTTTCCAACACTGGCAATGCCAATCTTCAACATGATTTCGTTCTCGGGCACTTTTTTCGCACTCACAAGACTTCCTGGATTTCCGACAGACCGATCGGTCAATTGGTTCATGCCGCTCGGTTTGGCGATGGGTGCAGCATTCAGCGGTGTTGGTCTCGGGTTTTCGCTCATCCGCGATCTCGAAAATGGTTTTTACGATCGCTTGCGTATGTCGCCAACATCGCGCACATCGCTAATCGTCGGACCAATACTCGCGACATGGATTCGCGTCACAATCGTTGCGTTAATTGTTTTTGGAGTTGGCACATTTCTTGGCGCACGACCAACAGCTGGCGTGTTGAGTTATTTGTGTTCATGGATTGCCGCAATCGGCATTTCGACAATCGGTGCCGGTTGGGGTCTGGGTCTTGCGTTTCGATTTCAAGACATGCGTGGCGCAGCGATCATGCAGATGTCGATTTTCTTGACGATGTTTCTTTCGACTGCACAAGTACCGCTATATGTAATGACTGGTTGGTTGCACACAGTCGCACGCATCAACCCGATCACAAATATTTTTCGCTTGTCACGCTCGGGCTGGGTCAATGCAAGCGACCCCGGGTATATGAGTTGGTCGAACAGTTACGGCGGCTTGATTGCCATCGCCGCACTAAGTGCTATAACGCTGATTTTCGCCTTGCGCAGCCTGCAAAAGATAGATAAATAGCCCGATTTGTGCGGTCGTGCCCTGCGGGGGCATCATTGCCTACAGGGGTAAGAGTTCGGCGTTGAAGCCGAACCAGATATGGGGGTTGAAGATGAAAGTTTCAATCACGGTCAACGGCAAAGAACATCATGGCGATGTTGAGCCAAGAACTTTGTTGGTGCATTACATCCGCGAGGTGATTGGGCTAACCGGCACAAATGTTGGTTGCGATACATCGAGTTGTGGTGCTTGCACGATTCACATGAACGGTGAAGCGGTGAAGAGTTGCACAATCTTGGCAGTGCAAGCAGATGGTGCAAGTGTGACCACAATCGAAGGCTTGGCTAAAGATGGTGTGATGCATCCGATGCAAACAGCATTCATGGAAAATCACGGTCTGCAATGCGGCTACTGCACACCTGGCATGGTGATGGCAGCAGTTGGTCTACTAAACGAAAACCCGAAGCCAACTGAAGAACAAGTTCGGCTCGGGCTCGAAGGCAACTTGTGTCGTTGCACTGGTTATCACAACATCGTCAAGTCGGTACTCGCTGCCGCGAGTGCTAAGTAAGGCGGCGTCATGACTATCACCGAAAACAAACCCACCAACATCATCGGCACACGATTGTTGCGCCGTGAAGACCCACCACTTTTGACGGGCGAAGCAAAGTTCACAAACGATTTAAACATTCCAGGTGCTTTGCATTTGGCAGTTTTGCGCTCGCCTTATGCGCACGCAAAAATTAAATCAATCAACGTTTCGGCCGCGCTGAAAATCGCTGGCGTTGTTGCCGTGTACACAGGCAAAGATCTGCAATCAGCGTGGGCAGCTCCAATGCCGTGTGCATGGCCTGTTACACCCGACATGAAGAATCCGCCACACTTTCCGCTTGCAAGCGACAAAGTTAACTATGTCGGTGACGGCGTTGCTGCAGTGTTGGCAACAAATGAAACTGCGTCGCGCGACGCACTCGATGCAATCGATGTCGAATACGAGCCGTTGCAGGCAGTCGTCGATCTCGAAGATGCACTAAGCGACAAAAACGTAATTCACAAAGACCTCGGCACAAACAAGAGCTACACATGGCCGCTTCTTGTTGAAGAGACTCCTGGCTGCGTTGAAGATGCATTCAAGAAAGCAAAATACAAAGTTAAAGAGCGCTACGTTCAGCAACGCTTGATTCCGATGGCGATGGAGCCTCGCGCGATTGCCGCAGTGCCACAGCCATTTGGCGGCGACATCACCCTTTATTCATCAACGCAGATTCCGCATATTTTGAAAGTGATGACTGCACTGACTCTCGGCATTCCCGAGCAACAAGTGCGTGTCGTTGCGCCAAGCGTGGGTGGCGGTTTCGGTTCAAAACTTGATGTTTACGCCGAAGAACTCTTGTGCATGGCACTCGCCCGCAAGCACAACACACCTGTGCGCTGGGTCGAAGAACGCACTGAAAATACCCAGGCAACAATTCAAGGTCGCGGACAAATTCAAGATATTGAGCTTGCTGCTGACGAAAACGGCAAGATCACCGCGGTTCGAGTGCGAATCATCGGTGACATGGGTGCATATTTGCAACTCGTCACACCTGGCGTGCCTCTGCTCGGTGCATTTTTGTATGCAGGCGTCTATGACGTTCCGAAGGCATACGACTTCAGTTGCACTTCGGTGTTCACCAACTTGACACCAACCGATGCATATCGTGGCGCCGGTCGACCTGAAGCAACATATGCAATCGAAATGGCGATTGAAGCACTCGCCCGTGAGATGAAAATCGATTCGTTCGAACTGCGCAAGCGCAACTACATCAAAAAAGAACAGTTTCCGTATACGGCTTTTAGCGGGTTGACTTACGACTCTGGCGATCACCTACTGGCAGCAGAAAAAGCCGCCACGCTGACCGACCTTGCCGGCGTACGTGCACAACAGAAAAAGCAAAATGTGCCTGGTGCGACGAAACTTCTTGGCGTCGGCATGAGTTCGTATTTCGAAATGTGTGGTCTCGCACCGTCGCGTGTGTTGGCATCGCTCAACTACAGCGCCGGCGGTTGGGAAGCCGCAACAGTTCGCGTGTTGCCGACCAACAAAGTGCAGGTCATCACCGGTACTTCTCCGCACGGTCAAGGACACGAAACTTCGTGGGCGATGATTGCCTCAGAAAAACTCGGTGTCGCACCTGAAGACGTCGATGTCTTGCATAGCGACACAGCGATCTCGGCGCTGGGTCTTGACACCTACGGCTCACGAAGTTTGCCTGTTGGCGGTGTTGCGATTGCACTCGCTTGCGACAAAGTGATCGAGAAAGCAAAACTGATTGCCGCTCATCAACTTGAATGTGCGGCCGAAGACTTGCAGTTTGTTGGCGGCACTTTCAGCGTCAAGGGCTCACCCGATCGTGCTTTGCCGCTCGCAGCAATCGCTTTCGGTGCATTCACTGCGCACAATCTGCCAGATGGCTGCGAACCAAACCTCGAGGCTCAAGTTTCATATGACCCACCAAACTTTTCGTGGCCGTTTGGCACGCACATGTGCGTTGTCGAAGTCGACACCGAAACGGGTGCGGTGAAGATTTTGAAATACATCGCGGTCGATGACTGTGGCAATCAAATCAATCCGCTGATTGTCGAAGGTCAAGTGCACGGTGGCGTAGTGCAAGGCATTGCCCAGGCATTGTTCGAAGAAGCCGTTTACGACAGTGACGGCAATTTGAAGTCATCTAACCTTTCCGAGTATCTAGTGCCAGCAGCAAGTGACGTGCCAGCAATTACAACTGGTCACACGATCACGCCATCGCCAACAAATCAACTCGGCGTAAAAGGCATCGGTGAAGCAGGCACGATCGGTGCGGCCCCAACAGTGATGACAGCAATCATTGATGCGCTGTCAACTCTCGGTGTCACGTCGATGGCAATGCCAGCGTCGCCACAAACAGTGTGGAAAACAATTCAAGAAGCAACTCGTGGAGGTAAAAAATGATTCCTGCAGCATTTGATTACAAGCGGGCATCGTCTGCCGCCGAAGCAATTTCACTTGTCAGTCAGTACGGCAGTGATGCCAAGTTTCTGGCAGGTGGTCACAGTTTGTTGCCACTAATGAAGTTGCGTCTCGCGCAACCAGCAATGCTGATCGACATCGGTCGTGTCAAAGATTTGTCGTACATCAAAGATGCGGGCAACCACATCGCAATTGGTGCATTGACACGCCACATGGATGTCGAGACTTCGAAAGTTCTGCATGAGCACGCACCACTGCTTAGCCATGCGGCTGGTCATGTTGGCGATGCGCAAGTGCGACATCGTGGCACGATCGGTGGTTCGATCGCACACGCCGACCCAGCCAGCGATTTGCCAGCGACAACGCTTGCTCTTGGCGCAACATATGTCGTGCAAGGACCAAAGGGACAGCGAGAAATCGCCGCCGCGAACTTTTACAAGGGCTTTCTCGAAAGCGATTTGGCTGCCGACGAAATGCTGGTTGAAATTCGCGTGCCAAAAATGCAGGGTGCCGGCTGGAGCTTTCAAAAGTTCAACCGTCGCGCGCAAGATTGGGCAATTGTTGGAGTAGCTGCATGGCGTCGCAAAGGCGAAGCCGGTGTGGCTCTTGTCAACATGGGCTCAACACCGATTTTGGCAACAAGCGTCGCCGGTGCGATCGCTAAAGGCGCTTCAATCAGCGACGCGGCGGCGATGGCATCTAACGAAGCCGACCCGCAAAGCGACTTGAATGCTTCGACCGAATATCGCAAGCATTTGGCAAGTGTCTTGGTGCGCCGAGCGCTCGAAGCCGCATCAAAATAAAACGAATTATCTCGCCACTTCGTGGCGCAACTTAGAAATTTATTTGCGCCGCTGAACGCGTTGCAATAAATGGCTTGAAGTACTTGGCTCGAATCTCGTTGTGCAGCGGGTTTTCGTCATACACGCGCCAGCCTGCAACATCATCAAAAGTAGCCACGATCAAATAGTTGGCATTTGTCGGAGCCGAAACGCCAAGGTCAGGACCGCAGTGATAACTGCGCACAGTTTCAATCTGCTTGACCATATCGTGCAGAACTTTTGTGACTGTCTCGTGATAGTTAGCAGGCACTTGGTCATTCCAAGTTATTGCTACGACATGCTGCAGCATCAGATCAAACCTGTGTAAGCCCCGCCGTCAACTTGCAAGTTAACGCCAGTAATAAATTTCGCCGACTCGCTGCACAAAAATGCCACGACACTGCCGAAATCTTTCGGGTCACCGACAAAACCAGCCGGTATGTCAAGCGCCTTGGCATCTGGTGTTGCGCCGTACAACTGCCTGATGCGATCGGTGTCGTGCGTGCCAGGCTGCACCGTGTTCACGGTTACGCCATCGCCAGCAACTTCACGCGAAACAGTTTTTAGAAAACCTGTCAGACCTGCACGAGCCGTATTTGACAAGATCAAGTTTGCAATCGGTTGACGCACTGCGATTGAAGTTATCGCTACTACTCTGCCCCATTTTCGACTTTGCATTTGCGGCACCACAAGTTTCGTCATCGCAATCATCGACATCAGGCCGTTAGCAAATGCTTTGTCGTAACTTTCAACACTCGTGCTAGTAAAAGTGCCAGCGGGTGGACCGCCACTGTTCAAAATCAAAATGTCGATGTGTCCAAGAATTTTTGCTGCTTGCTCGACAAAACTTTCGCCACCCACAACTGAAGAAACATCGCAAGAAATGCCAACACTTGAGTTGCCAATTTTCTTTGCAGCATCAATGGCGCGTTTTTCGTCACGACCACACACGACAACTCGCACGCCGTCGTTGGCCAATGCTTGGGCCGTCGCAAAACCGAGACCAGCAGAACCCCCAGCTACCGCTGCGGTGCGACCTGTCAACCCAAGATCCATAGGTCTTCAGATTAGAGCGCAGGGGCAACACCCAACGCCCCGCAAAGGCCCCGTCGCACGCTTAAGAGAGCCGTCAGAAGACGAAAGAGCCTTATAATTAGCCCTGTTAGGTGGTGAGACCCAATGGGCCGATCGGCAATTCCGCCGCGGTCGAGTGAGCGTTACCTTGATGCGATAGCCGACGCGGAGACTTTTCCGTATTGGTTAGACGACGTTGACGAGCCCGACTCGAACCCAACTGCAGTTCACGATGAAGACTGCGACCTGTGCGTGGTTGGTGGCGGTTTCACGGGCCTTTGGACGGCGATCATCGCCAAGCAGCGCGACGCAAACCGCGATGTCGTGCTCATTGAATCACACGAAATCGGTTCAGGCGCCACGAGTCGCAATGGCGGCTTTATGGATTATTCGTTGACTCATGGCATCGCCAACGCCCAAGAGAGATTTCCCGACGAGGTTGCGATTCTCGAACAACTTGGTCGCGAGAACTTTGCCGAGATCGAAAAAGTAATTCGCGAAAACAACATCGACTGCGACTTCGAACGCAACGGCGCGATTGAGGTAGCAAGCAGTTGGCACCCAGAAAATTACATAGAAGAATTGCAAGAAGATTACGTACACCTACGCGATCTTGGTCACGATGTCGTTTGGCTCGACCGCGACGCGATTCGTAGCGAAGTTAATTCGCCAGTTTTTACTGGTGGCTTGTGGACAAAAGATTCGTCGGCATTAGTTGACCCGGCGCGCTTGGCATGGGGTCTCAAACGAGTTGCCCAGACTCTTGGTGTCAGAATTTATGAAGACACTCGCGCGGTCGACCTGAACGACACGAAGAAAAAAATCGAGATCAAAACACCGCTGGCAAAAATCAAAGCCAACAATGTTGCCTTAGCGACAAATACTTTTAAACCACTTGTCCGCAAAGTGAATAAATATATCGCGCCTGTTTATGACTATTGCCTTGTTACAGAGCCATTGACGGCAGATCAACTCGCAAGCGTTGGTTGGCGCAATCGTCAAGGTCTCGCTGACTGCTCAAATCAGTTTCACTACTTCAGACTTACAGCCGACAACAGAATTTTGTGGGGCGGCTACGACGCAATTTATTACTTTGGCGGCCAAATGGACAAAGAACTCGAATCGCGACCTGAATCGTGGGCGATGCTCTCGCGACAATTCTTCACCACATTTCCGCAACTTGAAGGCGTCAAATTTTCACACATGTGGGGTGCGCCAATCGATACATGCGCGCGCTACAGCGTCTTTTGGGGCACGCAATTCGACAATCGTGTTGCCTATGCGCTCGGCTACACGGGCTTAGGTGTTGCCGCATCGCGTTTTGGTGGCGAAGTGATGCTCGACCTGCTCGCAAAAAACGAAACTCGTGCCACACAAACCGAATTCGTAAAAACTAAACCGCGTGCGTTTCCCCCAGAACCATTCAGGTTCATCGGCATTCAGGCAACTCGCTGGTCGCTTGACTATGAAGACCGCACGGGCAAGCGCAATTTGTGGCTGCGCCTTCTCGACCGCTTGGGCTTGGGCTTTGACTCTTGATCTTCTAGCCTGACAACATGAGTTTGCAGTCAGTCGCCGACGTTCGAAGCGCACTTGACGAACACAATTATCTCGCTAGCGACGGTTTAGCGACCGCAGTCTTTTTGGCGATTTCGCTCAATCGTCCGTTGCTGCTTGAGGGCGAGGCCGGTGTCGGCAAAACCGAACTAGCAAAAGTTCTGGCAAAAATTCGCAACAGCGAACTCATTCGTTTGCAGTGCTACGAGGGCATCGACGCCGCACAAGCCATGTACGACTGGGACTACTCACGACAGTTGTTGCACCTTCGCACCGTCGAAGCCACCGGCGAAGCAACGTCAATCGGCGCCGAAAAACTCGAAGGTCAGCTCTACAGCGAGAAGTTTTTGATTCGTCGTGCACTGTTGCAAGCGATCGATCAGCACACTGGCGTGTCGCCCGTCTTGTTGATCGACGAAATCGACCGCGCAGACGACGAGTTTGAAGCATATTTGTTAGAAGTACTTTCGGATTTTCAAATCACGATCCCCGAACTTGGCACATACAAAGCAACGACACCACCGCTGGTTGTCTTGACTTCGAACCGCACCCGCGACGTGCACGATGCGCTCAAGCGTCGATGTCTCTATCACTGGGTCGAGCACCCTGACTTTGATCGCGAAGTCGAAATCGTCAAACGACGCGTGCCTCAAGTCGCAGAGACTCTCGCTCGTCAAGTCGCGGCCGCCGTCGAAGCGCTGCGCAAGATGCAACTTTACAAACCACCAGGCGTCGCCGAAACAATCGACTGGGCTACAGCACTCGGTCGTCTTGGTGTCGGCGAACTCGACGAATCTGTCGTGCAAGCAACGCTGGGCACAGTGCTCAAATACCGCGAAGACCACGAGCGCGTGCGCGAAAGCGGTGTCGCCACATTAGTTAAACAAGCCTTTGAACGGGGCTTGTACAGCAACTAATGAATACATCGTCACCTGCCCACAAAATGGCGGTGGCATTTGCCCGCATCTTGCGTGGCGCCGGCATCGATGTGCCTCTTGACTCGGTGATTGTTTTCGTCAGTGCGTTGAGCAAAGTCGGTCTCGAAAATCGTGATGATGTTTATTGGGCAGCATACGCAACTCTCATTCGTCGCCACGAAGACTCTCCGATATTTGATCGCGCATTCGCCATTTTTTGGGATCAACTAATCGCCGTTGATACAGCAACATACGAACAACAGACCGAGTCTGTGACGCTGTTAATCGACAGCGAAGACACAAACAACGATGACTCGAATGCAGCACCAGTTGACGAAGAAGAAAATACGCTTACTTTGAGATTCTCGAGCATCGAAACACTGCGTGAAAAAGACTTTGCTGCATACAGCGAAACTGAATTGCGTGAAGCAGAGCAATTTATGTCGAGTTTGAAACTTGCAGGGCCACCAAAGCGCTCGTTACGACTTCAAAAAGCAAACCGCAAAGGCTCGCGACACGACATTCGTCGCACGATGCGTGCGGTATTGCAAAATGATGGCGAACCAATCGAGAGATATTGGCGCGAGCCGAGCACAAAGCTGCGACGACTAGTTGTATTGCTCGACATCTCAGGCTCAATGGAGCCTTACGCAAGGGCATTATTGCGATTTATGCACGCTGCAGTGGTCGGTCGTCAACGCGTTGAGGCATTCACACTCGGCACTCGCCTAACTCGCATCACACGCGAACTCGCAAATCGCGACCCAGATCGCGCACTGGCTCGCACCTCAGCTCAAGTTTCAGACTGGAGCGGCGGCACTCGTCTGGGTGAATGTCTGCAAAACTTCAACGACAATTGGGGCGTTGGGTCACTTGCACGTGGTTCAATTTTTGTAATTCTCTCGGACGGTTGGGATCGTGGTGAGCCTCAAGTGCTAGCCGAACAAATGTTGCGCCTACAGCGGGTGGCGTATCGCGTCATCTGGGTTAATCCATTAAAAGTTAGCCCGGGCTATGCACCGCTGGCCCGTGGAATGGCTGCAGCGATGCCCTACATTGATGACTTCGTTGAAGGGCATTCACTCGATGCACTTCGCGAACTCACTGCAGTTATCGCGCGTGATTCGCGAGAGTCAACTGAGATGCGAAAGGCCGTAAGTAATGCGTGAAATTTTGGGCGATATCGACCTTTGGCGTACTCAGAATAAACGCATTGCCGTCGCACGTGTTGTCGACATCGAAGGCTCAGGGCCACGCGACCCTGGTGCGGCGATGGCCGTCAACGAAGATGGTGAAGTTTGTGGCTCTGTGTCGGGCGGTTGTGTCGAAGGTGCCGTTGTTGCCGAAGCGTTAGAAATTTTGAACAGCAATAGCCCAGGGCGACTAGTTAAGTTCGGCTATTCAGACGACGAGGCTTTTGCCGTTGGTTTAACTTGTGGCGGCACGGTTCACCTTTTCATTCAGCCGCTGACTTGGTAATTGCATCTTCATGATTTATTCAGCACTTGCAGACAGAATTCGCAAGAACAAGCCGGTTGTTCTTCTGACGGTGATTGACGGCCCAAACACGGGTGCAACTCTTTTGGTTGCGCCAAACCAAGACAAAATCGAAACGCTCGGCTCTCTTGGCGGTAGCGAACTTGATCGAGTTGCGTCGCGCGATGCACTCGGCGAACTTGAAGCTGGTCGCACAAGCGTGCGCAACTATGGACCATCTGGGCAAGTTACGCCAGAAGATCTACAAGACACACCAATTGTGCGCATATTCGTCGAATCATTTTCACCGCCACCACAGATGATTATTTTCGGTGCCGTTGACTTCACTGCGGCACTCGCCCGCGTGGCAAAAGTTCTTGGCTACTACGTCGTGGTCTGCGATGCGCGCGAAGTGTTCGCGACCAAGCGCAGGTTTCCGATGGCTGACGAAGTGCTCGTCACTTGGCCAACACCTGTTCTGGCCGACCGCGGACCAAATCTCGGTGCGCGAGACGCAATTTGCATTCTCACACACGATCCGAAATTTGACGTGCCAGCCATTCAGGGTGCGCTCGCATCTTCTGTTGGGTATATCGGTGTCATGGGTAGCCGTAAGACTCACGCAAAACGACTTGAGCGACTCGCCGACGTCGGCATTACAGAACCAAAAGATCTCGCTCGGCTGATGTCGCCGATTGGTTTAGACATTGGCTCACGCACCCCCGAAGAAACAGCAATTTCAATTTGTGCCGAAATCATCGGCAAACGCGTCGGCCGAACCGTGCCATCACTTGCAAACAGCGAAGGCCCAATTCACAGATAACTTTTGCAAGAAAGTTATGCCACTGGGCTGACCCAACGAACCCAGTTGACTCGCGACTCGTTGATCTCATGCACTTCAACACTTCGACCATTTGTTGGTGATTGAATTACCAAATTCTCGAAGCCCAGCGACATCGAAATATGCCCTGGATACCACGCCAGGTCACCGAGTTGCACTTCGCTCGCCTTGACGCGTTCGCCGAAAGCGTATTGCTGAGCCGAGCCCCGTGGCATCTTGATGCCGGCATTCGACCATGCGAATTTGATCAACGCCGAACAGTCAAGTGCTTTGCCTGGCTCGTCTGCGTTTGTCTTATATGGCACACCAAGTTGAGAAAGTGCGGCGAACAAAACTTTTTGGCGCGAGAGATCTGACTGCAGCCAAGCACGCTCTAAGTTTTTGCTGTCGACTTCAAGGTGCTCAGCAATGACGACTGAAATACTTTTAATCCAGCGTGAGGCAACATCGCGCTGCTCAATTGGGCTGATCTCACTTGCCGACTCAAGGGCGACTACTGCCCGCTGTGCTTGCATTGCCACCCATGCTGACTCAATGGCGGGCATGGGCTTTGCCTCTACCGTGTCAACTTTCGTCAGCCCGAGGGTCAGCACTGATGGAACGAGGCCAAAAGACAAGAAAAGTGCTAGCACTAAAGCTCGACAGGTAACCCTGGCGAATTTTGGATAATACGAAACTCGAGGTGTCATGTTTTGATGTCCTTTCGGACCCGCCATAGTTGGCAGGCAATTTGACTGTTTATTGGTCTCCGCCACAGAGAACCCCAGTTAATGCCTTACTTATTGCTTGCTACTAACCATAAACAAGCCGTGTAACAGGGTAACTAGCTGACAAAAATTGAGACATAACACATGTCACAAATCGCGCTACAAAACCTTTAAATTACGGGAACAAGTTTTTCTTCCTTGAATCCGTCGTTTTGGTTGCAAAAGTTTTAGACTGCGATTATGGCCATTTCAGCAAAGACACTTAAATCAAAAAGTGAAGCTCAGCAGAAATTAGTTGCGAGCGAACTACGAAAACTTAGAATCAAAGCCGAAATGAGTCAAGACGAACTTGCTCAACGCGCCGGCATCGACCGCAAGACAATCAACCGCATTGAAAACGGTCACTTTTCTCCAACGCTTGACACGATTACTCGTTTAAGCCTCGTGCTAAAAATCGCCCCAGGTGCATTATTGGGCAGTGGCCGCAGCGCAAAAAAGTAATCCAATAACTTCTGCAGTTACTGCGGTTCTCTTAGCTGCTGGAAGTGGCTCAAGATTTTCAGGCAACGCACATAAGTTATTAACCGTCATCAACGGTCGAACTGTTTTCAAGTGGTCACTTCACAATTGTCTTGCTGCGCAATTTCAAAAAGTAATTGTCGTCACTGGTGCAGTCGACTTATCTGCACAAATCGCTGAAGCAAAATTTGCGGCCGAAAATTTAATTGAAGTGCACAACGAAAATTGGCAGACCGGCATGGCCAGCAGCCTGCAGTGTGCAATCTCAGAAGCCCAGCGGCACGGCGCAAGCAGCGTTGTCGTTGGCCTTGCAGATCAACCCGCAATCAAACCATCAAGTTGGCAGCGTGTCGCAGACGCGACTGCTCCACTTGCCGTGGCAACATACAACGGGGTTCGCGGCAATCCGGTGCGAATACATGCCGAACTTTGGCCGTTGCTGCCAACTAACGGCGACGAAGGCGCCAGAAGTCTTTTCAAGTCCCATAAAGATCTGCTCGAAGAAGTTGCATGTGATGGCTCGGCCCAAGATCTCGACACATCGAGCGACATTGAGACACTGACAAAGTTGCTCAACAAATGACTAAGGCGTCAGCACAAGACATCGCTCGCATTACCGAGCTTCTCGGTCGCAAACCCCAGGGTGACTTTGAAGTCGTCTTGCGCGACAAAAACGGCGAGCCAATCGTCGTTAAAAACGAACCATTGTTGTTTGATGGCACGCCAATGCCAACGCGATATTGGCTGGTCGGCGCACAAGAACACATGGCGGTAAGTCGCCTTGAGTCGAGTGGCTGCATCAATCTTGCCGAAAGTGAAGTTGACCCCGAAGAACTTCGGTTAACTCACGAGCGCTACGCCGCCGAACGCGACAGTGCAATACCTGCCGATCACACTGGACCAAGACCTCACGGTGGCGTTGCTGGCACCAGGGTTGGTGTCAAATGTTTGCACGCTCACTATGCAAATTGGCTTATTAACAAAACCGATGTCGTCGGCCAATGGGTCGACAGGCGACTTCAACAAGGCTGACAGCACTAACTAGTGTGCGTAATCAATGGATCACGTATTCGCAGCAATTGACATCGGCAGCAACTCAACGAATTTGCTGATCGTTGATCAATCAGGCAAAACACTCGAGCGCGTCGTGCGTTCAACACGACTCGGCGCAAATCTTGCAACAACCGGCGCTCTGAGTGCCGACGCAATTCGACGAACTCTCGATTGCTTGAGCGAATACGAGTCGTTAATCAAACAACACAATGTCTCGCATCGGCGAACCGTGGCAACGGCTGCGTGTCGTGCGGCCAACAATACAAATCAATTTTTCACCGATGTCAAAAAAATCTCGAGCACCGAACCCGAATTGATTTCCGGCGAAATTGAAGGTGCTCTCTCGTTTGTCGGTGCAACAAGCGCACTTGACGAAAAAATGTCGACACTCGTGATCGATATCGGTGGCGCCTCGACTGAACTTATGGTTGGCACCGAAACTTTAGATTTTGCAGTCAGTATTCCGTTTGGTGCGGTCAGCATCACCGAGGCAGAACTTCATCGCGACCCGCCGCGACCAGAAGAACTAACAAATGCGATTTCTTTAGTTTCCGATGCAGTCGATGACATTGCACATAATTATCCACTTATTGGTCATGTTGATCGTGTGGTCGGCGTGGCCGGCACGATCGTGACCGTTGCTGCAGTCGAAGTTGGTCAGAAAACTTTTGACCCGTCAGCGTTGCACAAACTCAAACTTTCGCGCGAAGCAATTGAAGACGTCTTTCGCACGCTGGCCACAGAGCCACTTAGCGATCGGGTGTTTAACCCTGGTTTGCCACGTGACCGTGCCGACATCATCGTCGGGGGCTGCTGTGTGCTTGTTGCTGTGATGCGACGTTTGCAAATTTCTGAGTTAATTGTCAGTCAATACAATTTGCTCGACGGGCTAATCTCTGAATTGCGAAAGAAAACATCTTGAGTCATTCTTCGAACACTTCACCCAAGCGCTTTTTGCATCCTGCTGGCGCACCCGTCGCCCCGCCACGTCTTTACGGACAGCGAATTATGATGCGGCCGTTAGTTGCCCACGACTTTGAGGCTTGGAGTGAAGTGCGGCTGCGCAATTTTGATTGGCTAACTGTTTGGGAGCCACGCCGGTCAGATTTTCTTGCAGACCCAGCGACTGACCGCGATGCTTTCGAAAGGCGCTGCGTTGCCCGCGACAGAGAGCGCCAAAACGGTTCGGCATACACGCTCGGGTTGTTTGTGAACAATTTGTTGGTCGGCGAAGTGAATATCAACAATGTCGTGCGCGGTGCAATGCAAACAGGCACGATCGGCTATTGGATCGACCGTAAGCATGCTGGCAACGGTTATGTGGCCGAAGGAGTCGCAGCGATCATGAAATTTGCGTTCGACGACTTGAACTTGCATCGACTTGAAGTATGCATTATTCCGCGCAATACCAACAGCAAGCGAGTGGCTGAAAAGTTAGGTCTGCGTCTCGAAGGTTTAGCCGAGCGCTTTCTTGAAATTAACGGCGTCTGGGAAGACCACTTGCGTTACGCCATCACTTCTGAAGAGTGGCAAGAACGTCGCGACGCCCTCACCCACCAGTGGCTCACCACCAAAAAATAAAACCTACTTTTTGAGGCGAGACTGCAGGGCGGCGAGGCGTTCGGCGAACCAAGGTTGGCGGGTCGTCCACACTTGCGGCTCGAGTTCTTTGGCCACGGCTTGTTCGTGGGTCGCCACGTTTACCATCTCTTGAATCGTGCGCTTAGTGAGAGTAGATAGTTCGCGAGGCACGCTGGCTGCACGCATTGCCATTGTGTGAGCCACCGCCATCAATTCGTCATCGGGCACGCATTTATATGCCAGCCCAACGCGCTCGGCTTCTGCGCCGTCGAGAATTTCGCCAAAGACGACTGCGGCCATCGTGGCTTGTGGTCCGGCAATGTTTCGAAACATCCAAGTGTGGCCGCCCCCAGGGTGCAGACCAATTTGCAAAAACCTCGTGTCGAACTTTGCTCGAGCAGCGGCGATGCGCACATCACAACACAAAGCCAAATTCATACCAGCACCAACTGCTGCACCATTAACTGCCGCAATCGTCGGCAATGGCGAGCGTGCGATGCGCAAAAAACCTTCATAAATTTTTGTCAGCGATGCATCATCAGCCTCAGCCAAGTTGCCGAGGTTTGCGCCCGCACAAAACGCCGGTGCCGAGCCAGTCACGATCAGCGCGCCAACTTTTATGTCAGCTTCGATGTCATCCATCGCAGCCGAAATATCGGCGACCATTTCGGCAGTCATTGTGTTGCGCTCAGCGGGATTATTCAGCGTAAGCGTCGCCACGCCATCTTTTCGCTCAACGTTGACAAGACCCATGAGCATTTAGTTTGGCACATTGTTAGCGTGGTTACCGCATGTTGGACCATGTCTTTAGCGATGCAATTGGCGCCTTGCGTGACGCCTTTTCAAACGCATTTCTTGAGAGACAGGCATTCGACGAGCACTTTCAATCAGATGTTTTGCTCGGTGACCTCGTCTGGGAGACGAGTTACGGCCTGCCTGGCGAAGGTCGACCACCTCGGGTCGTTGCTCACGTCACGTTGACCTGGCCAAGTTGGAGTCAGGCCATATATCGCGCGTGGTACACCGACGAGATTTTTCATGAAGCACCTGAAATCGAAATGGAGATCGTCTTTCGCGTCCAGCGATTGACGACTCAACCAGAAGCGTCAATGGTCGAACAAATTGCACCGATCAAGAGCCCACAAATTGGCAAAGAAAAGTTGTCTCGTGAGGGCATCACGGTCGAAATCAACCAACCGACGCCGACCGGCAAACACACTGTTGCCAAAACTGAATATGCGATCGAAGTGACATATCAAGGCAGCTATGAACTTGCCGAAGAGACTTTGCAAGATGGCACGAGCAAATTGTTAGACGAAAACTTTGGCACCCTCGGCAGTTGGATTGCAACGACACTCGTGAAACTTGGCGACCTAAAACTAGTTTTTTATTTAGCCGAAGAAATTTAAACTGCAACAACTATTTTTTGCAAAACCTCTAACACACAGTAAACACAGTCAGCCAAAAATACCTGCTCTTCTTCCATCGAGCCAAAGTCTCCCTTATATTTATCAACTTCGTCTGCAGGCACTAAAGCGTTAGTGATGAGACTCGAGTTAACTTTTGCGAAGTCATAATTACTTGTGCTGGCTACCGACTCAAGCAACGGCAACGCAAGAACCGAGGTTGCAAACTTTTGCAAACCAGATGCAATTAACTTTGCATGTTGACAACACGAATAAGACAAAACGTAGAGAACATTGCTTTTATCTTCAGCTGGCTTGAACTCGTCGTAATACGAGCACTCTCCGAAAAACGTTATACAAAATGGCGACCAACCGTCAGTTTTGCCGATGACCTTGACGGCCACATCTTTGAACTGTTTTTGTGTCAACGCCAAAGTTGTAATACCTACATAAAGCAAATGGGCCAACGCGGCTGCGTAACTTGGGTCTTCTTCGCAAACCACAATTGTTTTCACAAGTTACCTAAAACCAACCTTAACTCAGCCCTGTTGCACAGCAACTAGGCCAAGATTTCACTCTAAAATCATACCACGAGCGGTATTGAATTAAGCGTTGGAGTGAGCTAGTGAAGACTCTTGGGTACAACAGTTGTTAGGGGCACAAGTGGTCTCGGCCCCATGTGTGTAATAACTTCTGAGGCAACAATAGACCCAATTTTGCCGCACTGTTCGATCGGCTTGCCACGAACAAACCCGTAAATAAAGCCAGCCGCATACATATCGCCGGCACCAGTCGCATCAACCACGCTTTCGACAGGCTCGGCATCGATAATTACAACTTCATCGCCGTCAATAACGACTGAGCCGTGTTCATTGCGTGTTACCGCAGCAAACTCACAGTTATCTCGCAACTGATGAAGACCGTCATTGATCGAATCAACTTGATAGAGCGCTTTGAGTTCGTCTTCGTTTGAAAACAAAATGTCAATGTCGTTTTTCACTAGTGCTAAAAAGTCTGCGCGATGACGATCAACACAAAACGAATCTGAAAGCGTAAGCGCAACTTTTCGACCAGCCGCATGCGCATATTCGGCGGCTGTGCGAAACGCTTCTTTGGCCGCATCTTTGTCGAACAAATAGCCCTCAAGAAATACAACGGCCGCACTTTGCACCGCAGTTTTAGAAATGTCGGCAGCGTCGAGCAACGAGGCTGCGCCAAGAAACGTGTTCATCGTGCGATTGCCATCTGGCGTGACAACGATCAAACACCGACCAGTATCTTCAGTCTCACAAGTAACACCCGGAAAAAACTTGACACCCACTGTGTCGAGGTCATGCGAAAACGAATCGCCCAATCGATCGGCTGAAATTTTGCCAATGAAACCCGCCTTGCCACCAAGACTTGCCAAACCGTAAGCCGTGTTTGCCGCCGAGCCACCACTCATCTCGGTACGAGAATTAACAAGCGAATGCAAATGCTTCGACCGTTTGATATCGACAAGATTCATCGAACCTTTGACGATGTTTTCGCGAACCAAAAAACCTTCATCAACGGTTGCCAAAACGTCAACAAGCGCATTGCCGATCGTCAACGCATCAAGGCTTACGCCCTCGACGTTTGTGAGATTTACTGGGGGCACGCGGTGCTTAACTCGTGCGCGAAACGGCAGTGAGTTCGCCCTTTGACAGGCGTTGTTGCAATTCGCGCTTCAAAAACTTGCCCGCAGCATTACGCGGCAACGGCTCGTGCATCACAATCACATGAGCAGGCACTTTGAACGCAGCAATTTTGCCTTCAAGAAACTTCCACAAATCTTGCGGATCAAGTTTTGCACCAGCCTTTGGCAAAATCGCAACGCCAACTTCTTCACCGAGGCGCTCGTGAGGCACGCCGAAAACTGCAGCCTCGTGTACCGCTGGGTGGTCGTAAATTGCACTCTCAACTTCGGCGCCATAAATGTTTTCGCCGGCACGAAGAATCATGTCTTTGACGCGGTCTTCGACATAAACAAAACCATCAGCATCAAGTCGACCCACGTCGCCCGAGCGAAGCCAGCCGTCAACAATCGTCTCGGCGGTTGCATCTGGGCGGTTCCAATATCCACGAATCAACATCGGGCCAAAGAACCAAATCTCACCCGCTTGGCCAGTAGGCACAGGCTTTAGGTTTTCGTCGCGAACCTCAACTCGCATTGGCAAAACTGCTCGACCAGTGCTGGTTGGGTGAGACAAATAATCAGAGCCGGTGATGCCAGGCCCAAACGCATTCGTCTCGGTCATGCCGTAACCAAGTTGCGGGCTGCCGTTTTTGACTTTGTCGTTGACTTTGCCGACCAACGAAGTTGGCGATGGTGCACCGCCGCCGCCGACTGCGCGCAAACTAGAAGTGTCGTATTTATCGAAGGCTGGCGAATTGACGAGATCCCAACTTTGTGTCGGCACACCAACAAAGTTTGTGATCTGCTCACGCTCAATCATTTCGAGAGCCTTCTCGGCATCCCACTTGTACATGATCGCAAGTTTCAAACCAGCGATGAAACAACTCATCATCACTGGCACGCAGCCAGTGACATGAAACAGTGGCACGATCAAAATAAACGAAGTTGGCACTTCTGGGCCTGTAACTTCTTTCAACTTTGTGCCCGACATAGTGAGAACTGCATTGCGCGAAGAAAATGCCATCAATGCAGAAATAATCGCACGATGGGTTGAAACTGCACCTTTGGGTCGACCAGTTGTGCCAGACGTATAAAGAATCGTTGCGTCATCATCTGACGAAATATCTACAGTCGGACACTTCAAACCAGCGGCCAAGTGTGGCGCCAAAGCGTCTTGCCATTTATCGACACCGGCAGGTAGCGGCTTTTCAGCGCGCACAACCAAAACTTTGACACCGAGTTTCTTGCAACTCGCTGAAGCGATATCAAAGCGTTGTTGATCGCAAATTAAAACTGTTGCGCCAGAGTCTTGCAGTGCGAAGTCCATTTCGTCTTCGACCCACCACGAGTTCATCGACACTGAAATTGCGCCAACCGAAATAATCGCCGCAAAAGACATAACCCATTCGGGATAATTGCGCATTGCGACTGCAACACGGTCGCCTTTCTTGACGCCATAGGTGTTCACGAGCAGATTCGACAGCGCGTCAATTTGATCCATTGCTTGGGTGAATGTGTATGTCTCGCCCTCGTAAACCAAGAATGTCTTTTCGCCATGACCACGAGCGCCAGCGAAAACTTGACCCAAGTGTGCGGGGGCATTTTTGAACACTTGCGTCTTGATGCCAAAGACTTCGGCGTCGACAAGTTCGAAAATCTGCCCCGGGGCGGTTACCGCCAAGTTGGCTTCAGTCCATGTCATTGCCATTTTTTAAACCCCCGAGTCGGCCTTTTTGGCACTCAGATATTGTGCCACTCGGCTGCGTTCAGCGCCTAACCGCAAATTGTGGAGCTGAGGGGAATTGAACCCCTGGCCTGTACATTGCGAACGTACCGCTCTGCCAACTGAGCTACAGCCCCGAAACGAACGAAATATCTAGGCGGCGCGGTTGCGAAACTGGCGCATATAGCGAGTGCTGTCGCGCTGCACGCGAAGTTGCACCAGCCAATAGCAGTAGCCGATCAGGGCTATGAGGCTCAGCGTAAACGCATAAACCAAGACGATCGACCCAGTTGTAAATGCCAAGAAAAGTGAAATTACAGTCGCGGAAGCAAGACCAACGACCATGTGTTGACGGCGCTGGCGAACCAGTTCGCGGGCATAAAATTCGCCCGACATTGGCTGGTGTGAGCGGGTGCCTTGAGGACGCAAAATTGGGCCGGTCAAATGCGAAAACTGACTCGCCTGGCGCGATCGCATTTGATTTGGCGCGAGTTCGCGTGACATGCCTCGCAATTGTGCTTGCGGGTGACGAAGGTTCGAATTCTGAAGGCTTGACAAATTGCGCCTGAAAGCGCTCACCGACATGTTCGGCGAATTGTTAATGCGGGCGCGCAAAATCGGCGGCAAAAGAACTGCGAGCCAGGCGGCGCCAACGATCAGAAGAATTAACTTGCTCATGGAGTCACCTAAGTGTATTACGGGTTAACGAGATCACTACCCAAGTCGCTCAGAGCCCTAAAAATAAGGGTTTTGGCTTATTCTTCGCGCCGATAGGTGCCCTGGCGCCCGCCAGATTTCTCCCACAGTGTGAGTTCGCCAATCACCATGGCGCGGTCGGCACTCTTGCACATGTCGTAGATCGTTAGCGCGGCAACCGAACAGGCATGCAGGGCTTCCATTTCGACCCCCGTGCGATCGATCGTGTCGACTTGGGCCTCGACTGCGATGTGGTCGTCGCCGATTTCGAAATTGATGTAAACGGCGCCAACCAAAAGCGGATGACAAAGCGGAATCATCTCGGCGGTTCGCTTTGACGCCTGAATGCCAGCCACGCGGGCAACCGCGAGAACGTCACCTTTTTTCACTTCGCGGTTGGCAATGGCAGCCGTGGTTTCTGGCTTCATAAAAACTTTGCAACGCGCAACAGCACGACGATGTGTTGGCTCTTTTGGCGTTACATCAACCATGCGGGCTCGACCCAATGGGTCAAGATGTGAAAAATTCAGTTCAGACATGAGAAATCTCGGTCATGGTTAGCCGCCGATCTGACTCATCGACCGTTTCGGGCGCACGAATGTGACATTGCCAATTGCATGACCCGCCCACTTTGTGCCGACTGCTCGCGCAATTTCGGCTGCGATCGCATCGTCGGTTGCGCCACCACGCAACATCGCCCGCAAGTCAAACTCGGTTGTCGAAAATAGACATGTGCGAAACTGGCCTTCAGCGGTCAAGCGCACACGGTCGCAGTCGCCACAGAATGGTTTTGTAACCGACGGAATTACGCCAACTGTGCCTGCGCCATCGAGATATCGCCAGCGGTCTGCAGGTGCAGCACCACGCGATGCGACTTGCTCTAGCGGAAAGACGCTATTTATTGTTGCGACAATTTCGTCTTGGCCGACAACGTCTTTGCTTTGCCACTGCCCTTGCGCGTCGAGTGGCATGAATTCAATAAATCGCACTTCAACTTTTTTGTCGCGACCAAAACTCGCCAGTGCCAAAATCTCGTCGTCGTTTACCCCGCGCTGAATTACAGCGTTGACCTTGACTGGCGAAAACCCTGCCTGAATCGCTGCATCAATGCCATCTAGAACAGTGTCTAAATGATTGCGCCTTGTGATTTTGAAAAATCTTTCTCTTTGCAACGTGTCGAGGCTGATATTGATGCGCGACAAACCAGCTTTCTTTAGCTCATCGGCAATAAGTCGCAGCGTCGCGCCGTTGGTTGTGAGCGCGATGTCAATATTCTTGCCAGCCAGAGGCGACTTTGCAGTGCTTGGCACTTTGAGTTGCGCGAGTTTTTCAACCAACATAGGCAGGTGCGCTCGCACAGTTGGCTCGCCTCCGGTTAAACGAATGCTGTCGACGTCAAATCGGTGCACACAAATTGTCGCTAGACGCTCGATTTCTTCAAAAGTTAAAATTTGGTCACGATCGAGCCAGGTCATGCCTTCTTCTGGCATGCAATATGTGCAGCGAAAATTGCAACGGTCGGTTATCGAAATTCGCAAATCGCGAACAGTTCGCCCAAACGGGTCAATTAATTCCACAAAAATCCCACGTCAGCAACTCCATTGACTGAGCCTATTACTAGTCATTTAACTCAGCAACATCACGTCGACTTCAGCACCTGCTGGCAATCCCTGACCATCAGGCACAATTGCCAAGCCATTTGCCTGTGACGTTGCGGCGAGTTGATGGCTGCCCTGCGGGCCAGTGTCACGAACATGCAATCGACCATCGTTCGTAAATTCGCCGAACACTCGCATGAAATGAATTTTGCCGTCTTGCTTGCGTTTCATCGGTGCATCGACAATTGCACGCACCGTTGGCCGAGTGAGATTTTGTGTGTGCCCCATCATCTTGCGCAATGAAGGGCGAGCCAGAATTTCAAAACTAATCATCGACGAAACAGGGTTGCCTGGCAAACCAAATATTGGGATAACTCTTGCGTCGCTGGTTGTGAATTTGCCGAAAGCAAAAGGCTTCGCCGGCTTGATTGCCATCTGCATCCAGTTCATGTCGGCGATGCGTGACAAAACGATTTTTACAACATCAAAGTCACCCTGACCAACGCCGCCACTCGTTACGATCGCATCACATTTCGTTGCAACCTCTCGCAATTTGCTCTCAAGTATTGCTTCGTCGTCGGCGACGATGCCGAGATTGATCACTTCGCACCCCGTTGCGCTAATCATCTCTGCCAGCATCGTTAAATTGCTTTCGCGAATTTGGCCAGGTTTTAGTTCTGAGCCATCAATCACAAGTTCGTCGCCGGTTGACAGCATCGCCACTCGCAACTTCGGATACGACAGAACTTTTCTTGCATTGATGCCTGCCAACACGCCGATGCCCGCGGCGTTAATCACTTCGCCAGATTTAAAGACGACATCTCCGGCGCGCACATCTTCACCGATTTCGCGAATTGCATCGCCTGCTTTTGCTGGTTTGTTGCAGCGCACTCGCGTTGTGCTGAGTTCTGTCGCATCTTCAATCATCACCACGGCATCGGCACCTCGCGGCATAGGTGCACCAGTCATAATTCGCGCTGCCTGCCCTGCACCAATTTCGTAACTCGCTACATGCCCTGCACCAATCACGCCCAGAACGTCGAGCTCAACACCAGCAGTTGTTACATCTTGTGCGCGCACCGCAAAACCATCGACTGCCGTGTTGGCAAATGGCGGAATGAACTCGGTTGCAACAACGTCTTGAGCCACAACTCGCCCCGACATCGACCGACAATCGACAAGAACTGGCGCGACTGGTTCGCATCCACCGATGACGATTTTCTGTGCTTCGACGAGAGAAATCACATCGCTGACGGTATCGCCACAGAACTTGCAGCAGGCTGAACCGCCCCATAAGTTGCGTACGATTAAGGCCGAGATGCCGGCAAATATGAACACATATCAATCGCTTTCATCTTCGGGCCACAAGGCTTCTTGGCAACCGATTAGCGCCGTCGAAAAGTCACTGATCACAGATCAATCGGCAAGCACTTCGCCGTCACCAATCCATAGTGCAGTCGAATTGCGCTGGGAGAACGAAGGCTGGACAGCCGAAGGCACCCTCGGCAGCGATAACGCACAATTCGTATTGCGACTTTCAGCAGGCTGGACAGTGCAACAGTGTTTATTGTTTCGCGATCTCGAAGACCCAGATCTTTGGCTTGGCACCGACAGTCACGGTCGCTGGGGTGAAATGAACGGCGCCCACCGCACCGAGCTAGATGGTTGCACCGACATCGACTTCGTCAACACGCCGTTCACAAATTGCATTCCGATTCGGCGTCTGCCACTGCTCGTCGGCCACAGCGCGACTATCAGCGTTGCAGTCATCGATATTGAAACACTTGGCATCACCAAGCAAACTCAGCAATACACAAAAGTTTCACCAAAAACTTGGCGATATTTCAGCGTCGCCGCAAATTGCGAGGTCGAGGCACATGTAGATGAGTTCGGGTTCGTTCTTGATGAACCAAATCAATTTCAGCGCATCACGTAGTTTTTGCGCGAGTTCGAACTAGTCGGTGACGGCGGCGTAAACCAACGAACGCAGATACTGTCGAATCGGATACGTACTCGACGGAATCAACTGCGTGAAAAACATCGCACTGATCTCGTTCACTGGGTCAACCCAAAACACGGTGCTTGCCATGCCACCCCAGCCGAATGTGCCGTTGGGGCAAGCCACCCGAGTTTTAGCCTGATCAATGACGACTGAAAACCCAAGACCAAAACCCAAGCCGTCATAAAAAATTTCTTCGCCAAGTGGTCGACCAAAAGTTGAAATGTCAGCGTTATTCGGCAAGTGGTTCATCGTCATCATGTCGAAAGTTCGCGAAGAGATAATTTGCACCTTGCCCGACTTGCCCCGACCTTCGAGCATGCGAATGAACTTGAAATAATCGCCCGCGGTTGAGACAAGACCGCCGCCACCAGATAAAAACACTGGCTTCTCGAGAGCATTGTTGCCAAAGCTGCTGAGTTTGGCTTTTTTGTGAGTTGCTTCGTCGTACCTATAAAGCGATGCAACGCGGTCGTTTTTGTCGTTCGAGACCCAAAAACCGGTGTCATGCATCTCGAGTGGTTGAAAAATGTTCTTTTCGAAAAATTCATCGAGGGGCATTTTGCCGACAACTTCAACCACTCGGCCGACGATGTCGGTTGCCACGCTGTAGTTCCAACTTGAACCCGGCTGAAACAAAAGTGGCAACGCGGCATATTTGTCGCAAATAACCTCGAGCGAATCTTTGTATGCCACGCCTGCTTCGAAACCAGCGCGGCGATACATGTCGTCTACAACGTCTGCGTACATAAAGCCGTATGTCATGCCTGCAGTGTGAGTCAACAAATGCCAAATGCGAATTGGCTCTGTTAATGCATTAGTCAGTGGCTTCAGCACCGTGCCCGTATTCCAAACTCGAGTGTCAGCAAATGAAGGGATGAATTTGCTTACTGGGTCGGTGAGTTGAAGCAAACCACGCTCGACCAACATCATCAACGCGATCGAAGTGATCGGTTTTGTCATTGAATAGATGCGATAGATCGTGTCGTCAGTAATCGGCGTACCAGTTTCAGAGTCTTTGTTGCCATACATGCCAAAGTGTGCAACTTCGCCGTGTCGCGCAACCGCGACCGCGTAACCAGCCAGGCGACCTTCGTCGACATAGCGATTGAAATGTTCGTCGATACTTTTCAGTCGCGTCGCGTCAAGACCGACTTCTTTGGCGTCAACTGTTGTCCCAAAATCTTTAGTCATGGTCCCTGACTTTAAACTATTTGTTGAACTTTTCTTTAAGCCAAGAGTTCAATTGCGGCCCAATATCTTTGCGCTCGAGGGCAATCTCGATAACTGCACGCAAAAGCCCCATCGGTGTGCCAGTGTCGTACCGAGTTATCTCGCTAACAACACCCACCAAGACGTTTTCGCTTGCCAACATCGCCAACGCATCGGTCAACTGCAACTCACCGTTCGCACTGGGTTTAATCTGTTCGAGTTTTTCGAAAATCTTTGGCGACAAAACATAACGTCCGATGATCACGATGTCGCTAACCGCGTCAGCAGGTTTTGGTTTTTCAACTACTTGCAAAATTGCGACCGAAGATTCTGCAGTGCTCGCACCGCTCGCAACTTTGACGTTGCCATAATTCGAGACTTCAGCAGCCGCAACTTGTTTTAATCCAATGCTGCTCTTGCCAGACTGTTCGTAGAGCGCGACAAGTTGCTTCGTCAACGAAGCATCGCCCATTATTTCGTCGGGCAACATCACCACGAATGGTTCGTCGCCAACTGCTTGGCGCGCGCAACTCACCGCGTGACCCAAGCCCAATGGCGACTCTTGATAAACGACGCTGACTGCGACTTTGTCAGTGCTGGCGGCAGATGCATAATTCTCGATCGACGGCTTGGCTCGGCTGGTGACGATCACAACGCGAGAGCAGCCCGCTTG
The DNA here is from genome assembly GCA_030827545.1 of Acidimicrobiales bacterium. Classification (GTDB taxonomy): domain Bacteria; phylum Actinomycetota; class Acidimicrobiia; order Acidimicrobiales; family Ilumatobacteraceae; genus BACL27. The sequence goes on from JAUREG010000012.1 coordinate 31,313, forward strand.
CGCCGCCTCGTCGATCACGAACTGCAGTGCTGGCGTGTCATATATAGGTAGCAATTCTTTGGGTGTGGCGCGGGTCGCGGGCAAAAAGCGTGTGCCCATTCCGGCCGCAGGAATAACAGCAGTGCGCACAGCCACACTGTCATCCTAGAATCAAAAGCCCTATGCCGACTTATGTTTACAAGTTCATTGACTCTGGTGAGACCATTGAGATCTATCAGGCATTCAGCGACGATGCGTTGACACAAGCGCCGCACCCATCAGACGGCAAACTGCGACCTGTCAAAAAAGTGTTCACACCTGTTGGCATAACTTTTAAGGGCGGAGGTTTTTACAAAACCGATAGCGCCACTTCGGGTAAGACCGCGACTTCGGGCACTTCGGCGAGTTCAGCAACCAGCACAACTGGCGGCTCGAATTCGGGCCCAACCGGCGACACAACGTCTAGCAAGACGAGTGAGACATCGGGTTCGAGTGGCTCAGATTCAAGTTCGAGCGCAAGCACGACAACTGCGGCGCCAGCCACAAAGACCGAAACCAAAACTGCACCGACGAATTAACGCTGCACGCGGCTGCCACTAATTTGCAGCCGGCACACATGGCGCATAGTCATGAAGGCAAAACTTCTCGAGTCTTGGTACTCACTTTGTCGCGACGCCGCGCGACAGCGAATTGTGGTTATCTCGTTTTCAGTGTTCTGCGGTCTCGTCTACTTCGTTTCAGCCATGTCACTTAACGACGAAAAACTTGCGCCTGCCGTGCTGCAAAGTGCAAGTCGCTATGAAATACCAAATGGTTTCCGTGCTGTAGCGATGCAAAGTGCCGGGCCGTTGCCAATTTTGCAAAACGGCAACCATGTTGATGTAATCATCGATTCAGCAATAGTGCTCGAACAAGTTTTAGTTATCGACATCGCCGAGCAATCTGGCCGACAAGCGACAATCGTTTTAGCCGTGCCAGTTGAAAACTCAGCGATGATCGCCAACGCTGCCGCTCTTGGCGTGGTCAGCCTCGTGCTCGTTGGCTAATAATTTGTGGCGACAAGCAGCAAGATTGCTGCGCCAAACACGACTCGATAAACGACATACGGCGAAAAACTCTTGGTACGCACAAGTCGAATCATTGACCACATTGCAACCCAACCAGAAATGCCAGCGCTAATGATGCCGACCAGCATCGGCACGGCCAGACCCTCAGGAATGCCATCGCGCCAAAGTTGCGCGAGTTTAAACACAACAGCACCACCGATAATCGGCACGCTCATCAAAAATGAAAGTCGGGCTGCTGCATCACGCGAATAGCCGCTCAATCGCGCCGCGGTGATCGTGATGCCCGAGCGTGAAGTGCCTGGGTTCAGCGCTAAAACCTGCGCCGTACCGATAATTAGTGCATCGCGCAGCGAAAGATTTGTGACATCGTGTGAACTCTGTGCCGCTGTCGCTCGCCTGTCTGCCCACACGAGCAACAAACCAAACACAATCAAACTGATCGCAATCAAATTTGGCGTGCCAAGTTTCTCTGTTATTGAATCTTCGAAAATTACGCCAACCACACCAGCAGGTATTGCCGACGCAACCAAAAACCAAGCTTGTTTGCCAATCACTGGCGACGCGCTCTGTCGTCGAAACGCAACTTGCAAACCTGAGCGAAGATAAACAACAAGTTCGCGCCGCAAGTAGATAAAGACAGCTACGAGAGTTCCGAGATGCAACGCCGTGTCAAATGCCTTGGCGGTTGCTTGTGAGTCGTAGTCATTCCAATTGAAAAGCCACGGCACAATTTCTAAGTGTCCGCTCGACGAAATCGGTAGAAATTCGGTCAGACCTTGCACAATGCCAAGCACGATGGCGTGCAATATTGACATGCTGGTTATGAACCGCTCATCATTACATCGCTGATGACCAAAGAAAGACCAACTGCACGCATCGGCAACCAGTCAATGTCGTTGCCAAGGTCAACGATATTGAGCAGCATTTTTTGCAGCGTTGACGCGATTGTAAATTCACGAATCGGCGCGCCGAGAGTGCCGTTTTTAATCACGATGCCTGATGCGCCAGTTGAAAAGTCGCCCGAGATCGTGTTCACACCGCTGTGCATGCCAGAAACATCTTGAATCAAAACGCCGTCGTCGATTGCAGAAATCAACTCGGCTTGTGTTTTGTTGCCTGGTTGAACTTGCATCGCCAAACACCCGACACCCGGTCCGCCCATGAAACCACCACGGGTTGCATTGCCCGTGCTCTTGGTGTTCATGCGGCGAGCGCTATAACTCGAGTGCACAAATTTTTTGAGTACGCCATTTTCGATCAAGATATTTCGTCGCGCTGCCAAACCTTCACCGTCAATGTCTGTCGCGGTATATGCCAACGGATTAGTTGGGTCATCAACCAAAGTAAATCGCGGGTCTGCAACTTGTTCGTTCAATCGATCGCGAAACAAACTGCGTCCTTTCGCCAAGTTTTCACCATTCAAGGCGCTCGACAAAATGCTGACAAATTGCGAAGTTACGTATGGATCTAAAACAATCGTCACGCTCTTGCTTGCAGGCTTAGTTGCGCCGAGCAATCGAGTTGCTCGATCTGCTGCTTCGCGCGCTGCTTTATTGAGGTCGAATTCTTTTGGCGAGTCGCCAACCGAAAAACCAAAACCCGTCTGCGCTTCGTCGCCATCATCGGCCAAAGTCGCCACCGAGACATAACACGAGTTGCCACGACCACTTTCACGAATGCCTGTCGTTGTCGAGACAGCAGTTTCTGCCCAACCATCTTCATAATTTGATTGTTCTGAGCGCACGCGTGCATCAGCAGCAAGCGTGAGTTTTTCTAACTCTTTGGTGATTTCAATTTTTTTGTCGGTTGGGTAATTGGCGAGTTCTTCGTCCCAAAACTTCTGTGGAATTTGCGCCACACCATCAGGTTCGGCAAGCCCTGCCCACTGATCGACGGTGCCGAACTGAATGTTGTCGCGTGCCTCAGCGAGAACTTCGGCGATCGCCGAAGGCTCAAGCGTGCCTGCATAAGCAAACCCAGTGCGACCATCTTTGATAATTCGAATGCCAACGCCTTCACTTTGCGCCGAAACAAAGTGTTCAAGTTCGCCTTCGTAGACGCGCACCGAAGTTTCGCCGCCACGCGAAACATACGCCTCAATCTGTTCGCCTGGTTTGGCTTGTTCAACTACCGAGTCTGCGAGAGATTGCAACTCTGGCACACCAACACTCATGCCGCGGTGCCACCAATTGTTAGCGATCGCACACGCAGTGTTGGTTGACCATCACCTACTGGCACACCTTGGCCATCTTTGCCACAAGTGCCAGGGTTGCCCATTGCGAAGTCGTTGCCAAGCAAGTCGATGTCTTTCAAAACTTCTGGACCGTTGCCAATCAAGTTGCCTTCGCGCAACGGCTCGGTGATTTCACCGTTCTCGATCAAGTAAGCCTCGGTCATACCGAAAACAAAGTCGCCGCTTGCTGTGTCGACTTGGCCACCACCGAGTTTGGCGATGTAGACACCATGCTTAGTGTCGCGAATAATGTCATCAGGTTCTTCTTTGCCGTTAAGTACAAAAGTGTTTGTCATTCGCACCATCGGCAAGTGTTGATAACTCTGGCGCCGACCGTTGCCACTTTGCGCGCGACCTTCTTTGCGCGCACGCAGGTAGTCCCACATATAGTCGGTGAGCACGCCATCTTTGATCAAAGTGTTGCGTTGCGATGGATGTCCTTCGTCGTCGATACCGATAGCGCCCCACTCTGCAGTCATCGTGCCGTCGTCAACGAGTGTGACGAGCGGTGATGCAACAAGTTCGCCCATCTTGCCGCGATAAACACTCGCACTTTTGCCAACGAGGTCGGCTTCAAGACCGTGTCCACACGCTTCGTGAAACAAAACACCCCCACTGCCACGTTTTATAACAACTGGCATCGCACCCGATGGTGCTGGGCGAGCAGAAAGTTTTGTCACTGCCTGCTTTGCCGCGCGAATCGCCAACTCTTCGACATCGTTTTCGTCGAACATTTCGAAACCAATTGTGTGGCCAAGCGAGTCGTAACCAGTTTGCATGCCGCCATCGCCGGTGGCGACAACGCTGACGCGCAGAAGTGTGCGAACTTGTTCGTCGGCACTGAGAACACCGTTGCTGTTGGCAATCAAAATTCGCTTACGTGAATCTCCGTAACCTGCCGAGACCTGCACAATCGCAGCATTCACGGCTCGCGCTGCTGCATCAACGCGCTTGAGCAGTTCAACTTTGCGCGACTTTTCAACTGCGTCGGGTGAAAGTTTGACTGTATTCACCGAATGGCGCAACACATCACCCAGTTGCACTTTATGCACGCCTCCGCCACCCTGTTTTGCGGCAAGTGCGGCGGCCTCAGCAGCAGCCAACAAACCACGCTCTGACAAATCTGAAGTATGAGCAAAACCAGTGGTCTCACCAGAGACAACACGAATGCCTGCGCCGCGATCGCGACCCGAGGTGACTTGCTCAACTTTGCCGTCATCAAGGCCTGCCGATGTCGAGCGTTTGTCCTCTATATAGATCTCAGAAAACTCGGCCCCCGTGCTTCGACCTTTGGCCAAAACCCGCTCTAAAACATCGGGTGCTACAAGTGGTTCGACAGTTTGAGTTTTTGACATGCACATAGCCTAGGCGTCTGGCGTCTCAGGGCGCCGTGCCGTAAGTCGTAATCTTTTACTGTGAATAAAGTTAGGCGTCGCCCCACATTGCCTATCGACTTCGAACATCGCATGATCTGGTGGAAAGAAGTTCTAATTTTCGGCGTTTTTTATTCGGTTTATACGCTGATTCGCAATCAGTTCGGCTCGACACTCGTCCAAGGTCTTTCGGTGCCGAATCACGCATTCACAAATGCGATTCGAGTTATTCGATTTGAACGTTGGATCGGTCTTTATCACGAAGAAACTTTGCAAGATTGGGTCTTGCCACATATATGGCTTATCAAAACGATGAACGTGTTTTATGGCACTGCGCATTTTTTTGTCACGCTCGGTGTTTTCGTCGCGCTGTACAAACTTCGACCAAGTGTTTTTGGTCAATGGAGAAACACACTCGCCGTTATGACTGCGCTCGCAATCATCGGCTTCTCACTCTTCCCGTTGATGCCGCCAAGATTGCTCGACGCACCATGCCCCGACGAGGGCTACGGCGCTGCATGCATCGAAAGTGAATATCGAAACTTTAACGGCGCCGAAAATTTTGGCTTTGTCGACACAATCAAGGAATACGGCGGACCGTGGGCGTTCGATCGCGGTGCGGGCAGCAAGTTTTCTAATCAATATGCCGCGATGCCATCGCTTCACATTGGTTGGGCAACTTGGTGCGCTTTTGCGTTGTGGCCGATTGCTCGAAAAATCTGGATGCGGCTTGCGCTTTTGATCTACCCCGCAATCACGCTTTTTTGTATCGTCGTGACGGGCAATCATTTTTGGATCGACGGCGTCGGCGGAATTCTCGTCTACGTTGTGGCATATTTCATTGGCACCGAATTCCATTACTGGAATCATCGGCGACTCGTAACCAAACTCACTAAGAACCATCCCAGCGCGCGGGGCTAGCGTTGTAGGCGCTATGGCGCTTTCAGACATTCGCCAACCGAGCGATCTCGCGAAGTTGAGCTACGAACAACTCGCAGAGTTATCAGGCGAAATTCGTGACTTCATCGTCGACTCGGTTGCAAAAAACAGCGGCCACCTTGGCTCAAACCTTGGTGCGGTCGAACTGACGCTTGCACTTCACAGAGTTTTCGAGTCGCCACGCGATGCGATTTTGTGGGACACGGGCCATCAGGCGTACGTGCACAAAATTGTCACGGGTCGTCGCGGTGGTTTCGCCAACTTGCGCCAAGCCGGTGGCATCTCTGGCTACCCAAGCCGCGAAGAAAGCATTCACGACTTCATCGAAAACAGTCACGCCTCAACAGTTTTAAGTTACGCATACGGATTAGCAGTTGCGCGCGATCAAAATTCGAATCCTGATCACCGCCATATCGTCGCCGTTATTGGTGATGGATCACTGACTGGTGGCATGGCATACGAGGCGTTGAACAATCTTGGACACTCAAAGCGTCGTGTAATTATCGTGCTCAACGACAACGGCCGCTCGTATGCGCCGACGATTTCAAATGTCACGAGCCCGCAAACTTTGAACACTGCGCCGAGCGCTCTCGACGAAACTGGTGAGTTGGCGCGCCCACAAGACAAACTCACGAAGATGCTCTCGCGAGCACTCACCGACATCAGACTCAACCCCGTTTATGTTCGTCGTCAACGCAAACTTGAAAAGTTTTTATATGACTTACCCGTCGTCGGCCCGCAAGCCGAGCGCGGCATCGAAGCATTCAAAGCCGGCATTCGCGAATATTTGCAACCGACTGCATTTTTCGAAGCACTCGGCGTGCGCTATATCGGGCCAATTGATGGCCACAATCAAGAAGCACTCGAATATGCGTTGCGCTCAGCGTCGCAACGCGTCGAAGAGGGTCCGCTTGTCATTCACGTGATCACCCAAAAAGGTCGTGGCTACCCACCTGCCGAAGACGACGACGAAAAAAATCTCCACGACGCCCCAGTGTTTGATCCCGTCACTGGTCCACCAAAGTCAGTGCCGACCGGTTACACGCAAGCATTCGCAGATTCGATTATTAAAATCGCCGAACAAGATTCGCGAATCATGGCGATCACTGCAGCGATGCCAGGGCCAACTGGGTTGTTGCCGTTTCAAGCGCGGTTTCCAGAACGATTCATCGATGTCGGCATTGCCGAACAACATGCAGTTACTGCGGCGGCTGGCATGGCGATGGGTGGCTTGCGACCAGTTGTTGCTTTGTATTCGACTTTCTTAAATCGCGCATGGGATCAAATTGTTTACGACGTTGCACTTCACCGCTTGCCAGTTGTGTTTTGCCTTGATCGTGCCGGCATCACTGGTGACGATGGTCCGAGCCATAACGGCATTTTCGATATGGCGCTGTTGTCAAAAGTGCCGGGCATGCGGTTGCTCGCACCGTCGAGCGCACAAGATCTTGCACAGATGCTTGAAGACGCGATTTCACTCGCTGACTCGGGGCCTGTTGCAATTCGATATCCGAAAGGCTTGGCGCGCTCAGTTGGCGAGCGCGAAGTCGGCTCGGGCTTGCACGCACGCAAATTGCGCAACTCTTCGGTGCCCAATGTTTGCGTTTTAGCGATCGGCAAAATGGTTGCTGCTGCCGAGAGTGCAGTTGATGCGCTTGCCAGTCGCGGCATTGAGATAACTCTTTACGACGTTCGCAGTTGCGTGCCCGCCGACGAATTGATGATTGCTGACGCGGCTCGACACTGCGTCGTTGTAACTATTGAAGATGGCATTCGCGATGGCGGTGTCGGCATGATGCTTGCCGATTTGGTAACAAACGCGCAGGGTTCGGTTCATCCACGCGTTGAAGTGTTGGGTCTGCCGACGAAATTTACGCCTCAGGGCAAGCCCGCGGCAATTCTCAAGCAACTTGGACTTGACGCCGATTCGCTCACGAACCTGCTCGCCGATCTCGCGACTGTTAAACCCAAATAGATTTCGCTTGAGCGGCGCAAGAGTTTGATCATGAGTCAAAACTTGCCAGACAATGCAGCGCTCGATCGCGAATTGTTGCTCGCGTTGCGAGTTGCAGATGCAGCCGATGCTGTGAGCCTTGCCGGTTTCACTTCGCGAGGTTTTTCGGTAATGCGCAAAGCCGACAAGAGTGAAGTCACAGAAATTGATCGCGCAACCGAAACAGCAATCACAGATATTTTGCGGGCCGAGCGACCCGAGCACAGCGTTTACGGTGAAGAGCAC
>JAUREG010000013.1:0-38391 GCA_030827545.1 Acidimicrobiales bacterium
GACCGGCGAGGCTCGCGAACGACTAAGCAACTGCGTGGCAGACGCGATGGCGCGGGAAGGCGACAAGCCTGAAAAGGTCGCCAAAGCTCGCACAAAGTTTCAGCGCGCACCAGTGATTCTGATTGTTGGCACCGACCAAGGCGACACACAACTGCGAACCGAAGAAAACCGCGATGCTGTGTCAGCAGGTATTCAAAATATTTTGCTCGGCGCTACATCACTAGGTTTAGCAAGTTTCTGGTCGAGTTGCCCGAAAGGCGTTAACGACGATGTCGCTAACTTCTGCGACTTCAAACTCGGCACGCACATCACAGCGATGATTTATCTCGGTCACCCAGAGCGTCAGGCTCCGGTCGTCGAACGACCACCCGCAACTATTAAATTAATTTCGAAATAAACCCGCGCCTTAACTTGGCTGGTAAACGCCAAAGACCTCGCGCAAGACATCGCTGACTTCACCAAGAGTTGCATTAGCCCGCAACGCATCTTTCATCGGATACAGCAAGTTGTCGCTCTTTAGAGCCGCACTCTTCAAAGTCTCTAGTGCTTTGCTTACAGCAGCCTGATCACGCGACGCACGCAACTTTGCGACGCGCGCAATTTGGCTTCGCTCTAACTCTGGATCAACTTTTTTCGGCACAAATTTTGGTTCTGACTCGGCAACAAACTTGTTGACACCTACCAAAACTCGCGAGCCATCATCTATCGACTTCGTATACGCATAGGCCGACTCTTCAATTTCGCCGACTTGAAACCCAGACTCAATTGCCTGCACCGCCCCACCCATTTGCTCGATGCGTTCGATGTACTCCCAGGCAAGTCGCTCAACTTCGTTCGTCAACGACTCGACATAATACGAACCAGCCAACGGATCAGGAGTATCTGTGACGCCACTCTCGTAGCCAATTATCTGCTGGGTTCGCAATGCGATTCGCGCCGCATCTTCGGTTGGCAAACTCAACGCCTCATCAAAGCCATTGGTATGCAAACTCTGTGTGCCACCCAAGACTGCAGCCATACTTTGCACCGCAACTCGCACGATGTTGTTCTGCGGCTGTTGTGCCGTAAGCGTTGAGCCACCCGTTTGTGTGTGAAACCGCATCAGCAAACTGGCTGGGTTCTTGGCACCAAATCGCTTCGACATGATCTCGTGCCACATTCGTCGACTGGCTCGAAACTTGGCGACTTCTTCAAAAAAATTGTTGTGACCATTCCAGAAAAAACTTAAACGTGGTGCAAAATCGTCGACATCGAGACCCGAGTCAACTGCCGCCTGAACATACGCAATTGCATTTGACAAAGTGAAAGCAAGTTCTTGCACAGCAGTCGAGCCCGCTTCGCGAATGTGATAACCAGAAATTGAGATCGTGTTCCACTTCGGAACATGCTTGGCGCAATAAGCAAAAATATCCGTAATTATTCGCATCGACGGTCGAGGCGGATAAATGTAAGTACCGCGAGCTATGTATTCTTTCAACAAGTCGTTTTGAATAGTTCCGGAAATTTCGGTCGACGCCACGCCTCGCTCTTCGGCGACCAATTCATAAAGAAGCAACAGCACGGCCGCTGTCGAATTGATTGTCATCGATGTAGTCACTTTGTCAAGCGGCAAATCAGCCAACAAAACTCGCATGTCTTCGATCGAGTCGATCGCCACGCCAACTTTGCCGACTTCGCCTACGGCACGTGGGTGGTCACTGTCGTAACCCATCTGTGTCGGCAGGTCGAACGCGCACGATAAACCTGTTTGACCTGCGTTCAATAAAAATTTAAATCGCTCATTCGTGTCGGCTGCCGTACCGAAACCTGCATATTGGCGCATCGTCCACAAACGATCGCGATGCATCGTCTTGTAAATACCGCGAGTAAACGGCGCCTCGCCCGGCAGACCAAGTTTTGCAGCAGCGTCAAAGTCGCTTAAAGAATCAGCGGTATACAACGGCTCGACCGAGATGCCTGAATCGGTTTGTTTTTCAGTCATAAATTCAGTCTTAAGGCTACGAGTTCGGTTGCCTCGCCGCGAGCACGGAGATCTCCATCAACCATTCAGGTCGAGCAAGCGCCGGCACAGTCACAAGCGTGCTTGCCGCCAAATGACCAATTAACGCGGCGTCTCGCGCAGCCATGACGAGTTTCAATCGCGTCGCCATCTCACCAGAATCTGACGTATATACAACATAAGTAGTGACTGAAATGATGTCGCGTGCACTCATCTTGCCTTCAGCGAGAATCGCCAAAATATTTTGCCAAACAACACCCGCCTGCTCACCAATATTTGCCGGCACGCTGCCGTCGCGTCGCGTCGGCACAACACCTGAAGTGACAACACACTCGAAACCCGCAGGCACATGCACGCCGTGCGCATAGGCAGCCGCTGGAGCAGCCATCTCGGCAGGTTTCAATTCGCGCGGCATAGTCAAGACCTCTCACGATAAGCCATAATTGTCTGATGGGCAAGAAAGCAATCGGACAAGAAAACCTCGCCGACATTGATGTGCTCGAACGAATTCAACAACGAGTTTTGTGGCTCGCAGTGCGAATGGTCGATTACGCCAATCGCGAACGCGAAGTGCCGCCTGCACCTGGCGGCAGAGACGCAGAGTTCAATGTAAAAGTTGGCGGCCATATGGCAAGCAGCGCCTCGGTTGTCAGCATCATGACATCACTTTGGTTTGGTCACTTAAATGGCGACGACAAAGTTGCCGTCAAGCCCCATGCGTCACCAATTTTTCATGCAATCAAATATCTCACTGGCGAACTCGACAAGTCTTATCTAAAACGACTGCGCACACTTGGCGGTCTGCAGAGTTACCCGAGTCGAACAAAAGATCCTGACGTTGCCGATTTCTCAACAGGCTCTGTTGGTCTTGGTGCAGTTGCACCACTCTTTGCTTCGATGGTGCGTCGTTATATTGATTCGCACTTCACACCTCGACCAGCTGCGCGCTTCATTGCTTTAGTTGGCGACGCCGAACTTGACGAGGGCAACATTTGGGAAGCAATCGCCGACCCTTCACTGCAGGGTCTTGGCAATGTGATGTGGATCGTCGACGCCAATCGCCAAAGCCTCGATCGCGTTGTGCCTGGCATGAAAATCAAAAAACTTGCAGGCTTTTTTGCTGACGCCGGCTGGCATGTGATCGAAGCCAAATACGGCCACAAGTTGCAAGCAGCGTTCGCGCAACCAGGTGGCGAATCACTGCGCACCTACATCGATGACATGTCTAACGAGCGATACCAAAGTTTGTTTGCATTACAAGGCTCAGCACTTCGCGAAAAATTCTTAGAGGGCGCCCCGACCGAAGTTGTCGCGTTTATCAACGATGTATCAGACGAAGATCTAGCCCCATTGGTGCAGAACCTCGGCGGTCACGACATCGAAATGCTTCTTGATGCATATCGCGAATGCGACCTTGTCACAGACAAACCAAGTGTCGTTTTCGCCTACACAGTTAAAGGTTGGGGCTTGCCAATTGCTGGCGATCCACTCAATCATGCGGCACTGCTTTCAGAATCGCAGATTAACGATCTGCGCAAACGCAATGGTCTCACGCTCGAAACAGAGTGGGACCAATTCGATCGCGACAGCGAAGAAGACCGAGTCTGTCGCGCCGTGGGTGGCGACATCAACAACAAAGAACTGCCTGACCGACCCGTACTCAAAGTGCCACACGAAGTCAGCCTGGCGATCGGCAAAAAGCCGATTTCAACACAAGAAGTTTTTGGGCGTCTACTTACAGGTCTCGGCACAATTCCCGAAGTTGCCGAACGCATGGTAACGATGTCTCCAGATGTAAGTGTCAGCACAAATCTCGGCGGATGGATAAACAAGTTCGGCGTATTCAGCTCTGATGAGCAACCAAATTATTTAGGTGACGACAGATTGTTGCGCTGGAACGAAGGCCCTCAAGGTCGACACGTCGAACTCGGGCTTAGCGAGATGAACTTGTTCTTGGCATTGCACGCATTCGGGCTCGGCCATGAACTTCATGGCGAACACTTGCTACCAATTGGCACGGTTTATGATCCGTTCGTCTGTCGCGGTCTTGATGCACTCATCTACGCGCTGTATAACGGTGCAAAATTTATTTTGGTCGGCACACCATCGGGTGTCACGCTTGCGCCTGAAGGTGGCGCGCATCAAAGCACAGTCACAACTTCACTTGGTCTTGAGTTGCCAAACATGACATATGCCGAGCCGTGTTTTGCGCGCGCGCTCGACTGGCTAATTTGCAACGGCCTCGACCGCCTCAGTCAGCCCGACGGTGACAGCATGTATCTGCGGCTTTCAACTCGCCCAATAGATCAAACACCATTCGAAGAACTCATGGCTGCTCGTGGCGCTGATGCAATGCGTGCTGATGTACTTGCAGGTGGATATCGATTGCGCGAACCAAATGCAAATCAAATTGCCGATTTGGTTATCGCCGCAACTGGCAGTGTTGTGCCTGAAGCAGTTGCTGCAGCGAAACTTCTCGAAGGCGAAGGCATCTATGCACTTGTTCTCGATATCTGTTCACCAGACCGCATTTATCGTGGCTGGCGAAATGCGCAACAAACGGCAACTCGCAACGGTGTTACAACACGCGATGTCGGCCACCTGGGTGTGTTGCTCAACGAGTCAGAGCGTCGCCTGCCAATTCTCACCGTTCAAGATTCTGCAAGTCATTCTCTGGCCTGGCTGGGTTCGGTCTTTGGTGCACGAACAGTGCCGGTTGGCGTTGACGAATTCGGCCAATCAGGCTCAATTGCCGAACTTTACGGCACTTTTGACTTGCTTCCCGAGCAGCTCGTCAACGCAGCCTTGCTCGCCTTGTCGTAACCTGAAGTTATGGCAATCATCGAAAACCAAACAAGTATTAAAAAAACGATTGACGGCATCGAGTTAACTCCAAAAACTGTCACTCAACTTGCGCCACCAAAGTTTGCAACAGTTGAGCAAGAGCGCCAACATCGCAAAGAAAAACTCGCCGGTGCAATGCGAATTTTCGGTCGACTTGGCTTCGGTGAAGGCGTTGCAGGCCACATCACGGTGCGCGATCCTGAGTTCACCGATCACTTCTGGGTCAATCCATTTGCGAAGAGTTTCAGGCACATGCGCGTCAGCGATTTAATTCTTGTCAATCATGACGGCGAGGTCGTCTATGGTTCGCAGCCTGTTAACCGTGCGGCGTTTTGCATCCATGCAGCAATTCACCAAGCTCGCCCAGATGTAATTTCAGCAGCCCACGCGCACTCACCCTTTGGCAAGTCGTGGTCATCGCTTGGTCGCAAACTCGACCCGATCACACAAGACTCGTGCTATTTCTACGAAGATCACACCGTGATCACCGAACAAGGTGGCGCGGTCGTTCTTGAAATTTCAGCCGGCCAAGAAATTGCTGCAAAGTTTCCGAATGGCAAAGCAGCGATTCATCAAAATCATGGTTTGTTCACCGTCAGTGACACAGTTGATGCAGCAGCATTTTGGTTCATAACAATGGAGCGCAGCTGTCAAGCACAACTGATGGCCGAGGCCGCAGGCACACCAAAACTCATTCCACATGAGATGGCAAGTTACACGCGCGACTTAACTGGTTTTCCGGCCGCAGGTTGGTTGCAGTTTCAACCCCTATGGGAAGAAATTTGTCGCACTGACCCAGATCTTTTCGATTGAGTTCTAACGCCGCTTCACGCGGACTAAATCGCTTCGCCACAACGGCACCGCCTGAGTTTTTATTTGTCATCTCAGCGTTTGGTCAATATTGCGGTGCAGTCATCGCAGTTCGATTATTTGATGATCTTGCTCCGGCGAGCGTCGCCTGGCTTCGCGTGATTGGTGCAGCAGTTTTTCTACTCGCTTTTTCAGCCAAGTCGCTCAGGCGTGGTGGCCGCTGGTCACGCCAACAGTTAGTCAGCGTCAGTCTGTTCGGCATTTCAACAGCGCTGATGAATTTGTTCTTCTATTTGGCGATTCAGCATCTAGACCTTGGCAAAGGTGTCGCGATTGAATTCATTGGACCAATCACCGTTGCAGCACTTCGCACCCGCACGAGCCGTAATGCCGTCGCCTTGATCTTGGCAGTAGTCGGCGTCGTTATTTTGTCTGGCCTAGAGCTCGGTAACGAACCGTTGGGGTTGCTCTACATCTTTCTGGCTTCAATCATGTGGGCGCTTTACATCGTGATCGGTTCAAAAGTCGCAAGTTTTGATCGTGGCGTTTCGGGTCTCGGCATCGGTCTTTTGATCGGCGCAGTTTTTATTGCGCCATTCGGTGCGCCATCGAGTGGCCCAGCATTTAGCGCACCGTGGATTCTTGCAACATGTTTCTTAGTTGGCATTTTGTCGAATGCAATCGGCTACGGCATCGATCAATTCACGTTGCGCCGCATTCCTGTTCGAAGATTTTCTGTATTGCTCGCACTGCTTCCAGTTACGGCAACAGTTTTCGGATTGTTATTTTTAAATCAAGTGCCAAGTTTCACAGATTTAATTGGCATTAGTTTTGTGCTGATTGGTGTTGTTGTTCAGCAACGCGACACTCTTCCAGCGACCGAAGTTGTCGCTTAATTTCAGGTAGACTGTCTCTGCGGGCGAGGGAGTTCTAATTCTCTATGCGCATACCCCTAATCTCATTTAAGTCACGCATTGCCGCATTTCTTTGTGCGGCATCACTCATCGTCGGGCTCATGCCTGCGCAGGTCGCACAAGCAGAAGAGGGACAATTGCCGGGCGGCGTGATTATTTATGGTCGCGGCTTTGGCCACGGTCGAGGCTTGAGCCAATACGGCGCGTACGGCTGGGCAACGGTTCACGGCTGGTCATGGGAGCAAATTCTCGACTTCTATTACGGCGGCGCAACTGGCAATTCGCGTTCGAATCTTGAGGCACCGAACCAAGAAATGACTACGTGGCTGAGCGCCATGAATAACAGGCAAACGGGTGTTGTTTCAGACTCTGGCACGATGCGCCTACTCGAAGACCCCGACCAAGGTCGCCGATTTACCAGCATGGTCGCGCGCGAGAAATCTGGCGCACAACGCGTCTATCAAGTTTGGGGCTCTGGAGAGCGCAAATGCCTCAACGAATCAGACTCACCCGAAGCAGCAGGCTTCACGTTGATCGGCGAGTTCAACGAAACTGCATCTTTTGTCACCAACTCGAGCCAAGACCCTGGCGCTTCAGCCTTAGACACTGTCGGTCTTTGTGAACCTAGGTCGGCGAGCGCAAATCAAGTTCGTTATTACCGCGGCATTGTTCGTGCGATGAACAATACGAGAAACGAAAACCGCACCATCAATATCGCCCGTCTTGACGACTATCTTCGCGGCGTTGTGCCACGCGAATCACCTGCATCTTGGGGTGACACTGCAGGTGGTGCCGGTATGAACGCACTTCGCGCGCAAGCCGTTGCCGCTCGATCATACTCAGTTACCGAAAATCGATACGCAGGCTTGGCAAAAACTTGCGATACACAAGACTGTCAGGTTTACGGAGGTGCCGCACTGCGAACGTCGGTGAATGCTTCACCAACAGTTCTTGAAAGTGCAAACACCGATCGTGCCGTCGCCGAGACGACAGGTGTCGTAATCAGAAACCCAAAAGGCAATGTAGTCAGAACTGAATTCTCTTCATCTAATGGAGGTCGCACTGCAGGCGGAGAGTTTCCTGCGCTCGCTGACGAAGGCGACATTTCTGCAAATAGTTCGCTAATGATTTGGACACGTGCGTTTTCTGCAGCACAAATCGTCGCTAAATATCCTCAAGTTGGCGTTCTCACTTCAGTCACAACAACTAACGACGGTCTCGGCGGTGATTTTGGTGGCTACACACTTGACGTCACGATCGCTGGCACCTCAGGCTCAGTCAAAGTTTCGGGTTGGGCTTTTAGAACAGCTTTTGGTTTGCCCGCACCTTGGTTCGGTGCAACACCTGTCTTTGGTGCACCGCTCGAAGCCGGAGTCGTTGGTTCAATGTTGTTCGTTGGCGACTCAATCGGTCAGAGCATCGCCACCGAATTCTCAGCAATAGTTTCGCCTGCGTACCCATCAGTCAATTTTCAAGCACTCGCGAACCGCTGCATGGTCGGCCCAAGTTGTGTTACTCCAGACAAAGGTTTGCCAGATGCAATTGGCGTTGTGAATTCGTTGAGTGCCGAGCAGTTTCCGCAAATCGCAATCGTTCAATTGGGGTACAACGACGACCCAAACACGATGGCTGGCGACGTGGCTGCAGTTATCAACGCACTAAACGCCCGCAATGTGCAGCGCATAGTGTTCGTCAATCTCTCGACACGCCGCGCATCGCAAAACTATGCCTTATCAAACGCGGCGCTAACTGCTGCTGCGCAAACGAACCCCAATGTTTCGGTTCTTGACTGGAATGCAGCCAGCAGCGACCCATCGGCGTCACGCTGGTTCAGTGACGACGTGCATTTGACCGCAACTGGGCGCGCCGAGTTCACACTATTTTTGCGCAAACAACTAGACGAACTACGCGCGCAAGGTCTAATCACGCCAAACCCTGAGAGCGTTTTGCCATTGGCAGTGCCGCTGATAGTTGGCAATCGTGGTGAGCCTGTCTCGCAATTGCAAGCCGCTTTAAATACGGCTCTCGGTTTGAAAAAGAAACAGAAACTCTCGACAGATGGCAACTATGGCAAAGGCACCGCAGGCGCTGTAAGCAAAATCGAAGAACTGAATGGACTTCCAGTGGACGGCGTTGCCGATGCAACTGTTCTCAGCCTGCTTGGCGTCGATCCAACTACTTTCAAACTTAGTCAAAAATCACGCCACACCTCGGTTGCCACTGCGCAAACAGCGCTCTCCCGTGTTCTAAAAATCAAAATGAAAGCTGACGGCATCTTTGGTTCTGGTACCGCAAAACAATTGAAGCGCTTCCAAAAGAGTGTCGGCCTCAAGCAAACAGGCGTGATTGATCGCACCACTTGGCTTTCACTGCTTGCCGCAAGCGCAACGCTCGCGAAATAAAACTAGTTACTAAATCGCTTCTGCCAACTCTCGTCGCTGACAAGCATGGGGTAAGCATCGCGATATTCGCGCTTGAGTCGGCGGTAGTTCAGAGCAATATCTTTTGTCACCACACAAACCTCACGCAATAACCTAAAGAATCGCCGCGAGTCGCGCTCAACCACAAAACCTTCAGGCAAGCGGTCATGGCGATACAAAATTCGGTTGTATCGAGTCGCCAAGCCAACTGCGCGAGAATCAATCGGCGCCGTCTTTAAGACATCTCGACGCAAAGCCTTCGGCAATATATAACCACCCACCAGTGGCACAGCCAATGCAAAACCAATCAGGCGAATCGGCTTGATTCGCGGTTTGGTGATTTTGACTGCCGCCAACTCTGGCGACAACGGGGCTGGCTTTTCTTCGCTGACCTTGCGCAAGTCATCGTGCAGCGCCGAATGATCTGTCGCCATCAGCGCTGCAGGGCCCTGCAGATACGCGCGTACGCCACGAATCATGTACTCAACGCTGGCGTATCGCATCGAAAACAAGTTTCGAAAACTTAGCGCGATGAAGCGACGCGCCAAATGCCACCAATGATGTCGATCAAAGACAAGCGTGTCGATAATCGCAAAATTTCTTTTTTCATAAAACAGCGACGAAGGGTTGTTCTTGAGACCAAAGTCGGCATGCCAAACAATCACGCCATTTAGAGTCACACTGTGCTTTCCTGTGTGCAATAACCCATAACTAACGTCGTCACCACGCACGAAAATCGGCAACGGATTATCTCGTGTAATCGAGACCGGAAACGCCGTATACCACCATGCCGTATAGGCAAACTTTTTTTCACGCGCATCACGCAATGCAAGCTTGCGCTCACGCAGGTCGTCTTCGCGGCCAATCGCGCGCAGTGGATACAAAGACCTCCAGCGATACTTAGAGCCCGCCTCAAACTGCATCCATGCCCGTTCTTCGCTCAACATCGCGCCGTGAACACACAGCTTCTCGTCGCGAGCAAAACTGAACAAGGCATATGTACGAACAATTGCATCGGGTTCAAGACTGATGTCATCGTCCATCAACAAAATATGAGTCGCCCAACCTTCATTACGCAGATGGATAATGCCCCGAGCAAACCCACCAGCGCCACCCAAATTTGGGTTCTGCACAACGGTAAGTGGTGCGCCCGGGTCAGTGTCGAACTCAATATTGCGTGCGTTGTCAACGACCAATACGCGCAAATTGCCACGTAGCGTTTCAACTGATTTTTCGAGATGCAAAACTTTGGCAACAGTCGGCTTGACGTAATCTTGTCGATTAAACGTCGTAATCGACAACGAAAGTTTGATTGCACGTGCAACTTCTGTCGTCGTGGTCCACTCGGCTCTGCTAATAACAACGTCCGTTTGTTCAGCACTGACACGTACATAAAAACTGCCGTATTTTTCGTCAAGGAAATTTGGTACTTCTACATTTGTCTTGCCGCCCGACGCAATGCCTGTCGACGCAATTATTTTTTCAGCAAACTTCGTGCCGAAAAACTTAGTTTCAACACCGATGATTTCGACTCGACCCGAACCAGTTGCATAAATTGTTGCCGCGAGATTTTTTATAGCGGTCAAACGACGCCATCGACCAGCAGCGAATACGCCAAACGAAGTGTCAAAGCTCAGTTCGGCGCCTGCATGCAAAATCGCACTCGCATCCGAGAATTGAACATCACCGAGTGATCGCACATAAAGCAATGGCTCGGTCGTCTCGGCGCGAGGCAAAGACATCGACTGCAATAAAAAAGTCTTCATCTCAGGCCATCGGATCAATCGAGAAACTGGGCAAAGGCTGTTGCTTGGCAAGACAATTGAGCATCGCCTTAGATGCCAGCAGTGCTTCGTGAATCGTCACGTCCATATCTAAATAACGGTAGGTGCCAAGCCTGCCAATAAACGTGACTCCTTTTGCGTTGCGCGCAAGCTGCACATAACTCAGCAACTGCTCTTTTTCTTTGACCAAACGAATCGGGTAATACGGCGTGTCTGACTCGCCACAGAGACGAGAAAACTCTCTATAGACAATCGTTCGCGAATGTTCTTCCCATGGCGCAAAGTGTTTGTGTTCGGTAATTCGCGTATACGGCACATCGACATCGCAATAGTTGACCACCGGGTGGCCTTGATAGTCGCCATCGCAAACTTCTGGCTCGAAGTCAAGAGTGCGATAGCCCAAGCGACCAAATTCAAAACCAAAGAAAGCATCGATCGGGCCAGTCCACACGACATGATCGAACTCGCCGAACTCGCTATGCGAATTGGGGTCAAAACGCGTACCGAGATGAAGCTTTATCGACTCGTGCCGCAAAATAGCCTCAACAATTGGTGTGTAGCCATTTTTTGGTATCGCTTGATACGGATGATTGAAGTAACTGTCATCATCATTGAATCGCACAGGCAGTCGCGCCAAAATGCTGGCTGGCAACTCTTTTGGATCAACCCCCCATTGCTTTGACGTATAACCCGCAAAGAATGCGTCGTAGAGTTCTCGACCAACAAATCGCAAGCCTTGATCTTCAAATGAAACCGGATTGGTAATTGTCGCATCGGCCTTGCTTTGGATGAATTGTTCTGCTTGTTCGGCGTCAAAATTGCGATCAAAAAACTGGTTGATCGTTTTCAAATTAACCGGCAACGAATACATCGTGCCTTGCGAAATTGCCTTGACTTTATGTCGATATGGCATCATTTCGCCAAAGCGATTGATGTATTGCCAAACATGCTCGTGCTGCGTATGAAAAATATGCGGACCATATGTGTGCACCATTACGCCGGTCTCATGACGCGCAGTGTGGCAATTTCCTGCAACATGATCGCGGGTGTCAAAAACGTCGGCTGTGTGACCGGCTTCAACAAGTTCGCGGGCGACCACTGCACCCGAAAAACCAGCCCCGACAATGGCAAATCGCACTAGATAATCATACGACTTTGGGCAGTCTGCCCGAGTTCAACTAACTGTCGTAGTTCGTGGCAATTAAATTATTTTGTGAGCCACGGTGCGCATGCACCTTCGAGATCACGAATCTGAATCTTGTCTCGATTGTCATACGTCACAGCATTTTTTGGATCACGCTGCAACTTGAAAGTACGAAATGACATCTCGGTTGTGTCGATCGCCAAGATTTTCCCGATAAGCGACTCGCCCAAATTAAGTATCAACTTCAGTGCTTCAAGTGCCTGAATCGAACCCACGATGCCGGGCAATACACCGAGAACTCCGGCTTCAGCGCAACTTGGCGCCAATTCTGCCGGTGGTGGTTCGGGCACCATGTCTCGGTATGTCGGCCCAAGTATCGGATGAAACACACTGACCATGCCTTCAAACCTAAAAATCGAGCCGTGCACAACTGGGATGCCCAGTTTTACGCTCGCGTCGTTTAGCAAATACCGACTCGGAAAGTTATCTGCACCGTCGACGATGACGTCGTAGCCCGCAAGAATCTCCATTACGTTTTCTGCACTCAACCGTGTGTCATAGGTGACGACGTTGACATCTGGGTTCAACATCGTCAGCGTCTTTTTCGCCGAGTCAACTTTGCGGTCACCGACTCGATCTAAATTATGCAAAATTTGGCGTTGAAGGTTTGAAGCGTCTACAACGTCCATATCGACAATGCCGATCGTGCCAACGCCGGCAGCGGCCAAATACATTGCGGCAGGCGAACCTAAGCCACCAGCACCAAGCAACAAAACTTTGCTCGCTAAAAGTTTGGCCTGACCCTCGACCCCGACTTCTGGCAACAACACATGACGCTGATAACGATTGCGCTGCTCAGCTGAAAGTTGCACGGGGGTCGACCATTCGCGGCCCTCGTCTTTCCATTTGCCAAAACCACCAGCCATGCTCAAAACATTTGAGTAGCCAAGTTCTTGCAAAGTTTTTGCGGCAAATGCACTTCGCACACCACCAGCGCAATAAACAATTACGGGCGAATTCTTATCGACAATTTTCGACTCGACTTGTGCTTCAAGATGTCCGCGCGGAATATGAACGACGTTCTTTAATGCACCCTGCTCGAACTCGTCTGGTTCGCGCACATCCAAAACGACAACTTGATTAGATGCGATTTTTTCGCTTGCCGTCTGCGTGTCAACCTCTTGAATTTTTGACTTTGCCGCAGCAAGAAGTTCGCGAAAACTTGACATATCAATACCCTACCGTTTTTGTCAGGATTTAACGACGCCACAGATTTGGGGCAAAACCTCCGATATTGGTGCATTGACAATTGCATCGGCGTACATATCCATTTCGGTGGGTTGGCCATTGACGATCACGATCTTTGCGCCACATGATTTCGCTCGAGGCAGCGTGTTGCATGCCGGAAAAACTGAAAGCGATGTGCCTATGGCCAAAAACACATCACACTCGCTGCTGGCCTGCATCGCTTTTTGCATTACATCTTGATCAAGCGACTGACCAAACAAGATCGTGTCACTCTTAAGAATGCCCCCACAAAGTTCACACTTCGGGTCAAGGTCGCCCGCTTGAACTCGCGCGAGTGCCTCGGTCATGGGTCGGCGATCTTTACACCCCCAGCAACATGTGCGATGCAATGTGCCGTGCACTTCAAATACTTTTTCAGGGTCATGACCTGCTTGCTGATGTAATTCATCGACGTTTTGAGTGACAATCGCTAAAAGAGCGTCGCGCTGCTCAAGTGCGATTAGCGCCCGATGACCATCATTGGGTTGAGGATTGTTATTGATCCATTTCAATCGATTCTGCCAAGAACGCTGGCGCAGTTCTTCGTCTTGAAGATAAAACGCAAGAGTCGCTGCGCGCTCTGCGTCTGGGTTTTTTGTCCACAAACCATTTGGTCCACGAAAATCGGGAATACCCGAATCTGTAGAAATACCGGCACCAGTTAGAACCGTTATCTTCGAACTCGTCGCCACTATCTGCTGAGCATGTTCGACGGCTTGTTTTTGAGATTCGAAAGTCACTCGCCCATTCTGTCTGTTTTTATAAAACCTTGCACGCTCGCAAGCCAAATTCTCAAGTTTCTGCACACAACTAGGTATGACTGCAAACTCGTGCGACTTTACAAACTCAGAAATTTTTGTCTCCGAGTGGCTCGACCCAGTTCTTGCCGTCTCGGGATTCGACGCATGCAGCGACTATGTCGAAACATATTGGCTTGGTGTTATCGGCCCGAGTGCAACATGGGTATTGCGCTATATGTCGCGCGAACTTGAGGTCTTCCCAAATGGCTACTGCATCGATCTGAACGACACTGCCGCAGCGTTAGGTCTTGCGTTTCGCCACGGTTCTGGTTCGCTTGAGCGCGCAATTGAACGCTGCGCAACATTCGGGCTTATCGCCCAGACACCGCAATGTCTTGTCGTGCGCAAAAAAGTGCCAACAATTACCAAACGTCAGTTATTGCGCTTACCCACCGCACTTCAACACAGCCATAGCCAGCTGTTTGCAACTAGTTAACTGGGTAGCAACTTAATTCTCTGAAACTGTGCGACGAATTTCGACTATTCGCTCGTGATCATGATTTGCGTCATCACCTTTTTCTGCTAAAGCCGCATTGCGATCTTTAGCTGCTTCACGCTCAGCAATGGTCGTGTCGACCCGTTTCAGAGCGGCGTCGGTGCCATGTTCATGAATAAAAGTCGCCCACTCGACTAGTGCGTCGACCATTTCGCTTTCTGGCACAACAGCTACGTTGCGACCTTTGACGAACAGGTGACCGCGTTTGTTGCCTGCTGCGATGCCAAGGTCGGCTTCGCGAGCTTCACCGGGGCCGTTGACGACACACCCCATAACTGCAATTTGGAGTGGCAATTTTTTGTCTGCGAAGGCAGCCTGCGCGCGATTGGCAATTTCAATCACGTCAACTTCTGCTCTGCCGCAACTCGGACAGGCGATCAGATCAACATTTTTTCGCTCGCGCAAACCGAGAGACTCGAGCAACTGTCGCCCCGCACGCGCTTCTTCGATTGGGTCGGCAGTAAGGCTGTAGCGAATCGTGTCACCGATGCCTTCAAGCAGCAACGTCGAGATGCCCGCAGTCGCTTTGATTAAACCGCCAGGCAATGGCCCTGCTTCTGTCACGCCAAGATGAAGAGGAAAATCTGTTATCTCGCTCAGCATTCGATATGCCTCAACCATCAGGGGCACATTTGACGCTTTGACTGAAATTTTCACCAGATTGAAATCAACTTCTTCGAAGTATTTCAGTTCTTGCTGGGCCGACTCAACCATCGCCTTGGCGGTCAGTCCACCATGCTTTTCGTAGAGATCTGAATCTAAAGAACCACCGTTGACGCCGATTCGAATCGGCACGTTACGATCGCGCGCTTCAGACGCCACCGCCTTGATGTGCTCAGGCTTTCGAATATTGCCGGGGTTTAGCCGCAAACCGTGAACGCCAGCCTCAAGTGCCGCCAACGCCATTCGATATTGATGGTGAATGTCGGCGATGATCGGCACGGGTGACCTCGGCACAATTTTGGCCAAACCTTCGGCGGCTGCGGCATCGTTGCAAGTGCAACGCACAATGTCGCAGCCCGCTGCTGCAAGCGCATAAATCTGTTGCAATGTGCCCTCGACGTCAGATGTTTTGGTTATTGTCATCGACTGCACGCTGATTGGTGCATCACCACCAACCAAAACTTTGCCAACTTGTATCTGGCGAGTCTTTTTGCGTGGGTAGTTTGTCAAATTATTGTTCGTCATGTCGGCGCCCAAGTCATCAAGTCGTTTATATCTAATTATCCAAGCGGGCTGGTTATGTCGAGGTAAAGGCCCGCAAACATCAACATTACGAGTAAAACCACAACGGTCGTTGCCACCGGAATCATCTTGCCAACATCTGCTCTGTAAACACGGCCGCGACGTGAGCGAAGGCGCTCATAAGTTGCAATCGCCGCATGACCTCCATCAAATGGCAACAAGGGCAACATGTTGAACACGCCGACAAAAATGTTCACGCTTGCCAACAGCATCAGCACACCCTTGATGCCTTCACTACGGCCAATTTCGCCACCAAATTGACTTGCTCCGACAACTGTTGTTGGTCGAGTCATCATGTCTGGTTCGTCAGCCACGACATTTGAAAAAATATTTGATGGGTTGAGCACAACGAAAAGGCCACCTACAGAATCTCGTGCCGTCTTCACAACGTCAACCAAACCCAAGCCAACCGCGCTGAAGACGTTATGTCGAACGTATGCATACGAGTCAGAAGAGACGCCTAAAAATGCGAGTTCAGGACTTGCCGGGTTGTTTGCCAACACCACTTGCTCAACTCGCTCTTGGCCGTCACGCAAAATACTGATTTCAACTGTGTCTCCAGGTTTATTAGCCACAATCGCCAAAATCAACTCGCGCCGCGAAGTGATTTTTGATTCGCCGACAGCCAGAATCTGATCACCATCACGAAGACCAATCTTCTCTGCAGGCGAATCGACTGCTGGTGGGCCATAAATTAAAAGTTTGCCCGTGTCGCCAAAACGACCTGCCGTCGCATAAACACCGACGAACAACACGATCGCAATAATCATGTGCATCAGGCTGCCTGCTGTGATTACAAGCATTCGCTTCGGATACGACTGGTGTCGATACGTGCGGGGCTCATCTTCAGGATCACAGTCATCCAAATTGTTCATGCCGACAATGCGCACGAATGCACCTACAGGCAGTGCTCGCAAACCAAATTCAACTTCGCCTCGTTGAAAACTAAAAATACGTGGCCCCATACCCATATAAAACTGAGTGACTTTCATGCCACTGCGACGCGCCGTCCAAAAGTGACCAACCTCATGCAGAAACACAGAGACGATCAAACCGGCCACAAACACAAGTGACCATGGGTTCTTCACACCCAACCACGCCAACAATCCAACAACGATTATCGAAGTTGCTGCAGTAGTGAACTTGTTGTTTTGATTTTGTGATGCCTCGGTTGCGCCACCAGCAGCGATCTCGTTGCGAAACTTCGTATAAAAATTGCCGTCACGAGAACTCAAACTTGCATCTCCTTAAAATCACTAGAAATCTTTGACGCCCACGTACGCGCGAGACGGTCGGCTTCTAAAATGTCCTCGACCGTTGTTGGTATTTGACCATCATGGTGTTGCATGGTTGATTCAATGATGCTGGCAATTTGATTCCATTTCACGCTTCCAGCCAAAAAAGTTTCAACTGCAACTTCGTTGGCCGCACTCAACCACGCAGGCGCCGTACCACCAATTCGACCCGCTTGGTAAGCCAGGTCAAGACAGCGAAATGTGTCACGGTCAGGTTTTTCAAAATCAAGTCGCGAAAGTTCGGCCCAGTCGATGGCGCCAAAACTGCTGGCTGATCGATTCGGGTACTCGAGCGCATAAGCAATCGGCAACTTCATATTAGGCATCGAAAGTTGTGCGATCGTTGCTCCGTCGCGAAACTCAACCATTGAGTGCACAATCGACTGCGGATGCACCACAACGCTGATGGCGTCGTAACTTACGCCAAAGAGTTCGTGCGCTTCGATTACCTCAAGGCCTTTGTTCATCAAAGTAGATGAGTCGATTGTTATCTTTGGCCCCATTGACCAAGTTGGGTGTTGCAATGCATCTTGAACCGAGACGTCGGCTAGCGACTTCGCAGATCGGCCACGAAATGGCCCGCCACTTGCAGTTAGCAAAAGTCGCGAAAGATCGCGTGCACTATTTTGCGAACTTCGCAAGCATTGATGAATCGCACAATGCTCGCTATCGACAGGGATAATTTCGGCGCCGGTAATTTTGCGTAGCGGTGCCACTACCGGACCGGCTGCAATCAAACTCTCTTTGTTGGCCAACGCCAGTCGCTTGCCATTTTTTAGAGTTGACATCGTCACACCCAACCCGGCAAAACCAACCACGCCGTTGACAACCACATCGGCGAGCATCGCCAGTTGCGAAGGGTCATCTGCAATTTCAATTTTCGGGTTCGTGAGTTTTAGTTGTTCAGCAACTTTTTTTCGTGCAATGGGGTCGCTAACAACAACGACTTCAGGCTTAAAACTTTGAGCTTGAGCTACAACTTCGTCGACAGACGAATTCGCGCTCAGCGCTACGACTTGATAGTCGCCTGTGTCACCGGCGGCTCGAACAACATCTAGGGTTTGCTTGCCGATTGACCCAGTAGATCCGGCAATCGCAACGCGCACCACGACTCAACTAGTCCAAGGAGTTAGCACCAGCGTGATGTAATAGATGAATGGCAATGCGAACAACATGCTGTCAAAACGATCAAGTGCCCCGCCGTGACCACGAATAACAGTTCCGAAGTCTTTGATATCCATGTTGCGTTTGAACATTGATTCGGTCAAGTCACCAATTGGTCCAACGATTGAAATTACGAACGCAATTACCAACCACTCGCTAAGTTTTGTCCAAGTTCCGCTTTGCACGCCAACTGCAGTCACCGCAACAAATGTGCCGATTGCACCGCCAACAAAACCTTCCATTGTTTTTGACGGACTAATCCACGAGCGAAGAGGCGTGCGCCCAGTGGCTGCACCTACGAAATATGCCGCAGTGTCATTGGCAATGATGCCGATAACCAAAATGAACAACGTGTCAGTGCCAATATTTTCAAAACCTGGCCCCGAGTTTGAAAGTCGCAAGATAAGTGCACCGTACGAACCGAAAAGTCCAATCCAGACCAGGCCGAGAAGTGTCAAACCCAAGTTCGGCACTGGCCCACTCTCAACTGAGTTTGCGCCGATGAAGCTGATCGCTCCGGCGACAAACGCGAACACGAACACTAGAGGCAACGCGGCGTCACCAATCCAATAAGCAGCAAGCGGTGCAGCAACACACCCGACAACGCCAACTATTAGTGCAGGTTGATAGCCAGTTGTCGATGCCTGAGTAAAAAACTCAACTGCGGCCAGACCAAGAACCAGAATCAACAAAATCATCACCGCGACTGGACCAACCAAAATCGCCGCAATAAACACGGCAGCCAACAGTGCACCCACTGCGGTTGCAGTTGGCAGATCTCTCTGGGTCGATGAAGCCATTCGCGAGCCGGTGTTTGTGCGTGCCGCTGCAGTTCGTGGCCTTGGTCGCGGACCAGTGCCTGAATCACTGCGATCGCTTGGTCGCGCACGGCGAACTTGTGTCGGGCGCACGGTCTGCGAACTGCCAGTATCGTCGCGGCGCAGCGAACCACTCACATCGCGTCGAGGCAATGAACCCGACGAGTCTGGACGATTTCGCTCACCAGTCGGGTCAGACCCAATTGAAATTCGTCCTTCACGCGCTGGTCGAGCAACTGGCGGTGGCGCAGATGCGGGTTCGACTCGACGAGTTGAACCTGTCAGATTTATCGGAGGTCGGCTCGCACCTGCACTCGGAGTCGGCGAAATCGTATCTTCACTCGCCATCACGAATTTTGGCAATTCGCCGGTCGGGGGCTCAGTCCAGTGAGGCAACTGGTCAGTTTGATTTTCAGGAAAAGAAATCGCAGGGGCACTGTCATCGTCGTCGGCAAACTTCACAATTCCGAATTCGTCGCCAAAGTCAACGGTGGCATCGTTGCCCGTTCGATCAGTCGCATTGGTCGTGTCGTCAAGATTTTCGTTATTTGTGTCGTCGCTCATAGTGCGGCTTCCCCTCTAAAAATTCGTTGAATTAACTTTACACCTCTAATAGTTCTTGCTCTTTACGTGCAAATGCTTTATCGACAGCTTCTACTGTCGTGTGAGTTATCTGCTCGAGCTCTTTTTCGGCTCGATCCAAATCGTCTTGCGAGATGTCTCCATCTTTTTGTGCCGTCTCAAGTAATTTGCGTGCATCACGACGAATATTTCGAACCGTAACTCGACCCTCTTCAGCCATATTCTTGACGACTTTTACAAATTCTTTGCGGCGCTCTTCGGTAAGTGCCGGAAAGTTGAGCCGAATTACGACACCATCATTGCTCGGCGACAATCCGAGATCGCTCGACTGCAGTGCGCGCTCGATTGCGGCGATCGAACCTCGGTCATGTGGTTTCACGACAAGCATGCGAGCTTCTGGTACTTGAAATGAAGCGAGTTGTTGCAGCGGCACAAAAGCGCCGTAGTACTCGACTTGCAGTTTTTCTACAAGCGATGCGTTGGCGCGACCAGTTCGTACGCCGAGAAATTGTGCTTGGACATGCTCTACTGCCTTGCCCATTTTCTCCATCGCGTCAAGCAAAGTTTCTTCAATCACTCGACGAGGGTTCCAATCTTTTGGCCTTCGAGAATTTTTCGAACATTGCCTTTTTCGAGCAAGTTGAAAACAACGATCGGTATTTTGTTATCCATGCAGAATGTGATTGCTGTCGAGTCCATAACTTTCAGACCCTTACTGATCACGTCTAAATAAGTGATCTCATCGAAACGAGTCGCAGTTTTGTCTTTCTTCGGGTCGGCCGTATAAACGCCGTCGACACCAGAATGAGTGCCCTTCAAGATCGCCTGTGCTGAAATTTCGGCGGCGCGCAATGCGGCGGCAGTATCAGTTGTAAAAAATGGGTTGCCAGTGCCACCGGCAAGAATAACTATTCGCCCTTTTTCAAGATGACGTTCAGCGCGACGACGAATATATGGTTCGGCAACTTTCGGCATTTCAACTGCGGTCATGACGCGCGAAAATTGACCCACTCGCTCGAATGCGTCTTGCAGTGCCAAAGCGTTCATCACAGTTGCGATCATGCCCATATAGTCGGCTTGCGCTTGGTCCATGCCTTGACCTGCGCCTTTGAGGCCACGCCAGAAGTTTCCGCCGCCAACAACAACGGCGATGTCGACATTTAGGTCTCGTCGAGTTTCGTGTAATTCGGTTGCAATTTGGTGCAATACGTCTGAATCGAGACCAAAACCAGACGGCTCAGCAAGAGCCTCACCGGACAATTTTAAAACCACCCGCTTCCAACGAGGATTCGCGGACGACGCACCAGCCATGGCTCTAGCCTATTTCAACCTGCGCAAAACGAAGAATCTTGGCCGCACCAATGACCGCCGACACTGATTGCTTGTCGTCTTTGGCATATGGCTGTTCTAGCAAGCAAATATCTTTGAAGAACCCAGTCACACGGCCATCGACAATTTTGGCGATCGCTTGTTCTGGCTTACCTTCGTTACGAGTTACAACTTCAAGTGTTGCGCGCTCTGCGGCAACTACCGACTCAGGCACGTCGGCCTTTGCCAAATATTTTGGTCGCGCGAATGCAATGTGCACTGCCACATCGTGAGCCAATTCATCAGTTGCACCGCTCATCTCAACAAGCACACCATTGATGCCGCGATTGCCCTGAAGGTGAGAGTACGAACCGATCTTGTTACCCGCGGCGCCTTCAATGCGAATGACGTCGCCGACTTCAATTTTCTCTTTGAGCAATATCTTGAGGTCTTCGAGCTGTGTTGAACGTTGCGAAATTGCGGTTTCGCCCTTTTCAAGCACCAATGCAACCAGCGCATCTGCTTCAGCCTTGAAGCCATCGCTGCTCGCGACAAAATCGGTCTCGCACTTCAACTTGACCATCGCACCAACATTGCCCTTGACCAACAACGCAACAACACCTTGGGCGTTGTCGCGATCGTCGCGTTTGGCGCTCGCCGACAAACCTTTTTCACGAAGCCACTGCTTTGCAGCCTCCATGTCACCGTTTGCGTCTTCGAGTGCTTTCTTGCAGTCCATCATTCCTGCGCCAGTCGCCTGACGCAGTGCTTGTACTTCTTTTGCTGAAAATGCCATCTTGATCTGTACTACTTTTTCTTTTGAGTTTGTTTGTAAATTTTTTTACTCTGACTTCGGCGCAACTTTTGCGTCACGCTTTGTCATTTCGGCAGCCGCTTGCGCTTTTGCCGCTTCTTGCTGCGCCTCGAAAATCGCTTGCTCGGCTGGCGTGCGAGTGTTCACTGGCGCCGCAGGTATCGTCGTGCCAGCAGCAGCCGGAGCAACTCGCGGAGTCATCTTCTCGGCGATGTAACGACCTTCAATAACTGCTTCTGCAATAACACGAGCCATCAATTCGTTTGCACGAATCGCATCGTCGTTGCCCGGAATCGGGTAATCGATGATGTCTGGGTTGACGTTTGTGTCGACAACCGCAATAACTGGAATGCCAAGTTTGCGAGCCTCAGTCACTGCGATGTGCTCTTTCAAAGTATCGAGCACGAAAATTGCGTTCGGGCGTCGACCCATCGAGCTGATGCCCGACAAGTTGCGCTGCAATTTCTCAAGTTCGCGATTGATCAACAACGCTTCTTTCTTTGGCATCAATTCGAACTCGCCGGTCTCGCGAAGACGCTCGTACTCTTGCATCTTGCTGACTCGCTTTGAAATCGTGTCGAAGTTTGTCAACATGCCGCCCAGCCAACGCTCGTTGACATATGGCATGCCGCAATGTTGCGCGAATAGTCGCACAGGGTCTTGCGCTTGCTTTTTTGTTCCGACGAACAAAATGTTGCCGCCATTGGCGACAAGGTCGCGAACGAAGCGATAAGCCTCTTCAATTCGCACAAGAGTTTGTTCAAGGTCGATGATGTAAATGCCGTTGCGCTCACTGTGAATGAAGCGCTGCATTCGCGGGTCCCAACGGGCTGTGCGATGACCGAAATGAACTCCGGCCTCAAGCATCTGACGCATGCTGATAATTGCCATAACTAACTTCCTCTCTGTGGTTACATACACAACCTTCGGCACCGAAGCGACCACATGATGAAAGTCGTGCAATTAATTAGTGGGATATGAACTTCTACTACTTAACTAGCCCCAAAATTCTAGCGGTTGGGCACTTCATTCAGCACTGTGAATTCAAAGGATTTTTGATGCCCACAAAGCCAGACCATTCGCTAGTTAAATCGTCGCTGATCAAAACTGCACGTTTTGCACTCTTACTATTCGTCACCAAATACACCATTGGGTCCAGATATTGCGCAACGCCATCTACAGTTTCGCGAATACCGAAGTAAAGACTTTCTCCTGATTCAGCAACTTTTTGCCCAGCAAATACACGGTCGCCGGCACGAACATTGCTAACACTGAACTTGCCGTATGTAATACGGCGATTATTGGCGGTCAAAATAACGAGATATTTTGTGCGATTAACTTCGCCGCGAAAACTAACTACGCCATCAGCTGCGGCGAAAATAGCCTGACCGCGCTGTAATTGCAGTTCAATGCCACGATTGCCCGAGCACTGTTCACATTTCGGCGCCCGAAAGTAGTCGACAATTAAATCAGTGCTGAAATTTGAAACTGGACTTCGTATCAAACATGGCGCAGCAATAGTTGGTGAAGAAAACATTGCCACAAAAAGTACCGTCGCCAATAGTGACGCAGAAATACTTGACGAGATTTTGGCGCGCAGGTCGCTTAGGCGACATCTGCAGCAGCAAGACGCGAGCGCAACTGCAACACAGCCTTGGTGTGAATCTGTGACACCCGACTTTCGGTCACACCGAGCACATCGCCAATTTCGCCGAGTGTCAAATTTTCTTCGTAATACAGAACTAATACTGTTCGCTCTCGTTCAGGAAGACGTTTAATCTCGCTTCGCATTATTTTTCGCAACTCAGATGCCTCGACAACAGAATCTGGACTTGGCACATACGACGCCCCACCATGTGTAGATGCTGGTGTGTTGTCGGCAACGACATGGTCAAGCGGACCGATCGCACTTGATGCAATCTCGGTCAACCAAGTTTCAAGATCACTGCTATTAATTTTCAGCTTGACAGCCAACTCTTCGTCTGTTGGTGCACGTTTTAACTCATGCTCTAAGTCTGAGATTGCATTTTCTACCGTTCTAGCTTTTGAACGCACACTGCGCGGCACCCAGTCGAGCGAACGCAGACTATCTAAAATTGCGCCACGAATTCTCGGAATCGCATAAGTCTCAAACTTGAAACCCAATGCTGGGTCGAAGCGATCAATTGCATTCATCAAACCGAACACGCCAGAACCTACGAGGTCACCAATCTCGACTCGTTTTGGCAAACCTGCTGCAAGTCGACCTGCAACGAACTTGACTAGCGATGCATAGTGCACGACGAGCCACTCGCGCGCGAGTGGGTCTTTTTGCGCGTGCCACTTATCCCAAGCTTGATCAATTGTTAAGCGAACAGGAAGTGCGTTCATGCGCGTGGGTGCGACGCGCCGTAAGCAGATTTCAGGCGCTCTTTGCTGACTTGTGTGTACCGCTGTGTTGTTGCGACGTCAGAGTGTCCGAGTAACTCTTGCACTGCACGTAAATCAGCGCCGTTGTCGAGCAGATGAGTGGCAAACGTGTGCCGCAAGGCGTGCGGATGAGTTGGAGTAAGCGCTCTCTCGTCAATTATTCGCCGAACATCGCGCGGCGCCAATCGCCCACCGCGTGAATTTAAAAACAGCGCAACTGATTCGCGTTCTTCGTCGATAACTTCACGGCGCAATTTAACCCAACTTTTTACTGCGCCAATACTCGGCTCACTTACCGGAATGCGCCGCTCTTTTGAACCTTTACCCATCACCGTCACCGTGTTGTTGCGAGCATCGATGCTGTCGACATCGAGCGAACAAAGTTCGCTCACTCGTAGACCGCTGCCGTAAAGCAATTCGATCACAGCCGTATCGCGTGTCGACTTCCACTCTGGTACTTCGGGGTCTTTGCACGTCAACAACGCATTGAGTTGTTCTTTGGTCAAAACTTTGGGCAATCGACCCGTGCCCGATGGTGTTCGAACGCCAACCGTTGGGTCAGATTTGATCGTCTTGTTTCGCACTTGCCAAGCAAAATACCTGCGAATCGCCGCGAGTTTGCGAGTAACACTGCGCTTTGCCTGACGATTCGTTGTCAAGAAACTCAGGTATTGGCGAACCATATCGCGCGTCACATTTTTCGGCGAAGTGACTTTCTGTCGCGAAACCCATTCGGCAAATTGCTTGACATCACTGGCATAAGCACTGGTCGTATGCGCAGAGGCAGCCGTCATAGAGCCAATAAAGTCGTCGATACTCCACCCCGCCGCCATAGCAGTCATAACGGTATCTCTTTGAGTGTGTCGCTACCCGAATTCGATTACTTCCCACCACCCCGAGTTATTCACGACCCAACCCAAAGCCTCTAAACGACCAAGAGAAATTGCTGCTTCCAAAAGTGGCACGCCTGTACGAATGACAAATTCGTCTAACGAAAATGGTGCTCCCACCATGACGGCAACAAGATGTGCGTCTTGCTCAGAAAGTCGTGGTCGTGGGTCAAAAGAGGCGGCACTGGCGCGTCGATTATCTAAACCGAGTGCGACCAAAATATCGTCTACGCCAACAACCGGCAAACAACCTTGTTGCACGAGCAAGTTCGTGCCCACCGAAGCAATATTTCTTGGCGACCCGGGCACTGCGAGAACTGCGATGTCGCGCTTTTGTGCTTCGTCGACAGTGATCATTGACCCACCTTTGTCGCGACTCTCAACAACAACCAACACTTCGCTTAATGCCGCCAAAATTCTGTTGCGCAACGGAAACCGAAACGCCTCAGGCGCCGCACCTGGTGAAGACTCACTCAAAAGCACACCAGTTTGAGCAACCTGCCGCCACAAATCACCATGTTCTTTCGGATACACATAATCAAGCCCCGATGCGACAACACCAACAGGCGGCGCCAGTTCACCAAATGCAGATTTTGGCTTTTTCATGTCTGCGCTGTCGGTCTTTTCGCGCGCGCGAAGTGCGCCACGATGAGCCCACGCATCAATACCTCTCGCCAAACCAGAAACGACCGATACTCCGTTTTGAGTCAACTCAAATGCAAGGTGCGATGCAAAATATCTGCCTGATGCAGTTGCACTACGCGTACCGATCATGCCAACACGTCGAGCGTTTAGCGCACACAAGTCACCTAGATAGAACAAAACTGCAGGTGGTGCTAAATCGTTTTTTAAGCAAGATGGATAACTCGACTCGCCGTAAAGCACCAAATGAATGCCCGCTTTTTTGCATCGCGCCAGAATCTGCTCTTGCAAATCGCGAGTCGCATTTGCTCGCCACATGGCACCGAGACCACTCTCTTGCATTAGTGCAGCGACTACGTCGTGTGGCTTTGCTCGACCCTGCACCACCGACCACGCAGTTTGCGGGTCGTGATATTTGAGCAAAGTCGACAATCGCTTTGGGCCGATCTTGGGTAGCGCTGTCAACGCTGCCGCCATTAAGTGATCATCACTTAAAAATTTCTGTATGACAACGCTCATCGCTAAAACTGCAACTCTCGTGCACGCAAGCCTGATGCAAGATCAACTCGCATCATCAACGCAAGATTCAGATGCTCGTCACTGACAACGTCAGGCGCACCGTCAAGATCTGCGACTGTACGTGCCACGCGGCGCACTCGGTGATAACCGCGACCGGTCAAACGACCATTCTCAAGTTCTCGACGCAATCGCTTTTCTGCGCTTCTTGATAACGGTGCTACAAGATCTAATTGTTCGCGACTCAAAGCCGAGTTGGCGCAACCCGACCTGAAAAATGCAAGTTCACGTGCAGCCGCGACGCGGTTGGCAACATCGACAGTCGATTCACCACGTTGCGGGCTAACCAGTTCGTCTGTTTTTGGTCGCGACACTGCAACTCGCAAATCAAATCGGTCGAGCAACGGCCCAGAAAATCTTCGCAGATACCGGGCTCGCGCCGACTCGTCACATGTGCAAGCACCTGGTGAACCTTCACCACACGGACACGGATTCGTCGCTGCGACGAGCAAAAACTTTGCGGGCATCACAACGCTTGTTCGGGCTCGCGCCAATCGAACTATGCCCTGTTCAAGCGGCTGGCGCAACGCATCAAGCACCGACGGTGCAAACTCGCCGAGTTCGTCCAGAAACAAGACACCGTTGCTTGCCAGTGAGATTTCGCCAGGTCGCATTAGTGCAGTGCCGCCACCAACCATCGAGACCATCGAAGATGAATGATGCGGTGCCCGATATGGTGCACGACGTATTAGACCTGCATTTGGCGATTCGAGATGAACCGAAGAGTGAACCATCGTTGTTGCGATTGCTTCTTCATCTGTCAACGGCGGCAAAAGTCCGACAAGACGCTCGGCCAACATTGTTTTACCTGCTCCAGGTGGCCCAACTAGCAATAAATGATGTACACCTGCCGCGGCAATTTCAAGGGCGCGCCGTGCCACAGGTTGCCCCTGCACGTCTGCCATTTCTAGTGCACTTACACGCTCGGCGCTCGAATTCGCATTCACATCGCGATCGCGATTATCACGACGCCGATTAAGCGCGTCTGTAGGTTTGCTTTCACGAACTTCGCGTTGCCAATCGGCGCGCCCAGCCAAGCACTCAACCACATCAAAAAGATTCTGAGCACAAAGAACATTGCTCGGTGTTGCCGCCCTTGCTTCGACAAAGTTGCCAGGCGCAACAATTGTTGTGCGATCAGTCAATGCCAAAACCAGGGGCGTCGCACCGCGCAATGGTCTCAACGAACCATCGAGACCCAACTCGGCAATAAAAGCAAACTCAGATAAAACGTCGACACTGACAATTTCTTGTGCAGCCAACAAACCAATTGCGATCGCCAAATCTAAACACGCCCCAGACTTTCGATCGCCAGTCGGTGCAAGATTCACCGTCACTCGTCGCGTCGGCCAAGGCAAACCCGCCGATAACAACGCAGCCCGAACTCGATCGCGACTCTCACGACACACTTCATCTGGCTGCCCTACAACCGTAAAACCCGGCAAGCCGATGCCGGCATGCACTTCGACATCAACTCGCGAACCACGAACACCCAACAACGTGGCCGACCTTACTGATGCAAACACTTTTACTTCCTTTTACATTTTCGACTTGTAATTCGGCTTGAATTTTCAACGATGCGACCAACGAGTGACATGACGCCAAACTCAATGTTCAACCTGAGATACTTGAGCGCGATGACTTTTTTAAAAATCACAGGCACTAATTCGTTTCGCCAATGTGTGCGTACTCGAACCCACATGGCAACCCGAGTCGCCGCAACGGTCTTCACGTTTGCGGCGCTCACTAGTGCATGTGCCGAAACACCTCGAACTGCGACAAACTTCTGTCGACAACTAGCTCTCGAAGTACCCGCAATCACTCAGCCGACTGCGACACCCGCTGAAGTCTCGCAGATGCTTGATCGTTACACGCGACTAGCCAAAGTTGCACCACTGGCAATCGAAGACGACTGGAAGTCACTCACCGAATTACTAACTGTTGCCTCTCGCGCTAACCCGAACGACGCCGAGAGCGTGCAAGCAGTTATAGAAATGTCTTATTCAACGCAAAAAGCCGCCGACGCATCAGCTCAATGGATTCGTGAAACTTGCGGCGTCGACATATCAACCGGGCTAAGCGTCGGCCCAACCCCGTAACAACTAATTGTCGTTAGCGAATTTCTCCGCGCTTGACGATTACTTTGTCGACCAAACCGTAATCGCGGGCTTGCTCGGCTGTAAACCAACGATCGCGCTCTGAGTCAGCCTGAATCTCTTCTAGTTTTCGGCCAGAGTGATGGGCTGTAAGTTTTGCCATGCTCAACTTTGTATAAGCAAGTTGTTCGGCTTGAATCGCAATATCAGACGCCTGACCTCGCAGACCAGCAAGCGGTTGGTGCATCATGATTCGTGCATTTGGCAATGTATATCGTTTGCCGGCAGCACCAGCAGTCAACAAGAACTGGCCCATCGAGGCGGCTAAACCCAAACACACTGTGGCGACATCGCACGAAACAAACTGCATCGTGTCGTAAATCGCCATACCCGCGGTTACCGAACCACCTGGACTATTTATATATAACCAAATATCTGCTTTCGGGTCTTCGCCTTCGAGAAACAACAACTGAGCGCAAACCTGATTGGCAATCTCATCATTGACATCAGTGCCGAGCATGACTACTCGACTCTTGAGCAGTCGCACGAAGATATCGCTGCGTGCATCGAATCCGCCCTCAAGGGCTACAGGAAGAATGTTTGACATGCCTTGCAGGCTAGTGCGCGCGCAACTATTGCCGACGGACGCCGCTGAAAATAACAATCACACGTTCGTCATCGGCGATTTCTCGGCGCATTTCCAATAATCCCGCAAGCCCGGCGGCACCAGTCGGGCTGACATCAATATTTGTCACACGATGCGCCATTTCAAAACTTTGGTGAACCCGATCTTCGCTCGCGACAACTGGGTAACCATCACTGTCGGCCATCGCATTACACGCACCAACCCAGTCGTATGTTTCGTCGTCCAAAATACCGTCGGCAAGCGAAACAGGCATGGTCTCCCATGGCCACATGCACTGCGACCATCGCGAACCGGCGTTTCGTGCACCACCGGTCTTGCGCGCAATCTCAAAAGCGCGAGCCAATGGCGCACATCCTTCGGTTTGTACAGCATGCACTTTCGGCTTAGTTGCACCCGCAAAAAAACCATTGGCAGCGCAAGTCACAAATGCACCGCCACCTGCTTGCACGAACATTCGACTAAACAACGAACCTGGGAGGTTCTCTGCGACGACTGCCATTTCCCAACCAATTGTGCGACCGCCATCGAGACACCACGCATTCTCCGGACCTTGCACACCAAAAGGTATTGCGCCAGCGACAATTGCTTCGCGAAATCTAAACACACATGGATCACCAGGTGGGTCGGTTGCAAGCCTCGCGCAACGCACAACGTTCGCATTCAGTGCGCTTAAAATTTTGAGCGTAGGCGCATCCGCGTGCTCAGGCACAAACACTTGAATTGGCCAGTCAACTGCTCGCGCTAAAGTGCTGGCAGCAATCGCAGCATTGCCACATGAAGCAATCGCTAATTGTGGTCGCTCACTTTGATTTCGCCACGGTGCCCGATCGACATTTTCAACTGCGATCAAATGCAACAACTGTGTAAATAAATGCCGGGCTTTTTGTGAACCAGCAACGTTATGCGTCTCGTCTTTGATCCAAATACCACCCTGCTCGGCAAAACCCAAAGCGTCACTTAGTGCGTCGTTACGCAAGAACGGCGTAGTTCGAAAACCAGTGCCCGCTACTTTTGCCACTGCGTCATCTAGATCACGAATGATCTTCGTTCGTGAATCAAACTCGAGACCCAATGTTGCAGCAAACGCATCCCACGCCAAATATCGTTGAAAGCCAACAAACGGATTCGAATCACCGTTACTACGTAACGGCGCAATCGCATTTTCGATTTCAAGCACATGATGTCGATCTGTATCGCTCGAATTTGGACACCGCCAGGAAAAAACATCACTAATCGCCACGCGAGTGCCACAGGCAGCACATCGCCAACCAGTCACCACTGGCTTTTGAGCATTCACGGCCGCAATACCGTTATCGACAACTAATTTTTGGCAGCAACTCGGCGATTGAACTCGCCGATTAGGTCATCCCAGACTGGCAAATACTTGCGCAAATCGCGCCAGAACGACTGCGAGCGCCGTGCTTCAAAAACTTCAAGCGGTGTGTCTTGTTGTTCAACCCACGTGTAATAGCCAAGATTAAAAATGCGCGTGCGGTCTCGCTCGGTGCAGTCGATCATCGCATCGGTATTGACAGTTGCCAAGTGCTCAGCGAAAACTTCAGCGGCGTCAATCTCGGTAAACGAATCATTAAATCTGCGCGTCAAAGTTTTAACCCGCTCGCTCGGATACAAATCGGCGCCGTCAGTGGCAATCGTGATCAAAGCATCATTTTCACCAAGCCCGAGCAACTTCGCTGTCTTGATCGCCGCAATCACGTTGCAAATTGCCGAAAAACCAAAGTGTTTCAGCGTCTCAACAATTTCTACCGGCACACCTTTGCGTTCAGCCAGATAACGGCACCCAGCATCAGTATTGAACATCACATCAAGTTCATCTGTGGCTCGGTCTGAAACACCGACAACAACGTCAGTGTTCATGACGTTATGAATCAGCGGTATGTGTTTGTCGCCAATGCCTTGAATGTTGTGTTCACCAAAACCATTTTCGAGCATCGTCGGACACTCAAGCGCTTCGACCGCGACAATCTTGGCGCCGTAATCGTCTTTTAATCTGTCTCCTGCACCAATCGTGCCCGCCGAACCAGTCGCCGAAGTGAACGCCGCAAGTCGCAACTTGCCGCCGGTTGCTTTATTGACATGTTCAAAGACACTCGCCAATGCGCGACCAGTCACTTCATAGTGACCGACATGGTTGCCAAATTCACAAAATTGGTTGAAAATAAAATTCTTCGGGTCGAGTTCCATCTCGTTACACGCATCATAAATTTCTTTGACATTGCTCTCGGTGCCCGGCGTACGCACGATGTCACTCGGGTCACTCACCCATTTGTCGAGCCAATCAAATCGCTCTTGCGACATTCCCGCTGGCAAAACTGCTACTCCACGCGACCCCATGATGCGACTGATCGCAACGCCACCACGCGCATAATTTCCTGTCGACGGCCAAACTGCACGGTGTCGACTCGGGTCGAACTGCCCAGTAATTATTCTTGGCGCAAGACACGAATACGCTGCCAATACTTTGTGCGCGGTAATCATCGGAAACCGATCACCAAACATCACGATTATCGGGCTTGCGACGCCAGTCAGACTGCTGGGCAACACCACATGGTCTGGCACTGAAACTCGGTCGCCGCGCATGTTGTTGTACCAATGCACACGAAACAAGTTGCGCGCATCAGGAGCATTTTTATCGACGCCTTTCGCATAGTCAGCATCAATTTTTGAAGGGTCGGCTAATTGAGCAAACGTCGGCAATACAACTTTGTTTTTCGCGCACAACGCAACGCTGTTTTCAAGCGCCTGCGAATCGACGATTTTGTCGGCAAGACCCAACTGCCCAGCCAGTGCCGAAGCATCCAACTGACGCTTTGGGCTTTGATGTGCCGTCGTTATTGAAGTCAAGGTTTACATTATGTCAAAGAACCGATATCAAGCACTACTCTTACGACCCAAGGCATACGCAAGCCGACGTAGCCCAATGGCAGAGGCACGGCGCTTAGGACGCCGCCAGTGAGAGTTCGAGTCTCTCCGTCGGCACAACATGCAACCACGCACGACATCTCAACTCGCAACGCCCGCGTTGTTAATCGATCTTGACTCGCTCAATAGCAACCTGCGAACAATGTCACTTCGACACCCAGGTAAAAAACTGCGACCACATACGAAAGCACACAAGTGCACCAACCTTGCCAATTTGCAATCACAATACGGACACAAAACCTTCACATGTGCCACACCTCGTGAAGTTATCGGCATGGCCGCAGCCGGTGTTGGTGAAGATTATTTGCTCGCCAACGAAGTTGTTGACACCGACCGACTAAACGCATTGGCAAAAGTTTCGCAATCAGCGCGTGTAACAATCGCAGTTGATTCTGAAATAACAGTCATGGCAGCCGCGAGTGCAGGTCTGCGCGATGTACTAATTGACGTCAATGTTGGTCTCCCTCGCTGTGGCATAGCGCCAACACTTGCTGGTCAACTTGCAGATTTCGCACGCAAACAAAAACTAAACGTGCGTGGCGTCATGGGTTACGAAGGTCACCTAATGATGATCGAGGGTCACGAAAAACGAAAACAGCGCGTCGCCGAATCGATGCAACTTCTCGCGAGTGCAGCCCAAGACGTTGGCGGTGAAATCATCTCGGCGGGCGGCACC
Source organism: Acidimicrobiales bacterium (assembly GCA_030827545.1). GTDB lineage: Bacteria > Actinomycetota > Acidimicrobiia > Acidimicrobiales > Ilumatobacteraceae > BACL27. Next base: position 32,603 of record JAUREG010000013.1, read on the forward strand.
GGCACGTTTGACCTGCACGATCAAACTTGTATCAATGAGTTGCAAGCCGGCTCTTATGCATTAATGGACACCCACTACGCAAAGTTAAATTTGCCTTTCGATCAGAGTTGTTTTGTCATGGGCACGATAATTTCAAAATCCAGCGACTGGCTTGTAATTGATGTTGGCCTGAAATCTCTCGGCATGGATCATGGCAATCCGTCTGTTCAAGGCTTTGACGTGTTGTTTTGTTCAGACGAACATACGACACTCGCCCCGAAAAAAGAATCGGTAAACACAAACGTTTCTGTTGGCGACAAACTTCGAGTGATTCCTGCGCACATCGACCCGACTATGGCGATGCACGAATTGGCATTTCTTGTGCGCGGCGACGAAGTTATCGACTCGTGGCCGATTGATTTACGTGGTTGGTAACTCGCCCAACCGACTAGCTAACAATCGAAATGCATTTCCGCGATGTGAAACCTCGTGTTTCTCAGCGATCGATATCTCGGCGAAAGTCCGACCATTGCTCGAAGTCGGTATAAACACCGAGTCATAGCCAAAACCGCGTTCACCACGCTCGATGTCGCTAATTGACCCTTCACATACGCCCTCAGCAACTATTTCTTGACCGTTTGGCATTCGCAATAGCGCAACAGTTCGAAATCGGGCTGCACGATTCGTAACCCCCATAAGTTCTTGCAACAATTTCTTTCGATTTTGCGCGTCAGTTGCACCAGAACCAGCAAAACGCGCAGTAATCACGCCCGGTCGACCATCTAATGCGTCAACTTCGAGACCCGTATCATCCGCAAGCGCCGGCATACCGGTTGCAGCACAAACAGCCACAGCTTTAAGCCGCGCATTGCCCGTAAGCGTGTCGGCATCTTCGACTACGTCGGCAAGTTCGCCAGGACGAGGCAACAAATCAACTGAAGCAATTTCTCTGATGATTTCGAAAATCTCGGCGACCTTGTGTGGGTTTGCCGAAGCGCAAACTACGCGCAACATATTTTCAGCACACTAATTAAAGTTTTGGTTTCGGTGGCACTGCAAGCGTCTGCGTCTGTAGCGCAAAAACCTCGCGCAAACCTGCAGTCGCTAGAGCTAACAACTCGGTCAATTGTGTTTGACTAAACGCCGCACCTTCGGCAGTGCCCTGCACTTCAACAAATTTTGGCTCGGTTGAATTATGTGCCTGCAACATCACGACATTCATATCAACTTCGGCTGAACTGTCTTCTACATACGGCAAATCGAGTATCGGCACACCGTTATGAATGCCCACACTCACTGCCGCACACAACGAGTGCAACGGATGTTTCGTTATCAGACCGCTTTGTTGCACACGCGTCAACGCATCGTGCAACGCAATGTATGCGCCGCAAATGCTGGCAGTCCGCGTGCCACCATCGGCTTGCAACACATCACAGTCGACAATCACTTGTCTTTCGCCCAACAGCGTCATGTCGCAACACGAGCGCAGCGAACGGCCAATCAATCGTTGAATCTCAATCGTGCGACCACCCTGTTTGCCTTTTGCTGCTTCGCGGTCATTGCGTTCAGGTGTCGAGCCGGGCAACATCGAATATTCCGCGGTCACCCAACCTTTGTTCTTGCCTTTCATCCATCGCGGCACATCTTCATCGACCGACGCGGTGCACAAGACTCTGGTCTTGCCAAACGAAACCAACACCGAACCCGCAGCCATCTCGGTGAAGTCACGCTCAAATTTGAGTTGGCGCAATTCATTTGCTTGTCGTCCGTCAGGTCGTGTCATGTTCTCTCCGTTATTAACAACTTGTTTATCTAATTACTTTGGCCATTGCTTTGCAACCGAAAGCTCTGGACCCAAAAATCGACGACCAAATTCAGCAAACTGCTGAACATCGCCAGACGAATAAAACTCATGCAAACCAGAATGTCTTGATGAGCTCTGCGCGCCACTTCCCACACTACGAGAAATGTTATTTTCAGCCAGCACATCACGCACAACTGACGCGGTGGCGTCAGCACTATTGATCAGCCTCACGCCAGATCCCATCACTCGGCCAATTACTTCGCTCAAATATGGATAATGAGTGCACCCGAGCAACAGCGTGTCAACATCGGCATTTCGAATTGGTCCAAGCAACTTCTCTGCCAACTCAGTTACGGCCCGACCAGAAGTTTCATTGCGCTCAACGAACTCGACAAAACCTGGGCAGGCCGTAGCAGTGAGAAAAACTTCGCGTGAAACATCGCGCGATGCGTTCGCGACTGCACTCTCATACGCCCCTGACGAAATAGTGCCAACCGTGCCGATCACTCCGACGCGATTATTCGTCGTCGCCTCGACAAGCGCTCGTGCACCTGGCTCAACAACGCCAATAACGGGCACTGAGAGCAGACTTCGTAGTTCGCTTAACGCAACCGAGGCGGCGGTATTACAAGCAACAACGATCAATTTTGCGTTGAAGTCACGCACCAAGCTTGTCGCTAATTCGATCGCATAACTTCTTACTTCACTGGCCGGCTTTGGCCCATACGGGTAACGGGCTGTGTCGCCGATGTAAATAAGATTTTCGCTCGGCAGCAAATCAATAACGGCTCGCGCAACAGTGAGGCCACCAAAACCAGAATCAAACATTCCGATCGGGCGATCAACCTGCGCATTCATCGCCAACAACGCTACGCCGTGGCCAACATTGAACTTAGGCAACTCGCTTTAGCCACGACGACCCATCAGCAAAAGCTTTATAGTCGCTGTGTGATTCTCGCCGCAGCCCTAGCTTTGTTGGCTGCGTTTTTGCATGCAACTTGGAACATTGTCGTCAAGCAAACAAGTGACCGGTTTCTTGCCCTATGGGGTCAATTTGCTTTTGCAGGCTCTTTTGCGTTGATCGCTCTAGTGGGTTGGACACTTATTGACGGTCAGCCAAATATTTCTTGGTGGTGGTCAATCATCAGTGGATGTGGACACTTACCGTATGTCGTGTTGCTCGCTAAGGCATACGACAAAAATGACTTCTCACTTACTTATCCGATCGCCCGTGGTGCTGGCGCGCTCAGCGCGGCCATTTTGGGTTTGATTTTTCTTGGCGACGATCTCTCCGCACTCAGCATGGCGGGTATCGCCATTGTCATTTTTGGACTTTGGGTTTTAGTCTCGGGTCAACCGATAAACAATATTTTTTCTGCTCTCGGTGTTGCAGCAACTATTGGTGTTTATTCAGTTGTTGATGCATACGGCGCTCGCAACTCAAACGCTGTCGCATTTGCTCTCAGTGTTTTTGTTAGCGGGGCTACATCAATAACAATCTGGGCACTTCTGACACGTCGCAAAGAACTCAAAGGTTTTCTTGCTGCTGAATGGAAGCCCGCCGCATTCGGTGGCACCATGTCGATTATCGGCTATTCGATGGTTGTCTACGCCTTCACTCTTGCGCCCGTTGGCTATGTCGCAACAATGCGTGAATCAAGTGTGGTGATCGCCGCACTGGCTGGCTGGAAGTATCTCAAAGAGGATGACCACAAACGTCGGCTGACTTCAGCCACTGTGGTCGTTGCTGGTCTTTGCGTGCTTGTTGCAGGTCGCTAAAAGTAAATTATTTTTTCGGCGGCTGCTTCGGCCAGATCTAGGTCATCTGTATACGCGCCAGTTGACAGATATTTCCATCCACCATCGCAGACGATGAAAACAATCACGGCTTCTTGATCACTATCTAGGCCGATTTCACTTGCGACTTTAAGTGCACCAGCCAACGATGCACCAGAAGAAATGCCGGCGAAAATTCCGCACTCGCGCACAAGTCGGCGCGTGCACTCAATGCTCTCGCGAGGTCGAACAACTCGCTTGCGATCTAAAGTTTCGCGACCATGCCACTTGTCGAACACCGGCGGAATATATCCGTCATCTAAATTGCGTAAGCCTTCAACTCGCTCGCCCAGTGGCGGTTCAACTGCAATGATTTTTATCTCGCTGTTCTTTTCTTTCAAGTAGCGACCAACACCCATCAGCGTGCCACTCGTTCCCAAGCCGGCGACAAAGTGCGTCACCTCGGGGCAATCGTGCCAAATCTCTGGCCCAGTTGTTTCGTAATGGGCTGTCGGGTTCGCTTCGTTCTCATATTGATGCAAAAAACACCAATCAGGATTTTCTTTGGCCATTTTTTCTGCTCGCAAAACTGCGCCGTTCGAGCCCTCGGCACCGGGCGTGACAATGACTTCGGCGCCAAATACTTCGAGCATCTGTCGCCGCTCGATCGAAACATTGTCAGGCATCAAAATTGTTATTGGATACCCCTTGAGCTGCGCAATAGCCGCGAGCGCGATGCCAGTGTTTCCACTTGACGGTTCGATGATTCGCTGACCAGGCAGAAGTTTTCCGTTTTTCTCAGCTTGCTCGATCATCGATTTGGCGATGCGATCTTTCACCGAACCAAAAGGATTTTGATTTTCAAGCTTCGCCAGAAGTCGCACGCGAGGGTTCGGCGACAAATTAGAAACATCAACCAACGGCGTATTGCCGATTAGGTCGAGCACATTTTCGCTAATCACCACCTAGTCAGGATACCTGACCAATATGGTCGGATTTATACCGAAATTAGCGAAACAGCTGTGAATTGCGCGATAGCCAGAGCGATAGTCAAGCCGTGACGATTTGGCTTTCAGATATCTGCGAATCGATAATTCGGTAACTGCGAGTCTTTGGCTCAGCGTCTTTTAATCCAATAATCACATAGTGCCAACCTGGGTCCGGGGCTTGTGCGACATCGGTTGCGCTCGGGTAAGGCTCGGTGTGCGTGTGACTATGTACGACGCCAATAATCGCTAGGCCACGAGACTCAGCGTCGAGTTCGATTCGCAGGTGATCTCGCGGATCAACCGTGTAAATAATTTTGCTCTGCGCAATGTTTCGACACGGGTGAAACTCGCGCGCTACATCGCTACCGAATTCGCCCACCAGAAAACCACAACATTCGAGCGGAGTTTCAGCAAGCGCCAACTGCTTGATCTTCTCAAGTACCGAATTTGGTAACACGATTTGTGACGGCAAATTTTGATTTGACATTGCCCTAAAAGGCTACAGGTACGCTTAAAGCACGCTATGAAACACGACAGCCCAGAGATCATCGCCAGCAATCGCAAGGCGCGACACAACTACACAATCGTTGATGTCATTGAGGCTGGCATTGTGCTGCACGGAAGTGAAGTTAAGAGTTTGCGCGAAGGCCAAGTCCAAATCGCCGAGGCCTACGCTCATGTCATTCGTGGCGAGATGTGGCTCGAAGGTGTGCATGTCGCTGTCTATCGGTTTAGTCACGGTGTCGGCTCGCACGAACCAATGCGTTCACGCAAACTGCTGTTGCATCGCGAACAGATTCGCAAACTTCAAGAACGCATGGCCAAAGAGCGACTCACGCTTGTGCCTCTATCTATGTTGCTCAAGAACGGTCGCATCAAAGTTGAACTCGCTCTCGCTAAGGGCCGACAGAAAGAAGATCGTCGTCAAGCCATCGCCGAGAAAGAATCAAAACTTGAAATGCGCCGCGAAGCCGGCCGAATACGCAAAGGCACTTCCCCACTATCTGGCAATCAATCTGGCACACACTCTGGTTCTCGCTCACGCCAACGCGACTCAGACGACTGAAATAACGTAGATAAACATGGACCTCAAAGAACTCGGCCTAGTTGACCCGGCAACTCATTGGTACTACCAAGCAAAGATTGTGCCATTCAAGAGTGCTTTTCAGAAATATGCCCGTCAACCAAAAACTGTTCTTGATATCGGCGCGGGATCCGGCTTTTTTGCGAAATCAATCGTA
>JAUREG010000014.1:0-36583 GCA_030827545.1 Acidimicrobiales bacterium
GTACACGCGAACAACTTGCGGGATAATCGCGGGTGCACCAATTGCAACTGTGCACCAGCCCATCAGCGTGATCGAATAATTGGCAATCAAAGATCCGATAACAAAAACTATTAAGAGAGTAAAAGCGGGAATTGACCAAGAAATTTTCTTGTGTTTGACGCAAACATACAAAATTGAAGAGAGCGCGACGACTAAAAGTCCGTTAGAAAGAGCGACTTGGCCTTCTGGTTTGTTTATCCCATAAATAGTCCACATCAGCGAGCCACTGCAACCCTGCAGAAACGAATATGGTGATATACCTTCGGTTGAATTTTTCGCAAAAACTCGAACAACTTGAGGCCAAACAAACGCAATTGATGTGCCGGTTGCAAAAAAGCCGACAATCGTGGTTAATGACACTTTTTCACATTAGTTCAGTAAATCTGCCACAAATCGTCTATTGGTAGCGTTCATGACGTGATCACGACTTACGGCTTTTCGATTGCGACGCCAAACAAAGATTTGCGACAAGCCGCAATTGACGCAATATTTCGTTGGCTTGACGATGTTCATCCACATGAGAAGCGAACAAACTCAACCCCGGTAAACATTCGCCACAGCTCTAACGACCCAATTTTTCGTGTCGATGTTCTCGAGCAAGATCCACGCCAGGCAGCGGCGCGTGGCACGACGGCGACTCTGATCGTTTCGAAGAGCGAACTCTATTTTGATTTGCGTCGCACACTGCGACCGACGAAAGCAGCACTTTTGCCCAGAAGAACAATCGACCGCCCAGAGCCACGCCTAAGTCAACTCGTTATCGAAATCGTAGATCTATTCAAAACTCGTGATGCGGGGCAAGTAATCAGCCCGAAAATCATCATCGCCAACGATCAATTGACTGGCCAATCTCTTGCCGCTTTTGCCGAAGCGCCAGGTCGAAGGTTGCCAATTGTTATCGAAACAATTGTTGGCAAGCCGCGTGCAGTTACAAACTCGCATACGGCAATTCAACTTGCAGGTATCGCCCACGTTGCGCATATTGCCTCGCATGTGGCGGAAGAAGCTTTTAACAGCCTGCATGGCGCAAGGATTATCTCATCTAGTTGGATCACGGTCGTCTGGCCACCTGGAGCCGAAGTCGAAAACTTTCATCAACAAGATGATGACGAACTTGTAAAACAACTCATCGCCGCGTCTATCGGCTCACTTGCCACCCTTGTGCTGGCACCACCGAAAAAGCGTGTGATCGAACAAGTCAAAAAGTCAGAACCAACTTCACAAACAGCAGAGCCAGCGCAAAATTCAGCAATCGAGCTCGAAGAATTGCGAAAAATTAACCACGAACTCTTAGAAGAAAATGCAGGACTACTAGAAAACGCAACGTTAACTTTCATGCTCAGTGCACAAAAAGCCGAAGAACGCGACCGCGCATACGATCAACTCGCAACATTTCTTTTGATGGACGAAGACAAGAGTTATCTCGACAAAGTTGCAGATGCCGTTGCTTATGCACAAAAGAATCTTGTAAATCTTGTATTCCATAATCGAGCTATCGAATCGGCAAACAATTCGCACCTGATGAACGGGCGTCGCGTGTATTCAAACTTGGTTGAACTGAACAACCTCGCGGCGCGCTTGCAACGTGGCGATTTTGCACAAAATGTTTTTAATATCTACTGCAATCAACAACTGAGCAACTTCGCCGCATCAATCAGCGACGAAGCAGAAAACCGTTACGCACAGGACTATGCGATCGAATGGAAGGGCGTGAATGTTCTGGCAAAACCACATATTCGCTGTGGCGATGCGCGAATTCACTTTTATCACGACACGACAACAAACGAAATTGTCATTGCTTATGTTGGTCGCCACTTGCGCGACAAATCAACGAACTAGTCGAAACTTATCTTCGCCTGGTTGTGCGTTGCCAAATAGTTTGTGCGATTCCAGAGCCAAGAAATGGTCTGGCCAACCGATACACCGCACCGGGCACGACGACACTCTTGTTCTTGCGCAAACCGCGTAGCGCCGCTTTCACAACATCATCTGGTTCAATCCAGAGCCATTTCGGCACTCGCTCGCGCAAATGAGTGAGCCCCGCCTGTTGATGCAACTCGGTTCGCACGTAACCTGGGCAAACAACACAAACTCGTACGCCAGATTTGCGAACTTCAAGATTCAAACTTTGACCATAAGAGGTCACATAACTCTTTGCCGCAGCGTAAAGCGCTGACTTTGGCATCGGTGTGAACGCCGCAATGCTCGAGACAATTACGACAGAGCCCATCTTTCGTTGCATCATCGTGGGCACTATCACCTCGCAGACGTCAACCACACCGGTTGCCAATAATGTATTTAGTTTTGTAATTTCGTCGCCAGATGTTGAGCCGACTCGTGCAGCCCGAGTGATACCTGCGTTTAAAACTAAAAAGTCGACATTGCTCGCTTCGCCAATGACGCTTTGCACACCACCACTTGTACTTAGATCAGCAACAACAACTTTCGTATCCGCGCCAAAAACTTGAAGTTCACTGGCTAGCGACTCAAGAAGTTCGCGACGACGGGCAACTGCAATTATGTCGTATCCACTTTTTGCCAAAGACTTTGCAAATTCGCGACCGATGCCCGAAGAAGCGCCAGTAATTAAAGCAAGTTGCCGATTCGACACACTTTGAGCATTACATGAAAACTGCGTAGGGTAAAGCCATGACCTCAACGCAAACCCCCGAACAACTTTCGCCCGTCTATCAACTTTCAGATCAATACATCGAACAACTTGCCGAAAGCGACCCCGGTCTTGCCACTTCACTCGGCATCGCTGGTCACGATCACGAGATGACTGACTTCAGCCCACGGGGTCATGAACAACGCCACGAGATAACTCGTGCGACTTTAAACAAGTTGAATTCACTCGACACATCAGCCGACCGCGATCGCCTCGCCGCTGGAGTATTGCGAAACTCACTCGAGATGTCGACACTCGAATACGACGCGGGCGAGCATCTGCGATCGATTCGTATACTTGCGGGCGACGTCGACTCGGCACGGGCGATCTTTGACTTGATGCCCACCGCAACCGCCGATAACTGGAAGACAATTGCCGAAAGAATGCAAGCAGTACCGACTGCATTTGCGGGCATGCGAGAGAGTTGGTCACTTGGCATTTCACGAAATGTTGTGGCACCACGTCGCCAGGCAATCGTTGTGGCAGAACAACTCGAAACCTGGGCAGGTACACCAACATCACCAGGGTTTTTCACTCAGTTTGCCGAGAGTGCAAGCGCCGTAGATGGCGCACCACTTGAAAAATTGCGGCGTGCCGCTATTGACGCTTCAAACTCAATGGCTGAAACGGCAAAGTTTTTGCGTCAGACATATGCCCCAGCAGCCGACCCACGCAACGGCGTTGGACCAGAACGACACGCACTTGCGCGCCGCCGATTTATGGGTATGAATGTCGACGCAAAAGAAGCATATGAATGGGGCTTTGCCGAAGTGTCTCGCCTCGATGCCGAACTTGTAAAAACTGCAAAAGAGATAAAACCAGGCGCCACTCTTGACGAAGTTCGCCACTTTCTTGACACCGACCCGAATCACAGCATTGAAGGTGAAGAAAACCTGCGTGAATGGTTGCAGAATTTAATGGATGACGCGATTTCATTTTTGATTCGCGAGAATCATTTCGAAATTCCAAACGAAATCCATCGTGTCGAGGCAATGATCTCGCCACCAGGTGGTGCAGCCGCGATGTATTACACACCGCCAAGTGAAGACCTCGTGAGGCCAGGTCGAACTTGGTATCCCGCAAATGGTCGCAAGCGGTTTCCACTTTGGAGCGAACCAACAACCGCGTATCACGAGGGCGTACCCGGACATCATCTGCAAATTGGCATGGCAACGGTCAACTCAGAAAAACTCTCACGCTTTCAGCGCAACGAATTTGTAAGTGGACACGGCGAAGGTTGGGCACTTTACGCAGAACGATTAATGGATGAATTGGGCTTCTTGGGCAAACCCGAGTACCGACTCGGCTATTTATACGCACAAGCATTTCGGGCAGCACGAATTGTCGTCGACATTGGTATGCATTGCGAATTTACAATTCCAACGGAGTCAAAGTGGCATGGAGGCGAAGCGTGGACTCCAGAGTTGGCTCTTGAGTTTTTGTCGGCTCGGTCCTCAAGCGATGACGCGTTCAACAAATCAGAAATCAATCGTTATTTGGGTTGGCCTGCCCAGGCAATCTCATACAAACTTGGTGAGAGAGTTTGGTTGTCATTGCGTGAAGATGCAAAACGCAAGCACGGTGCAAGTTTTGACTTGCGTGCTTGGCATGCATACGCGCTTGATCTCGGTAACTTGGGTCTCGACTTATTGAAAACTGAACTCGCCCGTTTTTAACTCAAACTTTTAAGGAAGTACGACTACTTTCGTGCCAGGTTTGGCGAAATTGAAAATAAATTTCGCATCAATTGGGCTCATGCGAATGCAACCACTGCCTTGAAACGTGCCAAGTTGGTCTTCGGTCTGCAAAACCTTGTCGTCTTTTGTTGGTATGGCGTGAAAACCAATGTTGCCGCCTGCCGGACCTAACGCAAAACGAGTCATGTTGTTGAACCAAACACCCTCAAAGTCGAGACTGTACGAACGCAAAGACTGACTGTTGACTCTGTAATCTCCAGGTTTCGGCACACCGCGTCGACCTGAGACAGGCATCGAGCGCACGACATTGTTCCGAGCATCAACGACCCAAACCCACTGCGAACTATTTTTATAAATAACTCTTCGTCCGCTGCCAGATTTGTTCGGTAACTGCGGTGGATTCAAGCGCGAGTATGGCGGAAACCTCAAGGCACGAGTCGGATACTGCGATGCAACTTCGGCTGCAGTCGGCGCTGGTACAACCGTTGAGGTTGGTGTATTTGGATCTGCGACAGTGGTCGAGCTTGAATTTGGCGTAGTAGTAGTCGTTGAATCGTTTGTCGCCGCATGCGCTGTTGCGCCCGACACTAAAGAAACTGCCACGACTGTGATCGCAAAAAGAACTCGACTAAGAAGTCTCACTTTATTTTTTAAAAAACTTTCTCTTGTTTGGTGACTTCGCGACAGGAACGCCGACAAGTGGGTCATTAATAATCTTAAACCGATTTCCCCAGTTACCAACGATGCCCTGAACCATGGCTGCAAATGGCAATGCCAGAACCGCACCAATCGGCCCAAGTACAGCACCGCCTGCAATCGCTGCGCCGAATGCAACGGCCGCATGCAGTTCGAGGGTCTGTGCTGTGATTTTTGGGGCCAAAAGGAAATTCTCGAGTTGTTGGTACACCGCGATGAACACAATCACAATAAGAGCCTTAAGCGGAGAATCTAAAAAAGCCAACAAAATTGGCAATACACCTGCAAGGTATGTGCCTACTACGGGCAAGAATTGCGAAACCAAACCAACCCAAACTGCAAGTGCGACGGGGGCTGGTGTACCGATGGCTTGAAATACGATCCAGTGAAAAAATGCCGATACAACGGCTAGCAAAGCGCGCGAATAAATGTATCCACCTGTTTTTTGAATCGCTAAATTCCACACAGCAAGAATGGTTTTTTGTTTGTCAGCGCTAAGTCGACTGCAGATCACCCGACGTAGGCGAGGCCCATCAGCAATCAAATAAAACGCAAACAAAATTATCGAAAACACTTGCAGTAACCCACTCAATGCACCAAGCGAAACATCAACGACTCGGTCTTGCTGATTTTCAAAAAAGTTTTGCACCGATCCATTCGGATCGCTGATTGATTCGACCCAATCTTGCGCATTAATCGAGGTGCCGAGATTGTCGTTGAGAAACTCGACCGTGTCAGTTACATACTGCTCGCGATTGTCGTAAAGGTCTTGAGCCTGGGTCGCCACTAGGGTGCCAATCGCCGCTCCAAAAGAAGCAACGGCAACAAAAACACTGACAAGTAACAAACCGGTCGCTGAACCGCGAGACCAGCCGCGCGCCGCGAGGCGATTTACAGCAGGTTCAATCGCTAGGGCAAAAAATAGCGAGATAAGCAACAAAATGAAGAAGTTTGTCAACTGATGAAACAGTTCACGAACAACCAGGGTGGCTATGAAACCAACCCAAAACAACAAAATTGCCCGTGGTACCCACTTTGGCATTTTCGCGTTATTAGTCAAGTCATCAGACTCGGCATGACTCATGTCATCTATCGTACTTGTCGATTACATAGACAAATGTCCACTCGAGATGCCACGATATAACGAACCTTTATGAAGATTCTTGGAAAAACAATTTCAGTTGAGCAGATTCGCGAGACCATTGCAACCGAATTGCGCGCCCGCGTTGTCGGACCAAACGCCAGCCAACGCACACACGAAATAATGGAGGCACCAGGAGAGCGTTGGTTCGCCGAAGACCGACCAATTCGACTTGTTCACGGTGACGCTTCAATGTTCATTGGCGGACTGCGAGCATTACTTTTGCAATCGCTGCACCCACTCGCCATGGCCGGAGTTGCGAATTATTCGGACTACAGACAAGATCCATGGGGTCGTCTACAGCGCACTGCCGACTTTTTGGCGGCAACAAGCTTTGGCCCTGCGCATGAAGCGCAACGAATTGTTGACCGTGTCAAAGCGGTTCACGTGAAAGTAAACGGCGTTGCCAGCGATGGCCGAAAATACTCTGCTACCGATCCTCATCTTTTGAAATGGGTACACATCGCTGAAATCGATTCGTTTTTGTATACCTACCAAAAATTCAGTAAAGCACCGCTCGACCAAGAAGGTCGTGACGGCTACGTGAAAGACGCCGCGTTTGTCGCTCGTGCAGTCGGTGTAATTGATCCGCCAGAAACTGAAGCCGAATTGCGTGAGATGATTGATTCGTATCGCCCAGAACTTAGAAGCACACGCGAGTCGCGAGATGCGACAAAATACCTTCTGTTTAAACCGCCATTGCCTGGTGCAGCGAAAATCGCCTACTGGCTATTGATGGTTGCAACTGTCTCGACGTTGCCAGCATGGACACGAATTCCGTTGCGAGTTGGATATTTGCCGATCATTGAACAAGTGATTTTTCGACCACTTGGCTATCTAATGACTAGTGCGATCCGTTGGATAACAAGCACGCCAATTGATAAATCAAGTAACTCGTGACGAGGTTTCGGTAACCTCGAGATATTTTTTCGACGATACCAAGTCACGAATTCTTGTGAACCCATCAAAAACTTCGGCATAGCTAGTTGCCAACGGCGAGATTGCCAACCTGATGCAATCAGGCTGACGATAATCGCCGATTACATTTGCAAAAATTCTCATCCCTTCAGAGATCTGGCGGGCATGTTCATGACGTACAGAGATATGACCGCCACGACGATTTGCGTCGCGCGGTGTGACGACAGAAAAACCCAGGGGCGCTAGCCATGCATCGTGCAGAGCAATCATCAAGTCAGTGCCGATTGCGGCTTTTTTTGCAATAGCCGAAAGACCTGCTCGTTCAATCATCGAAATTGCAGTCTCGACACACCGCATACCGATAATGCTTGGGCTGGCGATCTGAAAACCTCGCATGTCTTGCGAACGATCAAAACCTTGACCCATCGCAAACTGATCACGTTGGGCAAACCACCCTTGAATCGGCACCTGCAACTCGGACTGCATTGTTTTGCTTACGTATAACCACGCAGGTGAGCCTGGCCCTGAGTTGCAATATTTATATGTGCACCCGACGGCCAAATCAACTTTGTCTCGCTCAAATTGCATCGGTACCACGCCGACAGCATGACTCGCGTCCCAAACAAAGAGCGCACCTGAGTCACGTGCTAGTTGAGTCAATTTTTCTACGTCGTGCAATACGCCAGACCGATATTGAATAACCGACAATGAAACAAGCGCGACATCGTCATTGAGTACGGCACTAAGCATTTCGGGTGAGACATATTCTTCGCCTTCATCGTCGTTGATCAACACAAGATTCAAGCCGCGTTGTTTACAGATACCTTCCAAAATGTAACGATCGGTCGGAAAGTTTGCCGTATCAGTGATAACTGTTTTGCGATTTGGTTTGGCACCTACCGCTGCACTGCAAAGTTGATAAAAATTTACGCTCGTCGTATCGACGCAAAGTGTCTGACCTGCCGAAACACCAAAGGTTGTGCGACCGACCAGATCGCCGACGGTTTGTGCTTCATCGATCCAATTTGACCAACCAGTTACGAGTTTTGCGCCCCACTCATCGCGCAAATAATCTTCGACGACTTTGACTGTCGCTTTTGGCATTCGCCCAAGTGAATTGCCGTCAAGGTAACTAAGTTGGGGGTCCGCAATTACAAACTCGCCACGAAAAGCCGACAAAGGGTCTTTGGCGTCAAGTTCTTCGGCGTAACTTCGCAAAGTTAAATCATTTGGCATACGCTCACCGTATATGAATTCTGGGGGAAACACTAAAAAATTCGAACCCTCGCTTACTTATTCGTCCTACTTAAAAATTGACGAGTTATTGCAGTTACAAATGCCACGATCGACTGGGCCCGAGCACGATGAGATGCTCTTCATCATTGTTCATCAGACATACGAATTGTGGTTCAAATGCGTGTTGCACGAACTTTCTCGTGCCCAACAATTGCTTGAACTTGGCGACACACATGCTTCATTGCCAGTGCTGGGCCGTGTTCGCACAATCTTCAAAGTTTTAGTCAGTCAAGTTGACATTTTAGAAACGATGACGCCCCTGCAATTCAACTCTTTTCGCGACCGACTTGAAGCAGCCAGTGGCTTTCAGTCAGTTCAATTTCGCGAACTCGAAGCCGTACTCGGCAGGCGCGACCCATCAATGGTTGACCATCTCGAACCAAACAGTGAACCGCAACTTCGAGTTCAGAGTGCGATGAATCGGCCGGCACTATTCGACTCGGTCTTGGTCTATCTGGTTAAACGCAACCACAAGATGCCAATTGAAATATTGCAGCGCGACTTCAGTGAGGCCTATTTGGCTAATGAAACAGTGCAAGAGTCATTGGCCGACGCATACAGAAATGATCCTGAAGCAGCAATGCTTCTTGAGCGACTAATCGATATCGACGAAGGTCTTCAAGAGTGGAGATACCGCCATGTGAAAATGGTCGAGCGCACCATCGGCATGAAACACGGCACGGGGGGTTCAAGTGGCGCGGCATATTTGGCATCAACCTTGTTTAAGCCAATTTTCCCCGACCTTTGGGCGGTTCGTTCACACTTCTAGAACTGCGTCTCGCACATACTTAGGTCAGTAGCGTTGTCACCCAATGGGCACCGTTCGTCGTCATGCTTTTGTCAGGTGCAACGCCGACAAAGTTTGGTCGTTCGTTGGTGCACCCGAACGCTTGCACGAATGGTTTCCGATCACCGAATGTCGTGTCGAAGGCAACAAGCGATGGATTACTTTGGCTGCAGGCATCGTTTTCGAGGAAGACATAGTCACACTCGACCATGACTTGCGCAGATTTCAATACAAAATTGTCAATAACTCACTGATCAAGTTCCACCTCGGCACTGTTGATGTAATCCCCGACGGCGACAATAGATGTTTGGTGATGTACTCAACCGATATGGATCCTGAAGTGTTGGCATTGCCGATTGCTGGCGCAGCAAGTCTCGGTTTAGAAAAAGTTAAGCAAATGTTCGACGGAAAATAGCTATGGGACGCAAAATTTTATTTATCACCACCGACCAGCAGCGTTATGATGCGCTCGGTTGCAACGGCGGCACGATTGCGCGCACACCGAATATTGATGCACTTAGCAAAGCAGGTATCACTTTTGATCGCGCGCACCCACAAAATGTCGTGTGCATGCCATCGCGCAGCACGATGATCACTGGTCAACATGTCAGCACGCACGGCGTATGGATGAACGGCGTTCCACTGCCAGAAGATGCGCCAAGCATCGCCAGCGACCTGCGCCGTGCCGGTTATACGACAGCTTTGATCGGTAAAGCGCACTTCGAGCCACTACTCGATCCATTTTTAAGATTCACCGAAAATCGAATCGGCAATCAACGCAAAACAACTGACAACCCCGATGACCCGCATCGAGGCTTTGACCACATGGAGTTGTCGACACACGGTGCAGCCGGGCAACTGCATTACGCAAATTGGATGCGTGACAATCACCGCGAAGCAATCGCTGGTTATTACAGTGTTCTAGATCACGAGTTGCAAGTAAACGCCGAAGGTGGTGGCGACACAAACGCGCCGCAACTAAAAGTCAATCCAATTCCGGCTGAGTGGTATCACACGAATTGGGTTGCTCAACAAACAATCAACTGGTTGAACTCACTACCCGCAGATAAAGACTGGTTTTGTTGGATGAGTTTTCCCGATCCGCATCATCCGTGGGATCCACCGGCGTCTGAATTGCATCGCGTTCCGTGGCGTGAAGTCGACCTTCCGGCTGGCTACATCGAAGACAAGTCAAAACGCGAAAAAGTAATCGACGACAAATTGCGCCACTGGCGTGGTTGGTACGACGGAACATTCGTTTCAAATTATGAAGCACCAGCCAGATGGGTGCCAGCGTCAATGACTGCTGATCAAGTTCGCGAAGTAAACGCTTTCACACACGTAGAGAACGAATTGATTGACGACGCAATTGGCGAAGTGCTCAAAGTGATAAATGCGCGCGGCTGGTCGAGCGATTTAGACGTCATTTACACAACCGACCACGGCGAGTTTCAGGGCGACTTTGGCTTGTTGTTCAAGGGCCCATATCACGTTGATTCGCTGATGCGTTTGCCCCTGATTTGGCGACCTGCGCCAAGCGCAAAGACTGCCCCAGCGCGTGTGAATGCACCAGTTGGTTTAGTTTCATTGGCTGCAACATTTGCTCACATCGCCGGCATTGAACGACCGAAATATACCGAGGCACCCCGATTGCCAACATCAAACGACGATGCAACAAACCTGGGGCACGAACGCGTGCTTACAGAATGGGACAGCGTGCTTTTCGGCAAGATCGTGCATCTGCGCACGATTTGTCGCGACAACTGGGTTTGCACTGCAGCACTTGACGGCACGATGAACAAATTTGGCGAAGGCGAACTTTACGATTTAACAAACGACCCGTTACAACATGTCAATCGATGGAATGACGAATCGGTAAAGGCGCTGCGCGACGACTTGCTGTCTGACCTATGGGCCAACCTGCCAGCACAAGTATTGCCACTACGCAATATGGACGCCCCCGTTTAAAGAATTAAACAGCGGGTACTTGTTGGGTGATGCAGTGAATGCCACCGCCACCACGAGCAAGAATCTCACCAATTTCGAGACCGACAATGTCATGACTCGGAATGAATTCGCCGAGTAGTGCCAACATTTCGCTGTCGGCGTCGTGGCCGCAAACTGGCACGATAACTGCGTTGTTGCAAATATAAAAATTTAAATATGGCACCGCTGCACGAATCGAGTCAGTAACTACAAATGGCAACACCGGTATCTCATGAACGGTTAGACCTGCGGCTTTTGCAACCGCGATGTTTGTCGCACACCGCGCAAAGTCTTCTTCGTTCTTGTCGTCGCAGCCTTGCATGATCACAGTTTTTGGGCCGATAAATGCAGCCACGTTGTCGACATGGCCATCGGTGTCATCATCAAGAACAAGACCAAACGGCAACCAGACGACTTGTTTTTGACCTAACTCTTTACACAACCGATCTGCAATCTGCTCGCGCGAGAGTCTTGGGTTACGATTCGGATTAAGCAGACACTGCTCTGTAGTTATCAGTGTGCCTGCGCCGTCAACATTTATCGAGCCACCCTCAAGCACCATGTCGATCATTCGCGTCTTATGACCAGCATATTTTGCCCAACGCGATGCAATCGTTGCATCTTTGTCGAATGGAACAAATTTTTCACCCCATCCGTTGAACCGCCAGCACGTGGCGAGAAGTTCACTATTTTCAATTACGTAATTCGGGCCTGAGTCTCGAAACCAGGCATCATCAATTTCAAGTGCGACGACCTCAACATTTTCAGCGCATGCTTGACGCGCATTTGCCACATCAATTGGATTAGCAATTACCGAGACGGGCTCGTATCCCGAAATGGTGTTAGCAAGCGCAGCATGAGCAGTTTGTGCTTCAGCTAAGCGCGATCCGTAAATTTCTGAGCGCGCTGGCCAACAGATTACCGTTCTCTCGTGCCGAGAAAACTCGGCCGGCATGTTCACTGATCGAACCCGTCAAGACTCAGCAGCGGTTTATACAACTCTGGTCGGCGGTCGCGAAACAAACCCCAGAAAGTTCGCGCAAGTTTTTGAGCTTCAAGATCAAAACTTGCCACCAAAACTGCTTCTTCGGTGCGATTCGCTTCGGCCACCTTCTCACCAGTTGCATCACAGAT
Organism: Acidimicrobiales bacterium; assembly: GCA_030827545.1. Lineage (GTDB taxonomy): Bacteria > Actinomycetota > Acidimicrobiia > Acidimicrobiales > Ilumatobacteraceae > BACL27. The sequence goes on from JAUREG010000014.1 coordinate 12,363, forward strand.
AAATGAGCATCCATAAAAAGTGATTTCGGTAGCTCGGCCAACTTCACGACCCGTACGATTTGCCGCCATAACTGGTATCAAGTTGCTGGCCGCATGACCTTGCATCGCACGTTGCCAATGGCCAGAAGAATCGAGTTCGGCGTTCGACGGTTCGCTGCCAATCGCCGTCGGATAGAGCAAAATCTCGGCGCCACGAAGTGCCATCACACGAGCCGCTTCAGGAAACCATTGATCCCAACAAATGCCGACGCCGATCTTGGCATATTTCGTTTGCCAAACTTTAAAACCCGTGTCACCAGGACTGAAATAGAACTTTTCGTTGTACCCAGGACCATCAGGAATATGACTCTTGCGATACGTACCAAGCACCTTGCCGTCAGCGTCGACTATCGCCACTGAGTTAAACAACGAATTGTTGGCGCGCTCATAAACACTTATCGGTAATACAACACTGAGTTCTTTGGCAACTTTGGCAAAATGTGCGACAGTCGGATGCGACGACATTTCAATTGCCCGATTCAAGTCTTCAGTCGTTTGATCTTTGCAAAAGTAATGACCTTCAAAGAGTTCGGGGATCAAAATAATTTGAGCCCCTTGTTTGGCGGCGCTTCGAACGAGCCTCTCGGCTGTAGCAATGTTTGTTGCAATTTCTGTCGACATCGACATCTGAAGTGCGGCGACTTGAACAGTGCGCATAAATTATTTGCCCAGTTGTTCTTTGATCGCACTCACGACTTCTGGTGCATCTGGTGCAACAGTCGGATTAAAGCGATGAACGACTTTGCCGTTGCGATCGACTAAAAACTTTTCAAAGTTCCACCGAATGTCACCTGAGTGGCCTTCTGCGTCAGCCACAACTGTCAGGGTGTTGTATAAATCATGACGGCCGGCACCATTAACTTCAATTTTTTCGGACATCGGAAACGTAACACCATAATTTGTTGAGCAAAAAGTCTCGATCTCGGCTGCTGAACCAGGCTCTTGTGCGCCAAATTGATTACACGGAACACCAAGAACTGAAAAGCCTTGCGCCGAATATTGCTCGTGCAGAGCCTCGAGCGCCGTGTACTGGGGCGTCAACCCGCACTTCGAGGCGACATTGACGACGAGCGTCACTGATCCTTTTAAAGAGCCAAGCAAGTCTTCTTTGCCCAATAACCCAGCAATTTTTGTGTTGTAAACCGACATCTTGTCTCGTCTCTACGATGAGTTTTTTCTCGTGTGGCAAGACTACTCAAATACCTGCTACACAACACAGGTGCCAAGATCTCAGTTTGACGCCGAGTTTTTCAAACGCTTTTATTCGACAACACCGATGCACTCGCGACGGAAGATAGAAACTTTGGCAACTGCTGTTCACGAGTTTTGCAAATGGTGGGATGTTCCTGTGCGGTCGGTTCTAGATATCGGCGCAGGCGTCGGCTACTGGTCTGGCTGGTATCGCAAGAATCACAAGCAAGTCAAAGTTATGTCTGTCGATGTCAGCGAACATGCTTGCCAAAAATATGGCCACGAACTTCGAAACATCAGCGTGTGGGCACCATCGAGAAAGTTTGACCTTGTAATTTGCCAAAGCGTGTTGCAATATTTGAACGACCGTGCTGCAAGAAATGCAATCAAAAATCTCGCCAAAGCAACAAAGCATGTTTTATTCTTCGAGGTACCTACAAAAGCCGACCTCCGTCACAACGTTGACCGCGACGTCACAGATTTTGAAATCTATGCTCGTTCTGGTTTGTGGTATCGCAACGAGTTGAAAAAATACTTTCGTCAAGCAGGTGCTGGGTTATGGATTGCAAAGACCAGCACGATCGTGCTCTATGAGCTAGAAGGCACTACTTCGTAAGACAAATTTGCTCAATCGCCGTAGCCTGATTTTATGGAATCATCAACTGCAGGCAACGCCTACGAAGTGGCAAAGCAAGCCGCAGACGTTGTAGTCAAAAAATTTGGTGGCTCACACGATGTATTGGCCGTCTTGGGTTCGGGTTGGGCGCACGCTGCTTCTGTGCTTGAAGCCACAAACGAAATTTCAGTCACTGAAATTCCGGGCTTTATCAAACCTTCGGCGATTGGTCATGGTGGCACGCTAAAAAGTGTCGCCGTAGGCAAGTCACGCGTGCTGCTACTCACTGGTCGCACGCATCTCTACGAAGGCCACGGTGTCAACGCCGTTGTGCACGCAGTACGTACGGCTGCATTTGCCGGTTGCAAAACAGTTGTTTTGACAAATGCCGCAGGCTGTTTGCGCGAAGATTGGGGTGTTGGTGCGACAGCGGTGATTTCTGATCACATCAACCTGACTGGTTTCTCGCCTTTGACTGGTGCTGATGCACCTGCACCATTGCATGGGCGATTCGTTGACTTAACCGATGCCTACAGTCAGCGACTTCGTGCGATCGCCAAACGCGTCGACCCAACTCTTCACGAGGGCGTGTACATGGGATTTCATGGTCCACATTTTGAAACTCCTGCAGAAATCCGTGCTGCTCGAGTTTGGGGCGCAGACCTCGTTGGTATGTCAACCGTGATGGAAACAATCGCTGCGCGCCACATGGGTCTAGAAGTGCTCGCGCTTTCGCTCGCGACCAATCTTGCCGCCGGCATTTCAGGTGAAAAACTCTCTGGCGACGAAGTTTTGGCAATCGGCAAAGCCTCAGCATCACGCGTTGGTGGCCTGCTTGCAGCAATTCTTAAACAAATCGATCTCGACGCTGAAAAGAAATAGCAATGTCAACTAATACACAAGATCGGTTTGCAATAACTAACGCGCAAATCGTGACTGTCGATAAATCTTCTTCAGTCATAGAAAACGGGTCTTTAGTAGTTGGTGGCGACGGTTCGATTCGTGCAATTTCTTCAGCACCAATCCCCAACAACGCACCCGAGACAATTGATGCAAATGGCGCAATCGTGATGCCAGGTTTGATCAATGCGCACACTCACCTCGGTATGACACTTTTTCGCGGTCTTGGTGATGACATGAGCCTTGAAGACTTCCTTGCTCGATTAATGCCAGCCGAAGTTCGCGTACTCAATTATGAAGCTGTTTACGCCGGCACTGAACTTGCTGCACTTGAATCTCTGCTCGGTGGCATAACAACTTCTCTCGACATGTATTACTTGCCTGAAGCAGCTGTCGAAGTCGCAAAGGCCAGTTCTATGCGACTACAAACTGGACCAAACTTTTTAGAATCTGATGGCCCCGAGCCACTCAAGTTTGCAGATCGTTTGAAGTGGGCCACCCAATGGCTTGAAGCACCTCGAAACACAATCGGCACTACTGGTTGGGTTGCACCTCACAGCACATATTTGCTCAGCGAAGATCAACTTCGTGTGCTCGCTGACCTCGCAGCAAGATTCGAAGCACGAATTCATGTTCACGCGTCAGAAACAGTTGGCGAAATGCAACTAGTCGCCAAGCGTCATGGTGGGCGCACACCGATTCAAGTTCTTAACGACACAAGATTATTGCGCCGATCCGTGCTCGCCCACGGTGTTCACCTGAGCGATGCCGATATTGAATTGATCGCACAAAACTCAGCGACAGTCGTTCATTGTCCTGCATCAAACTTCAAACTTGCTAGTGGCGTTGCCAGAATTTTAGATCTGCAGCGCGCAGGCGTAAACGTCGCACTTGGCACCGATGGTCCGGCATCTGGCAATGACATCGATTTATGGATTGCGATTCGTCTAGCGGGATACATGCAAAAAACATTCGCCAAGAATCCTGCCGTGTTGCCTGCTGTTGAACTTGTGCGGATGGCAACAATTAATGGCGCTCGAGCTCTGCAGTTAGACCACATGATCGGCTCTATCGAAGTTGGCAAGCGTGCTGATGTAATCATTCTTGATGCAGACTCACCATCGCTGACACCAAACTTCGATCCGCACACAACAATTGCAACGAGCGTGACTAGGGCAGACGTGCTTCATGTGCTCGTAGATGGCAACATCGTGGTGCGCGATCGCAAATGTCTGACAATTGACCACAAATCTGCCGTCAATAAAGTTAAAGCGCTTGGCAAACAAGTATTGGCAAGCGTCAACAATAACTAGAACTGCATTTCGCACTACTCTTGCCTACATCATGACTAAACCAATCGACTGGGCGTTGCTTAGAAGCACCGCTTTGGCCGTAGCCAAAAATGCATATGCACCGTATTCGAAATTCAGAGTTGGTGCTGCGGCACTCGTAGATGATGGACGAATCATCACGGGTTGCAATGTTGAAAACGCGTCATATGGCATGACTCTCTGCGCAGAGTGTGGTGTAGTTAGCGAGTTGGCGCGTTCTGGTGGCGGACGATTGATCGCCATCTGCACGGTCGGCAATGACGAGGCTGTGACCCCGTGCGGTCGCTGTAGACAATTGCTTTGGGAGCACGGCGGAGCAAACATGCTGCTCGAAGTAAACGGTGAACCACGCAAGCTCAGCGAAATGTTGCCGGTTGCGTTTCCAGAAGAGTCCGTTTTCGTCAACCCGAAAGCTGACTAGAAATAATGATCACTCAAGACGGTTTGACTTCTGCGCAAGTCGACTTTTTTAGCCAAAATGGCTATCTAGTTCTGCCTAATTTTGTCGACGACGACGCTTGTTTGAAACTGCGTGCGCAAGCAATGGTCTTGGCCGAAAAACATTGTCCGTCGCCACAAGAAGCAACCGTGTTCACGGCCGATGGCACAGCCGTGCATGCTTCAGACGATTATTTTTTGACCAGTGGCGACAAGATTCGCTGCTTTTTTGAAAAAGATGCATTCGACGAACATGGCGAGTTACGACAAGATGCCCATCTTTGCCTGAACAAACTTGGTCACGCTATGCACGATCTTGACCCTGTATTTGAAGATTTCAGCCACTCGACTCGTTTAGCGGCGGTTGCTGATTCGATTAGTTTGAAACAACCACAGCTGTTGCAGTCGATGTACATCTTTAAACAGCCGCGAATTGGTGGCGAAGTAACTTGCCATGTCGATCACACTTATTTATGGACTGAACCGCAGTCAGTAATCGGTTTTTGGTTCGCAATCGATGATGCGACCACTCAGAACGGATGTATGTGGGCGCTTCCTGGTGGGCACCGCATACCTGTCAAAACTCGCAATCGCCTGACACCTGATCGCAAATCAACGTTCAATGAAGTTTTTGATTCGACTCCATACCCGACCGAAGGGCTCGTGCCGCTTGAAGCAGAACGTGGCACATTGATTTTGCTCAATGGCACTTTGCCTCACCGATCGGGCCCCAACACGAGCGACAAACCTCGGCATGCGTACACGATTCACGCCATCGACGGAACTGCGAACTACCCCGATGACAATTGGCTGCAACGCAAGTCGCTGCCGATGAGTGGTTTTCGTAACTAACCCGCCAGAATCGCGCTTGTTGCCGATGTTCCGAGTCGGGATGCGCCAGCTTTAATCATTTCAAGTGCCGATTCACGAGTACGAATACCGCCACTTGCTTTAACACCAATTGAATTGCCGACCGTTGCGCGCATCAACTGCACCGCATGCACACTTGCACCGCCAGACTTATGAAAGCCTGTCGATGTTTTAACAAAATCCGCACCATTCGCAACTGCAACTCGACATGACATAACTATTTGCTCATCTGTGAGTGCTGCAGACTCAATAATTACTTTCAATTTGACAGACTCAGAAATACTCTTGCGAACTTTTGAGATTTCATCTCCGAGTTCAAGCCACATCGAGTCAAACACGAAACCTAAATTTACAACCATGTCAATTTCTGAAGCGCCGTGCTTAACAGCATTGGCGGCCTCAAAGGCCTTGGTCGCGGCTGTGTGTGCACCTGATGGAAAGCCTGTTACGCATGCGAGTGCGACTTCGCCCGACAATAGTCCGCTCGGTATCGGCAATAGCGACGGTGAGAAACAAATTGCTGCGACTTTCATCGCGTTTGCCTCTTCGCAAAGTTTGACGATGTCATGAGTTGTCGCTTCAGGCGCGAGCAAAGTGTGATCAATAAATTTCGCAAGCTCAAACGGCGTCATTACGCATTTACCCTAATTCGCTACTGCGCTTTTTCGATAACCAGCAAAGCGAGGTAGCGTTTCGCCCTGAGATGGCAACACTGCGGTTCAACTACGGCACGATGGGTTCGGGTAAAAGCACGCTCGCACTACAAATCAACCACAACTTAACGAGTCGTGGCTTGGCTGGTTTACTGCTGACAAAACTCGACCGCGACGGCGGCCAAGTTACAAGCCGACTTGGTGTATCAACACCAGCAATTGAAATGGAACCCGGGTTAAATCTTTACGAATTAGCCCTATCAAGAATGCCCTTGCAATTTATTGTCTGTGACGAGGCTCAGTTTTGTACAACCGAACAATGCGACCAACTTGCACTAATTGTCGACGAACTACATGTCGATGTTTATGCTTTTGGTCTGATCACCGACTTCAAGGGTTTACTTTTTGAGGGCACTCGAAGATTGCTCGAAATCGCAGATCAACGAATTGAAATGCAAGTTGAAGCGCGCTGTTGGTGTGGCGCCCGAGCGACTAACAACGCCCGTTTGGTGAACGACAAAGTTGTACTTGAAGGCGAAACGGTGATGGTCGGTGATACCGACAAGAACACCATTGCGCCACTATTTGGTGATGTTGTGCGATACGAGTTGCTATGCCGCAATCACTATCGCAAAAAACAAATTTCGGCTGACTAAAAAACGTTTAGTAGATCAACAACGAACACGAGTGTCTCGTTGCCTTTGATCACTCCGCCGGCGCCACGACTGCCGTATCCCATGTCTGGTGGAATCGTCAGTTTGCGACGACCACCAACTTTCATGCCTGCAACGCCCTTGTCCCAGCCGGAAATCACTTGACTTGCACCCAGGCCAAACTCGAACGGTTCGTTGCGGTCCCACGAAGCATCGAACTGCTTTGATGTACTCCACGCCACGCCTACATAGTGCACTGAAACATTTTTGCCACTCACTGCCTCTTGGCCGTCGCCAACCGTGATGTCTTCGATTACTAAATCGGTCGGTGCAGGAGTATTTGGAATTTCAACTTTTGGTTTTGAATTTGACATGCCTGCACGCTACTCAAGAATTTGTAAATTCATTGAAAGCCTGCACGATTTTTGCTGCACTTGAGGTTGTGGTTATTGCATACTTATCGACGAATTCAGTTAACTTTTGCAGGTCTTCTGGCGTGTCAATATCAAGCTTTATTTCTGGAAACGCCAACTCGGGTGGCGCCATAACTGCCTGAATCTTAAACTTAGCCGAATTATCCCAGACGTAACTTGTGACGTGTTCTCGATGTGAGGTCAGAGTTGTTAATCTCGAAATTTCGTTGAGCAGCGACGTCGAAAGAATCTCGGCACCAAAGCCGTCGGCATATCGGTTGTCAAGTCGTTGCTGGTGATTACACGAATAGTCGAAACTGCCAGATTTGTGCGCCACAACTAAACGATCAATCTCTTCGGCGGCGACAAATGGATTATCTGCGCAAACTCGTACGACCAAATCTGCATTTGATTCTTTTGCCGCTTGTGTGAACCGATCTAAAACGTCATCTTGACTACCCCGTACGACTAGAACTTCAAAATTTGACGCCAATTCAGCAAGTTGGTCGTCTTCACGACTCGTTGATGTTGCAAGTACAACTTGATCGAGTTCTTTAGCATCGCAAACACGCGACAATACCCAACTCAGAAGTTCTTGATCACCGAGTTTTGCCAACATCTTGCCCGAAAATCTCGAAGAACCCATACGCGCCTGAACAACGGCGACAACCCGACTCATGGTTTGGTGAGATCGTCCCAAGTAAGAATGTGATCTTCTGGCAAATCACGCGACACACTTCTGCCGATCACTTCATCCCAATTCATTGGGCTAATGCCAGTTCCAGGACGTTTGGCAATGAGGTCATCCTCGCTGAGTTTGTGGCCTGATTTCAAATCTCGCGTTAGAACAATGCTGCGACGGGCGTTCAAACGCGAAATCTCTTCAGTTGCGATCGGGGCCTTGGCTCGCGATGGGCCAAGCAATTCGTGAACCTGTTTTACATTTTTCTGAAACCGGAGCAAATCTTTTTCGTCCATCGCGTGATAGTGATCGTTGCCAGGCTGTGTCTTATCAAGAGTGAAGTGTTTTTCAAGCACCACTGCACCTAGAAGGTGTGCCGAAATCAAACTGGTCATTTGTTCGTTTGGCAGAGTGTGGTCAGAGTATCCGAGCAATAGTTCGGGATATCGATTGCGCAAATCAATCAACATACCCAGATGTGCATTTTCGTTGCGGGTCGGATAATTCAAGATGCAGTGCATCAAACAGATCTCTTTGGCGCCAGCACTGCGCAAAATTGTCAACGCAGCATCAATCTCGTCGATATTTGAGGCGCCCGATGACAAAATAACTGGTTTGCCAGTTGCTGCGACTTTTTTCAATAGCGGTGGATTTGTAATGTCTGCAGATGCGATTTTGAAGTACCGCACCAGGGGATTCAACATGTCGACTGCGCCCAAATCGAACGGAGTTGAGACGAACTCGATTTTGTGTTTTTTGCAGTGGGCTGCTAGCTCTTTGTATTCAGCCTCGCCAAAAGCGTCATATTTAGTGAATAACTCGTATTGGCTGGTTGTTGGCTCTTTGCTCGTATCCCAATACGAAGGTGAAAACTTTGATGCAATCAAACCCGCTTTGTAGGTCTGAAACTTTGCCGCGTCTGCACCACCACGCTTTGCTGATTCAATCAATTGTTTTGCAGTCTCCAGTGAACCTTCATGATTCACACCAATTTCAGCTATCACGTAGGGCAGATCGCTTTGACCGACAACGCGATCACCAAATTTGATTTGCGGCATCACTTTGTTGACTCGCTACCGTGCTTTTCGATTATGCGTTGACGGTGATGCTCCATTGCGGCCGCGTCATTCGTAGCGTTGTTCTCATGACGGCGATAACGGTATAAGGGCAACTCGAGACGATGAATCTGATACTTCTTCGTGAACCGCAAGCGAAGATCTGTCTCTTCGTGTAGCAAAAAAGATTCGTCGTAGAGCCCGATATCAATCAGTTGCTCTGTACGAAACATGATTCCGCATGCGATCGGATCTGTAAGACAGTTTTTTCGACCTAAGACTTCCTCTTGTTCATCTACTAATAGATAGTCGCATGCGACGGCGTCCATGTATTTATTCTCACGCAAAAATTCATGTAACAAATGCAAAAACTGTGCATTGACATAGTCGTCGGCGTCAACGCGCACGACAAATGGTGCTCGAGCTCGACGAATTGCCTTGTTTAACGATGCGGGTAAGCCGATATTTTTATCGTTGTTAATCAGCACAATCTCACTTGCGAATTCGTTGAGTACCGATGCGCTGCGGTCAGTGCTGCCGTCATTTATGACAACGATTTCAAACTTGTCGCGCGAAATTGTCTGCGAAATCAACGAACGAAGGCAGCGCGAGATGTATTTCTCTTGGTTATACGAAGCGACAATTACAGATATGACAGGTGAAGTCATGTTGTTTACCGTAGAACTTTCGACAGGGCTTTATGCAACCTCGCGGGCACGGCTTCATCCATTTTCACGACTACTGGCAGAGATACAGCGCATTCAAGCCTGGCGCGCGAATTTGAGAACGCCGTTGACAAGTCGCCGCCATGTCGTGCCACAAGTTCGGGCATGTGAGTCCATGTGCCAGCAAAGTGCCAGGTCACAGCCTCAGGCAAAATCTTGGTTGATAAGCCTTCGGCGACGAGGGCGTCTCGACACTGTCGCGCTGTCGCGTTGTCTTTAACACTGAAAACTAATGCGTCTGCGGTTTCGTACGAACCTGCGGGCACTTCACGTGCAGTGATACCAGGCAAAGCATTGATCGCAGTCCACATCGCGTCTCGATTCTTGCGTTGCGCTGACACTACTGATGCAAGTTTTTTCAACTGGGCCAAGCCAACTGCACCCTGCATCTCGGTCATTCGATAGTTGAACCCACTACTTGCGCGCGTGTCTTCCCAACGCGGCACAGCAGGATTATTTTCATGGCCGTGATCATGCCATGCGGCAGCCGCTTTGTAATCTTTTTCATTTTGAAAAACGATCATGCCGCCTTCACCGGTTGTCATAGTTTTTGCAAAGTCAAAACTAAAAGTGCCCATTCGACCCCAAGCACCTAGTGGCCGACTATCAAGAGAACCGCCACAGCCCCAGGCCGCGTCTTCAATCAAAGTGACTTTGTATTCACGACAAATGCTTTCGATTTCAAAGAGATTGGCCGGCGTACCCAACATGTGCACAGCAATCACTGCTTTTGTCTTTGGCGTGATTAATTTTTTCAGTGAGTCTGGGTCTAAATTCAACGTGCCATCAATCTCGGCGCACACGGGTGTCGCACCAGACTCGATGATTGCCTCGACCGTGGCGACAAATGTAAAACTCTGAGTGATTACTTCGTCGCCTGGTTGCAGATCTAAAACTGCGAGTGCGACGCGAAGTGCGGCAGTGCCTGACGTAACCGCAAGCGCATGAGGCACACCCATCGACTTTGCGAAGGCCTGCTCAAAGTCCCGAACCTTCCACCTATCTTGTCGTATTGCATCAAACGAGTGCCTGAATAAAACACCACCGTGTTGAAAAATATCGTCAACTTCAGCCTGTTCTTCAGCGCCAATTAGCTCGTATCCAGGCATGTATTGATTTTACTCTGAGATCTTTACATCTTCTCGAACAGTGAGATGATCCTTGTGTCGGTAAGCGTTGCACGAAAGTTGCTACCAAGTGCATTTGTCAGTGGCTTTTCATGTTTGATCGTCGCGGCAATCAGAGCCGAACGTAGTTCGTCAGTGAGATTTGCGCACACGCCAGTTGGCAATTCAACTTTTTGCAACTCAATCATCTTGCGAAACTCGGCATGTGCTTCAGGATAAAACTCACCCAAAGCATTGAGCACGATGCAGTTAGCGACACAGTGATGCAAACCAAAAACAACACTCAACGCCGCCGAAAACGGATGAACTACGCCGACATAACTTGTGGCAATTGCACATCCTCCTAAATAACTTGCAACCATTAGATCGCTGCGTCGTTCGTCGGTCATCATGTCGTTGCTTAAAAACACATTGCGACACAGATTCACAGTCTCGCGCGAGTATGCATCTCCAATTGCATTGCGATAGGTGCCGGCGAGAGCCTCGATGCAATGGATGTAGGCATCCATGCCCGTATAAAAATATTGATTGCGCGGTACCGTACGCGTCAAACTTGGGTCAAGAACTACATGGTCAAAAACTGTGAAGTCACTATTCATGCCCAACTTCAAACCAGTTTCAACATTTGTCATTACGCAAGTTCGCGTCGCTTCTGAACCAGTGCCAGAAATTGTCGGTATACCGATTTTGTGCACGCCCGGCACTCGCACCAAGTCCCAACCTTGATAGTCAGCTGCTTTGCCACCGTTTGTCAGCAGATTCGAAATCGCTTTGGCCGTATCAAGAGTTATGCCGCCACCAAAGCCAACGATTGTTGCAGGTTCGGTGTGACCAGATTTCTTCAGCACAGCAACTAACTCGTCGATGCCTTGCGTCGTTGGTTCATCAACCGTGCTGACAAAATGTACGGCATCAGTCGGTTTTGCCCCAAGTGAACTTGCGATGTAATACTCATTTTTAAAGTAATCATCAATTAGAAACACGGCGTGTGGTGATTTATCACTTCGCTTTGAGGCAACTAGATCAGCCACGCCAGAAACGGCGCCGTCGCCAAACGTAAAACGTCCGACGTTACGAACAATCTTGACGCCAGTATCGAGAATCGTCATGCGATACCACGCATTTTGTCGAACATTGTCACTGAAACTTCAAATTTATTGTTGCTCGCTACAACTGTGCAGGGTTCGCTAAAAATACCTTCTGAAAGATTGACGCCTTCAAGCTCAAAAGTGCCGCCTGCGCCGTTAACAATCGCCAAACCAGCGGCAATATCCCAAAACATAATGTTATGTTCAGCATAAACATCGGCACTACCTGTGGCCACTAGTGCAAGTGATGCACAAGCCGAGCCGATCATTCGCACTTTGCCAAAACTTGTAAGAATCTCGGCGAAACTAGCCACCGCTTTTGCATCACTGATCGGAAATCGGCTCGGAAACCCTGTTACTAAAGTTGCCTGACCACGATCTTTGCGGTCTGAAACTGTCACAGGATTCTTGCCGACATGAGCACCAATCTGTGGCCCACCAAAAATCATCTGCTTGGTTACCAAATTAAACAGCACGCCTAAAACTGGCTCGTTTTCGTCCCAAAGTGCGACTGAAATCATCGATGGACCAAGATTGCGACTGAAGTTGTAACTGCCATCAAGTGGGTCAATCACCCACAAGAGTTGAGGTAGCGATTTACCAGGAATAAAGCCGGTCTCTTCGCTCAGAATTGCGATGCCAGTGTGAGACAAACCTTTGATCAGCTCTTTTTCGAGCATCGTGTCGGCTTCAAGTTTGATTTCGCGACCACCAATTTGTAGATCGGTTACATTTTTTGCTGCAGCGTTATTGGCGCGAATGAATTTTTTTCCAACTTTTTCGACAAGCTCCGTCACCAAAATTGCAAAGCCATGAACGTCGTTAATTGTGATGCTTGCCACTACTCAACCTCTGGGTTTTCAATTTTAAATTGATCTCGCCAAATTGGATCGGCGTAATAAATTTTGTAAACAAGTTTCATTGTGCGATATGCATCTTGCGAAGTGCCACTTTGTACTGGCTCATTGTTGAGAACGCTCTGCGTGAATGCTGCAATTTCGCGATCCCATGATGGGTCGTCGTTGTATTCGAATAATTCTTCTTTGGGGTCACCGTTATCTCGATCTGGATCTGCAGTAACCAAAGTCATCGTCTCGTTGCCATAACTCTTTGAGCCAGTCAAGATGCCACGCAAAATCACACCACCGCGCTGCATGTTTATATCCAAACTGAACTGATGTCGCCATTGAGTTGCCGAACTATTTAGCATCGCCACGACGCCTTGCTCAGTGCGCATCAGCGCATATGCATTGTCTTCGACGTTGTAACCCCAGTGTCCGTTTGAAACAAAACTTTGTACGTCTACGAACTCGCCAGCAATCAACCGCATCAAATCAACCATGTGGATGCCCTGGTCTAAGAGCACCCCACCACCGGCAATTTCTCGTTTCGCGCGCCAGTCGGCCTGATTGAAAGTGATCAATTTTGATTTGCCGTAAACACCACGCATGTTGATTATGTTGCCGTAGCGACCGCTGCGAATTATTTTCATGGCATCTTGTACTGAATCGTGGTATCGATGATTAAAGCCGTACATCAATCGACATTGTGGATTCTTCTTTTCGGTCGCAATCACGCTCGCAATATCGCTCATATCTCGACCTGGTGGTTTCTCACAGAAAACATGTAGACCGAGATTCAGGCCGGCAATAGTTACTTCAGCCGCAATGTCGTTTGTCATGCAAACAATAAGCACATCCAGATCTTGTTGCAGCAACTGTTGATAAGTTCGAAAATGCGCGACGCCATTTGGCAATACGCCGTCAGTCGTAAATACGCGGTCACAAACCGCTACAAGTTTTAGGTTTGGATGACGCTCTACACAATCACCACGCCGCTTGCCGACAATGCCATAGCCCGCGATGCCGACTCTTAATACTTTTGCGGTCATTCGACTAGTTTAAATTCTCAATCACTTGGGAGCGGTTGCGCCGTGATTCAAAAAGACCGTATCTACGCCGTAAGCAATAAAGGTGTAGCCCTCGCTGATTCGGCGATCGAGCATTTGTGTATCAGGTTGAACTACATGAATGCCACAAGCCATCTTTTGTTTGGCACACACGTCGAGAATCTTGCTCAGTACATCTTTGTATTTTTGGTTTTCAAAATCGCCAGTGACGCCAAGCGAGGCCGACAAGTCGTATGGCCCAACCATAATTGCGTCTAGCCCTTCGACTTTGACAATCGAATCAAGATTGTTAACCGCATCGATGTGTTCAATTTGTGCAATCACCAACGACTCTTGTGCTTCTTGCATATACGCATCAAAAAACTTGCCAAAAACATTTGCACGTTGAAACCCGACACCTCGACGACCGCGCGGTGGCCAGTGACATTCGCCGATAATCGATTGCAATTGCGTAGCCGAAGAAATCATCGGCACAACCACGCCCGCCGCACCTTGGTCGAGTGCTTGGCGACAATTAATCGGTAACGGGCTGGCGACACGAGCTAATGGCAGCGTGCCACCAAGTTCAAGCGCGCGAAAAATATCTGGAAGTTGGTTTACAGCGACTGGGCCGTGCTCCATGTCGATGGCAACCCACTGATAACCCGCACGTCCCATGATTTCAGCGATATTTGAGTCTGGAATTTGCATCCAACTGCCAATGGTCGGGGCTCCGCTTCGAAGCGCTGTGCGAACTGCTCGCACTTGTTCAAGTCTGTTCATTGATACCTCGATGAGCGAAAGTGATGATTAGCAACTTACAGAGAATTGGTGGCGGGGGTAGGATTTGAACCTACGACCTTTGGGTTATGAGCCCAACGAGCTACCGGACTGCTCCACCCCGCGTCGTGCCCCTCAGGCTACCAGCGACATGACATAATCGCTGAAGCGATGTCACTCTTCAAGCGAACACCCAAGGCGACACAGTCAGACCTCGAAGTTCTAAAGAACGAATTGGCAGAGCTTCGCAGCGAACTTACGAAACGAACAAATGCACTCTCATTGGTAACTGCCGCGACAAATGGTCTTGACCAAAAAATTACAATTATTGACGCACGACTCAAAACAATGACCACCGAGTTATCGCATCAACTTCACGAACTTGGTACCGAAATTGAGTCGCTTGCTAAAACAGCAGACGAATCGGCTTCACGCGAAGCGCTCGAGCAACTTCGCACTAATCAAATTCGTATTGCTAACGAGCAAGCACGATACGAAATTGCATTTCGACAAGATCTCGCCGAAATTATTGAACAGATCAGAAAAGCAAAATAGTTAAAATCAATTGCCGACGAGAGCAATTGCGCGACTGACCAATTCGCGTGCTTCGGCCAAACGCTTTTGGTAAAGCGCAAAGTCCGGTGGTGTGCTGCCAAGTGCGGCATCTGCTTGTGCAAACAACTCTTCTGCTCGAGCAAGCAGTGCGGCAGGAGTATCCAGACTCTCTGAACTTCCGCCAGTCGATGGCAATGTTGATGCGGTCGATGAACCTGACGAGTCGCCAGAAGTATCAGGAGATACCTCAACTGAGCCGTCATCAATGCGGTCACCAAGATTTTTGTCGAATCCAGGGAACAACTTAGAAATTGCAGCCGTTAGATCATCAGCCATTACAACGCGGTTGTTATAAGACGCCAAAAACTTTCGAACAAAAATCTGCTTCGCGCTCGGGTCATCAGGTCGTACAAACAGTGGTCGAACATAGACCAGACCTTTGCTGACGTTGATTATCTGCAAGTCGCCGTAAATAACTCGCGAACCTCTTTGGTCTAGCAAGGTGATTTGCTGTGAGACCACAGGATCGCTACCGATTTCTGCTGCAACTGTTGCCGGACCTTCGGGCAATGGCTCAGCAACTTTGTAAATTGTCAATTGACCGTATGTCTTTGGGTCACTTGATACAACCATGAACGCACGAAGTTCTTTTCGAGCATTGTCAGCCGAGAACGGTACGAACGGTCGCAACATCGAAAACACACCAGTCTTCTCGCTCGAACGTGGTTCGTGAAACATCGTGTAGTAAGGCTCGAAACGTGCCACGCTTGCATCTCTAACTTCACCGGTGTTCGCAGCATTCAAGTCAGTCGTGAAATCTCCAGCAACAACACCGGTCAAACCCTCAGGTTCAGTAGCAGGTGCCTGAGCAACGCTCCATGCCGCGTTGCGATTGAAAAACAAGGTCGCATCTTCAAACTGATAGCGACCGTAGGCATTTGTTTGAACTCTAAACAAATCTTCTGGATACCTGAAGTGATCTACTAATTCTTGTGGCGCTAGATCAACTGAAGTAAACAATTTCGGAAACACTGCCTGCCAAGTCTTGATGATTGGATCATTTTGATCTACAACATAGAAAGTCATCGAACCGTCGTAGGCATCTACCGCGATTTTTACACTGTTGCGAACATAGTTAAACGAGGTGTTTAAACCGCTGCCAAGCGTCAGTTGATCGATGTTGGCTTGCTGGGCGTATGGGTAGCGATTTGTAATAGTAAATGCGTCGATTACCCATTGAACTTTTGAATCGACGACAACTGGATATGGGTCGGCATCAAGGCGCAAAAATGGAGCAACTTTTGCAACACGTTCTTTGATGTTGCGAATGAAGACAATTTGCGATTGGTCATCTAAAAGTGATGAACCGAACAAGTTGTATTCACCAAAGTGAACTGCAAATGCAACTCGGCGAACGAGCGATGAAAGTTCAACGCCACCTTTGGCTGAATATTTCTGGGCTTTTGTATCCGCACAAGCCTGCTCAACTTCACCAGTCTTCACCAACGCATATGAATCGAGACCTTCACCGAAATACAGTTCTGGGCGATCGATTTTTAAATCTGTGTAAATCGGTCGACCGTCAACAGTTACTTTGCTTGCAGGGGCTGCGATCAAACCGCAACCGTGTGTATATAGAAGGTGTCGAGAAACCCAAGTGCGGTTCGGAATGCCGGCGGTGTTGAGTTCACGGGCCGCCACCAAAACTTGCTGTTCGCGACCGTCAATTTTGTAACGATCAACATCTAGATCTCGAATCGCGTAGAACGAAGTTTGGCCCTCGTCTAATACGAATCGGTCTCGCATTTGAATTGGGTCAAGTTGACGAACGTCGGTCAGCGGCTCTGAATCATTTACGACATCGGCGCTAGTTATTTGCTCGTACTCAACTTCGACACTTTTGACTGAGTCAAGGCCCATCGCATTCTTGGTTGCCAATAGGTTGCGCTCGATGAATGGCAATTCTTTTGTACTGACGTTCGGCTGCACAGAAAACCGCTGAACGATCGCCGGGTAGATCTGCCCAGCCACTAACGCGACAACGATCCAAAGAACTGTCGCAAGAACTGGCAATCGCCAACTCTTTTGCCAGACATTCCATAAAAACAGCGCTGCAACTGCAAGTGAAACCAAAATCATCAAACTTGTCGCAGGCAATTGTGCGTTGACATCTGTAAATGTCGCACCCTGCACGACACCACGAGTTGAAGTTGTCAGTTCAAAGCGCCCAAACCAATAACTCACCGCTCTTGAAATCGCTATCAGTGCAAATAAAACCGAAATGTGTGCTTTGGCTTGAGGAGTGACGTGTCGACCTTGGGTCTGCAACTGAATCGCACCATTTAAATAGTGCGCGATGAATGTGACGAGTGAAATCAAAATCAACGCCGCGAGGGACCAACTAATCAAAAACTGGATGAATGGCAACTTAAATACATAAAAACTGACATCACGATTGAAAAGTGGGTCGTTTAGGTCAAAAGACTGTGCGTTCCTGAATAACAGCCAGTCTTGCCATTGTGCAGATGCCGGCAAACCGACCAGTAAGCCAAGTACAAACGAGATGACAGCTCGAACCAACCACTGACGTGTTGCAACAAGTTGGCGATATCCAGCAAGGGCACGTTGCTCAAGTGAAACTGGCACGTTGCTTGGCGCCAAACGATCAGCCAGCCATAAGTTAAAGAGCGCGACCAGAGTGAAAATCGCAACAAACACCGCCCCAAGAACAACTTTGGTGGTCAACACACCCCAGAAAACATCTGATCTGCCGACCAAGTTGTGCCAAAGAACATCTACATAAAAGCCGGCCAAACTTCGGATCGAAATTCCGCCGACGACGAATACTGCCAAAATTGCTGACCAAATTGTTCGACCGCGTTTAAACGAACTCAGCGCAAATCCGCCACCACCTGAACGCGGGTTGCGTGGATTACGGGGTAGGTCGGAGGGGTTCCGCACGTTGGAAAGACTATCGCGGTGCTGGCACTACAAGACATTTACATCCCGAGTGAATCACCGGGTGTTCATGTCCTGTCGGAAACTTTTCGCCGCACGCAACTTCTCCACCGAGCGAATTGTCTTCGGCATCAGAACATGGTGGACCGTTGGGGTCGACCATCCAACAAACTTTTGTTCCTGTTTCTAAAACCAAGTATGCGCCTCGACTATATGCAAGGCGCGAGATATCGCCGACAAGCTCGTCGATTTGTTGCATCTTCCATTCTCGATAAACCGTGCGAATCAAACTCGACATTTCACTAGCACTGCCGCCACTCTTCTCAACACATTTTTGAATACGTTCACGAAGTGGGTAAACAATGTCATCTGCAAGTTTCTTTGACATGACCTGCATTACTGAGGTGTTGCTTACTTTCTTTCGCAAGTCCGCTTTGAGGCTCTTTGAAAGCGACTGAGCTCCAGACATTGCGGCTTCAATCAACTCTTTGCTCGTTGCTTCGACATAATTTTGCAACTGATTTTCAACGCTTGGCAGTACTTTTTCAAGGGCAACTTGCGCTTTCTTTGACTGCAGATAATTGAGCATTGCATTTTCTTCATCAGCAAGCACTCGTTTCAACTTTTTGGCAACAGCCTCATCGACTGCAACCAAGGCAGTATCTCGACGTTCGAACATTTTTAGATCTGGCTCAATCGGCGTTGGTACTTTCACTTTCGTTTCTAAAGGTTTTTCTTTTTTCGTCGGAGGTTTTGAGTTCTTTACCGAACTAGCAACACTTTGGGCCCCAGCCTCACGCAATCGTGCAAAAAGGTCGTCAACGCTTGTCTTTTTTGCCTGTGGCTCAGGCTCTTTGGACTCTTCGGTTTTTTCTGGTGTGGAAGTTTCTTGCACTTCAACTTCCGGCTTATCGGTTGAAGGGTGTAGGCGTCGCGATGTTCGGCCAAACATCTGCACGATTTTTGCTCGATGACCGTTATCTGGCTCTTCGTCTTTGCTTTGACTCTCTTCAATGCGATCAATTTTTTCGACTTCAACAGCATTGTCGGGTTTAGGCAGTTCAGGAGTCTCGATATTCTCAACTACAACGATTTCAGGTGTTGAATCTTCAATGACAGTTTGTGTTTGCACTTCAACTTCATCTTCGAATTTTTCGCGATCAAACGGCAAGACATTGGACGTCTCAACTTCTTGAGGTTTGATGACACTGATCGGTGAGGTTTCGATTACAACCGGCACTGCCTGTTGAAACTCTTCTGCTGCGGCGTCGAAGTCTGTTAAGTCGCCGACCGCGCCACTTGCAGCCAAACTCGCACGCTCAAACGCTTCTTTCAATCGATCACGATGTCGAATCAGTTCTTCAATCTGCTGTCTTGCAAGTTCGCGTCGTGTCGCAAGTTCAGCTAGAAGTTTCTCACGGTATGCGCGTGCCTCGTTGACCATTTCGCGACCTTGTTGTTTTGCAAGTTCAATCTCCGCTTCGCTGTCGGATGACGCATCACTTCGACGGCGTGACGCTTCGATTTCTGCTTCCTCGCGCATTCTTGCAACTTCACTTGCCGCCTCACGAACCATCCGCTCTGCTGTTTCAGCAGCGCGATCTCGCATCTGCTGAGCGGCTTCGCGAGCGACTGACAATACCCGCGCTGTTTCTTCTCCTAATAATGTCGTAACAGTCGCTTCATCGAGCACGCCCGGGTCTGAAAGTCCACGAGTCTGCATCGCGCGCATCTCGCTTTCCAAAAACTTCTCTCGCTCTTGCAAACGCGCCAATTCAGCCGAAACCATCCGTAAAAAGTCACGCACTTCGCCCTGGTCATAGCCCCGTCGGGTGACATTAAATTGAGCAGATCCGACTGCAGCGGGCGATGAAGGGTCAGGTTTAGAGAAGCTAATCGCCATTAGGCAAGATTAAACCCTATTTATAGTTCGATTGCGTCATTACTTATGACGGTGCCACCCAACTCTTCTAAAACTTTGAGAGCCTCGGTGAGATTCGCAACTGGGACGATGCGCAACTTCGAACCAGCAACTCGACGTGCTGCACTTAACTCTTCTGGTGTTTGAGCACTCGGCACGAGAAACACTGTTGCTCCCGATGCTTTCACCGCAACAGTTTTTTGGCGCAATGCACCAATCGCCCCGATGCTTTCGTCACCATCAATCGTGCCGGTCGCTGCAACTTTTACCCCACCCGTAAGTTCGCCAGCAGTCAACTCATCAAGAAGAGCAAGAGTGAACGACAGTCCGGCTGACGGACCGCCAATTGAATCTGTGTCGATATCTACTTCAAACGGCAGATCGACAGTGCGGGTATCTGCTGGCCACACACCAATGATTGTTCGGTCTGGATCGTCGGGGCTAACCATTAGCTCAATTTTTTTCGTGACACTGTCGGTTGTTTTGTGCGGCGTAATCGTCACTTCAACTACATCACCCGGCGAATAATCAGCAATGATCGGCATCAAATCTGAGAGTGTCGGTATTTCGATGCCATCAAATGCAGTGATCGTGTCACCCGGATTAAGTTGCAGACACGCACTCAGCGGTCGTGGTGCATCTTCGCAGACAAGTCTCTCGATAATTAATTTGCCATAGGCGATTGACACGTCATAACCAAGTCGATTGAGCGCTACATATTCGGCAATCTGTTTCGCCGAAGCCATCGCTTGAAAACCAAGACGTCTTTGCTCACTCGGAGTTATGGTGCCAAATTTCTCTTCACGGTTCAAAACATCGACATCGGGGTCAAGCACGCCCACGAGTGCGTCGAGAGCACTCAACTTTGATCCGTATGCGGTAACAAACAAGATCGGTGCTGAAGTCTCGTATCGCGTGACTTGACTCAATGCGTTTTTATCGAACGAAAATCGCGACGCAACTTCTTCTGCTGACCCTGGGGCGACTTCCCAATAATTTATTTTTACTAATGACGAGGTGATTAGTGCTCCAGTCACAAGCCAAACAATTGTCAAAAGTGGAAGCGCCCACCACATGTTGCGTTGACGCGGTGCAATAACGGTTTCCTGCTCGCCCGCGACCGTCGGCGATACGCTAGAAGGAGTTGTGGTTGTGTCGATACTCATGTCACTCACCGTCTTTGATGTTACGGTCAGGTCGAGCGCAATCATCGTGCTGAGCATGATCGCATTTTGGTTCGCTAATCGCGGTCGCACTAAGGGTCAAAACAAACCTCTAATGGTTCGGGTTGACAACAAACACACCA
The DNA here is from genome assembly GCA_030827545.1 of Acidimicrobiales bacterium. Classification (GTDB taxonomy): domain Bacteria; phylum Actinomycetota; class Acidimicrobiia; order Acidimicrobiales; family Ilumatobacteraceae; genus BACL27. The sequence goes on from JAUREG010000014.1 coordinate 33,552, forward strand.
ACTTCTATCGATCTTCGACCAAAGATCAGACGCTGCGGTCTGCAGGGTTTTTAGGTTTGGGCACCCTTGCTATCGGCATTTTTGCTGCAGTCGTCGTGTCAGTCGTTGTTGCGTTTATTTTTTCTACCCTCACACGTTCATTAGGAAATTAGCCAGTGAAAATTCTTGTCACTGGTGCGGATGGCTTCATCGGCTCGCACGTTGTCGAAACACTTGTCAAGAGTGGCCATGACGTTCGAGCATTCGTTTTGTATAACTCTTTCAACTCGTGGGGATGGCTTGATGAGTCTGACAAAGCGATTCGCGACAGCATTGACATTTTCGCCGGCGATATTCGCGACCCACACGGTGTCGACAAAGCAGTCGAAAAGCAAGAAGTAATTCTCAACTTGGCAGCCCTGATCGCAATTCCTTATTCGTATCACTCACCAGATACGTATATAGACACGAACATCAAAGGCACCTTAAACATTTTGCAAGCGGCACGGCGACATGGTGTCAAACGGGTCGTTCAGACTTCGACCAGCGAGGTTTACGGAACTGCGCAATACATTCCGATTGATGAAGCTCACCCTTTGCATCCGCAGTCGCCGTATGCGGCAACAAAAGTTGGCGCAGATCAACTCGCGTTAAGTTTTCACGCATCCTTTGACGTGCCAGTGGGCATATTGCGCCCATTTAATACGTATGGTCCACGACAATCGGCACGCGCCGTGATTCCAACGATCATCAGCCAACTGGCTAACAAATCGAAAGTAAAACTAGGTTCGCTTTCGCCGACGCGTGACTTTTCTTTTGTTCAAGACACTGCGAATGGTTTTCTTGCGGCTGCACAGAGCGATGCAATAGTTGGTCAAACCATCAACCTTGGAAGTGGATTCGAGATTTCGATTAAAGAAACCGCCGAAACAATCGCCAGATTGATGAACACCAAACTTGAGCTTGTCGACGACGAACAACGTGTTCGGCCAGAGAACTCTGAAGTTGAGCGCCTGCATGCATCGATTGAAAAAGCAAAAACACTGCTCGGCTGGCAACCAGAGTTAAAAGGTCTTGCTGGTTTCGAAACTGGACTCAAAAAAACAATTGAATGGTTCTCTAACCCAAAAAATCTTTCGCGATACAAGGCTGATCGGTACAACCTCTAAATAGATGTCGACTTCCAATTCTTCCAAGCAAGAGTTTCTTGCAGTTTTAAAGTCAGTGCTGGGAGAATCAGGCAGTTCGCCGATAGCACTTCATGAGCCAAACATCGGTCAACGTGAAAACGAATTGGTATCGAAGTGTCTTGCCTCTGGTTGGGTTTCTTCGGTCGGCGAATACATCTCAGAATTTGAACAAGGGCTCGCTAAATTCACCAACTCAAAACACGCGATCGCTGTCGTCAATGGCACTGCCGCCTTACACCTTGCACTTCACTCGGTTGGTGTCAAACCAGGCGATGAAGTACTCGTTCCGACACTGAGTTTTGTAGCCACAGCCAATGCGGTTTCACACTGTGGCGCAATTCCTCACTTTGTCGATAGTGATCCTGAAACACTTGGTCTAGATCCTCTTGCACTGCGCGAGCACCTGCGTGCGAATGCCTCTTTACGAGATGGTGAACTACACAACACATCTACAGGTCGAAGAATCAGTGCAGTTGTGCCTATGCACACCTTTGGTCATCCAATGCAAATTGAGGCGCTCATTGATGTCGCTAAAGAATTCAACTTGGTGGTTGTTGAAGATGCAGCCGAATCAATTGGCAGTTATGTCGGTACCACCCACACAGGAACTTTCGGAAGGTGTAGCAGTCTCAGTTTCAATGGAAATAAAACCATAACCACGGGCGGTGGCGGCGCAATTCTGACCAACGATTCAGGACTCGCGCAACGTATTCGTCATTTAGCTACAACTGCGAAAATGCCACATGATTACGAATACATCCATGATGCCGTCGCGTTCAACTATCGCATGCCAAACATCAACGCGGCCCTTGGATGCGCACAACTAAGTCGACTCGATGACTTTTTGTCTGCCAAACGAGTCCTCGCTAAGAAATACTTAGAGGGTTTTTCGGGTGCGAGGTCAATGCAGTTTGTTGCCGAGCCTCACGGCACAACCTCAAACTATTGGCTTAACACAATCCGCTTGAATAAGCCAGATTTGAGTTTGCGAGACGAATTGCTGATTGCTGCCCGAGCCAGCGGGTACATGTGTCGACCTGCCTGGAACTTGCTACATACTCTGCCGATGCATGAAAGTTCACCGCGAGCCAAATTGCCAGTGGCACAAAACTTGTGGCAATCGCTGATCAACATACCGAGCAGCGCACGGCACTATTTGGGGCAAAAATAGTGAATCGAAAAATCTGTGTAGTCACAGGTACGCGCGCCGAATATGGGTTACTGCGCCGGTTGTTACTTATCTTGAAAAACGATCCCCAAATTGAACTTCAACTTGTAGTTACTGGGTCGCATCTTTCACCAAGCCATGGCATGACTATCGATGAGATTGAAAGCGATGGCTTCGTACCTATTGCCAAACTGTCGGTTGATCTTTCAGATGACTCGAAATTAGCCACAGTCAAAGCGATGGCGAATGTGACATCACAAATCGCAGAAACATTGTCGAGCCTCAAACCAGATGTGGTTGTGTTACTCGGTGATCGCTATGAAATTCTGGCTACGGCACAGGCTGCATTGATACTCGACATTCCAGTCGCCCACATTCATGGTGGCGAGATAACTTCAGGGGCCTTTGACGACAGCATTCGACATGCGATTACAAAAATGTCAAGTTTGCATTTTGTTGCCGCGCCAGAATATGCGAGACGAGTTGTGCAACTTGGTGAGCAGCCGGGTTCTGTATTCAATGTCGGCAGCCTTGGAGTTGAAAATGCCTTGGCAAGCGAACTGATGAACAAAAGTGATCTGAGCAAGGCATTAAACGTCGAACTTAAAAACCCGATTCTGCTTGTCACTTATCATCCGACAACTCGTAGCACCATGTCAGTAACCGAAGAAATTGATCAAGTTTTGTCGGCCCTA
>JAUREG010000015.1:0-35859 GCA_030827545.1 Acidimicrobiales bacterium
GAAATCGTTGGTTTGCGCGACACTCAAAAGACTGTTTGCACAGGTGTTGAAATGTTCCGCAAGTTGCTCGACGAAGGTCAAGCAGGCGACAACATTGGTGCACTTTTGCGCGGCACCAAGAAAGAAGAAGTTGAGCGTGGTCAGGTGCTTTGCGCCCCAGGTTCGATTACTCCACACACAAACTTCGAAGGTCAGGTCTACGTATTGAAGAAGGAAGAAGGCGGACGCCACAAGCCTTTCTTCAACAACTACCGACCACAGTTCTTCTTTAGAACAACTGACGTAACTGGCACTGTTGAATTGCCAAAGGGCACCGAAATGGTTATGCCTGGCGACAACGTAACAATGACAGTTGAGCTCGGCAAAGCCATTGCGATGGACGAAGGTCTTCGATTTGCTATTCGTGAAGGTGGCCGCACAGTTGGCGCCGGACGCGTAACAAAGATTCTTAAGTAGATCGTCGAGAACTGGTAAACGCTGATGGCACAGAGCATTCGTATCCGTCTAAAGGCGTTTGATCACCAGAACATCGACGATTCTGCAAAGAAGATCGTTGAAACCGTCACTCGTACGAGTGCCACGGTACGCGGGCCGATACCTCTGCCGACTGACAAGCATCGTTTCACAGTCATTCGTGGACCACACGTCGATAAAGACTCGCGTGAGCATTTTGAAATGCGTATTCACAAGCGTTTGATCGACATCGTTGATCCAAACGCTAAGACAATCGACAGTTTGCAACGTTTAGAGTTGCCTGCTGGCGTTGACATCGAAATAAAGATTCAAAACGCTTAAGAAATTGGTGAGTTTCGTCATAACGACGAGGGTTCGAGTTTCTTGAAGGGTAGAACTCATTTATGAGCGATTTCAACTTCAACGAGAATTCGTCACAGTTACCACCACCGCAGTTGCCGGTTCAACCTGAGGTGTCGTCACAAGATTTTGACCAAGCAGCTCGATCGCCGCGTCGACGTTTTGGAGTTGTGCTTGTCGCCGCTGTTTTCGGTTTGTTTGGTGGAATCATCGGCACTTATGTTGCCCAAGATACGAATCTTGTCGATCTAAACAATTCAGATTCGACGACTCAGATAACTTCGGCGCCAGTTGTTGTTGCTGAAGACGATGGTTTGTCAAGCGGCTCACTTATTGCGCAAGTTGCTGAACGTCTGGCAAACAGTGTCGTCACAATTTCAACAACAGTCAGTGACGATTTTGGTGGTGGACGTGGCGTTGGCACCGGTGTGGTGTTGACATCTGATGGCGAAATTTTGACGAACGCGCATGTTATTGAAGATGCATCAGAAGTTGTGGTTCGATTCGCGGGAGAAACAGAACCAAGAGTCGCAAAAGTTCTCGCGTCAGATTTGGGCAACGATTTGGCGTTGATCAAAGTTGATGCAACAGGGCTAATCGCGGCAACTTTTGCCAAACCGGGCAGCGTGCAAATTGGCGACACGGTTGTTGCGATTGGATATGCATTGGCCCTTGACGGCGGACCAACCGTTACGTCGGGCATCGTCTCGGCACTAAAGCGAACCATTGAGACAGACTCGGGTGCTTTAAATAGTTTGATACAAACTGATGCTGCTATTTCGTCGGGCAACTCGGGTGGGCCATTGGTGAACCTCAAAGGCGAAGTTGTTGGTATCAACACCGCAGTTGCACGAGGTGACTCTGACTCAGCAGCAAACAATATTGGGTTTTCAATTTCAGTGGATGAAGTTTTGATCGTGATCGAGCAGCTACGTGAACAAGCAAACGGTGCTGTGCGTAAAGAGGGTTTCCTTGGCGTTGGTTTGGCCGCACGTGAAGACGGCGGTCAAGGCGCGATTATCACCAATGTGCAACCAGGTTCACCGGCAGACAAAGCTGGCATCTTGATTGACGACGTTGTTCTTGCCGTAGATGGTGAGCCGATTGATGGCCAAGCGGGTTTGGTGGCGGCGATTCGTGATGCCGAGCCTGGTCAAACCGTCAAAATCGAGATATTTCGCGATGGTGAAAGACTGGTTTTTGAGGCAACTTTGATTGCTCGTTCTGAGTAATCCTGAAGAATTCTCTAGTTGATAGCAGCCATCAAAAAAGCCGAAAAATAGCCAATTTTCTTGGGTTTTTCGGTTTGGGGTCGTGAATTAAGGGGGATAGAGTAAACACTTCGTTCGTGGCCCTGTATCTCAGGGTTGTAGACGAAGAGATCAATTCAAAAAATTGATGTCTGTGTGCGCCCGAGAATTCTGCGGGTACCTCACAGCGAAAACTATAAGAGTGCTCCGTGCGGCCAAGGCCTGCGGAGCATTTGTGCGAATAAACGAATTATTTCATTAATCATTTCGAGAAAAGGTTTTGGCCTTATGGCACAAAAAGCGATCGTCGGCGAAAAGGTCGGCATGACACAGGTGTGGGGAGACGACAAACGCGTCGTGCCCGTAACAGTGTTGCGCATCGAGCCAGCCCGAATTGTGCAAGTCAAAACAGGTCTGACTGATGGCTACACGGCATTGCAAGTCACTTACGGACAACGCGATGTAAAGAAGTTAAACAAAGCAGAAGCTGGCCATTTTGCGCCAAAGAGTGGCGTACGAAATGTTGCCGCCGGTCGTCGACTTGTTGAGTTGCGTCTTGATTCTGTTGAGGGTTTTGAAATCGGTCAAGAAATTAAAGTCGACACACTCGCAGTTGGCGAGCGCGTTGACGTAACTGCTGTAAGTCGCGGCAAAGGTTTTGCCGGCACCATGAAGCGCCACAACTTCGGTGGTCAAGGTGCGAGTCACGGTAACCACAAGCACCATCGCGCACCGGGTTCGATCGGTTCATGCACATTTCCAGGTCGAGTATTCAAAGGTTTGCGCATGTCAGGTCACATGGGTCACCAACAAGTAACAACTTTGAATCTTGAAGTTGTTCAAGCAGACCTTGAGCGAAACTTGTTGCTCGTCAAGGGTTCGGTTCCTGGTCCAAATGGTGGCGTCGTAATTATTCGTAACGCTGTCAAGGGTGCGGTCAAGGAGTAGCCATGGCAAAGATTGAAATGAAAAATGCTGCTGGCAAAAAAGCCGCTTCGGTTGAAGTTGCCGACTCAGTATTCGGCATCACACCAAATATTCCGGTGCTGCACCAAGTCGTTGTTGCTCAACTTGCGCACCGTCGCTCGGGCACTCAAAGCACCAAGACTCGCTCAGAAGTTAGCGGTGGTGGTAAGAAACCGTTCAAGCAAAAGGGCACTGGTAACGCTCGTCAAGGTTCGATTCGCGCACCACACTTCAGTGGTGGTGGCGTCGCACTTGGGCCAAAGCCTCGCAAATATTCGCAACGAACACCAAAGAAAATGGTGCAACTTGCATTGCGTTCAGCCCTTTCAGATCGCATGAGCGAGAACAAAGTTGTCGTTGTCGAAGAGTGGGGCTTTTCAGCACCTAGTACGAAATCAGCGACAGCAGCCTTGAAGAGTCTTGGTGTTAGCGAGCGAATTCTTATTGTTCTCGAACGCAAAGACGAGAACGCCTGGAAGAGCTTCCGCAATTTGAAAGATGTTCAAGTGCTGAGCACCGGCGAACTTAACGCCTACGACATTTTGTGCAATGACTGGATCGTCTTTACAAAGGCGAGCCTGCCGACAATGGAGGCCGCAAAGTGAAAGACCCACGCGACATTATTCTGCGACCAGTTGTCAGCGAAAAGAGCTATTCGTTGATTGACAAAGGCACATACACATTTGAAGTACATCCTTTGGCGACAAAGCCAGAAATTCGCGATGCAGTTCAATCAATTTGGGGCGTGAAAGTTCGTCGCGTCAACACAATCAACCGACTGGGTAAGCGTCGCATCACTCGTGGCACTAACCGCATCGGTGTTCGCGACGGCTCGAAGCATGCTCTTGTCACATTAGAAGCGGGCAATCAAATCCCGTTGTTTGAGAACTAGACAAAGGACGACTCAAGATGCCAATTCGCAAACGCCGCCCGACTAGCCCTGGTCGCCGCTTTCAGACAGTTTCAGATTTCAGCGAGATCACCAAGACGACTCCAGAAAAGTCGTTGTTGTCACCAAAGCCATCTCGCGGTGGCCGTAACTCGGCTGGTCGCATTACATCGCGTCACCAAGGTGGTGGCCACAAGCAGCAGTATCGCATGGTCGACTTCAAGCGCGGCAAAGACGATTGTGTAGCAAAGGTTGCAGCAATCGAATATGACCCGAACCGCACATGCCGAATTGCGTTGTTGCATTATGCAGACGGTACGAAGTCATACATTCTTGCACCGAAGGGTCTTGAAGTTGGCGCGAAGGTCGAGAGTGGTCCGAAGGCAGACATCATCGTTGGCAACGCTTTGCCACTTCGCTATATGCCAGTTGGTACGACTGTTCACAACATCGAGATGCGTCCTGGTCAAGGTGGAAAGATTGCTCGTTCAGCTGGCATGGCAGTGCAACTTGTTGCCAAAGAAGGACAATATGCAACTTTGCGTATGCCTTCGAGCGAAATGCGTCGAATTCCGATCGACTGTCGTGCAACTGTTGGCGAAATCGGCAACTCAGAACATGAGCAAATCAAGATCGGTAAAGCCGGTCGAAATCGTTGGAAGGGTGTTCGCCCACAATCTCGTGGTGTTGTAATGAACCCGGTCGACCACCCACTCGGTGGTGGCGAAGGTAAAACTTCGGGTGGCCGTCCACCAGTTTCGCCATGGGGTAAGCCAGAGCGTCGTACTCGCGATAAGAACAAGTCATCTCAGCAGATGATCGTTCGTCGTCGCCGATCAGGAAAGTCAAGAGGTTAACGAAATGTCACGCAGTCTTAAAAAAGGTCCGTTTGTTGATGAACACCTTCTCAAGAAGTTGGACGAGATGAACGCGAGCGGAGACCGCAAGGTCATCAAGACTTGGTCACGTCGCAGCACGATTATCCCTGACATGCTCGGACATACATTCGCAGTGCACGATGGTCGCAAGCACGTGCCGGTTTACGTGACTGAATCAATGGTCGGCCACAAACTCGGCGAGTTCTCACCAACTCGAACATTCAAATTTCACCAGAGTCAAGAAAAAGCAGCAGCAGCCGCAGCTGCAGCAGCAGGCCCAGGTAAGTCATGACCGGTCCGAAACTCAACGAAGCAACTCGCGTTGCTGGTGTATCGAGTGGCTATCGCGCTTCGGCTCGTTTTGCTCGATTGTCACCGTCGAAGGTTCGTGTTGTGTTGAACCTCGTTCGCGGCATGGACGTTCGTTCGGCCGACAATCTTTTGCGCCTGACAGATCGCGATTCGGCACATATCGTGCGCAAGTTGCTCGCCTCTGCAGTAGCAAACGCAACAAACAACTTTTCACAGAACGCAGACGAGCTTTACATCAAGGCTTGCTATGCCGACGGTGGCCCAACATTGAAGCGCTTTCGTCCGCGCGCCAAAGGTAGTTCAGCGGCAATTTTCAAGCGCACAAGCCACATCACGATCGTGGTCGACAAATTGAGCGAAGCTGCACTTGCAGTTCGCGAGTCGCAAAGTGAGTCACGCGGTGGAGCTCAGGCAGCGCAGCGTCGCAGCCGTGTTGAAGCAAGTCGTGCACGTGCGCAAAAGTCAAAAGCCGCAGCAACTGAGAGTGAAGTCTCAGATGCCGCCGAAAAAGAAGAAGCGACTGGTAACTGACATGGGACAAAAGATCAATCCGTACGGTTTTCGCTTGGGCGTTACAACCGATTGGAAGAGCAAGTGGTTTAGCACCAAAGAGTACAAGGCGTATCTCACTGAAGACTGGAAGATTCGCGATTACCTCAAGGTGCAATTGTCTGACGCTGCAGTAAGCCGCATCGAAATTGAACGCACGCGTGACAAACTTCGAATCGACGTTCACACTGCGCGGCCTGGCATCGTTATTGGTCGCAAAGGTCAAAAAGCCGAAGAGCTCCGCGCTGGTCTCACTGCCTTGACTGGCAACAATAAAGTTCAGTTGAACATCACTGAAATTCGCGACGCCGAACTTGACGCAGCACTTGTTGCTCAGGGCGTTGCTGATCAGCTTGTAAACCGAATTGCGTTTCGTCGCGCAATGAAGCGCGCTGTGCAGAACGCACAGAAGCAAGGTGTGCAAGGTATTCGAGTTCAGTGTTCAGGTCGTCTTGGTGGCGCAGAAATGTGCCGTCGTGAGTGGTATCGCGAAGGTCGAGTGCCTCTACACACACTTCGTGCAAACATCGATTACGGTTTCCGCGAAGCCGCAACAACTGCGGGTCGAATCGGTGTCAAAGTTTGGCTATATAAGGGCGAGATTCTTCCTTACAAGAGCCAAACTGACGACCGTATTGCCCGTGAAGCAGCGATGGCTGCTGGTGAGACATCAGGTCACTCTGATGCCGCGCGCAAAGTTGTGACTTCAGCCGGCCCGAAAGCGATCGAAGTTGATGACGTCGCAGTTGCGCCACTCGTGAAAGAAGCCGATCCAGAGTTCGAGCGTTTGTTGGACGAAGAAGAAGACATTCAACGTCGCAGTCACGACACTAACGAAGCTCCTCACTTTAAGCGAGAGGTGTAAATAGTCATGTTGGAACCACGCAAAGTTAAGCACCGCAAACAGCATCGCGGTCGCATGAACGGCATTTCAAAGGGTGCGAATGAACTCGCATTCGGTGAATACGGCATTCAAGCACTTGAGCCAGGTTGGATCACCGCGCGCCAAATCGAAGCTTCGCGAATCGCGATGACTCGTCACATCAAGCGTGGCGGAAAAGTTTGGATCAATGTGTTTCCTGACAAATCAGTGACCAAGAAGCCTGCTGAAACACGCATGGGTTCTGGCAAGGGCAACCCAGAGTTGTGGGTAGCAGTAGTGAAGCCGGGTCGCGTTTTGTTTGAACTTTCATACCCAACGTCGGCTACTGCGCACCAGGCTCTCAGTCGCGCGGCGCAGAAGTTGCCGATCAAAACTCGAATTATCACTCGAAACGAGGCGATCTGACATGGCACGTGAACTTACTGAACTTCGTGAAATGGACCTCGCCACTCTCGTCGATGAGTTGCGCGCGACCAAACAAGAAGCTCTTAATCTTCGCTTTCGTAATGCAACAGGTCAACTTGATGACACTGCAGCAATCACCAAGGCACGTCGTCAAATCGCTCGAATCAGCATGCTGATTCGTGAGCGAGAAATTCTTGCTGCAGAATCTGCAGGGAAGTGAGCAAAATCATGGCTGAACTAACACCAGAATCAAAAGAGCGCAACCTCCGCAAATCGCGTGAGGGTGTTGTCGTCTCGAACAAGATGAACAAGACGATCGTGATCGCGATTGTTGAGCGAATTCGCCACAAGAAGTACGAGAAGTTCGTAACTCGAACCAAGAAGCTTTATGCACACGACGAAGCCAATGATGCAAAAGTTGGCGACCGCGTGCGCGTTATGGAGACTCGTCCAATGTCGAAACTCAAGCGTTGGCGTGTCGTCGAAATTTTGGAGCGTGCAAAGTGATTCAACAAGAAACCCGACTTCGCGTTGCTGACAACAGCGGCGCTCGTGAAGTGCTCGTGATCAAGGTGCTCGGCGGTACACGCCGTCGTTATGCCTCGATCGGCGACGTCTTCATCGGCACTGTAAAAGATGCAATTCCAGGTGCGGCAGTTAAAAAAGGTGAAGTCGTGCGCTGTGTTGTCGTGCGCGTTGCCAAAGAAAAGCGTCGCCCAGACGGCAGCTATATCAAGTTCGATGAAAACGCAGCGGTTTTGATCAAAGAAGACTTGACACCTCGTGGTACTCGTATTTTCGGCCCAGTGGGTCGAGAGTTGCGCGACAAAAAGTTCATGCGAATTATTTCGCTTGCCCCGGAGGTGTTGTGACATGAAGTTCAAAAAAGGTGACAGCGTTATTGTGATTGCCGGCAAAGACAAAGGTGCAACCGGCACGATCTCGGCCGTACTTCCGGCAAAGAACAAAGTGATCATCGACAAGGTGAACGTTGCGAAGCGTCACACAGTTGCGCGTGGTCAAAACACCAAGAGTGAAATCGTCGAAAAGCCGATGCCGATTCATGCGTCGAACGTTGCGATCAACCAAGGTGGCAAGCCATCGAAGATTGGCTACAAAGTCGACAAAAAAGGCAACAAAGTAAGAATTGCCAAGAAAACCGGAGCAGAGATTTAATGGCTGCAACAACTAAATACATTCCGCGCATGAAGGCGCACTACCTGAACACGGTTCGTGCCGACTTGATGAAGCAACTTGAACTTCAGAACCCAATGCAGGTGCCAACGATCGAAAAGATCGTCATCAACATGGGTGTCGGTCGCGCAACTCAGCAAGCATCTTTGCTTGATGGCGCAGTTGCAGACTTGACAGCAATCACTGGCCAAAAGCCGCTCGTGACAAAGTCGCGAATCGCGATCGCGTCATTTAAATTGCGTGAAAACCAAGCGATTGGTTGCAAAGTAACTATGCGTGGAGACCGCATGTGGGAGTTCTTCGATCGCATGCTGTCGATTGCGATTCCTCGAATTCGTGACTTCCGCGGTCTTTCTGGCAAGTCGTGGGACGGCAACGGTAACTACACATTCGGTTTGACTGAGCAACTTGCATTCATGGAAGTTCGTATCGAGCAAGTTGACGTACCTCGAGGCATGGACATCACGATTGTGACGACAGCAAAGAGCGACATCGAAGGAAAAGCACTGCTTGATGCTTTTGGTTTTCCATTCCGAAAGGGCGAGGTACCAGCGTCTGTTACTAAAGCCAAGAAATCGAAGAAGAAATAATTTCACGGGACTAACACGGGACTAATTAGGACAACAACATATGGCAAAAAAATCACTCAGAATCAAAGCAGAGGCAAAACCAAAGTTCAAGGTACGCGGCTATACCCGCTGCCAACGTTGTGGTCGAACCCGTTCGGTCTACAAAAAATTTGGTCTGTGCCGTCTGTGCTTCCGCGAGCTTGCGCACGCGGGTGAGATTCCTGGGATCACAAAGGCAAGTTGGTAAACGATCATGATGACAGACCCAATCGCCGACATGCTCACACGCATCCGCAACGGAAACGTTGCCATGCGCCCCGAAGTGTTGATGCCAGCGTCAAAACAAAAGTCAGCGCTCGCCGAAGTTCTTAAGCGCGAAGGTTTCATCGCCGACTATGCAGTTGTGCAAGATCCGAACGGGTCGGGCAAGGCATTGAAGATCACGATGAAGTACGGCTCCGATCGTCAGCGCACGATTTCGGGTATTAAGCGAATTTCGACACCTGGCTTGCGCGTTTATCGCGCAGCAACTGAAGTGCCTCGTGTGCTTGGTGGCCTTGGTGTTGCAGTTTTGTCAACAAGTCACGGACTCATGACCGACCGCGAAGCGCGCAAGCGCAACGTTGGTGGCGAAGTCATGTGTTTCGTGTGGTAATTCGAGAGTTGAACGGAGAAACAAAATGTCACGCATAGGAAAATCAGCACTCGCAGTGCCGACAGGGGTCGAAGTTACGATCTCTGGCGCAGCGGTGACGATCAAGGGGCCAAAGGGCACCTTGAAGCGCGAACTTCCAGCCGGTGTTTCAGCTCGTCGTGAAGAAAACAATTTGTTTGTTGAACGAGCAAATGACGAGCGCGATGCTCGGTCACGTCACGGTTTGGCTCGCACACTTTTGTCAAACATGATCATCGGTGTGACCGACGGTTACAGCAAGGCTCTTGACATTCAAGGCGTTGGTTACCGTGCAGAAGCGCAAGGACCAAACAAACTGAAGTTGGCCTTGGGCTTTTCTCACCCAATCGTTTACACGGCGCCAGAAGGTGTCACATTCGAAGTGACAGCACAGACTCAGATCGTTATCAAAGGCAACGACAAAGAAACTGTTGGTCAAGTTGCCGCAAACATTCGCAATATGCGCAAGCCTGAGCCTTATAAGGGCAAGGGTGTTCGATATTTGAACGAGCGCGTACGTCGCAAGGCCGGCAAGACCGGCAAGAAGTAGATAAAGGACTAACTCGACTATGGCTAGCACAGCAGAAAAAAGACACTCAGGGCGCTTGCGCCGTCAGCGCCGTGTGCGCAAGAAGATTCATGGCACTGCCGAGCGTCCACGCTTGGCTGTCTTCCGCAGCAACAAACACTTGTCGGCACAGTTGATCGACGACGACGCAGGTCGCACGATTGCTTCGGCATCGTCGCTTGAGGCCGAGTTTCGCAAATCTGGTTCGGGTGCAACGGTTGACGCTGCCAAGCGTGTCGGCAAGACAGTTGCACAGCGCGCCAAACAGGCCGGAATTACAAAAGTTGTTTATGACCGCGGTGGATTTTTGTACCACGGTCGTATTGCAGCAGCAGCGCAAGCTGCTCGAGAAGAAGGCTTGGAGTTCTAAATGAGCGATGTAAATCAAGTTCCTGCAATTCCTGGCGCTGAAGAGACAGGTCGTCGCGATCGTCGTGATCGTCGCGAGCCTCGTGAGAAGCGAGAGCCACGTCCGCCAGCCAAGGTTGGTGAAATTGGTGATTCACGCGTTGTGCACATCAACCGTGTAGCAAAAGTTGTAAAGGGTGGTCGACGTTTTTCGTTTACTGCACTTGTTGTCGTGGGTGACCGCAACGGCCGTGTTGGTTTGGGTTATGGCAAGGCGAAAGAAGTGCCATTGGCGATTCAAAAAGGCACCGAAGAAGCAAAGCGAAATATTTTTCATGTTGCTCTTGCAGGCACAACAATTACTCACGCGACGATCGGCGTCAATGGTGCGGGTCGGGTAATGCTTAAGCCTGCTGCACCTGGTACTGGTGTTATCGCCGGTGGTGCTGCGCGAATAATTCTTGAAGAAGCCGGCATCAAAGATGTTTTGGCAAAAGTGCTTGGTTCACCAAACGCAATCAATGTTGCTCGAGCAACTATTAACGGCTTGAAGGGTCTGCAACGCCCAGACGAAGTCGCTAAGCGTCGTGGTCTTCCTGCAGAAGATTTCGTGCCAAAGGGTATGTTGCGCGCCTACACAGAGCGTAAGAAAACTATCTCGAGCCTTGGAGCGAAATAATCATGGCAACCGCAAAGAAAGTCGCAAAGCCAGCCAAGAAAGCAGCAGCAAAAAAAGCTGTTGCCACTAAGGCGACTCGCAAAGCGCACACTGGTGCAACAGTTGTGGTCAAGCAAGTTCGTTCACAGATCGGCATTATGCCGAAGACCAAAGCAACAATGCGTGCTTTGGGCTTGCGCAAAATCGGTGATGTAAACACATTGCCAGACCGACCAGAGATTCGTGGCATGATCGCGCGCGTTCCTCACCTTATTGAAGTAAGCAAAAAAGGAGCATAAACATGCGCGTCGATGAAATCGGACCTCGCTACGGAGCACGAAAGAAGCCAAAGCGCGTCGGTCGTGGCACCGGTGGCAAGGGCGGAAAAACAGCGGGCCGTGGCACCAAGGGTCAATACGCACGTAACACAGTTGCGCGTGGTTTCGAAGGTGGACAGATGCCTCTTAAGCAGCGTGTGCCAAAACTTAAGGGCTTCAATAACCCGTTTCGTGTTGAGTATTACGCAGTCAATCTTGATGCCATCGATTCACTTGGCTCAAGCGAAGTAGACCCAGCGAAACTTGTTTCAGGTGGCGTAGCTCATAAAGGTCAGATGATCAAAGTTTTGGGTCGAGGCAAAATTACGCGTGCGGTGAAAGTTTCGGCGCATGCAGTTTCGAAGTCGGCTCAAGAAGCGATTGTTGCAGCCGGTGGATCTGTAGTGATCTTGCCACCTACATACAAGGGCGTTCGACCACCAGCCAAGGGCAGTCAGTTCACCAACCGCTAGTACAGTTCGCATTGGCCTGCTTCTAGCAAAAACATCGAGGTAAAGACGTGGCAAAAATCGGCAACATTTTTAAGGTCGCAGAGCTTCGCAACAAGATTTTGTTCACGCTGGCGATGTTGCTTATCTATCGTCTGGGTGTTTCGTTGCGAGTACCTGGTGTTGACGCGCAGGCCGTCAGTCAGTTGCGCGAAGCTTCGAAATCGCAAGGTGCGCTTGGTTTCTTGAACTTGTTCTCGGGCGGTGCGTTCGGCAGTTTTTCGATTTTTGCTCTCGGCATCATGCCTTACATCACCTCAAGCATCATCATGCAGGTTTTGACTGTTGTGATTCCGAAACTTGAGCAGTGGCAACAAGAAGGTGCGACCGGCCAACGCAAAATAACTCAGTGGACTCGCTACGTGGCAATTGGAATTGCGACTTTGCAGGGCGCTGGTCTTACGTTTATTTTTGGTCAAGGTCGTGGTTCGGCGTTTTTCGGTGCGAGCACACAGGCACCAGATGTCGTTTTGCTCGACCCGTTTATGCCAAGAGCATTGTTGGTGATTCCGTCATTGGTTGCGGGCACCGCACTGCTGATGTGGCTTGGCGAACTCATTAGTCAACGAGGTATCGGCAACGGTATGTCGATGGTTATTTTTGCATCAGTTGTCAGCGATTTGCCGTACAGCTATTACTCGTTGTTGCAGACTCGAAAGACTTTGGTGTTTGTAATTTTGGTCGCTCTAACTATTGCGATCATTCTTGCTGTAGTGCGCGTCGAGCTGGGGCAGCGAAGGTTGCCGGTGCAATTTGCGAAACGTGTTGTGGGTCGCAAAATGTATGGCGGGCAGAACACCTATATTCCGTTGAAAGTTAATCAATCGGGTGTAGTGCCGATCATTTTCGCCAGCTCAGTTTTGTTGTTGCCAGTTTTGATGTCGAACATGTTGGGCAGCGGCGAAGGCTGGCGTGGTTCAATTGCTCGCTTTGTTGACCAATACTTGATCAACAGCCAAAACCTTTTATACGTCACGGTCTTTGCTTTGTTGATAATCGCATTTGCATACTTTTACAACTCGATTGCTTTCGACCCGATTCGACAAGCAGATCAGTTGCGTAAGCAAGGTGGTTTTATACCTGGTATTCGACCTGGTCAGCAGACCGAATCATTCTTGGCCAAGACGGTCAATCGCATCACATTGCCGGGCGCAATGTTCGTCGCGGTGATCGCAATTTTGCCCTACATCGTTTTGTGGGTCGGCAATGTGACTTCGTTTCCGTTTGCTGGCACCACAGTGTTGATCGCAGTTGGTGTTGCCTTAGAGCTGATGCGTCAGATTGACAGTCAGTTGATGCAACGCAACTACGAAGGTTTCCTTAAGCAATAATTTCGAGTCATCTAACTTCGAACAAATTTTTATTGGCCACAGGATAGGAATGAGAAACTCATGAGTGCTGGAGTGAGAATAATCATGTTCGGTCGCCAAGGCGCTGGTAAAGGCACTCAAAGCGCTCGACTTGCAAAATACTTCGAAGTGCCACATATTTCGACAGGCGAGATGCTGCGCAATGCGGTGAAACAAGATTCGGTCGTGGGTCGTGCAGCCAAAGCTGTTTTAGATCGCGGCGAATTGGTTGACGATGACTTAATGGTCTCGTTAGTTCAGGGTCGAATCGGGCAAGAAGATGCAAGAACCGCTGGTTTTGTACTCGACGGTTTTCCACGCACCATTGGTCAGGCCACAGCTTTTGATGCTTTAACCCAAGCGCGACCCGTAGGTTTTGTGATTGACCTTGATGTCGCGCGTGAAATTGTTGTAGGTCGGCTTTCTTCGCGCAGAACTTGCGAGCGTTGCGACGCAATTTATACGGCGACCGGCAACGAGTCGAGCCCATGGAAGTGCGAGAAGTGTGGCGGGGAAGTAGTTCAGAGAACCGATGATTCGCCCGCGGCGATAAACAAGCGTCTAGATGTCTATGAGACCCAGACGGCTCCGCTGATTTCTTACTATCAGGGACGGGGATCTCTGCACGTGGTTGACGGCTTAGGTTCGCCAGATCAGGTGTTTGATCGCATAAAAACAGTGGTTGAAACTGGCCTGCGCCGATAGCCTAACTAGTCGCCCTAAACGGTCTTCGGACCGTCGGGTAATAAGAGAAAAAACTAAATCCGTTCGGAGAAATTTTGCCCAAAAATAAGGAAGATGCAATCGTGCTGGAAGGCAAGATTACTGAATCCCTACCTAACGCAATGTTTCGAGTTGAGTTAGAAAACGGACACACGGTTTTAGCTCATATTTCAGGAAAGATGCGAATGAATTACATTCGAATTCTTCCTGGCGACAAAGTGCAAGTAGAGCTAACACCGTATGACCTCACAAGAGGTCGTATTACATATCGATTTAAATAAAGGCGTGCTGTGAAAGTAAGAACCAGCGTTAAGAAAATCTGCGAGAAGTGCAAGATCATCCGTCGGCACAGCCGCGTAATGGTTATCTGCGAAAACCCACGCCATAAGCAACGTCAAGGCTGAGCGAGAGAGACAAAATGGCACGTATTTCTGGAGTAGACATTCCGCGCGAGAAGCGCCTTGAAATTGGTTTGACATATATTTTCGGCATCGGTCGAACGACCGCGAAAAAACTTTGCGATGAGACCGGCATTAACCCAGATACTCGAGTTCGTGATCTCACCGACTCTGAGGTCAACAAGATTCGTATGTTTATCGAAAACAACTTGAGCGTTGAAGGTGATCGTCGTCGCAACGTGCAGACCGACATCAAGCGCAAGATCGAAATCGGTTCGTACCAGGGCACTCGACATCGCAAAGGTTTGCCAGTTCGTGGTCAGCGCACGCACACAAATGCTCGCACTCGAAAGGGTCCGAAGAAAACAGTCGCCAACAAGAAGATCGCAGTTAGGAAGTAATCATGGCTGAAGCAAAACCAGGAAGTCGCAAGCGCAAGCGCGAGCGTCGCAATGTCTCATCAGGCATTGTCCATATCAAGAGCACCTTCAACAACACAATTGTTTCGGTAACTGACACCGAAGGCAACGTAATTTCGTGGGCGTCATCTGGCGGTGTTGGTTTCAGCGGTTCACGAAAGTCGACACCATTCGCGGCTCAAATGGCCGCAGAAAAAGCCGGACGTGCAGCAATGGAGCTTGGTCTTCGTCGCGCAGAAGTGCACGTGAAAGGTCCGGGTTCGGGTCGCGATACTGCGTTGCGTCAGATTCAAAACCTGGGCATCGAAGTTTCGGGCATCAAAGATCTTTCACCGGTGCCGCACAACGGGTGCCGTCAACCAAAGAGAAAGCGACCATAACTCATGGCTCGTTATACAGGTCCTAAAGTTCGCATCTCGCGCCGTCTGGGTGTAAACGTTTTCGAAAACACCAAGGGCTCAAAGGCTCTTGAACGTCGCCCGTTTCCGCCGGGTCACCACGGTCGTTCACGCCGTAAGGGTGCAGGCAGCGAATATCTCGCGCAGATGCAAGAAAAGCAGAAGGCGAAGTTCATTTATGGCTTGCTTGAGCGTCAATTTCGCAACCTATATAAGAGGTCAGTTCGTCTGACCGGCCCAACCGGCGAAAACCTGTTGCGCCTCCTGGAGTTGCGCCTTGACAACGTGGTTTACCGTGCGGGTTGGGCAGCGTCTCGTCCGCAAGCACGACAATTTGTGAGTCACGGCTTGATCAAAGTTGATGGCAAGCGCGTAGATATTCCGTCATACACGTTGCAAAAAGGCGAAGTCATCACGCTGTCGACAAAGGGCAGCAACATGATCGTCATTCAGCACAACATCGACACTCTCGACCGCAAGGTTGTGGCGTGGCTTGATGTTGCCGAAGCCGGCAAGCAAGTCACCGTGCGTGAGTTGCCAGTGCGCGAGCAAATCGACGTGCCTGTGCGAGAACAATTAATCGTTGAGCTTTATTCGAAGTAACCCCAAAAAGTAAAGGTAAGAGGAGAAATCATGCTTGTAATCCAGCGCCCAACAGTCGAACCGATCGGCTCACCAGAGAACAACCGTCAAAAGTTTTCGGTTGGTCCACTCGAGCCAGGTCTCGGTCACACAATCGGCAACTCTTTGCGCCGAATGTTGCTGTCGTCGATTCCTGGTGCGGCAATTACTTCGGTCAAGTTCGAGTCGGCACTGCACGAATTCGACACGATCGAGGGTGTTACACAAGATGTAACTGAAATCATCCTCAACTTAAAAGACATTGTTCTGCAGTCAACTTCAAATGACCCAGTTGTTCTCAGTGTCGATGTGAAGGGCCCAATGGAGCTCACAGCCGGTGACATTCAATGTCCACCAGAAGTCGAGATTCTCAATAAGTCACAGAAAATTGCCACACTTTCAGCAAAAGGCAAACTCGTGTTTGAGCTCACAGTTGAGCAAGGCAAGGGATATATGTCGTCCGACCGCGATGGTGCTCGCAAGACAATTGGCATCATTCCGATTGATGCGATTTTTTCGCCGATTCGTCGTGTGACATTCGAAGTTGTGCCGACACGCGTTGAGCAGTCGACAAACTACGACAATTTGATTCTCGACATCGAGACAGACGGTTCGATTGCACCAGTTGATGCTCTTGCATCTGCAGGTGCGACATTGCGATCACTTGTTGATCTTGTTGCCAACCTGACTGCTGAGCCGGTTGCACTCGAGCTCGGCGAAGTTTCGGGTTACTCAAGTGGCACTGGCGACCTTGACTTGCCGATCGAAGATCTCGACTTGTCAGAGCGCCCACGCAACTGCTTGAAGCGCGGTCAGGTCAACACGATTGGCGAGTTGCTTACTCACTCAGAAGAAGACCTGATGAATATCACCAACTTCGGTCAGAAGAGCCTCGACGAAATCAAGCAAAAGCTTGACGAGCGCGGTCTTTCACTGCGAGTTTGAGCGACTGTTTTAAACGAATTAGATAAGGGAGACGATTCAATATGCCAGGAAGACCACGCCGCGGACCAAGTTATGGTGGCAGCTCGTCGCACGAACGCTTGATGATGGCCAACTTGGCTTCATCGTTGTTCGCTGCTGAAGGCATTGTGACGACTGAGTCGAAGGCAAAGGCGCTTCGACCAATCGCCGAAAAGCTGATCACCAAAGCGAAAAAAGCTCAGGGCACCAGCCCGATGCGCGTGCACCGCATTCGCCAAATTCAGAGCTATTTGCGCGACAAAGAAATGACAAACAAACTCGTCAACGTCGTCGCCCCAAGATACTTGGAGCGAAATGGTGGATACTTGCGAATCATGAAGCTTGGTCCACGCCATGGCGACAACGCCCCAATGGCGCGCATCGAACTGATCTAGCCAAATATAAAACCGATGCGTCGGGTGCGCTTGGTTGTTGCTTACAACGGGCAGCCGTTTCACGGTTTTGCAATCAACCCGAAAGTAGCAACTGTCGCGGGCACGCTAGGCGGTGCGTTGCAACAGATTTTTCAGACCCCGATACCGCTGGTGTCGGCTGGTCGAACTGACGCTGGTGTTCACGCAATCGCCCAGGTGATTAGCTGCGACATTGCCGAAAATTGTGACTTGGCAACTCTGCGCAAACAACTGAACTCTCTTTGCGGGCCAGAGATAATTGTTAAAGAGATTGCTTGGGCACCAAGTGATTTTCACGCAAGATTTTCGGCTATCTGGCGCCACTATCAATACTTTGTTTACAACGCAGATTTTCCTGATCCGTTCAAAGTTGCCTCGTCGTGGCATGTGATTGCGCCTCTAAATCTGCATGCGATGCAGTTGGCATGCGACCCGATAATCGGCACGCATGACTTTTCGGCGTTTTGTCGTCGACCCAAACCAGACACAGAACCAGATCTTGAGGGGCCAGAAACCGGTGACGGCTCGGGCGAAATAATGCGCGAGAAGTCGTTGCGTCGCTATGTGATGCAAGCCAGTTGGCGCGAGGTCGGCGAGTCGACGTTTCGTTTTGACATTCGGGCAAATGCCTTTTGTCATCAGATGGTTCGATCACTTGTCGGCACTTTTGTCGAAATCGGCGCGCGCAAGCGACCGAGCAGCGACATGATGGCGCTGATTCGCTCAGGCGATCGCGCTGAAGCCTCGCAATTGGCGCCACCGCAGGGTCTGTTTTTGACCGAAGTTGGCTATCCGAGCGATCTTCTTTAAGGCAAAGACCCATATTTTTATAGGGCCGATTGTGATTTAGGGTGCTTGGGCCCTATCCTTACTAGGCCGTGAAAACGAGTGCGAAATGCATTCTGGCCAAGGCAATATTTTTTTGAAGGAACTTTCTATGCGTACCTATTCAGCAAAAACTAGCGAAGTGCAGCGTGCCTGGCACATTATTGACGCAGAAGGTTTGGTTCTTGGACGCCTTTGCACAGAAGTAGCAACATTGCTGCGCGGAAAGCACAAGCCGATGTACACACCAAGCATGGACACTGGCGATCACGTCGTAATTATCAACGCCTCGAAGATCGTGCTCACCTCGGGCAAGGCAGATAGCGAAATGGTCTATGACTATTCGGGTTACCCGGGCGGTCTTAAGTCTGAGACTTACCAAAATTTGCTCGACCGAAAACCTGGCGATGCGATTCGTCGTTCAATTCGTGGAATGTTGCCGAAAGGTCCTTTGGGTCGACAGATGATTAAGAAGTTGCAGGTTTATCCAGGTGCAGAGCATCCACATGCAGCGCAATCACCGAAAGTATTTGAAATTTCGCACGCCAAGGCGCGCTGAGTCGTAGAAAATTCGTAGAAAAAGGAACCAACTCGTGGGAACAAAGCCATTGACACAAACAACCGGTCGTCGTAAGAACGCAGTATGTCGTGCACGACTGCGACCAGGTACTGGCGTGGTCAAAATTAATGATCGTGCATTTGACGAATACTTTCCGTCAGAAGTGCAACGCAATTCATCGACAGAAGCACTACGAATTACGAACACCGAGAAGAGCTACGACGTAGATGCCGACATTTTTGGCGGCGGCATTGCAGGTCAGTCAGGTGCGTTGCGCATGGCGATTGCTCGTGCGCTTGTTGAACTTGACCCGGCGCAACGGTTGGTTTTGAAAAAGGCTGGCTTGTTGACTCGCGACTCGCGTCGCAAAGAAAGCAAGAAATACGGTCTCAAAAAAGCCCGCAAAGCGCCGCAGTACACGAAGCGTTAATTCGCTTTTGCAACGCATGGCGTTTGCTGTGCTGAAACTAAATCTGAAAATCGCGTTCAACACTCTTTGTTACGACAGGACATTGGTGGTTAGATGTTGACATTTGGTACCGACGGAGTTCGCGGAGAATTCGGCAAAGAACTGACCGAAAGTTACGCAGCCGATCTTGCTGAAGTAGCGGCAGAAGTATTGCAGTGCAAAAAAGTATTAATTGGTCGCGATACTCGCGAATCTGGGCCTGTACTTGAAAAGGCGATCGCCGGGGCGTTGACACGAATTGGCGTTGAAGTTCACTTGATGGGCGTTGCCCCTACGCCAGCGATTGCGTTTGCTGCTCGAAAGCACGGTGTCGCAGCGATTGCGATTACTGCGTCGCACAATCTTTATAAAGACAATGGCATCAAGATTTTTGCTGCCGGTGGGCTCAAACTCTCGGATGCACAGCAAACAAGTATCGAACGCGAAATGATTGTGCGCGGTACTGCAGTGCGTGATCGAGCGGCATCTAACAGTCAAGTTGTTGACGAAATTTCGACTGGTGGCGAAAAGTTAGTTGCCGAGACACTCAAACCGAGGTCAGAACTCTTGCAGGAATACTGCGATTGGATCGTTGGTATTGCACCACGAGATGTGTTTAAAAACTTGCACGTCGCACTCGATTGTGCCAACGGAGCATTCAGCTTTGTGGCGCCGGAAGTATTTTCAAAACTTGGGGCGACTGTGACAACAGTTAATGCGACACCAGATAGCCGAAACATTAATTTGCAATGCGGTGCAACGCATCCGTCTTCATTGATTGAAGTTGTCAAGAATGTCGGGGCACATTTTGGCGTTGCCTTTGACGGTGATGGCGACAGATTGATTGCAGTTGACGATAAAGGACAGATCGTCGATGGTGATCACTTGTTGGCGATAAGTGCATTAGATATGAAGGCGCAAGGCACGCTGCACGGCAACAAAGTCGTAGTAACCGTGATGACCAACATTGGTTTTCATAAAGCGATGAAGAATGCATCAATCGAAGTTTTGACGACGCCGGTAGGCGACAGATCTATCTTGCTCGCACTTGAAGAGCACTCACTTTCATTGGGTGGTGAACAGAGTGGTCACATTATTTATCGAGACGTTGCGACAACTGGCGACGGTTTGCTCGCTGCGATAAAACTTGGTGCGTTTGTTGCAGAGAGCAAGAAGTCGTTGAGCGAAATTGCCTCGCAGGCGATGACTAGTTTTCCCCAGGTTCTAATCAATTTACGAGTAGCCAAGCGAGTTGAAAGTATTAATTCAATTTTTAAATCTGAAATTGAGGCGGCCGAGAAGGCTCTCGGTGATAGTGGTCGAGTTCTGGTGAGAGCAAGTGGCACCGAGCCGATGGTGCGTGTGATGGTTGAGGCACCACAGCAAGATGTCGCCGAGAAGGTTGCAGCAACATTGGCCGATGCGATTTCTGCGCGACTCGGCGATTCGTGATGCGAAAGTAGACTAGAAACCATGTGCGGCATCATCTGTGTGCTCAGTCGAAAGACGCGACGAGCAACCCCGACCGCAAGCGAAATCTTGGCTCTTCTTGATGGCGCACTTGAAGCTGGCGCCAAAAACGATATTGACCAACTCGCGCAGGCGGTAACTACGGCCGACAGGCTATTGCGTGGTGATGCTGGTCAATTGTGCATGGCTGACAATCACCAGTTGATTGCTGCAATGACATCGCGAATTGATCAGCTTGACGCAATCGTGATCGCCTACGAGCAATCGATTGAAAAGTCGGCAGGTCTGCAATCCGAGTCGTCACAACACGCTCTGCAAGAGATAATTCGTGCCAAAGATGCGATTTGGGAGTTGCGCAATGATCGCATTCGCACCGCGAAACTTGTTGATGCTCTGGCTGGACAAGGTGCTTCAGAGTCGGCACGCAGCGGTTATTTTTCAATTCAGCAAGCGTTCTCGGGATTAGATCGCCTCGAGGTTCGCGGGCGTGACTCGGCTGGCATTCATGTGCTTGTTTCGAACCACGGGCTGAAAGCCACCGACAAACAAGTTAAAGCACTTTTGGCCAACCGCAGCGAAGACGCACTTTTTATGTCTGGTTCGGTGCGCATGACAGAGAATGCTTGGTCGTTTGTTTACAAAGCCGCCGCAGAGATTGGCGAACTTGGTGACAACACGCGCGTGATGCGCAACGCTGTGATTGCCGATGCGCTGTTACGACTTTGCATTTCGCAACCGAACTCGCAAGTCGCAGTTTTGGCACATACGCGCTGGGCGAGTGTCGGCATTATTTCTGAGCCGAATGCTCACCCGGTAAACAGCGAAGAGCTTGAAGGCAAACACGATGACGCTTATTTAGTTGCTGCATTGAATGGTGATGTCGACAACCATGCCGACTTGCGAGTGCAATATGGATTGCGTGTCGCGGGACCAATAACAACGGACGCAAAAGTTATCCCTGCGTTGGTTTCACGCAAATTAGCGACGACGAAGAATTTGACAGATGCATTTCGTGAAACAGTTGCGCAGTTCGAAGGTTCAGTAGCGATTGCGGTTGCCAGCGCAACCGAACCAGACAAATTGATGTTGGCTCTGCACGGCAGTGGTCAGGGATTGTGCATTGGTCTTGCCGAAGATCGATTTGTTGTTGCCAGCGAGCCATATGGTTTGGTTGAAGAGACGCTTAACTACGTGCGAATGGACGGTGAAGCGCTCGCCGATTTAGATAACCCGTCAAGCAGAGGCCAAGTTGTCACATTGTCGGGTGCAAACGCCGGCGAACTTTCGGGTGTGCAGTTGGTTTCTTACGACGGGCGTGAAATTGAATTGAGCCAAGACAAAGTTTTGACTGCCGAAATTACAACTCGCGATATCAATCGTGGCGAGCATAAACACTTTTTAGCCAAAGAGATCGCCGAAGCGCCAGAGAGTTTTAGAAAGACAATTCGAGGACGAATTGTTGAGCAAAACGGCATGTTGACAACTGCGTTGGGCGAAAATGTTTTGCCAAAAGCGATTTGTGATCGTTTGGCGTCGGGCGAAATCACAAAAGTGCGCGTGATCGGCCAGGGTACTGCAGCAGTTGCCGGCCAAGCATTGGCCAAGTTGCTTAACGAATTAGTTGGCATCGGTTTGAGCGCCGAGGCGTTGTTGGCAAGTGAACTTTCTGGTTTTGGTTTGCAACTTGATATGAGCGACACGCTCGTTGTTGCGGTGAGTCAAAGTGGTACGACAACCGACACGAATCGCACGGTCGACTTAGCGCGAGCCCGTGGCGCGAGTGTTTTGGCGATTGTCAATCGTCGCGGCAGTGAACTATCGGCAAAAGCAGACGGCGTTATGTATACATCTGACGGTCGTGACGTTGAGATGAGTGTTGCCAGCACCAAGGCGTTCTATGCCCAAGTCGCGGCTGGCGCACTTTATGCCTGTGCGCTATCAAAAGCGCTCGGCAAGTCGTCTGATCGAGCGCGACATGAACTGTTGGCAGGGTTGCGCTCGATACCTGAAGCGTTAGTTGAGGTCTTGGCGACTCGACCGTCAATCGCTGCGGCAGCAAGGCAGTTTGCTTCGTCGCGTCGCTATTGGACTGTGGTTGGTAACGGCATGAATTTGATTGCAGCCCAAGAAGTGCGAATCAAATTGTCTGAACTTTGTTATAAGTCGATTTCAAGCGACTCAACAGAAGACAAAAAGCACATCGACTTGTCGTGCGAGCCATTGATCTTTGTTTGTGCAACCGGATTGCTTGAGGGCAACGCATCAGATGTGGCAAAAGAGATTGCGATTTACCGTGCTCACAAGGCGCTGCCAATTGTTGTCGCCACTGCTGGTCAGACAAGGTTTGATGCCGCTGCTGCAGTGCTGCTGGTGCCAAATGTCGAGACACATCTGGCATTTATTTTGAGTGTCATGGTTGGGCACTTGTTTGGTTACGAGGCAGCTTTGGCGATCGACGCACTTGCGCGACCGTTGCGCGAGGCACGAGAAGTTGTTGAGCACGCAGTTGAGCGTGGCGGTGATGCGAACAAGTTGCTAGAAAAGATTCGTACAGAATTGGGTGCTCCAGCAACTCGATTTACAGATGCGCTGGCAACCGGAAATTACGACGGCAATTTAGAAGCCAGCACGGCAGTGCGAATTGTGACGATGTTGCGCGACACATTAGCGAGCGACCCCGTGCAGGCGTATCAACGTAGTTCGGGCAAAATTGCTTCGCCAGAATTGCTGCTCGATGATTTGACGAGTGCTTTGACGCGCGGTGTCGACGAACTGACGCGTCCAGTTGATGCGATCAAACACCAGGCCAAGACCGTGACTGTAGGTATTTCACGCAGCGACGAAGGCTTGTTCGATCGCAAGTTGGTAAAGTCGCTACTTGAAGCAGGCGTGGCGCGTGAACGACTTTCGTATCGAGTATTGAAAATTGTCGCTGACTTGGATGCTGCAGTTAGTGCGGTGACTGGTTTTACGCGATATCAAATCGAAGGCGACATCGCCGGCGGTTCGGCGACGATTGCAATTGTTGACCGCGGCGGAATGTCGAAGAATTTGACTTCGCGAGTTGATCGCAATTCGCAACTCGTGGGTACAAAGCGTCGCGTGGCAAGTGACCAAGAAGTGCTCGTCGCTCGTGGTCGAAGTGATAATCGAACTGTGATCATGGTGCCAGAAACAAAGGGTGGTCAGACCACTGGCATCACTTTGTTGCACGTGATGTTTCACGATCGATTGCCAGCAACGGCGATGCGGGCGGTATTGCAGGGCTACGACCGAAGATACGACCGACTCGTTGACTGGGTTACAGAAACCGAAGGTGCATTTAGAGAAGACCGACTTGCCGAAGTTTCGGTCGCTGACTTGTTGATCTTGCCGATCAGCGATATGGCTGATCACTGGCGCCCGACGAAGTAGTCGTAATGATTGGACTGGGCATTGATGCGGTCAACGTGCATCGTTTTCGTGAAGCATTAAATCGAACACCAAATTTGCGTACTCGAATTTTTACAGATGCAGAACTTGAGTCGCTCGCGAGTCGTGCTGATAGTGCACCCAGTTTGGCTGTTCGCTTTGCGGCCCGAGAGGCGACGATGAAAGCACTTGGTGTTGGGCTCGGGGCTTTTGATCTGCACGATGTTTCGATCCGCAATTCTGAAAGCGGTTCTCCTGAATTGATCGTTACAGGGCGAGCGGCAGTGCTTGCACAGTCACGCGGTGTGAAAAATTGGCTCGTTTCGCTTTCGCATACTGAAGACACTGCGATCGCCGTCGTCGCGAGCAACTGAGCGAAAAGTTCGCTAATGAGTTCGATAAATCGATGGGCTTGGGTTGAAGTTGACCTGACGGCCTTAAAAGCGAATGTTTCGGTGCTTGTAAAACAAGCCGGTGCTTCGCAACTTTGGGCAACTGTGAAGGCAAATGGTTATGGGCACGGGGCAGTCGAGGTTGCGCGTGCGGCATTGAGCGCTGGAGCGAGTGGCTTGTGCGTAGCGTTGGCCGATGAGGCTCACGAATTGCGCGAGGCGAAAATTGCTGCGCCGATTTTGATAGTGAGCGAGCAGCCTGATGTTGCCTTTGAGCAGATGTTGCGTGACGAAGTGGTGGCAACTGTTTATAACGAAGCGACTATCAATAGTTATGCGGCTGTTGCCAAACGTCTTGGGGTTGTTGGCAAGGTGCACTTAAAAGTTGATACAGGTATGCATCGAGTTGGTGTACCTGTTGATTCTGCGATCGCGCGTGTTGAGCAAATTAACACCCTGGCTTCGTTGAAACTTGATGGCATCTATACACACTTTGCGGCCGCAGATTTGCCGAGTCACGACGAGACAGATAAGCAACAGCAAAGATTTGACAAATTAGTTACCGAATTAGATCGCAAAGGATTGCGACCGAAATTTGTGCACACTTCAAATTCGGCGGCACTGCTGCGAAATCTGAACTCGAAGACTGACATCGTGCGAGTTGGCATTGCGATTTACGGAATTGCGCCGAGCAATGAAACCGAAGATGTCGCCAATCGTTTGCAACCGGCAATGTCGCTGCATGCTCGAGTGAGCCATGTGCAGCGACTTGCGGCTGGCGAAGGTGTTTCGTATGGACTGCGCTCGACACTGAAGAAATCGGCAAACATTGCCACACTGCCACTTGGCTATGCCGACGGTGTGCCACGTCGGTTGTGGAGTGTCGGCGGTGAAGTTTTAATCGGTGGCAAGCGTTGCCCAATTGTCGGTGTCGTAACGATGGATCAATTGATGGTTAACTGCGGAGACCATGAAGTGAAAATCGGGGACCGAGCAGTTTTGTTCGGCGCACAAAATAGCGAAACTATCTCGGCGAACGAAATTGCGACTCGGCTTGAAACAATTGGTTACGAAGTTGTTTGCGGAATAAGTGCGCGAGTACCCCGCGTTTATGTCGAAAAAAAGGCTTAGGGCTTGTGAAATTTTCACTCGGGTCTTTGGCTGATACGCAGCGGTTTGCAGAAATTATTGCTAGCCATGTGCGGCCGCGAGACATGATCGTGTTGGCCGGAGAGATGGGCACAGGTAAGACGACGTTCACGCAGTTTTTTGGTCGCGCCCTTGGAATAACAGATTTGATTACTTCGCCGACATTCAATTTGTTGCACAACTATGGGTCTGGACGAATGGCGTTGCATCACGCTGACTTATATCGCCTTGAGCGAACCGGTGAACTTGAAGACTTGGGGCTCGACGAATTGCAAGACAGCGGTGGGGTTATCGCAGTTGAGTGGGGCGACATCGTCGGCGACGAGTTGGGCGACGCATTGGTTTTGCACTTTGACCACGCCGATCAAGCGACGAGTGATGCGACCGACAAAACAAATCAAACGCAAGTGCGGAGTGTGACTGTTTCAAGCCGCGGCACTCAATGGGAGAGCAGGTTTCGCAAACTGACCGATGATTTAGCGTCGAATTTCGCTGTATTGGCGCGAGGCTGAGACTGATGATTATTTTGGCGATTGATACATCGACCGACGCAGTAAGCGTGGCGATCAACAACTCGAAGCAATTGCTGGCCAGCGCTCATGTAACGAGCGATCGTCGTCATGCTGAATTGCTCGCGCCGATGATTTCTAACGTGTGCGCACAGGCAGACATTGCGATGCGAGAAGTCGATGTTGTTGCCGTGGATATTGGCCCTGGCTTGTTTACTGGTATGCGCGTCGGCATGGCATCGGCAAAGACGATCTCGCAAGTTCTCGATGTGCCAATTGTTGGCGTTTCAAGCTTGGATATTCTGGCACGTTCGATATCAACAACCGAACGTGTGGTGCTGTCGACGATTGATGCCAGACGTGGCGAACTTTATTGGGCGATGTATCGCAACGACATCGGGTCGAGCATCGAAGTGAAGCCACCCCGAGTCGGCACTCTTGACGACTGCGTTGTTGACATCGTCGATCGCGGTCAAGAAACTTTGATTGTGGGCAATGGTGCGTTGCGTTATCGCCAAAAGTTGAGCGAGATGTTCGAAACAACTGGCCTGTCAATCGAATGGGCAAGCGAGCAACTTGCTCAGCCGAGTGCAGCAGTGTTGGCATTGATCGCTGCCGAGTTGGCGTTGGTTGAGCAGTGGCAGAGTGCGACCGAGTTGCAGGCACTTTATTTGCGAGCACCTGATGCCGAAATCAATTGGGAACAGCGGGTGAAGTCATGAGTATTTTAGATCGCTTCATTCGCACAAAAGCACTTGATCATGAAGGCGATTTACAACCCACAGACGCTGAGTCGTCGCAAGACTTGGTGATCGTGCCGATGCGACGGGCACACATTCGCAAAATAATGCCCATTGAGCAGCAGGTTTATCCACGACCATGGACGGCCCAGGTGTTTGTCGAAGAACTAGAACAAGCCCGAGTCGGTAAGCGACATTATTTAGTGGGCACGATCGGTGACGAGTTAGTCGGATACGGCGGACTGTTGTACGTCGAAAATGATGCGCATGTGACGAACATAGCGGTGCACCCGATGTGGCGCAGTCGGGGAATTGCGACCGAGTTGCTTCTTGACCTCGCTTGGGAAGCGAATAGTCGTGGTTGTGAAGCGATGACTCTCGAGGTTCGACACACCAACGTTGCAGCACAACAGCTTTATCGCCGATTTGGTTTTGTGCCTGCGGGTGTGCGCAAAAAGTATTACGAGAATCGTGACGATGCAATCGTGATGTGGTGCGCAGGAGTGCAAGAACCAGAATTTGCCGAGCGATTGCGCAAAATTGAACTGAGCCGAATGTGAAGCACGAACTGAAAGTCGACAGCGCGACGGTCGTGCTTGGCATTGAGACGAGTTGCGATGAAACCGCCGCAGCACTCGTTATGGGTGGCAATGATGTTTTATCGTCGGTTGTCGCATCGCAGTTAGATGTGCACGCGCGATTTGGCGGTGTTGTGCCAGAGATTGCAAGTCGCGCCCATCTTGAAGCGATAACGCCAGTTATTGATGAAGCGATTGCAAAATCTGGCTTGAGCTTTGATCGAGTTGATGCAGTCGCCGCAACAGTTGGACCAGGCCTTGTTGGTGCGCTGCTGGTTGGTGTAGCAGCGGCGAAATCTTTGGCATTGACATTAGACGTGCCATTTGTTGGTGTAAATCATCTTGAAGCACACCTTTATGCGGCGATGCTTGATGACCCAAATGTTGAGTTTCCGATGTTGGTGTTGCTTGTCTCTGGTGGGCACACGATGTTGGTTGAAGTGCGTCAGCCCGGTGTTTATCAAATCGTCGGGCAAACTCGCGACGATGCCGCTGGTGAGGCGTTCGACAAAGTTGCGCGCTATTTAGATTTGGGATACCCCGGTGGACCGGCGATTGATGCGTTAGCAAAAACCGGCAACGCTGATGCGATTGATTTTCCAAGGGCGATGATGCACGATGGGCTCGACGTTTCATTTAGCGGGTTAAAAACTGCAGTGATCAACTATGTCCGTAAAAATGGCGACGCTAAGACGAGTGACATTGTGGCGTCGTTTCAAAAAGCAGTTGTTGATGTGTTGGTTGCCAAGACGATGCAGGCCGCAGAAAATCTTGGCGCAAAAACTGTCGCACTTGGCGGCGGAGTTGCTGCAAACTCGTTGCTGCGCAGTGAAACAAAGCGAGCGTGTGAGCGTAGAGACTTTCATTTGGTGTTACCCTCACTGGCAATGTGCACAGACAATGCAGCGATGATCGCATCGGCGGGGTGGCATCGCTTGCAGTTGAGCGGTGAAACGTCGCTCGACGCAGGGGCGTATCCGAATTTGGGTTTGACAGTGGCGGGCGTATGAACGAACTTGTCACAGCCAAGCCGCTGCAACTAGGTGAGCGGAGTATTTGGCCACCTGTGGTGCTGGCGCCGATGGCGGGCGTGACAAATCAGCCGTTTCGCACGTTGTGTCGTGAGTTTGCCTCGGGGCTTGTCTATGTAAATGAAATGGTGATGGCAGCGGCTCTGGTTTATAAGAACCCAAAAACTGAGGCGATGATCGCGTTTGGGCCTGATGAATCGTTTCGAAGTTTGCAACTTTACGGAAGCGATCCAAAAATTATGACCGATGCGATTACTCAACTTGGTCGTCGTAATGCGGTTGATCACATCGACTTAAATTTTGGTTGCCCAGCGCCGAAAGTGACACGTCGTGGTGGCGGTGCGGCTGTGCCGCTGAAAAAAAATCTGTTGCGCGAAATTGTTAATGCGGCAGTCAAGACGGCATCATCTTTTGGCATTCCTGTGACGTGCAAGTTTCGAATGGGGTTGAACGACGAATTGCTGACCCACATTCACACTGGCTTGATTTGTCAAGAAGCGGGTGTGGCTGCAATTGCGCTGCACGCGCGAACCGCCGAGCAGCATTATGCACCGTATGCGCGATGGGAGGCGATTGCTGAGTTGAAGAATGCCGTTTCAGATATTCCGGTTCTTGGCAATGGCGACATTTGGGAAGCAAGTGACGCGCGCGAAATGATGAACCAAACCGGCTGTGATGGCGTTGTAATTGGTCGTGGGTGTCTCGGAAAACCATGGCTGTTTCGTGACATGGTGGCGATGTTCAATGGCGACGAGATACCCGCGACACCAAAACTTGGTTGGGTGCTCGAAGTTATGTTGCGACATGCGATTGCACTCGAGGCACACTTTCCGCCAGGTCGAGGTATTCGTGAGTTTCGCAAGCACGCGGGTTGGTATTTGACTGGGTATCCAGTCGGCGGTGAGTTGCGCCGACAATTTGGCGAGATCTCGAGTATCGATCATTTGCGACAATTGATCGAACAGTGCGACCCTGATGCATCAATTGTTGAAGGTGGCGAAAGATTTGTGCGCGGACATCACAATGGACCAGTGAATATTGTTTTGCCTCACGGATTTTTAGACAGTCTTGAAGATCTGGTCGCACCAGATGATGCGACACTCACGCATATGAGTGGCGGCTGAAATTGTTTGGTGAGACTGGTTTGATTTGGTGACGAGTCAAATTATTTTGGCTTCGCGGTCACCGCGCCGAAAAGAAATTTTAGAAAAATTAGGTTTGGTTTTTGAGATTGATCCGCCTGAGATAGACGAGACGCCGCGGCATCGCGAAAACCCGTTGAGTTATGTGCAGCGCATCGCAGCAGCCAAAGCCGACAAAGTTGCATTACGACACGATCAGCGTTGTGTGATCATCGCTGCAGATACGACCGTGGCGCTCGATGGTGAAATCTTTGGTCAACCGCGAGATTTGGATGAGGCGCGCAAGATGATCCAAAAATTGTCGAAAAAATCTCACAGTGTGCACACTGCGGTGAGCGTGAGATGCGATGGAAGAAGCGCGAACGGGTTTGATACGGCGAGCGTGACGATGCGCGAAGTGACACCCGAATTGCTCGACTGGTATTTGGGCACCGGCGAGTCGATGGGCAAGGCGGGGGCGTATGCCGTGCAGGGGCAGGGTGCTGCGTTGGTCGCTGAGGTGCGTGGCGAGATTGAAACAGTGATTGGTTTGCCGGTGTGGTTATTGACCGAGCGGCTGGCCCAAATTGGCGTGAAAATAAAGGACTTGCGGGCACTTAGCGACTGATTTGTGTTGGAAAAATAGCCCTCAGTCAATAGCATTGGCACTCGCACCGTTCGAGTGCTAACCAGAAAAACCTAGAGAGAATAAGGAACCGATATGAACTTAAAGCCACTTGATGACCGGATTGTGGTCAAGCCAAACGAAGCCGAGAAGACAACCGCATCGGGTCTCGTAATTCCAGACACTGCCAAAGAAAAGCCGCAGGAAGGCACCGTTGTTGCCGTGGGTCCAGGCCGTTGGAGTGACGACTCTGGCAAGCACACACCACTTGATATCAAAGTCGGCGATGTTGTTCTTTACTCGAAGTACGGCGGCACAGAAGTTGC
The DNA here is from genome assembly GCA_030827545.1 of Acidimicrobiales bacterium. Lineage (GTDB taxonomy): Bacteria > Actinomycetota > Acidimicrobiia > Acidimicrobiales > Ilumatobacteraceae > BACL27. The sequence continues at coordinate 30,250 of JAUREG010000015.1, forward strand.
GCACAAGGGTGAAGATCTTTTGATTCTTACGAGTCGCGATGTTCTTGCGATCGTCGGCAAGTAAATAATTAATTCAAAATCTATTTCTATTTAGTACAGGGAACAAAACATGGCAAAGATTCTTAAATTCAACGAAGAAGCACGTCGCGCACTTGAGGCTGGTGTCAACAAATTGGCTGATGCGGTCAAAGTTACGCTCGGACCAAAAGGTCGCAACGTTGTGCTTGACAAAAAGTTCGGTGCACCGACGATCACCAACGACGGTGTTTCGGTAGCAAAAGAAGTCGAACTTGAAGACCCATTCGAAAACATGGGTGCGCAACTTGTAAAAGAAGTTGCAACCAAGACAAACGACGTTGCTGGTGACGGCACAACGACAGCAACAGTTCTTGCACAAGCAATGGTTACTCACGGCATGCGCAACGTTGCTGCTGGTGCGAACCCGATGGCGCTCAAGCGCGGAATCGAAAAGGCAGTTGCTGCTGTTGTTGAATCATTGAAGAGTCAGGCCAAAGAAGTTGACGACAAGAGCGATATCGCCAGCGTTGCAACAATTTCAGCTGGCGATGCGACAATCGGCAAAGTTATTGCCGACGCGATCGACAAGGTTGGCAAAGACGGCGTTGTAACTGTTGAAGAGTCGAACACATTCGGCATCGAACTTGACTTCACCGAAGGTATGCAGTTTGACAAGGGTTACTTGTCGCCATATTTCGTGACTGACCAAGATCGTCAAGAAGCAGTTCTTGAAGATGCTTACATTTTGTTCTATTCGTCAAAGATCACAACCGTGCAGTCGATGTTGCCGGTGCTTGAGAGCGTGATGAAGACAGGCAAGCAACTTGTGATTATCGCCGAAGACGTCGAGGGCGAGGCTCTTGCAACTTTGGTTGTCAACAAGATTCGTGGCACATTCAATTCGACAGCGGTCAAGGCCCCTGGTTTTGGTGATCGTCGTAAGGCGATGTTGCAAGACATGGCAGTTTTGACTGGTGGTCAGGTCATCAGCGAAGAAGTTGGTTTGAAACTTGAGAACGTGACGCTCGATCTTTTGGGTCGCGCAAAGCGCATCATCATCACCAAAGAGACGACAACAATCGTTGACGGTGCTGGCGACAAAAACGAAGTTAAGGGTCGCATCAGTCAGATTAAGACTGAAATCGACAACACCGACTCAGATTGGGACCGCGAGAAGCTTCAAGAGCGTCTCGCGAAACTTGCTGGTGGCGTTGCCGTAATCAAAGTCGGCGCCGCAACTGAAGTTGAACTCAAAGAAAAGAAGCACCGCATTGAAGATGCTGTTTCAGCAACTCGCGCCGCAATTGAAGAAGGCGTTGTTGCTGGTGGTGGCACTGCATTGGTGCGTAGCCGCGAGAGCGTGCTCAAGGTCATTAAGGGCCTTGAGGGCGACGAAGCAACTGGTGCGCGCAGCGTTTATGACTCGTTGACTGCACCTGCTCGCGCAATTGCCGACAACGCTGGTCTCGAAGGCGCTGTTGCTGTGCAACAAGTTGAAGCCGCAAAAGGCAGCGTTGGTTTGAACGCTGCAACAGGCGAGTATGTCGACCTTGTAAAGGCCGGCATCATCGACCCAGCGAAGGTGACTCGTGCAGCATTGCAAAATGCAGCCTCGATTGCCGCACTCGTAATCACCATCGAATGCCTCGTTGCAGACAAGCCTGAGAAGCCAGGCGCTGCACCAGCAGGCGGCGGTGGCATGCCAGGTGGCGGAATGGGGATGATGTAAGCCATAGCTTCTTCACAAAGAGGTTTTTGGTTACATCAGATCGTTGAATATCTGATCGCTGCGGCGCTCATTTTGATGAGCGCGCAGTCGAGGCATCCGTTTGTTTTAGCAGCGTATGGAATTGCGCTGCTAATCAACGTCACTGTTGTTGACGGTCCGTTTAGTGCGTACAAGTTAATTTCGCGTGGCGTTCATCGGGTTCTCGATTGGTTATTTGTTGTCGGCTTGTTTGCTGGTGCGTTCTTGTTAGATGTCGATCAGTCGACGCGCACGACACTTTTTGGTGTTGGCTTGGCGATTGTTGTGATTGCGCTGACTACGAACTACACGAAGAAAGTCTTCGGTCGCAGTTAACGCGCCGTAGGCTGAGGCGATGAGCTTTGAAACACCAGCACCAGATTTGAAAAAACTTATTGCCGCGTGGGAGACGTGGGAGCGCGGAGAAGAGCAACCAGGTCGAACGCTGGCCTCGCTGAAGACTGCGGGCATGGCAGCCGTGTTGCAAGAGTTGGTTGCTAATGGTTGGTCGCCAGCGTCAAAGTAACGCGATGCGTGTTGGCGGTTCGCAAGTAATACCGCGGCCGAATAATTTTCGAACGATCGACCACAATCCGTTTGCGAGTCTTGATACGAGTGCTTTGCGGTCACTCGAAGTGGTGAGTGCGGCAATCGGCGCATTTAAACCTGACCAGATTTTGCGACAGCCACTTGAGAGTGCGCGCCCATCGGCTGTTTTGGTTGGGCTTTTTGAATCGACAAACGGTGTTGAAGCGATTTTGACCCGACGATCGCAAGAGTTAACGAATCATCGTGGTGAGATTTCGTTTCCGGGTGGTCGGCTTGAAATTGGTGAGACACCCGTTGATGCCGCATTGCGAGAAACGCACGAAGAAATCGGTATCGCGCCGAGTGAGGCTCGAATCATGGGCGAGTTAAACAGCATGTCAACGGTGGTCAGCAACTCGCATATCGTGCCAATTGTGGCGAGTTACGCAAGTGCACCCACATTTAGCGCAGTAAATAGCGAAGTCGATCGCGTTTTTAGCGTGCCACTGCTTGAGTTAGCGAGACAAGACACGTATAGACAAGAACATTGGGTGTTTAGCGACCGCGAGTTTCAGATCAACTTTTTTTATTTGGATGACGAGACTATTTGGGGTGCTACTGCGCGAATTTTATTTCAAGTAATGATGTTGGCAGTCAAACACAAATAACAAATCGCGGTTATGGTCCGCCGATTGTTCGCACACTTTTAAAGTAAGCAAATGCCCATGCTTCGCAACGAACACGAAATGATCGTCGTCGAGACGCACAGTATTCGAGCATGTCGCGATTGAACTGTTCGTCGACACGTTGGCGCTGAGTTGAATTCCAGAAGCGTCCGTATGTCCATGAAGTGACACTGCAGACCGAGCCAGGTTGTGTATCGCTGCAGTTGTAGCGCTGATCGAGAAGTTTCAGGTTGCGATAACCAAAGTCGTGTCGACGGCATGCGGCCACAAAGTTAAATGACCGACCTTCGCCGCCGACTAGTGGCGCTGAACAGCCATCGGTTGACCAATCGAACCATCTGTGTTGACGACGCCACATGAAACGTGATCGGTCAAACTCACGAATCGGTGTCTGAAAAATTACAGATTCGATGAAGGCGACATCACGGTTGACGTCAGGCGGAGTTGTAGTTGAAAGAGAAGAGAAGGCGGTCAGAACACTCGAGACTGCAACGAGAGAAAAGTGGGCGATGCCCATGAGGTCTCCGTTTCGCGGTGCTCATTGTGGGCTGAGCGCCGAGTTGAACGAAGATGTGTGCGCTGCGACTTATTTTGGCGCGCGAATCGCCTGCAACACATGCCAAGTTTCGATGGCGCCGATCGCGGCTTCTTCGCCTTTGTTGCCAGCCCCAGGGCCAGATCGCTCGGTGGCTTGAGCAATGTTTTCGGTCGTCAAAACTGCAAAACCAATTGGCAAGCCTGTGTCGTGCTGAACGCGAGCGATGCCATCAGCACAAGGACCGGCGACATATTCAAAATGCGCGGTGTCGCCACGAATTACAGCGCCAAGAGCAATCAGCAACTCATAACGACCAGACAGTGCCATTGCTCGCGCAGCGACTGGAATTTCATATGCGCCAGGCACCCATGCGACATCCACATTGTTTGCGTCAACCCCGCACTTGGCGAGACCGCGATGCGCGCCGTCAAGCAATGCTTGCACGATGAACTCGTTGAATCGAGAGCAGACGATGCCGACGCGGAGTGCTGTGTTTTCTGTTTTTGTTGCGTCGAAACTAAAAGTTGTCATTTTTTCTCCATGTCGCTGAAAAAGTGACCGAGGCGATCACGTTTAGTTGCTAAGTACGACGAGTTTTCTGGTGTGCTCTCGGTGATGATTGAAACTCGTTCAACAACGCTCAAGCCGTAGCCAGCGATGCCACCATATTTTGCAGGATTATTTGTCATCAATCGCAACTCTCTCGCGCCGAGATCAGCAAGAATTTGCGCACCGATGCCATATTCGCGGCTGTCGACTGGCAAACCGAGTTCGAGATTTGCATCAACGGTGTCAAGACCTTCATCTTGTAAAGAATATGCGCGAATTTTATGACCGATGCCGATGCCGCGACCTTCGTGTCCGCGAAGATAAACAATGACGCCACGACCTTGTTCTTGAACAGCCTTCATTGCCGTGGCAAGTTGTGGGCCACAATCGCAACGGCGACTGCCGAACACATCACCGGTCAGACATTCGCTGTGTACACGAGTGAGCACTGGTTCTGGCGTCGTGAGATCGCCAAGCACGAAAGCCAAATGCTCGATGCCGTCGATCGTGCTGCGATAGGCGACGCAGTCAAAGTTGCCCCACTCAGTTGGTACGTTTGCCGAGCCCATGCGCTCGACGAGTCGTTCGTGATGGCGGCGATATTCGATCAGACGAGCAATCGACGAAATCAATAAGCCATGTTGCTTAGCGAATATTTTGAGCTTTGGCAGGCGAGACATCGTGCCGTCGTCGTTTTGAATTTCGCAAATGATGCCTGCAGGCTCGCAACCTGCAAGGCGAGCCAGATCAACTGACGCTTCGGTATGACCCGCGCGCTTAAGTACGCCACCTTCGCGAGCGCGCAGCGGAAAAATATGACCGGGTCGAGCAAATGCCGAGTGGGCGATTTTCGGATCAGCAAGCGCGCGCAATGTGGCCGCGCGATCGGTAGCAGAAATGCCAGTTGTTGTGCCTTCTAAAAGGTCTACTGAAATCGTGAATGCCGTGCGATGACTTTCGGTGTTGTTGTCGACCATCAGCGGAAGGCGAAGATCGTCGCAGCGTTCGCCGGTGAGTGGGGCGACGATGACGCCTGATGTGTGACGCACGATGAACGCGATTTTTTCTGGTGTTGCAAACTGGGCAGCCATGATTAGATCGCCTTCGTTTTCGCGATCTTCGTCGTCGACCATAATTACGAGTTCGCCACGCGAGATTGCAGCGATGATGTCTTCGATAGGCGCTAAATCTGGATCATTGCTCGGTTTAAGAGTTGTCTGATTTGACTTGCTCATTTTTGTGTCTCCTGCTGTGTTGAATTTGGTTCGAGAATGATTTCAAGATCATCGCCAAGTTGCTGCGAGGCGACGATTTTTCCGCGCCAGAGTTGAGCCATCGTCGAGATGCCACTGCTTTCGAAAATCGGCAGCGAATCGTTACCACCAGTTAGTGCAGGCGCCAGATGAAAAACATACTTGTTGATTAAATTTTCGCGGTGAAATGCTGCAGCGACGGTTGGTCCGCCTTCGACAAGTAGTTGCAAGACATCTTGACTGCCAAGTTCGTCGAGCAAGTCGACGAGCGCACCACGCCACTGCGTGCAC
>JAUREG010000016.1:0-33053 GCA_030827545.1 Acidimicrobiales bacterium
CTCTTCTTTTGGGACCCTCTCGAACCACAACCGCACGACCCCGATATTCGGGCTTTGTTGCGCATCGCAGTCGTCTGGAATATTCCGGTTGCTTGCAACCGCGCAAGCGCCGACTTTATTTTGAGTTCGCCGCTTATCGGTGCGACATACCAGCGCCGCGTGCCAAAGTATTAAAAATTAAATACTTGGCGGCGGTGGAGGGCCAAAACGATTCTCACCCGAATCGCCACGACGCAACACTAAATACAAGTTGTAAAAAGGCACCAAAATAAACCAGCCCGCGCGATCGACATCATGCACACGACGAATAGCAACTGCGATCGACGGCAAAAGCGTGACGAGCGACCCTAAATCACCAAGCGAACTGTCTATTGAGGAGAGCAAAATACTCAAGATCACGGTGAATAATGCCCACCACCAATATTCGGCGCGCGATGCCCGACCTTTGAAATTTGCGTAATTCTGAAACCCCGAGCGAATTGCCGTTTGAAAGTTCACACTTATTCTCCGCCAGCCGGTTTCGGTTCTTTTGGCAATGCCAAGACTCGTTCACCAACAATGTTGCGCTGAATCTGACTTGTGCCGCCCCAAATTGTTTCTGATCGCGAAAAAAAGAAGCTCGACATCATCGGCGATGCTGGATATCCCGCTCTACGTTTGTCACGCAATGCTCCTGGCCAAGTGCCCGATTCAGGTCCGGTGTCAATCAACATCGAATAAGCGCCATAAATATCTAGACCGAGCTCCATTGCTCTTTGATGCATCTCTGACCAAAACATTTTGTTGCTAGCGCCGAGTGCCATCACGCCAAAATCTTTCGTGCCGGCAAGAGTCGAACTTAGCGAACGCAAACCGTTGAACCGCAAGATTTGAATTTTGGTGTAGTACTGCATCAATCGCTGACGAATTGATGCGTCGTTAATTTTGCCGTTTGCTTTGGCCTGAGCGACAAACAATTTATATTCTTCTTCAAATCGTCGAAAACCAGTTGTTGCACTCATGCCACGCTCGAAAGCCAAGGTGCTGTTGGCAACTTTCCATCCGTTATTCACGCCTCCGACAACATTGTCTTTCGGGCAACGCGCATCAGTGAAGAAAACTTCGCAGAACTCTGCAGTGCCATCTGGTTGAGTAATGCCACGTACTTCAATACCGGGCTGTTTCATCGGCACTAACAAATATGAAATACCTTTATGCTTCGGCGAATCTTTGTCGGTGCGAGTAAGTAAGAAGCAATAGTCGGCATGATGACCTTGCGTTGTCCAAACTTTTTGTCCGTTGATCACCCATTCATCGCCATCAAGCACTGCAGTCGTCTTGACGCTTGCAAGGTCGCTGCCAGAATTGGGCTCACTGAAGCCTTGGCACCAACGCATTTTGCCACTCAAAATTTTGGGCAAGAACTCGCGCTTTTGTTCTTCTGTGCCCCACTGCAAAAGTGTTGGCCCAACGAGAGTGTCACCAAAAAAATCGGCACGCATCGGCGCGCCCGCATTGGCAAATTCTTCTGCAAGCACCACGCCTTCAAGAACTGACAAACCTTTCCCACCATATTCCTTTGGCCAGGTCGCACAAATCCAACCGCCGGTGAACAATTTTTCAGCCCAAGTCTCGTTAAATTTCTTGCGCTCTTCAGGCGACATTTCGTAGCCCTCTTCAAACCAGCGCGGTGGCAAATTGTCTTTCAACCACTGCCGAATCTCTGCTCGTCTTGCTTCGGCTTCGGGGGTATATGTCAACATCTCGCCCTCCATTGTTGCCGTTTTCGGTGGCGTAAGTCCACTTGGGTCAATGAGAATTTCGGCTCACTCACTAGGCTTGCGAAATGGTCGAAGTTGCCGAACGTTGGACACACCAATGGAAAGAACTCTACGAAGAAGTAATCAACACTGGTCTTTGCACGGGATGCGCCGGTTGCGTAATTTCTTGTCCTCACGATGTAATCGGCTACGAGCACGAAGAAGGCAAATACAAACCGTTTCACCTTGAAGAAGAACTCGGTCTCGATAACTGCATTCACGGAGAAAAGGGTTGCACGAGTTGCACCCGCGCTTGCCCTCGGTTTCGCGCCTGGGAGCCCGAGGCCGACATGCATTTGTTTGGTCGCCAACGCAAAGACGAAGAAATGTACGGTCAGTATCGCCAGTTGCTTCTCGTTCGCGCCGCAGATGAAGTGACCCACAAAAAAGGTCAAGACGGCGGTTTCGTCGGCGCAATGCTGATTTGGTTGCTCAAGCACGACTACATCGACGCCGCTCTCACAAGTTTTGTCGAAGGTGACGGCTCTTCATGGAAGGCTCTGCCTGGTCTCGCACGCACACCCGAAGAAGTGCTCGCCTCTTCGGGTAGTCGTTATACATATTCGGCGAACACTTTGGCGATGCGCGATGCTGAAAAAGAAGGTTTGAAGCGACTCGCCCTCGTCGGCATGAGTTGTCAGTCGTCAGCGTTGCCAATCATGTGGAAGCGCAAAGCCGGCAAAGTTGGCAAACCCTTTTTGTTCAACATCGGCTTGTTGTGTTCAAAAACTTTTGACGATGCAATTTTCGAAGAACTGTTTTTGGCCAAATACGGTTTGAAAAAAGAAGAAATGGTCAAAATGAACATCAAGGGCGTCTTTCAAATCTGGATGCGCGACGGCTCGTATCACGAAATCGATCTCAAAGAGTGCCATAAGTGGACGCGCGAAGGTTGCAAAATGTGTCCAGACTTCGCTGCAGAGCATGCCGATATTTCAACTGGCGGCATCGGCGAAGACAACGACTGGACTCTCTGCGTTGTGCGCACCGAACTTGGCGAAGAAGTGATGAACCGCATGATCAAAGATGGTTCGGTTGTTGCACGCCCCGCCGAGACTGATGCAACGGCAATGAAACTGTTGCGTCTACTCAGCATTGTCAGCCGTCGACGTTGGCCAGAGTTTGCCAACAAGGCAGTGAGCGTTGGCGTTCCTCCTCCTAAAAAGAAAGCTGACGGCTCGGCGCCAGCAGCGCACTAAACAATTTCATGGACGCAAGTATTTTTCGTGATGCTCTGACGGCGCTTGCCGGCGTAGCAACTGGCGTCATGTCGGGTACTTTCGGCGTTGGTGGTGCGGTTATTTCGACACCCGCGATTCGAGCTTTGGGGTGCTCTGCCGCACTTGCTGTCGGCACAACACTGCCTTCAATTTTGCCCGGTGCCATAACCGGTTCATGGCGCTATCGAAATGGCGAACTAATTCAATGGAAGGTTGTTGCGTTCACTGCACCAAGCGGCATTGTTGCAGCAATTCTCGGCGCTTGGGTTTCGCCTCGCGTGCCGGGCGACGGTCACCTGTTAATGGTGTTTACGGCGCTGCTCTTGATGTGGAGTTCGATCAACATGATTCGCAACGTTGCGCCCGCCAAGTCACGAGAGCAAAGCGATTCGACGGCAACCGAAGATGTCAAAACAAGTTTTCGCAGTTCACAAGGTTTTTTATCAACCCTGACTGGTCTTATCGCCGGCGGACTCTCGGGTCTGCTTGGTGTTGGTGGGGGCATCATCATGGTGCCATTGTTTCGTCGTTGGCTTGTGTTACCGATGAAAAATGCAGTTGCTACTTCTTTGATTTGTGTCGGTTGTTTTGCAATTCCGGGCACGATCACCCACTCGATTGAAGGTGGCATCGATTGGCGATATGCGATCTGGCTGACGATCGGCGTTGTTGTTGGCGCGCCGTTCGGTTCAAAGATGGCACTCAAGATGAGCGACAAAAAACTTCAGCGTGTTTTTGGTTTGTTCTTGGCCGCAGTCGCTGTTGCTTACGGTGGCGGCGAACTACTCGCTTTATAAATTCAGCGCGCTAACTTCACCGCTGTCTTAAATACACTGTCAAACATTTTTTCGGTGAGTTTGCCCGTGAACGTATTTTGCTGACTCGGATGATATGAGCAAACGATTTTGTACTTCTCGTGATTCACGACGACACCATGACCGAACTTTGGACGAGGTCGAATTTCGAGCTCATCACAAACTGCAGTCAGCGAAAATGAACCCAAACAGATAATTACTTTGACTTGATTTAGTAACTCAAACTCGCGTGTTAAGAACTTCGAGCACTTCTTGCGCTCGTTCGGCGTTGGCTTATTGTCTGGTGGCGCACAACGAACCGCTGTCGACACCCAAGCATTTTTTAGTTTTAAACCGTCATTGCGCGAAATTGATTCTGGCTGCGATGCCAGTCCTGCTTTATGCATCGCCCTGAACAACCAGTCACCACTGCGATCGCCGGTGAAAATTCGACCTGTGCGATTAGCCCCGTGTGCGCCAGGGGCAAGGCCCAAAACAAGAATGCGTGCTCGCGCATCACCAAAACCTGCAATTGGCTTTCCCCAATAAATTTCACTTGCATAGGAGGCTCGCTTTTCAACTGAAACTTTCTCGCGCCATTTCACGAGTCGCGTGCACTTGTGACACTCGGTTATCTCTGCTGCAAGTTTGTTGAATTCACTTTGAATTGCCACAACACGAGATTATGCGCTGTGGCGATAGTTTGAAGATCTGAAATGACGACCAAAAAAACTAAGCCACAGGCTTCAACGGTGATCATCATGGTGCGTCATGGCAAAACACCGAGCACTGGCAAATTATTGCCAGGTCGCGCCGCTGGTCTACATCTAAGCGACATCGGCAAAAACGAAGCGATTGAAGTTGCCAAACGATTGAGCAAACTAAAGAAAGTCTCAGCGATCTATTCTTCGCCACTCGAGCGTGCGCGCGAGACTGCTGCCCCGATCGGCAAAATTCTCGATAAAAAAATTGTTATCAACAAAGGGTTGCTCGAGTGCGACTTCGGCAAGTGGACGGGCAAAGAACTCGGCAAGTTAATGAAATTGCCAGAGTGGTCAACAGTTCAACGTGCGCCAAGCACATTTCGGTTTCCGAACGGCGAAAGTTTCACCGAAATGCAAAATCGAATGGTCTCGACTCTCGATGACTTACGCAAAGCCCACCCGGGCGGCATTGTGATTTGTGTTTCGCACGCCGACCCAATCAAAGCAGCCGTTGCCCACGCGATGGGCACGCATCTCGACTTGTTTCAGCGCATCGTTATCAGCACTTGTTCGGTGAGTGCAGTTTCTTATTCTGCACATGGTCCTGTTGTACTGACCGTCAATTCGACGGGTGGCGACCTCGCCGACCTACAAATCTCGTGAGTGACTTGTGAGCATCTACTTCGAATTCGATTCAACTGATGCGTTCACGACCGGGGCTCTCGGCGAACCAGGCAAGCGCACTTTTGTTTTGCAAGTTCGCGCCGACGGTCAACGAATCACCATCAAGTGCGAAAAAGAGCAAGTTGCAGCGATGTCTGAATATTTGCGCAAACTCTTGGCTGATGCTCCAGATGTTTCGCACGGGCCAATCAACGACGCAATGCAACTATCACAGCCCATAGAGCCAGAGTTTGTTCTCGGCACGGTCGGTCTTGCCTACGACACGATCAGTGATCGCCTGATAATTCAACTTGACGAAATTGAAGTCTCAACTGAGGACGAAAACGAACTCATTGAGCAAGATATGTCGCGAGTGCGTGCCCACATCACCCGTGGTCAGGCTGCAGCATTTTGCAAACACGCCGATGAAGTTGTTTCGTCGGGTCGACCATCGTGTGTTTTTTGTGGCCGGCCGATCAATAAAGATGGCCATTTGTGTCCGCGCATGAACTAGACGTCGCGGCACAACTTAATTTTCTGTTGCGCGGCGAAATGTCTGTCGTGATGCGCATGCCCTACAGCAGCAACGCCACATTTTTGGTGTCGCTTGCTCTCGATGGCAAAACAATCCAAGCGATTTACAAACCAATGCGTGGCGAGCGGCCTCTTTGGGATTTTGCACCCGGTCTTCACCGCCGCGAAGTCGCTGCGTATCTGCTTTCAGAGGCGATGGGTTTGGGTTGCGTGCCACCAACTATCTTGCGCGACGGCCCAAGCGGAGAAGGTTCGGTGCAGTTACTGATTGAGTCTGACCCAGACGAGCACTATTTTACGATTTTCGAACAGCGCCAAGATTTACACGATCAGTTTCGTGCGATGTGTGCGTTCGATATTTTGGCCAACAACACCGACCGCAAATCAGGTCATGTTCTCGTCGACAAAAACAATCATGTCTGGGGCATCGACCACGGCGTGTGTTTTTCTGAAGACTTCAAGTTGCGCACCGTCATCTGGGAGTTCGGCGGCGAAAAAATCGCTGAAGATCTAATGGCCAAAATCGAACCGCTGACACAAACCGTGCCGCTCGAAGTCGCCACTCTGCTCAGCGAGCAAGAAGTTGTTGCAATTACCGAGCGAGCGAAATGGCTATTTGATGGCGCGCAGTTTCCGATTGACCCCTCTGGTCGCCATTACCCCTGGCCCCTCGTCTAGCTCAAGATTAAATCTCTATTTACGCGCGAAATTTGCGCGAGAGATTATGAGCGGGACTTGAGGGCTTCGATGAGCTTTGGCAGAACTTTGTGCACGTCACCGACAATGCCGAGGTCTGCGATACCAAAAATTGGTGCTTCTTTGTCTTTGTTGATAGCGATGATGTTCTTTGAACCCTTCATGCCGACCATGTGCTGGGTCGCGCCCGAAATGCCGGCTGCGATATAAACACTTGGCTTCACAACTTTGCCGGTCTGACCAACTTGGTATGAGTAAGGAACCCAACCTGCGTCAACGATTGCGCGCGACGCACCAGGTGCACCTTTAAGAATTTTTGCAAGGTCTTCGATCAGCGAATAGTTGCCGGCCTCACCAAGACCGCGACCACCCGACACAACAACTGCTGCTTCGTCAAGTTTTGGCCCAGATGATTGCTCGGTGTGAACTGCAACAACTTTTGCGCCACCTTGTTTGCCAAGATCTGGCACTGCAACTGCAACAACCTCCGGTGAACTTGCACCTGCAGGTTCGGCAGCAAAACTCTTCGGACGGAACGAGACCAAATGTGGGCCTTGTCCGCTGAATGCTGTTGCCACCAAAACGTTGCCGCCAAAAATCGGCGTCGTTGCAACAACACCATCAGCCGAGTCGGCGATGTCAATGTTGTTGGTCAAAACTGTGCGATTAAGTTTCACCGAAAGACGCGCCATCGTGTCACGACCTTCGTAGTTTTGCGGAAACATAATTACGTCCGGTGTGTCACCAGAGTCGATAACTGATTTCATCGCCGCTGAAAGTGCAACGCCTGGCAACTTGCCAGCCAAGTCACCAGTTGCATAAACCTTCGTTGCGCCATATTCACCGAGCGAGGCAGCAATTGCGCTTGCATCGCCACCAACGAACGCAGTGACTTTGCTCGACAACGATCGCGCTTTAGTGAGTAGTTCGAGTGTGCCAGTTGTTGCGGCGCCACCAGAAGCTTGTGCGAAAACCCAAATGTTATTGATTGTCATAAGTGTCTGCCTTTTGCTCTCAGATCAGTTTCAAGTTTTCGAGGAACGCAACAATTTTGCCGAATGCTTCACCATCGTCTTCGATGACTTGACCGGCTTTGCGGGCTTCGGCTTGTGTCACGCTGACGATTTTCTGTCCGGCCGCTGCCCAACCAGTCGGCGTAACAGCAAGGTCACCTGCAGTCACAACATCGAGCGGCTTTTTCTTGGCATCCATGATGCCTTTGAAACTTGGATAGCGCGGTTCAACAACACCGGCAGTAACGCTGATGACTGCTGGCAATGTGCACTCGACTTCGTCGTAACCCGACTCGCTCTGACGATCAACTTTCAAAACTGAACCTTCAACTTTTACTTTCTTGGCGAAAGTTACTGATGGCAAGCCGAGGCACTCTGCAATTTGCTCAGGCACGGTGCCGGTGTAACCATCTGACGATTCGGTGCCAGCGATAATCAAATCTGCACCGCCGAGTTTGTTAACTGCTGCAGCCAAAACTTTTGCAGTGGTCAACGCATCTGAACCAGCGAGAGCAGGATCGCTCACCAATAATCCTTTGACTGCGCCCATCGCCAACGCGGTGCGCATGCCAGATGTTTCGCCGTTCGGCGCCATCGACACAACATAAACTTCGCCCGACCCGGCAGTGGCAACAAGTTGCAATGCCATCTCAACGCCGTAAGCGTCTGACTCATCGAGAATTAATTTTCCGTCACGCTTAAGCGCGTGAGTTGTGGCGTCAAGCGCCCCCGGACTGGCTGGATCTGGAATCTGCTTTACGCATACGACGATATTCATGGCTTCTATTCTTACCGTTAATCTCGCCCACAACCACGCGAAAATCTGATCTTGAAACGCTGATACCGTTAGTGATCTTGCAGATCTTGCTAATTGTGAACTCGTTCGCATCTTCGGTTAATCCAAGAAATACCGTTGCAGTGCACCAATACCTGGCTCGTCACCACAGCGTGCAGGTCGTCGAGACCAACGAACGCGGTCATGCCACGCGCTTCGCCCAAGACGCTGCGAGTCGCGGGGTCGAATTAGTCGTTGCATTTGGCGGCGACGGCACACTCAACGAGGTCGCAACGGGCCTGGCCGGCAGCAGCACCGCCTTGATAATGTTGCCGGGCGGATCAACAAATGTTTTCGTGCGCAGCCTCGGCGCGGCCAATGATCCGATCGTCGCATTGCAACAATTCAGTTCTGGCCTCGATCACAACAACATTCACCCAATTAGTTTGGGACGAGCCAACGGGCGCTACTTCTGTTTTCATGCCGGCATTGGTTTTGACGCTGCGGTTGTCGAACTTGTCGAGAGACGAGCCTCGCTCAAGCGGATTATCGGTCAGCCTTTGTTTGGTCTTGCGACAATGCAAGCCTGGTTCGGTGGTTACAACAGAAAATACCCGCATTTCAGCGTCGAGATTGACGGCGCCAAAATATCGAACGGGTACTTCACTGTTGTTCTGAATTCGAATCCGTATACATATGTTGGCAAAATGCCCGTGAATCTTTCGACCGCCGCATCAATCGACAAGAAGTTGGTAGCCGTAACTTTCAGAAAGTTGACGACACCACTCATGGTGCGCACAATTTTGCAGTCGGTGCGCAACGATCAGATCAGCGCATCACCTGGCATCGATATTCGCACCGAAGTTGAAGACGTGAAAATCAATTTCGCCGCTCCGTTTCCGTATCAACTCGATGGTGACTACCTCGGCGAATTAACTTCGCTGCACATCGAGCACTGCCCCGATGCCCTTCGCCTCGTCAAACCAATAATCGTCTAGAAACTAGTATTTCATGCAGTGTTAAAAACTCGGCGTACATGGATCTTGTGGTTCACGCTGTTAGCAGTACCTGGATCTGGGTTTCTACGATTTGACGGTTTGCCGTTTAGTTCAAAAGCTGAAGTAAGTGTTCTTGCGACATCGGTTCTAGTTCTATCAAGCAGTGGTTTTAGAGCAAAAATTAAGTCGCTGCTCTCGACACAAAATAAATCGTTTTCGCTTTGGATCAATACTGCCCTGACATTTTTGATCCTGTTGAAATTTTTAAGTTTTGTAATCGCTCCACTCGGCGATGGCTTTGAAGCTTGCTATCGCAGCATCTACAACCCACCTGCCGACTCTGTTTTATGCGAACCAAGTTTTGAAACACCATTCATCAATAAAGACAACGTCAACGGCCAAAACCAGATCACGCGAATGGAAGACGAAATAAATTTTGGCCCGACCGGAAGCTGGGTCAATGGTGGAGCGTCACATACAACTTGGAAACTGCCGTTCGCAAATGACTTTCCGAGGTTCTCGGTTCTCTGGCTAGATCGCCTTCCATTTACAGCGAAATTTGGATCTTATTTAAACATCAAGCGCGACGCATTTGTTCCCATTCAATTCGTCGGCGAAGCCAAAGCAACAATTAGCGATAAGAGTTTGGCTGCAGCGTCATACAAACAACCATCGATTCTGCTTGTGCCTGTCTCTCCTGGCCGAAGCAAATTCAATTTAGATTTCAAATTTGCCGATTTAGATACTTCGGTAGTCCCAGATGCACAACCGCCAATTGCGGGACCGTGGGCACAACTTTTTGTTGGCAAACCATTATCAATGGATTCGGCATTAAAAAACAGCACACTCAACTTGCGCGGCTGGTCGATTGACAAGACTTCAAAAACTGCGCCAGAAAAATACGAGGTGCGCAAAAGCAACGGCGACGTAATTGCCAACTCGCCATCAGTTCAGCGTGAAGATGTCTCCGCCCTGTTCAACGATAAGAATCTCGAGTTTTCAGGTTTTGATTTCTCGATCAAGAAATTAGGCGTTACCAAAGCAAACGAACAGTTTGATCTGGTAGCCATTTATGCGGGCGGTGCTGAAATTCAAGTGGCGAAACTTGGACACAACCAGAAAGACCTGACTGACATTTCAACTGTGCAGATCAATCAAACCAGCGAGGCCTCGTTTGATGCTGCCTGGTTTTCGCTCGATACAGACTCGGTACAACCCTTGAATGCTGTTCCACAAGTCAGCCCCAACTCAGTATTCAAATTTTCTCTCGCTCTTTTTGACTTGTTGATCATTGCATTGACTGGCTTAAGCATGTTGGTGGCAATCGGCTTCGCGATTACCAAGTCACGAAATCGGGTAGTCAATTTTTTGACGTTTGCAATTTCGCTATTTGTAGTCTCAAAAATAGTTGAATATTCAAGTTTTGGTTGGTGGGGTTATCGACACGTTGCTATTCCATTATCCGTCGCAATCTCCTTAGCGATAGTTCATTGGCGCGCAAAGTCGATCGACATGTACGTCGTCCTCATAGGTGCAGTCATCGCAATCACTTCGCCGATGATTAGTTTCATTCGCGAGTTCAATGGCCTCGAATCTGCTGACTGGTGGGGTTTCCAGATATTTCGCGGCCGCGATAGCGACTGGCTTGCCTACCAGGGATACGCCAAAACTATTTTCAATACCGCTTCGCTACAAGGCGGTGAGGCTGTGTTTTGGTTTCAACCGGCAAATCGTTATTTTATATTTCTTCAGCACTTGATCTTCGGCGAAAATGACGTCTTCCTTGCCATTCTTTTTGGTATCGCAATCATCTTTGTTGGTGCTCTTTTGGCCCGAAATGCTACGAAACTGGTTTCAAGTAATACTGCAACCATCAACTTCGTTGCGTTTGTAACAGCAATTCTTCTTTTGATGAGCGAGCAAATATTTCAAACATTCGCCAGTGCGCCAGCAAGCGAGTTAGTTGCCGCAATTTTGATCATGTCTTGCTTTGCGGCAATTCTCTCTAGCCATTTTTCAGTTGGCACCGCCTATGCAGTTACGGTTTTAGCGGCATTAACTTCTCAATTCAGAGCCGAGCAAGTATTTGGCGCTGCTCTGATTTTTGTGCTCCTTCAACTCGTTCTGAAGTCGAAACTCGGTCAAGTCAGTCTTGTACTGCGAACTCGCCTAACCATCGTCTTCGGCTTGATCACAAGTCTGAGCCTGATACACAATCTATATTACGGTGACTCATTCACTTATTTTACTGGTTCGCACCAGCCTGAAATATACGAGATGAGTTTCGGCGAATTACTCAACTTTTTCAGTGACCCACGAGTTCGTGAAGTTATCTTTACAAAACTGCGCATGATCTTCACATTTAATTTTCCGTTAGAGCCGCTCGAAATCGGATTCTTGATTTTCCACTTAATGTGGCTCTCTGCTCTGGTACGTGCAATCAAAACACGAAGTCGCGACCAACTTACCTGGTTGGCAATGGTGTTTCCGTTTTTATATCTGATTCCACTGTTGCCATATGAAATTGTCACCTACTTCCCTCGACGCATCATCGCTATCCAATTAGCGTTCGGCGTCTCGGCCTTATTTGTGCTCAGTCGACTTCGCTCAAACTTAGTTGGGCGAGTTGATGACTTGCAGAGCGAGGTCGGGCACGTTGGTGCAAATGCCGTCGACTTGCCACTCAACTAGTTCTCGCATTCTTCGCGGGTCGTCGCAGGTCCAAGTGTTGATCTGCAAACCGTGACGATGAAAAACGTCAACCATTCGCTGACTTAGTTGCTTTACCCACGGATGCAACGCGGTGTGCCCCTGACTAGCCATCTCACTTGCAACAGTCTCAAGTTGCGCATCATCAATAGTCATCACGAGCCATGCAGTTTTTAGTTCTGGCATCAGGCTGCGAATTAGGTCAACGGTCTCGCGTCGAAAAGACGAGATAAGCCAGCGATCGAGCGAGCCTCGTTCGCGCAGAAAGTCAACGACTTTGCGAGTAGTTACTTCTTGAGGGTCAAAATCTGGCTCTTTAGGGTCATTTTTAATTTCAATGTTTACCCACATTGAACCGCAAGCATCGAGTGCTTCAGCCAATGACGGAATATGAGTCGGCAGATCTCTTTTGTCAACAGAAAAAATTATGCGACCATCACTCAACTTTGGATCGTGATGTACAACCAATTCGCCCGAACCACACCGACGCACGTCAAGTTCAACGGCATCTGCGCCCATTTCAAGAGCTCTCGCAAATGCCAGCGTTGTATTTTCGAGTTCGACCTTTGAAGCACCGCGATGCGCCATAACTTGGGTCACGCCCGCAGGCTACAAGAAAAAAACTCTCCGACGGACACAAAAAATAAAAAATATAAATTTAAAAAATTGTCTACAAAGTATTGCGAACCCAACAATTGCTCTCTAGTGTGAGGCGAAGATAGAACAAGAAATCACGATTTTGCAATAAGGGGTTTATCAATGTCTTTTCTCGCGACAAGCCTGGCACTCGGTTCTGCAGACTATTCGTGGAGGCGAAATGCTTCTTGTAAAGACACTGATCCCGAATTGTTCTTCCCTGTTGGCACAACTGGCCAAGCACTGATTCAAATTTCTGAAGCAAAAACAGTTTGCGACGAGTGCACAGTTCGTGGCAAGTGCCTCGACTTTGCTCTCGAGACAAACCAAGATTGGGGCATCTGGGGTGGCAAATCAGAAGACGAGCGCCGAGATATTCGCCGTCGTCGAGCAGCCGAGCGCCGCAACGCCCGACTAATGGCCTAAGCCAGTTTCGCCGCCAGAATTATCTATTCGCCGACAATCGGTATCTCTAGGTCAACAACCGTTCCGTCACCGTCACGCGCAATCTTCAACTCTTTCGTTGAATCAGCAACTGTCGCAGCTCGCATCTGAATAGTGCCGGCTAACTCTGTCGTCACCAACGTGCGCACAATCGAAAGCCCGAGCCCAGTTACTTTCGCCATTTCAAAATCAGATTTCAAACCTTGACCATTGTCGATAACGCGCACGCTCAACTGACCATCACCAGATTGTCCAAGCGTGACAAGCACCGACCCACCTTTGCTGCCCTCTGGAAACCCGTGGTCAACCGCATTCTGCAATAACTCAAGAATCACAACAGAAAGCGGAGTCGCAATCGTCGCTGGCAGTCGACCGCCGTCGCCGACAACACTAAATTTCACGGGCCGATCAGCCGACTGCAAACCCTCTTCGACCAATCGCAAAAGCGGACGCACGATCTCGATAAATGAAATATCTTCACCGGCCTCACGCGACAAAGTTTCATGCACGAGAGCAATAGTTCGAATGCGACGAACCGACTCTGTGATTGCCGAAATTGCCTCTTCGCTCTTGAGCCGACGAACCTGCAGTCTCAGTAGCGACGATATTGTCTGCAAATTGTTTTTAACTCGGTGATGAATCTCGCGAATTGTCGCATCTTTTGTCAACAACAATCGATCACGGCGACGAAGTTCTGAGACATCGCGCAACAGCACAACACCGCCAGTCACCGAAATTTGTCGTCCCGTTCGCTTCAGCGTCGGAATAGTTCGCGTCAGCAGTGTTACATCTGCCGTCTGTTCGAATTCTTCGACGACTGGTTCAAGTCGCTCGAACGCATGACGTGCAGCGGTCTCGGCGATACCAAGTTCTGCCAATGTTTGACCGACAGCGTTGGCGCTAATGCCGACACGATGCATTGCCGACACCGCATTCGGGGATGCATAACGCACCCGCGTGTCAGCATCGAGCACGACAACACCATCGCCCACTCGCGGTGCAACAGTCGCATCTGCGCCACGGCCATCGAACGGAAACAATCCAGTTGAAATCATCTTTGCGAAAACTTCAAAGATCGCCAAGTAAGTTCGCTCAAGTTGGCCCGGCTTTCGACCCGTGCGTTGCGACCACTCGCGGGTCAACACGGCGATTATTCGATCATCAAATCTGACTGGAATCGCCATCAAATTGATCGGCTCAGCGATCGTCTCAACTCTGATCTCGCCAGTTGTTACTTTTTCTGACCTGTATGCATCGTCAATCATCACCCGCTCGTTGGGGTCGGCGACAACGCCAACGAGGTCTGTGTCATAAAGCGTCTGACCAGTTGCGGCGCGCACTTGCGCTGCGACGATGAACTGCGAGTCTTGCGTAGGCAAGTAGAGCAACATGTCGGCAAAACAAAAGTCAGCCAACATGCCCCACTCAGAAAGCAGAGAATTTAAATGTTCTAGCGACGACTCATCGAGATTGCTGTGCTCATGTGCAATCTCAACAAGTGTTGGCATAAAAAATTAATTAACTAACTGCCAAAACCCATCTTGCGGTCACCGTTTGGTGCGCCGAACTCAACGAAAGCAATTTTCGCCGAAGGGATTGCGGTCTCTTTGCCGCGCTTATCTGTAAGCCAGAGAATCGCAGACTCACCAGCGAGTGCCGCTTCAACGGCCGACTTGGTCTTACTGATTGACTTGTCGTCGTCTGGCATTTCAAGAGAAATTTCTCGCGTTGCGTGCGAAACGCCGATTCGAATATCCACTATTTGCTTCTTTCTTTTGTTGGGTATGCGACTAACAATTAACTATCTAACACACTAGGCGCTTTGCGCTAGTTAACTTTAAGCGCCGCGCTGAACACTTTCTTTGGTTTCATGTCTTCGGCGATTCGCTTGGCGAGTTGCGCAAAAATCAAACCGACTTCTGACTCTGGTGCAACTGCAGCAATTGGCTTGCCCGTGTCGCCACCTTCACGCAACATCTCGACAAGCGGAATTTGCGCCAACAACGGAACTTTCAATTCGTCCGCAAGCAACTGCCCGCCACCACTGCCAAATAATTCGTAGCGCTGTTTGTCTTCGCCAATGAACCACGACATGTTTTCGATGATGCCACGAACAGGAAGATTTACTTTCGCTGCCATCGCTGCCGACAAACGAGCAACCTTCTGCGCTGCGACTTGCGGAGTGGTAACAACGAGAACTTCAGCACGCGGCAAATATTGACTCAGGCTCAATGCGATATCGCCGGTGCCTGGCGGCATATCGATTAACAAGAAATCTGGTTCATCCCAGTAGACATCAGTCAAGAATTGTTCAAGTGCCTTGTGCAACATCGGACCGCGCCAAACAACTGCCTGGCCTTCCGGAACAAAGTAACCGATCGAAATGCAGCGCACACCCCACGCTTCAGGTGGCAACAACATATTGTCAATTGCAACAGGATCGCGATCAGTGCCCAACATGCGAGGAATCGAGTAACCATAAATATCGGCATCAACCACGCCGACTTTGTGACCCGCAGCAGCCAAAGCAACAGCAAGATTCGTCGTGACGCTGCTTTTGCCAACACCGCCCTTACCTGACGAAATCAAAATTGGCCGTGTCTTCGAACCGGGTTGAGCAAACGATATCTTTCTGCCTTCAGAGTGGCCTTGCGCTGGGCTGCTACCCGCAGTTGCCGCTGGATTTCCGTGCACGAGTTCGCGCACTTTGGCACGCTCTTCGTCGTTCATCACACCAAAGTTGAGCGCGACATTTTTTACTCCGTCAAGAGCGCGCAACGCTGTGTTGACTCGTGTTTGAATTTCATTACGTAAAGGACAACCTGCAATCGTCAAGACAACAGTCAGCGACACATCGCCCGACGACTGAATTTGAACATCGCGCACCATGCCAAGATCAACGATTGAACGATGCAATTCAGGGTCTTGCACTGGGCGCAACGCATCAATAAGTTGATCGACTTTTGGCAGAGACATTTGGGGGTTTGATCCGATCGGGTCGCTAAATAATAAACACTATGGCTATAGGTAGAATATCTCTCGTGAGTCAAAAAGCACCGGCTGCGAGCCAAACTTCTAAGTCAAGTGCCGTGTCTCGCGAGGCGACTAGTCCTTTAAACAACACCGACTTCA
Source organism: Acidimicrobiales bacterium (assembly GCA_030827545.1). Classification (GTDB taxonomy): domain Bacteria; phylum Actinomycetota; class Acidimicrobiia; order Acidimicrobiales; family Ilumatobacteraceae; genus BACL27. The sequence continues at coordinate 16,118 of JAUREG010000016.1, forward strand.
CCGCCACAGTGTCGGCAATCACATCTGCATTTGGTGACCCAACTCGTCGAGCAATTTACTTGTTCACTCGCGAGTCAAAAAATGGCGTCACGGCCAGCGAAGTTGCCGAAAAATTCGAATTGCATGCGAATGTTGCCCGACATCACCTCGACAAACTTGCCGCTGGCGGATATCTCGAAGTACAGATCTCGCGACAAGATGGCGCGGGCGCTGGTCGCCCATCGAAGATTTACACCGCAACAAACCCGAACCAGTCGCTTGAGTTTCCAGTTCGCAGCGATGATTTAGTTTTGTCTCTGCTTGGCAAAGCATTAACTCTGTTGACACCAAAAGAAGCAACTGAGATGGCCGAAGAAGTCGGTCAACAATACGGACGTGCAATGGCAACAAGTCTCACTGGTGACGACATCAACCAAACCCAGCGGTCACTACGTTCGGCATTGCAGGCCGTCGCCGATGCGCTGACTGCGCACGGTTTTGCCGCACACGCCGATCAGCGCAATAATCAACTTCGCATTGTCAACAATCACTGTCCGTTCGGCGATCTGGCGATTGAACACCCAGTGATTTGCGCAGTTGACCGCGGCATGGTCAAAGGTATGTTGACCGCTCTTTACGGAGAGACGAACCCAGAACTTTCGTCATCGTTGCCGATGGGCGACACTTTCTGCGCAACGACTATTTAATTCGCTACTCACTCTTTAAATAGTTTTCAGTCGCCCCAAAATCTTTGTTCTAAAAACGGGTCTCCGTACATGTGGTAACCATTTTCTTCCCAAAAACCTGGAGCATCACCCGACATCAGCTCTAATCGGCGCAACCACTTTGGTGATTTCCAAAAATAAAGTTGTGGAATTAACAGTCGCACTGGCCCACCATGAATTGGATCAATATCTTCACCTTCATACGCATAGACCACGAGCGAATCATCACGCATGATGTCTGCAAGCGGCAAATTTGCGGTGTAACCATATTCGGCATGCCCCATTACGTGCGTCGCGGTGTCAGAAATCTTGGCCCGATCAAACAAATCACGAACGCGCACACCTGTCCACGTCGTGTCGAACTTCGACCACTTTGTGACGCAGTGAATATCAGTAGTCAATTTCGTCGCCGGCATCGCGCGAAGTTCTTCGAACGAAATCGTGAACGGTTTTTCGACGAGCCCGTCAACTGTCAAACTCCACTCGCCTGGCTTGTAAGTCGGCACTTCACCAACGTGTAAAACCGGAAAGCGATCGGTTAGATATTGGCCTGGTGGAAGACGAGACTTGTCGTAACCTTTGGCCTCTAATTCATCGCGATTACGATCAAAAAATCCCATTGGTTAATTCTGCCTTAAATCTTGCGTAGATGAACTCTTTCAAGTCAAAGATAGATACATTTCTGCTGTGACCATTTATATAGTGCGCCATGCCAAAGCAGGCAAACGCAGTGAATGGCACGACGACGATAATTTGAGGCCACTTAGCCCAACCGGCTGGAAACAAGCCGAACTAGTCGCCGAGCGTCTCAAAGATCTTTCGATCACAAGTCTGATTTCAAGCCCGGCAACACGATGCTTTCAAACTCTCGAACCGCTGGCCAAGATGACGAAACTCAGTGTGCAGATCGACAAACGACTACTTGAACACGGCGACATCGCTGACATGCTCGAAGTCGTGCAAGAAGTTGAAGATTCAGCGGTGCTTTCAAGCCACGGCGACATGATCCCCGAGTTGATCAAGACACTCGAGCGACGAGGAATGGAAGTCAAGTCAAAACCAGACTGGCGCAAAGCCTCGGTCTGGGTCGTTGAGCGCACGAACCGTGGCTTTAAGTCGGCAACTGCCTGGCCACCACCACAAGTCGAAGACTAAAACTTATTTGTCGAGTGCGGCGTCGACCTCGGCGACAATCGAATCAACAAAACCTTTTACTTCTGCTGGCGGATTCTTGTCAGCACAAATAGTTAACTGCTCTTTTGCACCTTTTGCATCGTCGTTCAGGCGAAACAGTGTGATGCCCAGAAAACAATGTGCATCGGGATAATTCGGGTCGAGCTCGATTGCACGCTCGAGATCACTCGATGCCGAAGCAAAAGCAAGTTGCTTTACTTCGTTACCCGCGCTGCGAGAAATAAGCACCAGTAGCCAAGCACGATATGTCAAAGCCTCGACATTGTCGGGGTCGACTTCAAGCACTTGTGTATAAAGCTCTATTGCAACTTTTGGATCAACAAAGTTTGTCGCCCTAGCGCGCGAGAGAATCGACGCCGTCGAGTCTTCGATCGAGCCCGCAAGCGAGTCGCCAGCAAGCCTCTGCCCCGATTGTTGCGCCACGAACCATCCAGAAGAACTAGCCACCACTAGAACGATTATCAAAGTGATGAGCGTGCGCCGTAAATCTCGCTTCTTCGGCACATCTGGTGCCTCGACACTCGACTCGACAACAGACTGCGACTGAGTTGTTGCTTTTTCAATCTGCTTGATTACTGCGGCGGCTCTTGAAACATATTCTTTGCGCAATGACTCGTAATCTTGATCGTCGATGTCGCCAAATTTGTGTTCGCGTTCGAGATCACGCAACGAGTTGAGTAGAAAGTCGCGCTGCTCTTGCAGTTCAGCTAGCGATTCTGAACTATTGCTCATCTGATTTTGTGTTCAATGCACGAGCGACGATCTGCTCGTCTTGACTGGTCGGAGACTCGGGTTTATTGCCACGCCACTTGTTAAAAGCCGAATAAAGCAAGAAGATTGAAAAGACAAGCGCGGCAACGGGCAAGACCCAAACAAGGGCATCAACACCAGTCGCTCGCGGCACCAACAGCACCTCGCCACCAAAACGCTGCTCGATGTAGCTCAATATTTGCTCGTCGGTGCGCAAACCTGCCGAAACTTGGCGCGCAACCTCTGCCCTGATTGACTCTGCCGCTGCGGCACGCGAAACAAAAACACTCTCACCAGAGCAAGTGGGGCACGCCAAAACAGCAGTCAAAGAATCGATGCGATCTTGTTGTGTCTGCGGACCGCCAGTGCGAGTGGCGCCAAATACAAGAAGTACTGCTACGAGCAGAAACATCGCTAACCAAACCGACTTGCGAGTTTTCATGATGTAAAACCATCTCGCAACTTGTTTACTTGCTCAGACAGCAAACCTGAGCTCAACTCGCCCGTGATACGCAAGCGAACCATTCCATTCGGGTCAATGATCCAAGTTTCGGGCACGCGTGCAACACCGAATGCGACTGCGATTGCGCCGTTGTCATCTTTGACTTTTTGCCAGTCGCCACCATTTTTATTGAAGAATTCTCGAACCGCATCCGAACTGTCGTCATTAATAATTGTGTAGATTTCGGCACCATTCAAATTCGACGCTTCAGAGTTAGCAAAATCAACCAACAAGTCATGCTCATTAATGCATGGCACACAAGTTGAGTTAAAAAAGTTCAAAACGACCCACGAACCCTTGCGACGCTCCAAAACAAATTGCTCGCCGTCAATGGTTTCGCTAGTAACAGCAGGTGCCGGTTGTCCGAGAAGTGGAGATCGCGCAACGATGTCTTGATCAGGATCAGCGACGACCAGAACGACAAAGAACATCGCGATAACGATGCCGACGATTGTTGAAACAATTTTGACGAGGTTGTTTGACTTCATGAGGCGGCAACTTCGACAGGTGCGCTTGTTGCATCTGTTGGTTTACGACGGCGACCAGGAAACGCCGCAAGCACTGTGCCGACTGCCATCAGCGCAGTGCCAATCCAAAGCCAGATAATCATCGGCTTGATAAACACCTTTATACGCGCCTCATTGGCATCTTGACGAACCGGTGGTTCGAGAGTCAGATAAATATCTGTAGTCAACGAAGTGCGCACCGAAGGCGTGCCTACATTCATTCCGATGCGTGTGTACTTAGTTATTGCCGGTGCATAAACCTTTTTGCCATCGACGAGCACAAGTGCTTTGACGCTGATGCTTCGATCATCGCGAACCTCAACCACATCTTTTAATTCAAAAGTGTGTCCTGAAAAATTCGCTTCAACATTTGCAACCAGCGACAATTCTTGGCTCTTGCTGAAACTATTCGAAGCACCCAACGCGACTGCGATCAAAATCACGCCAAGGTGCACGATCATGCCACCGTTGGCGCGACCGACGAGACCACGCCATCCTTGACGTCGTGTTGCCAAGACAACTTGCCGCAACGCAGCACCAGCCGAAACACCGCCCAAAGTAAAAGTCAAAAGTGGCGCGAGACCATAAGCGCCGAGCAACAAACTCGCGACAAGTGCAGCAACGCCACACCATGCCGGCCAAAAGAGCCTTTGGCGCAAAGTTTCAGTTGATGCTTTTCGCCACGGCAAAACAGGCGCAATCGCCATCAGTGTCAACAGCGCCAAACCTATTGGCATCGAAAGTTTGTCAAAGAACGGTGCACCAACTGCGATCTGGCGATTCTGTAGCGCTTCGATAATCAACGGAAACACGGTGCCCAATAAAACGACGAATGCGAACACGGCGAACAGCACATTGTTCGCCAAGAAAGCCGCTTCGCGCGACAGAGGCGAGTCGATGACACCAGGGCTGCGAAGTTTGTCGCCACGCCAGCCGATCAAGCCGATTGAAACAACAAGCACCACCGCGAACAACGCCAAGAACCACGAACCGATACTGCTCTCACTAAAAGCATGAACGCTGTTCAACACTCCCGAGCGAGTTAAGAAAGTGCCCAAGATCGTCAAACTGAAAGTTGCAACAAGAAGAGAGATGTTCCAGACGCGCAACATGCCACGACGCTCTTGCACCAAAACCGAGTGAATGTATGCGGTGCCCGTGATCCAAGGCAGAAGCGAAGCGTTTTCAACGGGGTCCCATGCCCACACGCCACTCCATCCCAAAACTTCGTAACTCCACCAACTGCCGAGCGCAATACCAAAAGTTAAAAAACCCCATGCGAAAAGCGACCAGCGACGAGTTGCAACGAGCCAACCCTCACCGACGCGACCCGTAATCAGTGCTGCAATCGCAAATGCGAACGGCACTGTCACACCGACATAACCGAGATACAAAATTGGCGGATGAAACATCACCAAGATGTGATTCTGCAAAAGAGGGTTCGGGCCAGGGCCGTCGAGCACGCCGGGCGCACCCGCGGCAAATGGATTCGCTGGAAAGAACGAAACTAGAAAAAAGAATGCTGAAACGACGAACATCACGCCAAGCGCCCACGACGCGATGAGGTCTTGCATGCGTTTGCGAACCCAGAACGAAACTGCAGCTGTGTAGCCGGCCAAAACTAAAACCCACATCAAGATCGAACCTTCGAGCGCACTCCAGACTGCGGCGAAGTTATAAAGCGCAGGCGTCGACCATGAACCAACTTTCTGCACGTACGCAAGCGAAAAATCACGAGTGATCATCGCGTACTCCATTGCCGCAAATGCACCAACTGCGGCCGCCAGCGAAAGCGTCGCGAACCTCGGGATTAGTCGAATAATTTGTTGGTCGTTACGGCGCGCACCGGTAAACGCTGCAAATGCACCGAAAACCGCACCGATGAAACCAACTAAAAGAAATGCACGACCAACCGTGCCGCTTATCCCTGCACTTGCGAACATGCCGCGCTCCCAGAAGAGTCAAGACGATCGGCGTTTTTTTCTGCATACTCATTCGAGTGCTTCACTTCGATGCGATTCGACTCGAAAGCACCGTCAATCATGCGACCATGCGCAACAACTGAGATGCATTCTTGAAATACTCCGCCCGGGTCACCTGCGTAAACAACATTTATTGATTTGTCATTAAAAGTCATCACAAAACTGGTTTTACCGCCAGTTTTTTGCAGAGAACCTTGTTCGACTGTGCCCTGCACTCGCAACCGAGTTGACTCTTCACAACCACTGCGAACACCGATCTCGTCAACATTGCAGTAATAGTCGATCGCCGATGTCAAAAACTGCGTAACAATAACTATGCCACCCAGGCCGACTAACGAAAGCAAGATAATCGGCAACCACTTGCGTGGTTTTCTCGATGGTTCTGACGCTCTTGGTGATAAGTCCACTACAACCAGGTCTTATCTTTCTCGTCTACAGATTGTGATGAGTCTTTAGCGCGACGCAGTGTCGCAACCGCAAACATCAAGATCGCGCCAAGCGTCACGATGTAAGAGCCAAAGATGAAGCCAGCGTCTTTCATCTAGTTCACTGATCCTTCAATTTTCCGAGCAGCAATTGCCGCATCGAGACCTTGGCGATTGGCGATATCAACAAGCAACATTGTTCGCTGACGATGCAAGACGAGCCATGCGAATACAAGTGTGAAGCCAACGACACCGCTGAACAAAGTGAACAGCATCAGATCATCCATTTTTACATCACCATTCGGATTCAAAACCGTTGCGCCTTGATGCAGACTGCGCCAAAGTACGACACTGAAATGCACGAGCGGAATCTCGAGAACCGCCAACATTGCAACAACTGCCGAACGGCGCGCACGTTGTTCGACAGAACCTTCAAGACGACGCACAGCGAGATAACCGACATATGTCACGAACAGAAACGCAGTTGTTGTCAGTCGCGGATCCCATTGCCAAAACTCGCCCCAGGTCAGTCGACCCCACAAACTTCCGGTGATCAACGTGATCGCCATGAACATCACACCTACTTCGGCAGAAGCGCCTGCGAACCGATCAAAACCCATTGAATGTTTCTTGCTGATCAACCAACTCGCTGATGCAACGGCCGTGAAAATAAAAGCAAGATATGCAATCCAGGCTGACGGCACATGCACGTACATAATTCGCACCGATTCTCCCTGCACTACATCTTGAGGAGTCAGAACTAAACCACTGACAACCACCCACGCCATCACCAAAATTGCCAGTGCGCCGATTACTTTTGTCGCGCGCGTGCCAGTCGCCGAGGTGCGTTGCAAAACTTGCGACATTAAAACATTTCTCCACAACTAGTTTTCACAAAATTAAAACTATTCATCGATCAGCGACCCAAAAGCTAACGACCCGCCGACACCGAAAACTGCAGCGAACACTGCGAGTAAACCAATCCATGCCCATCCTTCTGAAGTTTGCGCACCGCCACTGCCAAAAGCCGCTTCGGTGGCTCTCGTCGCTGCGATTAACACTGGTGCCACCACCGGCAATAACAACAAAGGAAGCAAAGTTTCGCGACCTTTTGCGCCAGCAGTGAGACCGCCATAAAGAGTACCAACGAAGGCCAATCCGCTTGTTGCGCAAATCACACAAGTGACCAACAACACCAGACCGGTCGCACTTACATCGACCCTATATAAAAGGACTGCGCCACAGATCAGAACGATCTCGAGCGCAATCAGTTTTATAGCTAGTGCAATTGCCTTGCCGAAAAACACTGCCGATAAATCGATGCCGGCAACTCTCAGCGAATCGAGCGCGCCGTCGGCAGTATCGATTGCAAATGACCGCTGAACAATTATGAACAATGAAAACAAGGTTGCCAACCAAACCAGACCACCGGCAACACGTTGCAATACGTCGTCATTGTCGAGCGCAAATGCAAACATCACCATCACTAGACCAGCGAATGGCAAAACCTGGTTCGTGACGACACGACTACGCAATTCAATTTGAATGTCTTTCAAAAATACGGCCGTGACAACTTTGCCTCTGCTGACACGTGTTGATGAATCAGACTTCATGATTCGGTCACCAACCCACCAGCCACCGTCAAAGACCTTGTTGCCAAATTTCTCGCCCGATCAATTTCATGGGATGCAAACACCACAGTTGCACCCGCTTCTCGCGCAGCTCGCAATGTCTTATCGAGTTCATCGCGACCTTGCGTGTCGAGACCAGCATGTGGTTCGTCAAGTAACCACAATTGGGCTCGGCGCACGATCAAAGTCGCTAGCGCACAACGACGCTTTTGCCCTGCCGAAAGATTTGCCACGCGCGTTGCACTCAAGCGATCGGATAACCCCATGATCTGCATCGCGGTCTTCACGTCTTGATTCGACGCACCAATAAGACGCGACCAAAACGACATATTTTCTTCAACCGTCAAATCGTGAAACAAACCATTGGCGTGGCCGAGCAAACCCACTTTGTTGCGCACCGAATAACGATCGTTTATCAAGTCGCAACTCAAAACAGTGGCTGAGCCACGAGCAATCGGCAACAAACCCGCACATGCACGCAACAAAGTTGTTTTACCAGCGCCGTTTGGCCCCTGTAATAAAACGATTTCGCCACGTGAAATCTCGAAAGTCGCACCGGCAAGCGCTGGAAAATTGTCGTAGACAACAACCACATCAGAAAAACTGACAACCATCACTCGCCCTTAAATTTGGCAGCACGTTTTTCTAAGAATGCTGCACGACCTTCTTCGACATCTTTGCTCGCCCATGCAAAGTCTCTCGTCCATCGCACGATCTCGTCGATCTCTGGCTCTCGAGACGATGCGTTCAGCGCAGCCTTGTGACCTGCAATCGAAAGTGGCGCAAGCGCAGCAATCTCATGAGCCCAACCAAGCGCCACGTCTAGATCACCAATTCGATGCACTGCTCCAAGTTGAGCGAGTTCTTCGCCTGAATAATTGCGCGCAGCAAGCAACATCGCCCTGGCAACTGGCCACGAACACTCACGGGTCAAGCGCTCGACAGTCCAATGATTTACAACTAAACCGAGTCGAGCCGCTGGCACACCAACAACGGCTCGTGCCGTTGCCACACGTAAGTCACAAGAAATTGCAAGTTGCGCACCCGCGCCAAGTGCATGACCATCGATCGCCGCAATTGTCACGCATGGTGAAGTCGCCAATTGAACCAATAATTTATGCAGCGCATCAGTGAATTCGACTTCTCGCACTCCCGACAAATCTGCGCCCGAGCAAAAAGTGTTTTCTGCACCTGTCAACACAATGACTCGAGTCGATTGCGCCTCTGCCTGCTTCAGCGCATTTGCCAATTCAGCCAAAGTCTCTTGATCGACTGCGTTCTTGCGTGCAGGTCGGTTGATCGTGGCAATAAGCACCGAATCTTTTGATTCAAGTTTCAACGCCATCGATGAACGCCCCGTAACATAAACACAACGCTATGGATTCTCGCACACAACCCGATAATTCAAACCGTGAGCCAAAAGATGCGTCAAATCACGACCCGATTCTCGTCAAACGAGCCTTAATTTCAAATTGGGCCAAGCGCGCTACCAACCTCGGTTATTCACTATTCGGTGTTTCAATGATCGCTGTTATCTGGGGTGTTGTTGTCGATTTCACACCGAACACGAGTCGCGTCGCCACAATTTCACTAATCAGTGGATGCATCGTGCTCGCACCTGCAATTCTCGTGCAGTATTCGGTCAAGGCTGCAGTGCGTGACGAACGCGAAAACGCCTTACAGTCACCAAAAAAATCATAAAATTTCTCTAGATATAGACTTAAGTTATGCACGCAAACGCAGAACACCATCCGGCGTTCGAAGAATATTGCGAATGTATTTTTGAGCTTGAAGAAGACAACGTTGAACTAATTCAGGCACGCATCGCCGAAAGATTGGGCGTCTCTCGCGCTTCAGTTTCAGAAATGATCAAACGAATGGAAGCCGAAGGCCTCATCAATTTGTCTGGTCCACGAATTGCGCTAACCGAACAAGGTCGAAGACTTGCCGAGGGCATCGTGCGCAAACATCGTCTGGCCGAATGCTTCTTGATCGATGTTCTCGGCCTTTCTTGGTCAACCGCACACCACGAAGCCTGCAAATGGGAGCACGTAATTACCGACGAAGTAGAAGTTGCACTGTCAAAGATGCTTGGCAACCCAACTGCATGTCCACACGGCAACCCAATGCCTGGTTCAGCTCACCACAATATGTTGCTCACCCCACTCAACACGATCGAAATCGGCGACTCATTCACCGTGGTGCGAATATCTGAAGAACTCGAAGAAACTGCCGGGGCACTCGACACGCTTGAAGCCAACAAAATGTTTCCTGGAAAAGTAGGCACCATCTCTAATCGCAGCAACGACGGTGCAGTCAGTGTCACGATGTCTGACTCGGCCCAATCTGCACCTACTGCAATCGACTCGTTTATCAGCAGTCGCTTGCTCGTCTCGACCAAAAAATAAAGTGCTGCGTTATGCAATCGAATCTTTACCGCAATCAAGTTCGCATTGTCACACTCGTCTCTATCGCAGTACTTGTCAGTACGACCTCACTTTTAAGCGGTTGCGCAACCACGATTAACGAGTCGGCTCCTACTACTCTCGCCGACAACGTCGTTACTGAAACGACGACTCTCACGGTTGATCAGCAACTTTCGACTGAAGAACTTCTTACCCAAATGTTGACGACTGTTAATGCTCTCAGCGAAGCAATGCAAAAGTCTGACCGCCAAACAGCCAGCAAGAAGGTTGATCAGATTTTGCTAATCAGCAACGCAGTGCGACCAAAAATTCTTACTTTGAGCGACCAACTCGCAGCCGACTTTGACCGCGTCATAGCGTTAGCAAAAAGTTCTGTTGAGCGCAATCGCCCTGCCGATGCCGACAAAGTTCTGCGTTTTCTGCCTCTGATTATCGACTCACTTGACAACTTCTAACGAAATATTTTCAGCTCAGCGAACAAGCGCATCTGGCAGCGGCTCGCTGTGCACAACACTCAGGCGTCGCGTTGAGCGTGTCAGCGCAACATACAGAGCGCGCAAGCCATGTGTCTGCGCAGCCACAATTTTTGCTGGCTCAACCACAACCACCCCGTCAAGTTCTAAACCTTTGACCACACTTACGGGCACAACTGTCAAACCATATTCAATGCCCGCAGCACCCGCGCGACCATAAACAACCTTCGCAGCGTCGAGTACTCGGCAAACATTTTCGGTCATCTCGTCGGGGCAAACAATCGCCACGTTGCCATCACTCAACTCTTCAACAAGACTCTTCGCTTCTTCGATCAACTTAGAAATCAATTCGGCGTTTGTGCACTTTACGAATTTTGGTGCTTGGTCACCTTCCCGCACGGACACGGGGGCAACTTGACTTGGCGCAGCCGCAAGCATCACTTTGGTCGCTAAATCCATAATTTGTTTTGGGATTCGATAGCCGACGGTGAGCCCTATGACTCGCGACGGATTCTTCTTCGGCAAATGTTCGAGAACTTCTTGCCAAGATGCCGGAGCGTGCGCCGAAGTTGCTTGTGCGATATCTCCGACGATCGTCATCGAGCCGTTCAACGAACGCCGTGAGATCATGCGCAATTGCATCGGTGAAAGATCTTGCACCTCATCAATGACAATGTGACCATATGTGCGAATTTCATCTGCCTCATTAATTCGACCACTACGTCGTGGCCGTGGCCCCAAAACCGCAAGCGCTTCATCAAGCACCGCAACATCGGCATCACTGAATTTTGCATCAGCAAGACTCGCCGCTCGTGGTCGATACATCGACTCGTATTCTGCTGTCGTACACACTTTTTGTGCAGCCAATCGCATCAAAGCCTTTGACGAATAAAGGTCGTGCAATAACTCTGCTGGTGTTAGCACCGGCCACATGTAATTAATGACTGCCTGAAATTCTTTCAAGTCGCGCAGCGCATCTCGAGTTGACTCAAGATCAAGTTCTTGATTGTGACTCGATGCGATCATCGCTGTCACAATTTCTGTCTCGACCCAGTGATGAGCCGCGTTGTGGCGACGAAAGCGGCGGCGAGCCTCGCGAACAATCGTTGCCGACTCGATGCTTGTCAACCGCAAATAACCAGCGCCAAAACCAATTTCAACATCTTTGCGCAGAGCACGTTCGCGATCTCTCACGCTGTTAGCGACAATTTTTGCCATTCGCAGGTCGCCTTTGATTCGTGCAACATCTTCGCTATCTTTCGCAGAAAAACTATGACCTCGAACTAAATCGGCCAATACAACTTGCTCGACACCCGCTTCACCCAGCGACGGCAAAACTCTTTCGATATAACGCAAAAAAACTCGATTGGGCCCGACAACCAAAACACCTTGATCTTCGAGCGGAAATCTAAATGTATAAAGCAAATATGCCGCCCGATGAAGCGCGACAACTGTTTTGCCAGTACCCGGACCACCTTCGACCACCAACACGCCCTGTTGCGACGATCGAATAATTTCATCTTGTTCTGCTTGAATCGTCGCCACGATGTCGCCGAGTTGGCCAGTTCGACCTCGCGACAAAACAGTTAACAGCGTGCTGTAGCCACGTAACTTCGGCGCGACAGAGGCTGGCTCGCCGTCAAGGCCTTCATCATGACCGACACCAAGGTGACCCGCGCCGAAAAGTTCGTCTTCGATGCCGAGCAATTCGCGACCCTGCACAGCAAAGTGTCGGCGCCGTGCCAAGCCCATCGACTCTCGACCTGTCGCACGATAAAACGGTTCAGCCACTGGCGCACGCCAGTCGACAACAACTGGTTCGCGATTTGAGTCGGCAACTGCAATTCGCCCAATGTGAAAACTCTCGAAAATCTCGGGTGACTCGGTTAACCGATCAATTCGTCCAAAAACCAATGCCGCATCGCCCAAGTCGAGTTGGGTCAGCCGACCAACCAAAACCTCATCGAATGCGTTGCGCTCGTAGCGCGCCTGAAAAGTGCCGCCAGTCGATGCCTCGTTCATCTCGCGAATCTGCCACGCATCGTTTCGCGTCTGCTCTAGACACTCATATGCGTGGTCAATAAACCGCTGTTCGTCGGCAAGTTCGGGGTGCTGCTGGGTCATCTAATTTCACAGATCCTTGAAAATGGGGTCTATCTACTCTACAGACGAAAACATCACATTCTTGTAATTTTCAGCACAGTTTCGCACTCGTGCACACATCAAGAAACACTGCGTCTATGAACTTCAAATTTCGCGCTACTCGCAAACTCATTCAACTTTTTACACTCTGCTGCTTCATCGTTTGCGGATGTTCAACTGCGAGCAACACAAACACTCGCGCCACACTTAATTTTTTAACAACCACTTCGGTCGCGACTCAAACACCAGTATCACAAGCCACTTCGCCGCTGCTTTCCAGCAACAACGCGAAAACTACGCAGAAATCAACGCAACTTTCGCCAGTTACACCGTTTGATCTCGTTGCTGAAAAATTCGAAGCATTCGTCAAGTGGCGTCGCGACTGCAGCTACAAACCAAGACTCTGCAACATCGGTGAATTCACGATTATTGGCACACAGTTCAGCGATGACTTCGCCGCGATGATGCGCGATTTTGGTGCAAACAATATCTTTGCTCGACCAGGTGACGGCGAACGCAAAGTCACCGTCGAAACAATTTCTCACGACGAATCGACGATGACTGCCATCGTGCACGGTTGCGTTTACGACACCGTGGTTTTATACATGGGTGCAGGCATCTACGACGACAAAGTTGCTTCGTCACTTTCAAGTTGGACAATGAAGTGGCACAACAGTGACTGGTTTTGGACGAACTACCAAATTCACAAAAAGGTCTACTCACAAAACTTGTGCAACACGTGAAACTAAAACTTCTCGCAGCAATCACTATTTCGTTATTGGCGACTTCAACATCTGCAAAAGCCAGCACTGAAGATTCAAACTTGATACGCGATATCTACGGCGGGGTTGTCGACCGAACAATTATCGCTGGCATTCTGATCGGTACAAACGAAACCACTGGCGAACCTAGCGAATGCGAATGGTCGCCTTCGCTACCCCGCGATTCTGGTCGCGATCAAACTTTTGGTGATGAAGTTGAAAAAACTGTTGGCTCAATTCAGTTTCGTCTCTACGACAGAAACTGTCCGAACGAGAACACGACTCATCACTGGATCGCAGAAGTTTCATCTGAAACTATCGCGAGAAACGCAGCAAGCATTGCTTACGATTTAATTCCCGCACCCTTTGGTGAATTTGCGCCACCCGCACGTCAAGGTTTGATCAACATCGGCACTTGGTTCTGGGTGAGTGCATCGATATGGCAACCAAAATCTGTGACTGCATGGGTGCCAACACCTGCCGGCCCAGTCACTGCGACAACAACTGCAACGCCATACAAACTTGTCTTTGACCCAGGCGATGGCAAGTTTGGTAGCGGCAAAAAAACTTGTACCGGCCCCGGCTTGCGATGGAGCTCAATCTTCGGCGACTTCGCACCGTCTCCATGTATGTATATGTATAGACACTCATCAGCCGTCGATAGATCTGGCTTGTTCTCGGCGACTTTGTCAATTGTCTGGAAGATAACTTGGCGCTCAAACACAGGCGCAGTCGGCACTTTGCCCGATGTAACGACATCATCCTCGCATCAGATGCGAATCCGCGAGTTTCAGGCTCTTGTTACATCGTAATATCACAACAAAAATTAGGAAACACCCCTATGCCTTGCTACCCTTGACTCAGCGCTTTCGATCATGGAAGTGCAATACAAATATCAAGAAAGAAGTACAAGCTATGCCAACCGGTACCGTGAAATTTTTCAATGACGAAAAGGGTTACGGATTTATCTCGCGCTCTGATGGAGAACCAGATATTTTCGTTCACTTCTCGAACATTGAAGGCACCGGGCGTCGCACCCTTGTTGCAGGCCAAGAAGTCGAGTTTGAACTCGGCCAAGGCCGCAAGGGCACCGAAGCCAACAACGTCCGCGCTATCTGAGCCCCGCGCTTAACGCGCAGTTCATTCGCGTCGCTTGTTCGATTCGAATGTTTCGTCTCAATAGTTAGGTAGATCACCAGAAGTCGGTGACGTATGCGTTCGCCCCCGATATAGTTTCGGGGCGTGTCAACATCAAAAGAACAGATCCTTATCGACCGTCGCTATGCGGCAGTCTTAGCAACTATCTCTGACGACTCGCTTGCCGAATTGGCAATCAGCCTTCCCGAAAAATTGCGCGATCCATTTGCGAAAGTCGCTGGCCTACCGGCCGGCGCACTTAGCACCAAAGACGGGCTCGGCGCCAAAATTCGCGCAGGCTTTACATCCCGCAAATCGTTTATCAATGTCGGTGTTTTATTGAGCGAACCTTGCACCGAATATTGCATTGAAGAACTCGGCACCGCCGCTGACGACCCGAATGTTGAACACTTGAAAGCAACCCTCCCAGGCGCGATCGAGAAATTTGGTCTCGATGCAACGCGTCTCATGGCGATTCAGTATTCGGTCAGTCTTAACGGCTTTAAACAACTCGTCGCCACAGACGAACGATTCATGATTCCAAAATCTGACAATTCGTCGAGTGCGGCAAGCACTGCTGCAGTCAATGCGCAAGTGCGCAAAGATGCGCCAGCCGATGCCGAAAAGCGTCGGCTTCGCCGCGAACGCCAAGAAAAAGAGCGCGAAGAAAAACGTCAGGCCGAACTACAACGTCGAATCGCTCGCAACAGAGTTTAAAAATGTCTGCTGCGCGTTTCGGGTGCGTCGATGGCCGCAGTGCCTTGATCACCGAATCTCTCGAAAATTACATTGACATCGAAAAATTCTCGGGTGGCAAATTGCCGAGTGACCCGATGGCGTGTATCAGCCGCTGGTCTGAAGTCTGCGATCTAGCCAAAACACTGCCTTCTGCCAAAGCAACCGACTTGATTGCCCTCAACTTCGAAAAACTCGACTGCCCAGTGCCACGACCTCGACAAATTTTTGCCGTCGGTGTCAACTACAAGGCCCACGCAGCCGAGATGAACCACGGTCTACCCAAAGAGCCGCTTGTATTTACCAAGTTTCCGAGTTCGCTCAATCGACCACATGGGCAGATCAAACTTGTCGGTGAAAAATGCGACTACGAAGCCGAACTCGTGGCAATCGTCGGCAAAGGCGGTCGCAATATTTCAACTGCCGATGCATGGTCACATGTTGCTGGTCTTTGTGTCGGTCAAGACTTCTCAGATCGCGCGCTGCAATATGCCAATACCCCACCGCAATTCAGTTTGGGCAAGAGTCGCGAGGGTTTCACTGCCATCGGGCCTTACATCACTGACGCAGCAACTCTTACTACTCGTGGCAATCTCGAAATGACCTGTCGTGTTTCGGGCGAGATAATGCAACACACTCAAACTGACGACATGATTTTTGAAATTCCCGACATCATCGCTTATCTGTCAGGTATCTGCGAACTATTTTCTGGCGATGTTATTTACACCGGCACACCTTCGGGTGTCGGTGCTGGCCGAACACCACAAAGGTTTTTACGCACCGGCGACATTGTCGAGACCATAATTCAAGACCTCGGCACCCTCCGCAACACCTGCATCTAACTCACGCCGGCTAGTTAAGAGCCGTTGTGGCGAATAAGTTCGAATTCGGTGTAAGCCGAAACACCCATCTCACTATCAAGGCCAGCAATCTCGTCAGCAGCACTTGACCGAATGCCGCCCTTCGTCAATCGATTCTGTAATTTAAAGAACCCATACGACAAACCAAAGTTGACAACGAGAATCGTTACCGCGCCAAGTGCCTGTGCGCCGAGTTGACCCCAGTTGCCGTCGATGATTCCCGCGACTCCAGTTGACTCAGAGCCATTCCATCCGGCGCCGTATGATCCGTTGGCAAACACACCGACGGAAAGCAAACCGAACATTCCACAAACTCCGTGCACGCTGATTGCACCACATGGGTCATCAATGCGCAAACGCTCTTCGACGAAATAAGTTGACTCAATCACCAAAACTGCAGCAATTGAACCAATAACTGCAGCCGCCCACGGCGCAACGAACGCACACGGCGCTGTAATTGCCACAAGTCCTGCGAGCATGCCGTTGATCATCATCGCGGGATTCGGTTTTCCGGTGCGTTTTGTAATCCACAACATCGATGCCACTGCGCCGAACGCACCTGAAATCACAGTGTTTGTCGCGACTGTTGCGAATTGCACATCAGTTGCCGAAAGTGTTGAGGCCGCATTGAAACCAAACCAACCGAACAACAAAATAAATGTGCCAAGCATCGCCATTGGCAAATGGTGCCCTGGCATCGGCAGCGAC
>JAUREG010000017.1:0-31808 GCA_030827545.1 Acidimicrobiales bacterium
TAAAACTTGGCTACAAGTTCGCGATCGCCGCGGCATTCTCGCCATTCGTACTTCGTTTTTGGGCTTATACAGATCTCGAAAACACAAGCGGAATCAGCACAACGCTTTATCGCAAGTTGAGTGGCGGAAGCACCTTGAGTCTCATCTTTGAGGTTGCTCTGTGTGCTCTTATTCTGCATCCGCAAAGCCGAAGTCACCAAAAGATTTGGTATCGCTAGTTCATTTCGTCACGAAGCCCAACGACCTGCCACACTTGAACTATGCCAAAACTAATTATTAAGAGTGTTGACGAACTAAAAAGCTTGATCGGAAAGCACCTCGGATTTTCTGATTACCGAACGATCACCCAAGAGCAAGTAAATATTTTCGCCGATGCGACTGGCGACCATCAATGGATCCACATCGATGTTGAGCGTGCCAAGGCCGGCCCATTCGGCGGACCCATTGCCCACGGATATCTGACACTCTCGCTCGGTCCGGTTTTTCTGCCGCAAATCTTTGGCGTCGAAGGTGTGGCAATGGGCGTAAATTATGGAACAAATAAAGTTCGCTTTCCATCGCCAGTGCCAGTCGGTTCAAATCTTCGTGCTGGCGTGAAACTTCTAAACGTTGAAGATGTAACTGGCGGTGTTCAAGTGACACTCGAGACGACTTTCGAGGTCGAAGGCGCAAAGAAGCCTTCGTGTGTCGCTGAAGTAGTCTTCCGTTACTACCTGTAAGTTCGAACTAATTATCTGAAGTTTTTCATTACTTCAGCAAAGAGTTTGACCGTCTCAGAACTCGGATAATCGGCACACCACGGAATAAAGCCGCTGCAACCCAGATCAATATATTTTTGAACTTTCTCAGTCACTTGTTCGACGGTGCCGACAAGATTGTTGGCTTGCCATTGATCAACTGGATCGGCACGCAGACTCAGAGAACCCGCTGCCTTGATCTCTTTTTCAGTTCGACGAATGAAGATATCTGGCGACCAGGTCTTGCGAATTTCTGATTCGTCTCGCCCAACTGCAGCACAATGCCCCTTGAGAATCTCACGCTTACGAGCAAACTCTTCTGGGGTGCCACCAAAATTCGAGTAATCGGCATAGCGCGCGACTACACGAAGTGTTAACTGCTCACCACCGCCGCCAATCCAAATTGGTGGATGGGGTTTTTGTAACGGTTTTGGATCGCAGTTGCCACGCACCAAGTTGTAGTACTTGCCGCTGTAATTGGTTTCTTCTTGCGTCCACATTGAACGAACAATCTCGACGCATTCGCGCAACATCGCAATACGAACCTTGGGCTCAGGAAAGTCGTAGCCGTAACCGCGGCATTCGTTCTCGTACCAACCCGCGCCAATACCCCAATCGAGTCGACCACCCGAGATGACGTCAAGTGTCGATGTGATTTTTGCGAGCAAGCTTGGTTCGCGATACAAGTTGCAACCGACCATTTGACCAAGTCTGATTTTTGTCGTGCGCTGACTGATCGCCGCCATCGTGGTCCAGCATTCGAAAACTGCCTCGTGAGCCGGTCGCGGAACATTATGAAAATGGTCGTAGACCCAAATTGAATCAAAGCCGAGTCTTTCGGCTAACTGGGCAATTTCTACAGTCTTGTTCCACTTGGCGACCGGATCAGGAATCGAAACAAGTTCCATTTTCCATCCCTGTGGAATAAAAACACCGAAGATTGTTTGTTGTTTAGTCGTCATAATGGCAGATCTCCAGTCGCAGATTTCGTTGAACCATGATCTTTGTATGCAGCGATCGTGCGCTGAGCGATGCGCATCTGATGAATTTCATCAGCGCCATCGGCGAAACGACTCCATCGTGCTTGCTGCAACATATGCGCTAGCGGTGTGTCAGTCGAATAACCGAGCGCACCGTGAACCTGAATTGCGCGATCAATAATTCTCCACAAACTGTTGGCTACAAAGTGCTTCGCCATAGAAACTTCAGAAGTAAAACTCTGTCCGTTTTCAATTTTGTATGCCGCATGCAACACCATCAATTTGCATTGATAAAGCTCCATCGAAGAGTCAGCGATCAACCATTGAATGCCTTGTTTCTCAGCGAGTATTGAGCCATGCGAATATCTCTGTAACGCTCGGTCGACCATCATGTCAAGAGCGATTTCTGCTTGGCCAATCCAGCGCATGCAGTGCGCGAGTCGCGCAGGCCCGAGTCGATACTGACCAAGCAAGTGACCCTGCCCACGACCACCCAACATATTTTTCGCCGGAACTCGAAGGTCCTGAATCAAAATCTCGCAGTGATTGTGACCACCAGACATTGTTTCGACATCGCGAACAATATTGAAACCCTCGCTCGGTATGTCGACGATGAAACACGAGTTTGCAGCCTGTGGTAGATCGGGATTGTCTTCTGTACGTGCAACAAGTAAGGCGAATTGCGCACCACGCGCACCCGAGATGAACCACTTGTGGCCATTGATAACCCATTCGTCGCCATCTTGATAAGCCTGAGTTTTGATAAGAGTAGGGTCGCTGCCCGCAACTTCTGGCTCTGTCATTGCAAAGCAACTTCTCGCTTTACCTTCGCAAAGCGGACGCAAGTATTTTTCTTTTTGTTCATCAGTTGCCCAATGCAAAAGCGTGTGTTGATTGCCCTCATCAGGAGCTTGCGCATTCAAAACGAACGGACCAATACTGACCTTGGCCGCTTCGGCGGATACTGCAGCCATTGCAGTTGGGCCAAGACCCATGCCACCCCATTCAGCGGGCATATGTGGCAGCCAAAGATTCCAATGGTCGCGTGCTCGACCACGCAACTTAACAATTGAGCGAACGACTTGCGAGCGGTCTTTTTGATCGATCGCATCCCACTCTGGTCGCACCTCGGTATCCATGAACTCGCGTACCTTTAAGCGAACAGATTCAACTTCTGGTGAAAATGAAAAATCAATCAAGGTGAAATTCTCCCTTGAGTAGTTTGGCAGACTTGTGTCACAATCCCCTTACTAGGGCGACCATAACTGATTTGCCCTAGCCTGAATTGCGTGACAGCAAAAACTGGCAAGCGCGACAAATGGGACCGCGAAGATCTGCCTAAGGGTGCTGAAAAAGTAGAAGCAGTTCGCGAAATGTTCGATGCAATTGCTCCTCGATACGACTTCGTCAATCGCCTAATGACTTTTAGATTGGATACACGCTGGCGCAAAAAGACAGTGTCCGCGCTTAACCTACCGAAGGGCTCACGGGTTCTCGACTTAGCAAGCGGCACTGGCGACTTGTGCATCGAACTCAAGCAAAACGGATATCAGCCGATCTCAATGGACTTGTCATTTGGCATGTTGAGCGCCGATCGCAGTGGTGCGCCAAGAACCCAAGTTGATATTTTGAAGCTACCGATACCCAATATGTGCGTAGACGGCATAACTTGCGGGTTCGCTTTGCGCAATCTCGAAAATTTACAGATGTTTTTTATCGAACTTGCTCGCGTCACGCGACATGGTGGACGAATTGCTCTGCTCGATGTGAGCGTGCCGACTAACCGTTTGATTCGATATGGCAACAGCATCTATTTCGGTCGCATCGTGCCGATTATTGGCGGTCTTTTTTCGAACCGAGCCGCGTATAGATATTTGCCACGAAGCGTCGCCTACCTTCCAGAGCCTGACCAGTTAGTCGCAATGCTGAAGCAATCTGGATTCGCCGACGCAAAACACACACAACTTTCTGGCGGTCTTACTCAACTTCTTGTGGCTACACGAAACTAAATGCGCTCGACTACTCGACTGCTCTCAGCTATTACCGATCAACAAATCGACCTAAACGATTTTGCGAGCAACGACGGTTATTTATTTGTCCGCGATGGCGTCGGCGTTGCAGGACAAGGAATTGCAAAACGAGTGGGTCGAGAGGAGATCATTGCGACATTGTCTGCGATAGATGATGACAACCGAAGTGGCATTGACGAGGCTGGCCCGATTGCGATTGGTTGTATTCCATTCGATAGCAGCAGTCCACATGATTTTGTGATTCCCAAAGTCGTGGTTGGCAAAACAACTGACGGTCAGATTTGGGTGACGACGATCGACGATGCTGAACTTAACTTTCATGCACCTGACGAGATTCAACCTTTCGCTGCGTCTTTCATGGTCAACCCTGGCGTACCTGTTGATCACTATCTCGAGGCGGTTCGCTTGACTGCCCAAGCAGTGCGTGAGAAGAAAATTGACAAGGCAGTCATTGCCCGCGATATTTTCGTAATGACAAACCTCCCGTTTGATGTACGCGCAATCTTGCAGCGCTTGAAGGCATCTTTTGGTTCAAGTTATCGCTATCTGTTTGACGGCTTTCTTGGTGCTTCACCTGAGTTGTTGGTTGCGGTCGAAGGTAACAAAGTTTCGAGTCATCCCCTTGCCGGCACCGCACCACGCACTGGCAACCCAACTATCGATCAGAAGATTGCAGGCGAACTTATTGCCAGCACAAAGAATCAATTAGAACATCGCATCGTGATCGACATGGTGCACGACACACTTTTGCCCTGGTGTTCGTTTCTTGATTGGCAACCCGAACCTTCGATCGTCGCTGTTGCTAATGTCCAGCATCTCGGCACTGAGATTTCTGGACAATTGAGCGAACCAAGGCCAAGCGTTCTCGAACTTGCCTATGCTCTCTCGCCCACGCCAGCGCTTGGCGGTGCACCAAAGCAAGACGCTCTCGAACAAATCGCTCGCGTCGAGGGTATGAATCGTGGTCGGTATGGTGGCGCTGTTGGCTATGTCAATAAATCTGGAGACGGAAAATTCGCTGTCGCCATTCGTTGCGCAGAACTCGACTCGACGCGCATGACTGCCCGACTATTTGCGGGAGGTGGAATTGTCGGCGACAGTGAGCCAACTAGTGAACTTGCTGAAACTCAGGCCAAGTTTCAAGCAATGTTGGCGGCGCTAATTCGACCTTAGGGTTTTTCGCCGAAAAACTTAACGTAGATTTGAAGCCACCATCTGATTGATGCGTTCGTGGACCTTGACATTTTCTTGTCGGTCCGTAACGACACGAGCCAGCCAAGGGCCACGCTGAGATAAAACTTCAGCGAAGTCAGACATATTTGCAACTTCGTGCGTATTGATCTGGTGCGCCTGGGCAACCATTTTTAAGTTGACACCATGTGGCGTACCGAAAATCTTTTCAAATTTTGTTAACTCAAGGTTCTGGGCCTGGGGCAAGAACGAGAAAATCCCACCACCGTTGTTGTCAATCACTACGATTCGCAAATCAATTTTACGACTCGCAAGACCGATTAAGCCATTTACGTCGTGCAGTAAAGCAATATCGCCGATCAGAAGTGTCGTTGGCTGACGCGTTGCTAACGCGATACCCACTGCCGTTGACACAACGCCGTCGATACCGTTCGCACCGCGATTGGCATGAACACGCAACCCGGTTCGCGGTGCGGCGAACCATTCAACATCACGAATTGGCATCGAACTTGAAACAACCAAGTTGGATGCTTCAGGCAACAGCCCGTAAAGCGCGCGTGCGACACCTGGTTCAGAAAGGCCAGGCTCATCTGCCAGTGCAGCGTTGATTGACTTCTGAGCCGAAGATTCGGCAGAGCCCCATAGATCGAGCCAAGAGAAGTCATCTCGCTTGTTCTGCTCATTTGTACGATCAGAAACCAGCTCGGCGCACATCTCATCGATTTCTCCGACAATGTGCAGCGCGCACAACTGGTCTGGGTCAGCGAGAGTTGGCGTCGTCGTAATGACGATTTGTTTCGCGCCCGAACTTGCCAGCCAAGAGTTGACAACTTTCGAAGCAGGAAGTGTGCCAAAGCGCAAAACTACTTGAGGTTGCAATTTTTTCGCAATGTCCTCGTCACGCAAAATTGAGTCGGCGGCAGCGACCACGAATTTGCTTGGCACTCGTGCGCCGCTTCGCGGGTCTGCTAGCACGGGCCAACTTAGAGTTTGAGCAAGATGTAAAACAGACTCGACCTGATAATTTTCGGGACCTGCAATGATTACGCCGTTTTTAAAATTCAGCGCTTTTTTCAACTTGCGAAGAGATCGTGCCGATGGCAAATCAACCTTGTCTGCAATCATCGCAGATCTCTCGTTTCTGGGCGGCAGACTTGTCGCGACACCCATGAGGGGCTCGCGAAATCTCAGATTGAGGTGAACCGGTCCTCGCAATTTGCCAAGGCTTGTCGCAAAAAGATCGCGAGCGATCTTACGCCATGTATGACTTTCAGACTCGTCGGCAACTTCGGCGTTAACAAACTTTCGCACTGACACGCCATAAAGATTTTGCTGGTCAATCGTTTGTGGTGCGCCAACACCTTGCAGTTCGGCTGGTCGATCAGCCGTACAAATCAAAATTGGAACTTCACTGTGATGTGCTTCGACCACCGCTGGGTGAAATTCAACCGCTGCAGTACCAGACGAGCAAACCAAGATCGCCGGAATCCCCGAGG
This sequence comes from Acidimicrobiales bacterium, assembly GCA_030827545.1. Classification (GTDB taxonomy): domain Bacteria; phylum Actinomycetota; class Acidimicrobiia; order Acidimicrobiales; family Ilumatobacteraceae; genus BACL27. The sequence goes on from JAUREG010000017.1 coordinate 6,435, forward strand.
CTTTAGCGATGCCTAGCGCAGCAAATGCCGCACTTCGTTCGTCGTGAAAAATATGCATCTCGATCTCTTGCCGATTGGCGATCTCAAGTGCGATTGGCGTTGATCTAGAACCAGGCGAAACGACCGCATGGCGAACACCACATTGAAGCCATTCATCCACCAATGTGGCGCAAAAGGTTGCCGTGGTCGCCGCCGAAGAACCCATGCCTCTATCGTGGCAGCAATGAGAACAAAAAGTTTGTGGCGTTTGGCAAACCGCACAAGCTCGCACCCGACGACGACTGCCAATGCTTAACAATAAGCAATTCGGCAACGGCCCGCGAGCCGTGCTGGTACATGGGTTCACTCAAACCCATGAAACTTGGCTAGATGTCATCGACCCTCTCAAAGAGAAATTCGAGGTCATCGCGATCGACGCCCCCAACCATGGCGACTCATGCGATATCTCACTCAATTTAGAATCAGGAGCAAGAGCGATCGGTGAAGTTGGTGGAAATGCGACATATATCGGCTATTCACTCGGTGGCCGTTTTTGTCTAACTCTTGCACTTGCTGAACCACAAAAAGTTTCTCGGCTCGTATTGATTAGCACCACTGCAGGCATAGAAGACAAAGAGTTGCGCCTTGAGCGCATCAAAAGTGATGAAGAACTTGCCCGGCGAATCGAACAGATTGGCGTCAGTCAATTTGTCGACGAGTGGTTAAGTCAGCCACTATTCGCTGGCCTAAACGCCGAGACAAATCAACGTGCGGTTCGCATAAAAAATACAGCAATCGGTTTGAGTTCAAGTTTGCGACTCTGCGGTGCGGGTAGACAGCAACCAACGTGGTCTCGATTGAAAGAGTTAACGATGCCTGTTCTAGTTATTGCCGGCGCAAAAGACGAAAAATATCGCGGGTTGGCTGAGAGGCTGGTTTCAGAAATTGGCAGCAACGCAACTTTAGAAATTATTGAAAACTCTGGGCACACGCCACATCTTGAACAACCCCAGTTCTTTAACGAATTGCTTTCAGATTTTCTGTCGAAATATTTGGCGACATAATCTGTCGACTTTTAGCGCGTCTAACTAATTAGCAGGCCGACGCTCAAGCTAATAGCAACAAGAATCTGCACGCGGCCAGTCAAAACAAGAACATCAATTAAGTCAGCCCCAGTTGCCCCGGCATAAACACGCTTGATTGGTTTCACAGCCACTGCTAAACCGAGCATCGCAATCAGCGCTGCCGAATACGACAATGCAATCAAGATCACAGCAAAACCAGCAACTATAAACAGTGAGATATAAAACTTACGTGCACCAGATTCGCCGATTCGAACTGCAAGCGTTTTCTTATTAGAAATCTGGTCACCAGCAATGTCGCGCAGGTTGTTGACAGCCAACAAAGCACACGCGAGACAACCAACAACAACAGATGCCAAAAAACTGACAAGAGTTAACTGCTCATTAATCACAAAAGTGGTGCCCATTGTCGCGACCACCCCGAAGAAGATAAACACAAAAACTTCTCCGAAGCCCAGATATCCATACGGATGCTTGCCTCCCGTGTAAAACCAACCCGCCAGAAAACAGAACACACCGACGAGCAATAACCACCACGTAGTCGTTGCTGCCAGCACAAAGCCGAAGACCGCCGCTACGCCAAACGCAAGAAATGTTGCCTTCTTAACATCAGCTGGTTTCTTTGCGCCAGAGCCGACTAGACGAAGCGGTCCGACTCGATTTTTGTCGGTGCCTCTGATGCCATCCGAATAGTCGTTTGCATAATTAACTGCCACCTGAAGAGCAAGACTGACAGCCAAAGCGAAGACCGCATTTAGCCAATTATTTTGCGTTGAGCTTTCGAGTTGCGCACACGCTGCGCCAACGACGACTGGCGCTATCGCAGCGGGCAAAGTCTTCGGACGCGCACCTTGAATCCACAAATTAATCGAATCTCGCACGCAACTAACTTAACAACAAAACATCTACGCTGAAATGGTGCGCGAATTAGTTGCGATCGATATGCCGGCAGGCGTCACCTTTGTAAATGTTCTAAGAAAAGTTTGGGACTCAGGTGACGCAGTATTACCCATTGATCAACGATTGCCAAAAGTTGCACGAAAAAATTTGATAACTCAATTTAAGGTTTCGTCACTTATCGGAGCCGATGGTTTAAGAGTCAAAGTTGCACCTGGCGAACCAGTTGACGAAGGTGACGCGTTAGTTGTAGCCACATCTGGCTCAACTGGAGAGCCAAAAGGCGTTGTGCACACCCACGGTTCGATAAAAGCAGCCGTAACGAATACGGGTGCACGTCTTGGCTGTAGTGCGGCCGATCATTGGTTGGCGTGTATCTCACTTGCCCACGTCGGCGGCCTATCTGTCGTGCTGCGAGCCCTGCATTTCGGTTCGCAACTCACAATCGAGTCTCGCGCCGACAAAGCCACAATCGAATCAGCAGTTAAGAAGGGCACAACCATGACTTCGCTGGTTCCGACAATTTTGCATTCGGTAGATATTTCGAATTTCAAAACTGTTCTGGTCGGCGGCGCTCATACCTCAACGAATCTGCCCAGCAATGCAATTTCGACTTATGGCTTAACTGAAACCTTCGGTGGCGTCGTCTACAACGGCGAACCGATTGACGGTGTTGAGATACGCATCGGCACAGACTCTGAGATTGAAATTCGTTGCGATTCGCTGTTACGTACTTATCGCAATGGAATTGACCCTAAAAATAGTGAAGGTTGGTTGCATACCGGCGACCTCGGTGGGTTTAAAGATGGAAAGCTGTCTGTGCTGGGTCGCAAAGACGACCTGATCAAGACCGGGGGCTACAAAGTGTGGCCAATAACTGTCGAGAATTCTCTGCGCCAGCACGAAGTAGTCGCCGATGTGGTTGTCGCAGGTACACCCGACGAGAAGTGGGGGCAAACAGTTACTGCGTGGGTTGTGTTGCGACCCGACACGAGAAGCCTTCGGCTCGAGGATCTAAGCAAGCACGTACGTTTGACTTTGCCCGACTATTGCGCACCCAAGAAGGTTTTCATAGTTGATGAAATACCACGATCAAGTCTCGGCAAGGCTCTGATGAGTGAACTGGTTCAGTCAACTAATAAATTTAAGACCTTGCATGAGTGAGATAGACCGACACGATCACGAGCATTCTGAGCGATTGCCGAATTCATATTGGCGATTGTTTACATCTTCGACTATTTCAAACTTGGGCGACGGAATGGTTGTCGCCGCGGCTCCTTTACTAGCGATTTCTCTCACTGACGACTCTCGCCTAATTGCGTCGATCAGTTTTGCTGCAATGCTGCCTTGGTTGATTCTTTCACTTCCGGCTGGCGTTTATCTAGATCGACATGACAGACAGAAAATTATGTTTCGCGCTAACTTGGTTCGCGGACTCATATTTGCCTTGATTGCGCTAGGTGCAGCAACAGGTTCAATAAACATCTACTTATTGATCGTTGCCACTGCACTTGCTGGTGTATGCGAATTGTTTTTTGATATGAGTTCACAGGCAATTCTTCCTGCAATAGTCAAACCAGAGTCTCTAGAAGTTGCCAACAGCAGGCTCTACATCTCACAAATCATAAGTAACGGTTTTATTGGTCTTCCATTTGGCGCGTGGATTTTTGTCATCGCAATTGGTGCACCATTCGGAATCAACGCCATCGCCTTAATTTTGGCCGCATTATTGATTCAATCAATCCGAATCAAGTCAGCACCAAAAGTTGAGAGTCCAACCAATTCGTTCGGCACCGACTTAAAACAGGGGCTTACTTGGCTTTGGAAGCATGACTTGTTAAGAACTCTGGCGATCATGCTCGGTATTGCCAACATGTGTGGAATGTTTGCTCAGGCTGTTTTTGTCAAGTTCGCACGTGACGAACTCGGGCTTGGAGCCCGCGGCTTTGGAATTTTGCTTGCTGCAATCTCGGTCGGCTCGATTGTCGGTGGTCTCATTGGTCAGCGTGTTAGCAAAAAACTTGGCGCAACTGCGGCGATAATTCTGTCGTACATAGTTTTTGCTATTTCTGATGTCATCCCGGGTATCTTTCCACGAATTTGGGCAGTCGCACTTAGCGGCATTGTGATGGCGATCGCAGGCACTACTTGGAATGTGATCACGGTCAGCATGCGCCAGCGATTAATACCAGCAGAACTATTCGGCAGAGTTAACAGCGTCTATCGATTCATCGGCACTGGTAGCACCGCTTTTGGTGCACTCATCGGCGGCCAAATTGCTTATTGGTTTGGTTTGCGTGCAACTTATCTTGCTTCAGGCATTGTGCTGTTGGTTGCCTTGATTACTTTGGGACCCGTTTTTTTGCGCGCAGCAAAAATTTACATCGTGCCAGATCGAACCCCGGCGCCGCCATCAATCACATAAGTTTCGCCAGTTATCCACGAAGCCAAATCAGAACAGAGAAACAACGCCAAATTGGCGATGTCTTGCGGCTCACCAAGTCGCTTAGTGGGCAGTGCTGATGCAAGTTTGTCGCCGACGTTCTCAATTAGAACCGACGCGAAAAGAGTCTTCACTAAACCTGGTGCGATACCGACGACACGCGTTTTACCCAACTCGCATGCCAATTGACTCGTTAAATGGATAACAGCCGCTTTGGTCAAGTTGTAAACACCCAGACCATGTTCTGCACGCAGACCGCCAACTGATGCGATGTTCAAAATCACACCTGGATTGTTCTGCATCGATGCATTCCAAACTGATTGACTCCAGAACAGAGGACCCTTCAAATTAACTTGAAAAGTTTTATCAAAGCGTGCCGAATCAACACCGAGAGTCTGGCCATAGTACGGATTCGTCGCAGCATTATTGACCAAGATGTCGATCTTGCCGAAGCGCTTCATAGTTTCATCAACACATGCTTGGGCTTGATCTATCTCGCCAGCATTCGCGGCAAATACATCGGTCTCACCATCCATCTCATTTGCCGCTGCCTGAAGAGCGTCAAGTTTGCGCGAAGTAAGCATGACTTTCGCTCCGGCCTCGACAAACGATTTCGCAATTGCTTTGCCAATACCCCGAGAAGCACCAGTGACGATTGCAGTCTTACCGCGTAATGAAATCTCCATAAAGCGAGACTAATCGCTTATTTTTTTGATTGCGAAATTCGAATTACCTGAATTCGTCGACCATCAAGCTCTTCGACGCGAAACACTAACTCGTTGACTTTTACCGACTCGCCGACTTCAGGCACATGACCAAGTTCGCCGAAGACAAGACCACCGATTGTGTCGTAGTCATCAGTGCTTATTTCTGCTTCGAGTATCTTATTGAGTTTGTCAATTGTCGTCACCCCTGCGACAAGCAGGTCTCCGTTTGGCTTCCGTTGTACCGAAGTGTCATCTTCGTCATGTTCATCGCCGATTTCGCCAACTAATTCTTCAAGACAATCTTCGAGCGTCACGAGACCTGCAAGTAAACCGTACTCATCGGCGACCATCGCCAAGTGAAACTTTTCTTGCTGCATCTGACGCATCAAGTCGGCGACTGGTTTCATCTCTGGAACTACCTCGACTGCGTGCAAGCTCGTTTTGATCGACTCAGTACCTTTACCTGAGCGTTCGGCGGCAATCAAATCTTTTGCGTATACGACACCTACAAGGTCATCTTGGTCGTCATCGTCTGCGCGCAACACTGGCAAACGACTCAACTGATGTTCAACGATAATGTCAATAGCTTGAGAGATCGTCAAATCGTCATTGATAGTTACAACATCTGGACGTGGCACCATAATTTTACGAACAACGGTGTCTCCGAACTCAATAACTGACTCGATTAATTCACGTTCTTCATGCTCAATAACAGCATCCTGTGCCGCCGCTTCAACAATGCCCAAGAACTCTTGCTCGCTAATGAACGGACCAGCTGCAAGACCCTTGCCTCGCACAATGACATTTGTCAGTTTTATCAAGCCCTGCGAGATCATTCGTAGTGGATAAAAACTTGTAAGTGCATTAACTGGCACTGCAGTGAGTGTCGCGCCACGTACTGGGTGCACCAATCCATATGTCTTTGGCACAGCCTCGGCTAAAACGAAAAAGACTATGACGTTGAGTATTACACCGACCGCCACGCCGGGTGCACCGAACAATCGCCCCGAGACGATGCCGGTAAGTGTCGCCTGCACTGTCTGAAAGATATTCACTGTCAAGAGCAACGGGTTGACCCACTTTGTTGGGTCTTCGGCAAGTTTCAGAATGATCTTTGCTCGCTTGCCTTCTTGATCGAGAAGTGCTTGTGCTTTTTGCTTCGTAATTCGTGAAAGACTCATTTCGGCAAGTGAAAGACCGGTAAGTGCGATCAGCAATACAACGATCGTAACAAGCATCCAAAAATCTGCTGCTGTAGGCGCTGCTGCGAAAATCATTCGTACACCTTGCTAAATGTTTCTGGCATCGGCCCACGCCAATGATGTAGTTCTAAAAGTTCGCGTTCACGAGTTTGCATTTTTTTCGCGTCTCGTTCGTCTTCATGGTCGTAACCCAAGACGTGCAGAACTCCGTGGGTTACCAAGAGAGCAAACTCGTCATCGATATTGCCAGTGTGAGTCGAAGATTGATTCTTCGCCACACTCGGACAAACCACAACATCGCCGAGCAAGATTGGTAGATCATTTAGGTCGACGCTCACTTTGTCTGGACCGCGCGATAAAGCACCTGGCCCCGGCGTGCGCACCGCCTCGACCGCATCAAGAGGAAAAGACAGAACATCAGTCGGCCCACTCTTGCCCATGTACTTCTCGTTGAGACCAGCGATTGCTGACTCAGGCACAAACATCAATGTCAACTCGGCCGCTCCGCGTACGCCCTCAGATACCAAGACGTTCTTGGCCAATTGATGCCAACGAGCAACATCAACAGGAACTTCAGTTTGTTCGTCAGCGCAGAAGACCTCAATGTCGCCATCTCCACCGACTTTGCGAGGGCCGTTTCGCTTAATGTGCGGCTCAAGCACGATTGCTCACCGCACTCGAACCTTTCTGTTCGTATGCAGCAACGATGTCTGAAACTATTTTATGTCGAACAATGTCGCTGACGCCGAGATGTACAAATGAAAGCCCTTCAATGCCAGTGAGTACTTTTTCTAGACCGAACAGGCCACTGCGGTTATCGGGAATGTCGACTTGTGTCATATCGCCAGTGACCACAACTTTTGAGCCAAAACCAATACGAGTCAAAAACATTTTTATCTGTTCAGGTGTCGCATTTTGGGCTTCATCCAGAATTATGAAACTGTTGTTGAGGGTTCGTCCGCGCATATAAGCAAGAGGTGCAACTTCGACGACTTGTCTTTCAACTAGTTTTTGCGCACCTTCAGCGCCAACCATGTCGTGAAGCGCATCATAAAGAGGTCGAAGATAAGGATCTAGTTTGGCCATCAAGTCACCGGGCAGAAAACCGAGTCGCTCGCCCGCTTCAACTGCCGGCCGCGTAAGAATTATCCGTTGTACTTGCTTTGTTTGCAATGCGTGCACCGCCATCGCAATCGCTAGCCAACTCTTGCCCGTGCCAGCAGGACCAAGACCAAATGTGATCACATTTTCGCGAATCGCATCGACATAATGCTTCTGTCCAGATGTTTTGGGCCGCACGGGCTTGCCCTGATTGGCTCTCACTATGTCATGAGTCAAAACTGAACTCGGTCGCTCATGTAATCGCAGCATTTCTATGCTTCGCGCGACGACAACAGTGTTTAGATTTTCGCCACCTTGAAGCAACGAGGTGAGTTCTTCAAACAAACTGCCAACTGTGTCGGTCTCGGTACCGGAGATAGAAATTTCGTTGCCTCGAACACGAATCGTGGTGTTCGGAAACTCTGTTTCGATTAGTCGAAGGTGCGAATCTCTTTCACCCAGCAAACTTGACATTAAGTGTGACCCTGGCACAACAACCGTCACTGCGGCTACGGAAACACTCATCGCTGCTTTAAGACTATCGTGCGCCAAGCCTTAAAAATTTACGGGTTTATCTCGGTGAATTAAGTATTTCTTACAAGTTCGTCAGGCGACGAGAGTTGATCAACTTCGGTAGTAGGCAACCTTGCAAAGTCGAGCGCGAAATAGCGTTGAGTAGATAGAGGCAACAGTTCGACATCGCCAACCAACTTGGCCATGCGAAACAATAATTCCGCTGCACCACCTTTTGCCGCTGGCTGATGCACTTCGGGAATATCAAAAACCAAAAGTGCACCATCGCGCGCCTCTGCGGTTAAAGCTTGGCGCGCAAGCATAACGTTCGCTCCTTTGGCATCTGCCGACGGATCAACAACAACCCACACGATGTAGTGAACCTGCCCTGCGCGATATCGATCAGGAAAATGCTTTTCAAAGTAGATCTCACTCAACCAACGAGTGGCGCGAACATCTGTTGACACAAGAGTCATTGCGACTGGCAACGAGTCACTCCAGACGACCCAAACCCGATTTGAGTCGCGAGAGATCTGCTCGTTGAATTCGTCTTGATCGAGCATTTCGTGAGTTACAGTTGCCTCGGCGGTTGGCAAATAAGTCGTGCGGTAAAGACGCCAAAGTTTCTCGCGCAACGCCGGATCAACAACGTTGGAGTGACGAGTTACAAACATCGACGGGTACTTTCTCGGCGCACGACGCCGAACCTTGGACAAAACCCCGCCTCCCAAAAGTTTAGAACATCTGTAGTACCGTTTTCGTGATGTCAAAAGCCGTTTCTCGTGCGGCGTGGGCGATGACTGGTCTGGCCATTATCGCCACAGGTCTGCATATTGCTGGTCTCTCGGCACTTTCGAGCGAGCTGATTTACATGATCTCAGCCGTTCAAGTTTTTGCGTGTGCAATCGTCGGAGTTGCAATCAACAAACCCGATCGACGCGTCTGGTCTGCCTTGCTGTTGCTGATTGCGATTTTGATCGCCGCGCAGATTTTTGATAATCGCGATTCAAGTGTTGCCCTGACACAGGCGATCTCGGAATCTCTATTTTTGGGCGTCCAGTTGATTTTGGTTTTCGGATTGTTCGTCACCGTTCAACGAAGATTTGGACGCGATCCCGTGAATGTTGTTTTTGACTCGTTGATAATCGGGCTCGGCTCGTGGTTTTTGATTTGGGTCGTGTTTTTAAATCCGGCGCGAGAGATTTCACAAGACGTCGTCTCAGTCACTGCAATTCGCGGTGCGACTTTGGCATCAAGCGCGATAGTCATATTTCTGCTCGCAACTTTGTTGTTTGCTGACACCGAAAGAACGCCGGCAGTTTGGTTCGCTGGTAGCGCAATTGCTTGTTCATTGATTGGCGATCTTTTCTATGCGACTAATCAATCAGGCAGATATGAAGTCTCAGATCAATTCGCTAATGCGCCGTATATTGCAAGTTTGTTTTTAGTTTCTGCGACGATTTTGCACCCGAGTGTTGCAACCATGGCTTCACACTCGGCGCGACGACTCAAACAACCACTACTGGGTCGACTTGTACTGACAACGACATCTCTGGTTTTGCCCGTCGTAGTTTTGGCATTGACAAATCCAACAAATGATGTCGACCGAACAGTACGCGCGATCTCAATATTTGTTCTGGCTACGGCAGTTACATTGCGCGTAGTTCTAGCGGTGCGTGCGAACGCCGTTTTGCAGGCGCAACTAATCGATTCTGCGCAAACTGATTCGCTTACCAACCTTCCGAATCGTGGTTTGATGATCGAACACGTCGCGGCGGCTTTAGAGGGAGCGCGATTTAACGGCCTCTCGCCAACAGTTTTGTTTATCGACGTCGACAGATTTAAAAACATCAACGACAGTCTCGGCCACTCGGCTGGTGACGACGTGTTGGTATCGGTAGCTCAAAGATTGCGAGTGGCGCTACCCGATCGATGCATTGTCGGACGAATTTCAGGCGACGAGTTCGTCGTACTCGACGCCAAATCAAAAAATCAAAGCGACGCCGTATTGTTGGCCGACTTAGTGCTTGAAAGTTTTCACGAACCGCTGGCTTTGCGTCAGGGCGATGTTTTTGTTTCGGCAAGTATCGGTGTTGCAGTATTTGATCGCGAGATTTCAACGTCGGCAGACGACTTGCTGCGCAATGCAGACACTGCGATGTATCGCGCAAAAGATGCCGGGCGAAACTGCGTTGCAATTTTCGACAAGTCGATGCTTGAGCGCGTTAATCAACGCTTGGCCGTAGAGACCGCTCTTTACCGTGCGCTTGAGCGTCGCGAACTACGGCTCGTTCATCAGCCAATTATTGACATTGACCTTGGCGATGTAATCGGCTTTGAAGCGCTTATGCGATGGGACATGGAGGACGGCACGAATGTCTCGCCCGCCGAATTTATTCCCATCGCCGAAGAGACCGGCATCATCGTGCCTATTGGTGCGTGGGCGTTGCTTGAAGCACTCACCCACTTGCGCAGTTGGATAAATCAAGGCATCTGTCGTCGCGACGCCACGATGTCGGTGAATGTTTCGCCACGACAATTGCATGACCCAAATTTCGTTGCTGTTGTCAACGAAGCACTAATGCGTTCGCGTATGCCCGCAGATCAGTTGTGGCTTGAAGTAACCGAAGGCGTGATGATTACTCAACCTGAGCAGGCACTAGATACATTGCGCAGACTCTCAGATATCGGCGTGCGCGTAGCAATTGACGACTTCGGCACTGGTTATTCTTCGTTGTCATTTTTGCAGCGGTTTCCAATCCATCGATTGAAAATTGACAGAACTTTCATCAACGAGTTAGCAAACGACGCAAACGCGCGATCTCTCGTGCGAACGATTATCGCTATGGCAAATTCACTCGGGCTCGATGTCGTTGCCGAAGGTGTCGAAACCGTAGAGCAACTTCACGCACTTGGTGACTTGCGATGTAGCAAAGCTCAGGGCTATTTAATTAGTCATCCAGTGACACCAGAAACGATGGCCAGCACCGTTGCAGGTCTCGACAAAATTGGCAAATGGCCACGGTTGCGACCGCTTAAGTAAATTCGTCGCGTCACCACACACATCACCGAATGAGGCAGAATAGAGCCATGAGCGCACAACATTTGCCGAAAGATCTTGCACTTGAGTCAGCCGAGTTTCGAGTTCGCCAGGCTGGCGAATGGCTTGGTCTCGAAGACGGATTAATCGAAACGATCATCGCGCCGCGACGAGTGCTCGAAGTTTCGATTCCGTTTAGGCATGATGACGGTACGCGAGACCACCTTGTCGGATGGCGTGTTCACCACAACACCACTCGTGGTCCGGCCAAAGGTGGAATTCGTTATCATCCAGGCGTCACACGCGACGAAGTTGTTGCGCTCGCAATCGGCATGTCGCTAAAGACTGCAATAATGAATCTGCCACTTGGCGGCGCAAAGGGCGGCATCGCAGTTGACCCAAAGACTTTGACTGTGCGCGAACTCGAAAAAGTTACGCGACGTTATGTTTCAGAATTGATCCCGTTTCTTGGCCCCGATAAAGATGTTCCAGCACCTGATGTCGGCACAAATGCCCAAGTGATGGCGTGGGTTCTTGATCAATATTCGGCAAGTGTCGGACACATCGTGCCCGGTGTTGTAACTGGCAAGCCAATTGAACTTGGTGGTTCACTCGGTCGTGAATCGGCAACAGGTCGTGGCGCAGTTGAAGCTGCGGCGTTGGCGGGCCGAGAAATGGGTCTCGCTCTTGAGGGAGCGAGAATTGCGATTCAAGGTTATGGACAAGTTGGCGCCTGGGCGGCAAGACTCGCGCAGGCTCGCGGCGCAAAGATTGTCGCTGTTGCTGATGTCGGTGGTGCAATTCACAATGCCAACGGGCTCGACATTGCGATGATCGATCGCAAGATGCGCGAAGGTGCAAAAAGCGTGACCGAAACAGGCGCTGGCGAAGTTATCGGCAAAGGTATTGATGGCTCAGCAAATATTTTTTCAATCGATTGCGACATTTTGATGCCATGCGCTCTTGGCGATGCTGTTGATGAACATACTGCTTCGCAGATCAAAGCGAAACTGATAGTCGAAGGCGCAAACGGACCGCTGACACCAAAAGCTGACGAAGTTCTCACCGATCGTGGAATCATCGTCATGCCCGATGTTTATGCAAATGCGGGCGGTGTGACTTGCAGTTACCTCGAGCAATGCCAGAACTTTGCTCACCTTAGTTGGGACGAAGATGAAGTGAACGAAAAAGTAATCTCGCTGATGCAATCAGCTTTTAAACGGTTGCACTCATTCTCAGTTGAACAGAAGTTGCCATATCGGTTGGCGGCATCTGTGCTCGGCATCAAAACAATCGCTGACTCGCATCGCATGCGCGGACTGCATCCGTAAAAATTAACTAGCCTGAGAATTGTGAATAAATCGGGCGATGCAGTTGCAGAGTTCGGTTTCTATCCGTTTGCAGATGTGGCATGGGCTTACGACAAACTTTGGAGCACTACTGCAAGTCGATGCTCTTGGCTGCCTCGCGAACTAACACGCACTAGCGACCCGACAAAACTTTGGCAGAGCGATAGCGCCTTTGTTAGCCAGACTTGCGGTTGGCCACTCGTAACTCGACTAACCGAAACAGTTCGCGTCGTTGGCGCGTTTCGCCAAACGACGCCTGAATCTGCAAGCCACTTTTATCGAAGCGTTGTTGTCGGCAGAGTTGATGGCACGCCATTTGACTTTCAAGGTTCTAAAGCTGCTGTTAACGAGATGGAAAGTCTCTCTGGATGGGTAAGTCTGATCGCAGCAATTCACGGGCCGCAAGAATCTTGGCGTGGGCAGGTTCGCGAGTCGGGCTCGCATGCCGAAAGTGTGCGCATGTTGTGTCGCGGTGAGGCTGATATTGCCTCAATTGACAGCGTGACACTCGCCCATCTTCGAAGAATTGAACCCGAGGCAGTTGATTCTTTGTTCGCGATATGCAATGGTCCGCTCGTGCCGTGTTTGCCGATAATTGCTCATCGCACAATCACCGATTTGCAATTGAGCGAGCTTCGCAATGCTCTGAGCGAATCAACTCGCGACCCAAAGATTGCAGATGCGACTTCGGCACTATTTATCGGCGGCTTTGATGCGCTCGACTTAGATGATTACTTGCCGTTGTTGAACTTAAAGCCGAATTATTAAGTCAGAGATTTAAATTATTGCTTTAGGGCGTCAACGATCGCAGTTATTGCTTCGGGGTTCGCAATAGCTTCAAGGTTACGAACTGGTCGACCGTTTACTGCATCAGCTACAGCCAGTTCTACAAGTTTGTTGCTGCGTGTTCGCGGCAGATCTGCAACCGAAATTACGACTGCTGGCACATGGCGTGGTGTGCATGCATTGCGGATACGTGTTTTCAAATCGGCAACGAGCAAATCTGAAAGTGAAATGTCAGGTCGCAATCTGACTGCCAGAACAATGCGCACATCGTTGTCAAAATCTTGGCCGAAAACGAGACTCTCGAGAACATCAGAATGTTGTTCGACAACTCGATAAATCTCAGCAGTGCCGATACGCACGCCGCCTGGGTTGAGTGTTGTATCGCTGCGACCATGAATCGTCATGCCGCCATTTTTTGACCATGAAGCAAAGTCGCCGTGGCTCCACATTCCTGGGAATCTCTCGAAATATGCTGCGCGAAATTTTGGCCCGGGCGAACTTGGGTCAGGTAAACCCGAAGATCCATCGCCCCAGAAACCAAGTGGCGCCGACGGAAATGGTTGACGGCAAACTAGTTCACCCGCAGTATCGAAACTCTGTTTGAGCGAGAGAGTTTGATCATCGACGACATCAGTATCCATACCTAGACATGGACGTTGAATCTCGCCGGCATAAACGGGGTTCGTGGGGTCACCCGCGACAAAACATGCACAAAGATCGGTGCCACCCGAAATAGAAGCGAGATGTACATCTTTTGAAACTTTTTCATAGACCCAACCAAAACCTTCTGGCGCAAGCGGCGAACCAGTCGAGCAAATCGTGCGCAAAGTTTTTAACGAATGCGTCACAATCGGATTTATCTCTGATTTTCGAGCCGAGTCGATGAACTTGGCTGAAGTGCCTAGAAGTGTGAGTTGCTCTTGGTCGACTAAATCAAACAGCCGATTCATCGTTGGAAAACTTGGCGAGCCGTCATAGAGAACGGCGGTAGCGCCACTTGCGAGAACTGATACGAGCCAGTTCCACATCATCCAACCAGTTGTGGTGAAGTACATCACGCGATCGTCGGCTTTGATATCGCAATGCAGTTGATGCTCTTTGAGATGCTGAAGCAATACCCCGCCAGTGCGATGCACAATACATTTCGGCACACCAGTCGTGCCCGACGAATAGAGCACATACCAAGGGTGGTCAAATTTGAATCTGCGTGGTGCAACTGGTGCGCTGCCTCCAGATTTCAAACACGACTCGTAGTCCACGAGTTCGTGCGGCAAGGTGTTCGCATTCTGCGAAACCAGCAAAGTCGCCTTTAATGACGGCAGGCCTTTGCGTACGACAGCTAACCGTTCGAGGCAGTCGAACTTTTTGCCACCATATATATATGAGTCAGTAGCGACCAGAACTTTTGGCGTGATCTGACTGAAACGGTCGAGCACACCTTGAGCTCCGAAGTCTGGTGAGCAAGATGAAAAGATCGCGCCTATCGAAGCACTAGCCAGCATCGTCTCGACTACTTCAATTGCGTTTGGAAGCCACGCGACGACTCGATCACCTTCAACAACCCCAAGATTTTGCAGGGCGCTCGCGAGACTGGCGACGCGCTGGCGTAATTCATCCCATGAACGCGAAGTGCGTTTGCCAGTTTCGTCTACAGCAACTAGCGCTTCACCAGAGCCACTGCGTTTTAAGAAGTTTTCGACAATGCTGAGTTTCGCATCGGGGAAAAACTGAGTGGCTGTAAATTGCACCGATAGATCATTCGGGATCGCTGTTTTAAGAATCGCACGCTCGCCTTGCTCACCGACTACACCGCAGAATTGCCAAACTTTGCGCCAGAACTCGTCAGGCGATTCAACTGACCACTTGTGCAGTTCGTCAAACCCAGCACCGTTTGCAAACTCAAACAGGCGCGTCTTTCTCGCCCGATCATCGTTCGGCGTCCAAACGATTTCCCCCCGCACCACCACGCTCTATAAACTAATTGCCGTGAACTGGGATGTGTTTATTACGTGTGCGGTGACGGGTGCTGGCGACACGACGGGCAAAAGCGACAAGGTTCCGGTAACGCCTAAGCAGATCGCTGATTCAGCACTTGACGCTGCAAAAGCAGGCGCAGCAGTTGTTCACATTCACGTGCGTGACCCGCGAACTGGCAAAGGCACTCGCGACGTCGAACTTTACGCCGAAGTAGTCGACCGAATTCGATCTTCAAACACCGATGTTGTTTTGAATTTGACCGCGGGCATGGGTGGTGACATGGTGCTTGGTGGCGACGAGAAAGTTCTACCGCTCGACGAAATCGGCACCGATATGGTCGGTGCGACTGAACGACTCGAGCATGTCACTCGCCTGCTGCCAGAGATTTGCACACTTGACTGCGGCACGATGAACTTCGCCTCTGGTGGCGACTACATCATGGTCAACACACCGAGCGTGTTGCGCGCAATGGCCAAGCAAGTTCAAAAACTTGGCGTACGAGCAGAGCTTGAAGTTTTCGACACAGGCCATTTGGTGATGGTGAAAGATCTAATCGCTGAAGGTCTGCTTGATGACCCGATCATGATTCAACTTTGCATGGGCATTGCCTATGGCGCTCCCGATGACCCAACAACATTTATGGCGATGGTTAACCAACTGCCTCCAGGCGCAATTTTCTCGGCATTCTCAATTAGTCGTATGCAGTTGCCGTTTGTGGCAATGGCTGCACTCGCAGGTGGCAACGTTCGTGTGGGTCTTGAAGACAACATCTATTTGTCGCGAGGTCAACTTGCATCGAATGCAGACCTAGTTGAGCGTGCAGTGAAAATTCTTGAAAACATGAACGTCAACGTCATCGGACCTCAAGACGTTCGCAACAAACTCAAACTCACGAAACACTCGTGAGTCTCAGCAAGCCGCTGCGCACGGTCGGTCTTTTAGGCGGCGGAGTAATCGGCGGAGGTTGGGCTGCGCGGTTCATTCTCAACGGCATCGACGTAAAGATTTACGATGTAGACCCTCAGGCTGAGCGAAAAATTGGCGAAGTCATGGCCAATGCGCGTCGCGCATACGCAAAGCTGACACTTGCTCCACTACCCAAAGAAGGCACAATCACTTTTGTTGCCACTCCAGAAGAAGCCGTAACCGACGTCGATTTTGTTCAAGAGAGCGCACCTGAGCGTGTCGAACTTAAGCAAGAGCTTTTGGCTCGTGCCAGCCGTGCCGCAAAACCAGAAACTGTATTTGGCTCGTCAACTTCGGGCATCTTGCCAACTCAATTGCAACGCGACATGGTCAACCCAGATCGCCTTGTTGTTGGCCACCCATTCAACCCTGTCTATCTATTGCCTCTGGTCGAAATCTGTGGGGGCGACAAGACGTCAGCAAAAGCAAAAGAACGCGCTCGCGAGGTCTACGACTCAATCGGTATGCGACCGTTGATGCTGCAAAAAGAAATTGATGGATTCATTGCCGACCGTTTAATGGAATCAATGTGGCGCGAGGCGCTCTGGTTGATCAACGACGGTGTGGCAACTGCCGAAGAAATTGATGATGCGATTCGATTTGGCGCCGGTTTGCGCTGGTCGTTTATGGGAACTTTTTTGGTTTATCGCATCGCAGGCGGCGAAGCAGGCATGCGACACTTCATGGCCCAGTTCGGCCCAACTCTCAAGTGGCCGTGGACGAAACTCATGGATGTACCTGAACTTGATGACGTCCTGCTTGAGAAAATTGTCTCGCAGTCAGATACTCAAGCGGGCACTAAATCAATCCGCGAACTCGAAAAACTTCGTGACGATTGTTTAGTTGCGGTGATGCAAGGCCTTAAGTCAGTTGGCTTTGGCGCGGGTGAAGTTCTTGCAAAGTATGAGAACAAATTATTCAGTGGGGCAACACCGGCACCAACAAATATTGATCAACCCATCGAAGTGCAACGGCGCTTCATCACTGCCGACTGGGCTGACTATAACGGCCACACAAACGACAGTCGCTATATGCAGCTCTCAAGTGAAGCGCTCGACGTATTCTTCAGATCAATTGGTTTTAACTCTGATTATTTGGCAACTGGTCGATCTTTTTACTCACTTGAGAGTCACGTTCGTTATATAAATGAAAGTAAAGTCGGCGACGAAATCGTTGTAACGGCACAAGTCATCGCGCTCGACGAAAAGAAAGTCCATCTTCACTCAGTAATGTCAAAAACAGACGGAACAGTTGTTGCAACTGCAGAACACATTTACTTGCACGTTGATACGAATCTCAAAAAAGGCTCGCCCATCGGCGAAGAACTACTAGTTCGACTTGCACCAATTGCTAAAGCGCATGCGAAACTCGCTAAACCAGACGGCGTCGGAAGGTTTGTCGGTCAAAGCGTTAAATGATTCTGAAAGTCGAGCCCCTGAAAGCCGGTGAAGTAGTACCTGCCCCACTCGATGTCTATCGGTGCAGTGTTGTTGCCGAATGGGTTGACTACAACAATCACATGACCGAAGCCGCATACCTAACCGCGTTCGGTTGGGCATCAGATGTTTTGTTTCAATACATCGGCATAAACGACGACTATCGCGCTGCAGGCAATTCTTATTACACGGTCGAAACTCACATTATTTACGAGCGCGAAGCAGACTTTGACGACAAATTAAGAATCACGACTCAGGTGCTTGATTTTGACGCCAAGCGGCTGCACTTCAACCACGAAATGTTTAATTTGGGGACCAACGACCGCCTTGCCACTTGTGAGCAAATGCTTGTGCATGTCGACTCAAAGGCGGCAAAATCGGCGCCAATCCCCGATTCTGTAGCGGCCGCCC
This sequence comes from Acidimicrobiales bacterium, assembly GCA_030827545.1. Classification (GTDB taxonomy): domain Bacteria; phylum Actinomycetota; class Acidimicrobiia; order Acidimicrobiales; family Ilumatobacteraceae; genus BACL27. The sequence goes on from JAUREG010000017.1 coordinate 24,324, forward strand.
TGACTGCGATCAAACAATCTCACAGCAAATTGCCGACTCCGCCAGAAATCGGCCGAACAATGAAAATTAAGCATAAAAGCTGAGAGACTGAACCATGCGCTTTGAACTAACCGAAGAACAGCAAATGATCGTCGATACGACGCGCACATTTACCGAGCGCGAACTTATGCCATATGAAGAGCAGGTCGAGCGCGATGGCCATGTCTCCCCAGATCTCGTCAATCAAATTAAGCAACGATCAATCGACGCCGGAATCTACGCCTGCAATATGCCAAGCGAACTTGGTGGCGGCGGTCTTGACTCTTTTGACACAACACTCGTTGACCGCGAGTTCGGTGCGACTTCATACGCGCTGCACTACATAGTTGCGCGTCCGAGCAATATTTTGCGCGCGTGCCGCGACCAACAAATCAAAGAATATTTGATACCAACAATTACTGGCGAGCGGGTCGAGTGTTTGGCAATGTCAGAACCCGATGCCGGTTCAGACGTGCGAGGCATGAAATGCACAGCGACCCGTGATGGCGATGATTGGATAATCAACGGCACCAAACATTTCATCTCGCACGCAGACTTGGCCGACTATGTAATTTTATTTGCCGCCAGCGGTGAAGAACAAACATCGAAAGGTGTGAAAAAGAAAATCACTGGCTTTCTTGTCGACTTCAATTCAACGGGCTGCGAGCGAGTTAAGGGCTATAACTGCGTTTCAAACAACGGTTACCACAACATGATTCTCAATTTTGATAACTGCCGTGTTCCTGCACGCAATGTTTTGGGCGAAGAGCACAAGGGATTTGATGCGGCAAACGAGTGGCTCGGCGCGACTCGTCTGCAAGTTGCCGCTGTTTGTGTTGGTCGTGCGCGACGCGCACTCAAACTTTCAGTCGAATGGGCCGCAACTCGCGAACAGTTTGGCCAGCAGATCGGCAAATTTCAAGGTGTCTCGTTCAAATTGGCAGATATGCAAATTCAACTCGACGCTGCAGAACTCTTGACTCTTCGCGCCGCCTACAACGATGCTCAGGGCAGATTTAGCGACACCGAAGTCGCAATGGCCAAAGTTTTTTCAAGCGAAATGTGCCAGTTCGTCACCGATGAGGCGATTCAAATATTTGGCGGCATGGGCTTAATGGATGAACTGCCGCTCGAGCGCATGTGGCGCGATACGCGCGTAGATCGCATTTGGGACGGCACAAGTGAGATTCAACGACACATAATTTCGCGTGCACTTTTACGTCCTTATGGCGGCTGATCAACTTCTTTCGCGCACACTGAATCCGAGATCTATTGCGCTTTTTGGCGCGAGCCCAGCGCAAAGCGTGATTGAACAATGCCAAAAGTTGGGATTCACAGGTAATTTGTGGCCCGTTCACCCGACGCGCGAATCCATTGCGGGCGTCAAATGCTTTAAATCGATTGCTGAACTACCCGGCGTGCCAGATGTTGCATTTGTTGCCGTAAATCGAAATGCAACTATCGGCGTCGTGGCGGAGTTGGCAAAACTTGGTTGCGGTGGTGCTGTTTGCTACGCGTCGGGTTTTGCTGAATCGGGCACCCAGTCAGGTATCAACGGAGTTGAGTTACAACAGAAACTTGTTGAAGTCGCCGATGAAATGCCACTTCTTGGGCCGAACTGCTACGGCTACATAAACGCACTTGACGGCGTCGCGCTTTGGCCTGATCAACACGGCTGCAAACCCGAGAAATTTGGTTCAGCGATCGTAAGTCAAAGCGGCAATGTCGGACTAAATCTGACTTTGCAGCAACGCGACCTGAACCTTGCATATCTCGTCACCGTTGGCAATCAAGCGGTTGCTGGCGTAGAAGACTGCCTTGAAGTTTTCATCAACGACAATCGAGTCACTTCTATTGGCCTATTTATTGAGGCGATTGTCGACCCAGTTAGATTCGCTCGCCTTGCTCACTACGCCGCCCAAAGACACCTACGAATTGTCGCATTACAAACAGGACGCAGCGAGGCCGGCGCATTAATCGCCGCATCACACACTGCATCGCTTGCTGGCCGACGTCGTGCATACGAAGCACTGTTTACGCGTTGCGGAGTTGCGATGGTCAATTCTCCGACCGAACTGATCGAAACTCTCAAACTTCTCAATCAGGGCGGCGCACTGACAGGAAACAAAATTGTTTCGCTCTCTTGCTCGGGTGGCGAGGCCTCACTTGTTGCCGATTTGAGCGAGAAAACTTCTTTGCGCTTTGAGCCATTTGCTGAAGAGCATTTTCAGCGCATTAATGCGACACTGACTGAACTTGTAACAATTGGTAATCCATTTGATTATCACACGTTTATGTGGGGCGACCGTGTCGCAACTGCCAACACATTTGCCGAAGTGATGAACGGCCCTCAAGACGCCACAATGTTGATTCTTGATACACCACCCCGCGACGATCAACCGTCAGACTCATGGACGGTTGCAGCACAAGCACTTGGCGATGCTGTCGCCAAGACAAATAGACGCGGTGTTGTAGTTGCGACGATTCCAGAATGCATAACCGCAGATGTTCGCGTGGCTGCCCTCGCAGCAAACATGACGGTGCTGCAAGGATTGCAAGAGTCACTTGCAGCCCTCGACGCGGCATCATGGCTCGGCACAAACATGCCGGGCGAACTACCAGCAACTGTGATTGCACCACGAACAACGAAACTGATTGACGAAGCCGAAGCCAAAAAGATTTTGGCAACAAACGGGGTCGCCGTACCGATCGGAGTGCGAGCCAACCGTAACGATCTGAATTCAACAGCCGAAAAAGTTGGCTATCCAGTCACACTCAAAGGCCTTGGCCTCGCCCATAAAAGCGAAGCAGGCGCGGTTCACGTCGGCATTAAAAATGCCGACGAACTAACGACCGCAGCGAATCAAATGCCAAAAGAAATCAACGAATTTCTGATTGAGCAGACGGTCACAAATATTATTGCCGAGATTTTGGTCAGTGTCCGCCGCGATGCACCAGTGGGTTGGCTTATCACTCTTGGCGCCGGAGGCATCTACACAGAACTGTGGCGAGACACAGTTTGTCTGTTGGCCCCTTCGACTGACGCCGAGATCAAACAGGCTCTGCAAAAGTTACGTATCGCCCCTCTGTTGAATGGCTTCCGCGGAAAGCCTGCTGCGGATGTTGATTCGTTGATAGCGCTCATCCAAAAACTGATCGATACTGCCCTAAAAAATGAACTTGTCGAGGTTGAATTAAACCCTGTGCTTGTTACTACAAACTCTGCGATCGCAGTTGACGCGTTGATGATTGCCGAGACGCGATGAGTATCGAAGTCGTGCGCAATGGTGCAATTTTAGAAGTGACGATCAATCGCCCCAAGGCCAACGCAATTGATGCTGCGACAAGTCGTGAAATGAGTTCAGTTTTTGACTCATTTATGCGCGACCCAGAATTGCGAGTTGCGATCTTGACTGGTGCGGGCACGAAGTTTTTTTCTGCAGGATGGGATCTCAGCGCCGCGAACGACGGCGAATCATTCGAATCAGACTACGGAGTCGGTGGTTTCGGGGGCATAAGTGAACTTAAGTTTCGCCCGAAGCCAGTGATTGCGGCTGTCAACGGCATGGCTGTCGGCGGCGGCTTTGAAATTGCGCTTGCCGCTGATCTCATCGTTGCTTCTGATCACGCAGAGTTTTTCTTACCCGAAGCGACGCTTGGCTTGATCGCCGACAATGCAACGATTCGATTGCCTCGTGTTGTGCCACCAAATGTTGCTCGCGAAATGCTCATCTCGGGGCGACGTATGTCGGCAACAGAGGCAAAGTCTTGGGGCATCGTCAACCAAGTGTCAACTTCAGATGACTTGATGACCACGGCAAGACAACTCGCTGAGAAAATCTGTCTGTCTGCCCCACTGAGTGTGGCAGCAGTTCTCGATTTAATTCGCCAACTTGAGACGGTCTCGACTGACGATGCGATGTCTGTGTTGCGCAGTAATCCGACTTATCGTTCAGCAATTGAGTCGCAAGATGCCGCAGAGGGAACAAAAGCGTTTGCCGAAAAGCGTGCACCTAAGTGGCAAGGCAAATGAGTGGACTTAGACAAGGCATACTCGGTTAAAACCCCCGAAGACAGCCGACGACTTTACGCCGAGTGGGCGTCGACATATAACGAAACTTTTATCAAAGCGAACGATTATGTCTACCCGCGTACGATCGCTCAAAAATTCGACGAGTTGATTCCAAAGTCTGATATTCAAACTGTTGTTGACATTGGTTGTGGTACGGGTGCTGTCGGTAGCTATTTGGCGAACCTACGACCCAATCTCAAAATCACAGGCGTTGATATTTCTGCAGAGATGCTGGCTGAGGCATCGAAACTCAAGCGCATCGACGGCTCACCCGTCTACCACGATCTGATTGAAGTCGACCTCACCGCTGAGTTGCCAAAGAAATCATTCGACGCAATGATCAGTGCCGGCACCTTCACCCATGGGCATCTTGGCGCAGAAACTTTCATTTCGCTTATCGCTCTTGTTCGGTTTAATGGTTGGCTAGTGATTGGCATAAATGCCGAGCACTTTTTGTCACAAGGCTTCGGATCGGCTCTTCAGAACGCACAAGACCAAGGTCTCACTACTCATGCACAGTTTCACAATGTGCAAATATATGGTCCAAAAAGCGCTCACTACGGTGACCTCGCAACTATCGCGATTTTTCAACGCCTTAAATAACTCGAACAGCGTCTACTGCTTCGCCTTGGCTTCCGTGTTGCGATAATCTGATCCGATGCGCGATTACACAGTTGGTGGTCCAGAAGCGAAAGTTGCCGAAGCCAACGGCCTAGTTGATGCCGATTGGTACAAGCCAAAAGTAGATCGCGAATTGATGAAACAGTTCATGGCGCGCAGCAACGGTTTGGCTGCATTACACGTTGCAAGTTGGTTCGCTGCTCTTGCAGTGTTCGGATATCTCGCCCATCTCAGTTGGGGCACCTGGTGGGCAGTGCCGGCATTCGCTGTTTACGGCGTGCTTTACGGCTCGATGAGTGACTCGCGTTGGCATGAAACAGGTCATCGCACGGCATTTCGCACAAAGTGGATGAATGACGTTGTCTATTACATCGCATCTTTCATGGTGTTTCGCGAACCAGAGACTTGGCGCTGGAGCCACGCTCGACATCACTCTGACACGATCATCGTTGGTCGCGACGCCGAAATTGCATTCAAACGAAATGTGCCGTTCTATAAATACATTCTCGAACTATTTAGTTTCGGTGCGTTTCCAGCCGAATTGAAGCAATGGATACAAAACGCTTTCGGCAAGATAACCAACAATCAAAAAGACTTTCAACCTCCTGAGACATTTCGCATTTCAAAGTGGGCGTCGCGCGTATACCTCTCTATCTTGATTGCAACGGTGGTCTTCAGTTGGCGAATCGGCAGTTTTGAGCCAATGATGTTCATTGGGTTGCCAAGCATTTACGGACACTGGTTTGTTGTAACTCTTGGTGTTACTCAGCACGCTGGTCTTGCCGAGAACACGACAGACCATCGCCTAAACACCCGCACTATTTATATGGGCCCACTAAACCGCTGGATCTATTGGAATATGAACTATCACGTCGAACACCATATTTATCCGTCGGTGCCGTTTCACCAACTTAAAAATCTGCACGAAGCAGTTAAAGATCAATTAGCGCCACCATATAAGAGCACGCTTTCGGCGCTTCGCGAGGTTGTTTACGCTTTGCGTCGCCAAGCTAAAGATGAGAACTTCTACATTCAGCGCCAGTTACCTACAACAGTTAATTAACTGCTGACGTGAGCGAAGAGTGGACAGTCGCCTGCGACTTTGCGGCGGTTTCGGCAAACGATGTCGTGCGATTTGACACGCCAGACGCAACTTTTGCCGTAGTCAAACTCGAAGACGGTCGTTGCAGTGTCATCGATGGCTTGTGCACCCACGGCAAGGCACATCTCGCCGAGGGTTTCGTCGATGGCAAAACAATCGAATGCCCGAAACATAATGGGCGCTTCAACGTGTTGACAGGCGAACCTGTTGCGTCACCAGTGCGAGTCGCTACAAATGTTTACGAAACGCGAGTCAACGGCGACAAAATCGAATTTCGAAAGCGCTGATTATTTCTTAACTCGACCTGTGCCGAGTTTGAAACCGGGTCGTCCTGCATTCGACCATTCGCCGACAAACTTAAAGAATTCGTCACCGAACGGATCAACACCGACCAGTGGCATGTTTCCGCGACGTATAGTCCAGTCAAGTGGAGCCAACTCTTCTGCTCGGGCGAGGTGTTCTCGAGATGCGGAAGAGTCTCCATCTTGATTGCGCTCACGCAGAGCGATTGCAATTCGACGGTGAAGTCTCGCTAACTGCACATCTTGGCTCGGTTTGACTTGAAACTCACGCACCCTTGCATCGTCGAGATCACGTTCACCTGACCGCACCCACTTGCGCAATAAATTGTGGTGCACCTCAGAGTCGACGTTGCTGAAATCTCTAAACAAATCACTGCCGGGCGTGCTATCGGCTGGGCGCACGATTCGATCGTTTTCATCAACCCAAACTGCAGCAGGCACGTTAACGATGCCATAGAGGTCGGCAACGACGTGATATTTATCTATGAGAACTGGCATTGTCAGTTGCTCTTTGGTTGCCCACTCGCGCACTGCAACTTCGTCGGCGTCGAGTGCCACGGCGATAACCGTGAAGCCGGTGTCTTGTAATTCGTTAGAGAGTTGCTGCCAAACTGGCAGCTCGTAGCGACAGCCTCACCAAGATGACCATGCAAGCAATAGTCGCTTACGTCGATTGAAGTCGCTAAATGAAACTTGTCGACCGTGGATGTCGGGCAATTTAAAGTCGGGTGCCAAAAGCGATGACATTGATTCGCTTCGAGAGTCGGCGCGTTCGCCGAGCGCTGCAACTTGTCGCTGCCGATCAAAAACTATGTTTTGCTGTGTAACTCGCGCAAACTCGACAAGATCGATGCTCGTGCCGACAGTGAGCCTGTTCGCTTCGCGAACGGGCACACAAATTTCGTCGATGCATAGACCCTGAGGTTTAAGCTGCCAACCTGTCGCTCGAGCGAAGTCATCAAAAGAAATTGCAAACTCACCAAAATTCGACGCAACCTCAACAGCCGTCGTCTCGCCGTCTTGTGTTACTACGAGGCCTTGATTCATTGCGACTTTAACCCTGAACGAAGTACCGACTCGATAAAGTCGCGACTGAGTTTCTTTTTGTTGTGCGGTGTGTTGTAAACATTTTGAGCGCGACCGACATACAGGTCGCCGATCTCGCGACTGACATCGCCAAATTTGCCAGCCAATTCGTTTTTCACAAAAAATGCGTTGTTTCCGGTCTGGGCGTTACACGCCACCAAGAAATATCCCCGCCTGTTCAACAGGTTTACATACGCCTGAAGCGAAGCTCCGTAGTTAAGACTTGGTGGCACCCAGATGTTTTCGGCGTTGTATTCCATCTTCCAATCAATCGGTGGCGGTAG
>JAUREG010000018.1:0-31390 GCA_030827545.1 Acidimicrobiales bacterium
CGCCTAAGCCCTGGTATGAACCGCCACCACCTGACGCACCAGCCTGACCATTATTGCCCCACCCTGCACTATTTGTTTGTGAACCGCCCGCACCGCCACCAACACTTGCAAAACCATTAAAAGTTGACAACACACCAAAAGTTGGTGCATTAGCACCACCCGAAGTTGCGCCCGTACCACCGCCACCAATCACAACCGCATAATTCGTTGATTTTGCTACAAGCGTTGAAGCAGTTACATGGGCGGCTGCGCCGCCACCACCGCCACCTGTTAGGTCTGTTACGGCGTGTCCACCACCGCCACCACCCAAAAGCAAAATACTAGTCGCAATATCGCCACTAACATAAACGGTGCTTGTGCTTCCAGCACTCACATAACCAAGTTCACGCCTGTTCGGCATAGTTACGCCGTAATTCTATTTACGAAACCGTGAACCAAGATCACATCTGCTGTCGCAGCAAAAGCACGAACAACAAGCGAGTTCTGCAACAACAAACCAGGAATCACAGTCACAAGACCTGCCTCTGGTTGAACTGTTAATTCAATGTTGCCGTCAGGTGCAGTTGCTTCGCCCCACTCAAAAGTAAGTTTCACAGATGACGCAGAACTATTAACCGCATACAACCAAATCTCGTCAAGGTTTGTCGTGCCTGTAACTGCCGTGTGAATAAGTGTGCCAGCAGTAGCAGTAGCAGCGACTTTGATCGCTTTGCCGTCTGTGCTACCTGAGAGAAGTGTTTTGCTAAATGTTGCCATTGTTTTCCTTTAACTAAATATCTGTGAACCTAAAACTAACTGATCGCTGTCGCCTGCTACACCGCCTGAAACTTCTGCCCATACACTACCGTCATAAAAATATAGTGTGTCATCGGCTTCTACATAAGCGAATTGTCCTTCAGCCAAAACCTTTTCACCAGCACCACCAAACGCTGCGTCACGAGTAACAGTAGTTGCGAACACAGGGATTCCTGTGCCTGCGCTTATGTTCATATTTGCTGCGGTCAGAACCTCTGCTGCTGCGAACAACGGAACTTTAGTCTGCGTATTTGCCATAGTCGCCTAGTGTATATCAGGCAAGAGCGTTTGTGCTATCTAGGACACCAAATACTGGGTCATCAAGCACGAGTTGATACAAAATCTCGGTGTTAAACAAACCGACAGTAACCCGATGCTCACCAGCCGTAATCAAATGCGTCAGCCGTTCCACAGCATAAAACTCGGTAACAGAAAGAGGCGAACCAGTCGTATAAGTTCTGGTCACAGTAACGACATCTTGAAGTTCAAGAGCGTTAATAGCATCACGATTCGGTGCTGACATAGCCGAAGTAACCAGCCCTAGATCGTCAAAACGATACTGAGGATTCGCATACAAAGCCACTAGATAGTTCGCCAAAGTTAATGCTTCGCTATCTGACTCAAGCAACAAATCGGGCAACGCATAAGTCGTTATCCCGAACTCGGCTTGTGAAGCAGCATCGTTAGCGATCTGAACCGTTCCGCCTTGAACCGTTGCTTGAATACGGTTATATAAGAACTCTTGCCCGTAAATAACCTCAAGTGCCGTATAAGGAATGTTTGTGCCAGCATCAGAGAACTCGGCTGCGATAGTCGCAAACGAAGCATCAAGACGATCAGTAAAAGTCAGATCACCGTTCGCAGCAATAAAGCAAGCACCCTGTTCACTTGTAGCGATCTGCTGTAGATAAGTTAAAGCGTTCGTGTTCGCAGAAATTGTGTATGCGCCTAATGTCGCCAACCCTGTAGAGATGTTGCGTGTAGTTAGAGGGTAATCAATTTCAGGCAAATCCAAAAGATAATTAACTCGTGCGCCCGACAATTCAACAGAAGGCGTAGTGTCAGCCTCAACAACCGTGTTCGCCAACAACACGAAATCATCTGCTGCCGTAATCGTAACCGTGCTCAAGTTGTAATCATAAACAACATCTATATCGGTGATACGACCCGTAAACAGATAGTTTGCGCCTGAAGTGATCGTCACTTTACGGCGTGGCACAACACCAGAACGCCCAGCAGCAGTATCCCAATAAGGCGAATCTTCGTTAATCGGGTCAAAGCGTCTGTCGTTATTCACTAATTTGATAGCGCATTGTCCTGCGTTAAATTGTGCGAACTGATCTTGTCTTCCACGAGTAATAGAAACTTCTTGACAGTATTCCGTAATGTCCACGCCTTCAAGGTTGCCGTCAAGAACAAACTCGGTGTTATCTAAAACGCCTGCTTCGGCATCGTCAAGCACAAAGAAGTTAGTGATGAAACCTACTTCAGCGAGAACAGTGATCTGCTCGCCTGATGCGAGAGTGGTAGCCATTTATGCCACCGTCAAAGGCAAAGCACCGTTCGTTCGCTCATAACGCTTCAAAGCGTTTACGATCTGTGTGCCAATATCTTTACCGTCAGCACCCATACCAGCCGTAACTTGAATGTTGTAAGTGCTACCAAACGAACCCATACGGTCAAGAGGAATGATCGCCTCTGCGCCTGCTTCACCGACAAGACCGAGCATCGCTTTAGTAACGATGCCACCGTCAGCGAATGTTCCCATACCGCCACCTATAAGTTCTTCAAGTGTTGGAACACGAATGTTTTTCAGATCTTCAAAAGTTATTTCACCGAAACCGAAATCAAAACCTGTGCCACCAGTCGCCCCACCACCACTATCGCCTGTAGCGAAATCAGGCACAACAACAACACCAGCATTAGCAGCAGCGTCAGCCTGCGCTTTCGCTTTCTTAGACAACAACAAACCTGACTCGTAGCGTTCTTTCTCAGCCTCAGTCAATTTCGCTACAGCGTCAGCCTGCTTCTCATAGGCTTCGGTTCGTGCATCAATAGCGTCACGCTGGGCTTTCTCAGCATCAAGCAAATCAGCCAACGCATCTTTATACGCATCACTACCTTCTTTTGCACCATTAACAACCTCATCAAGTTTCTCTTGAGCAGCAGTAAGGGCATCAACAGAATCCTTTTGCTCATCGGTAGCGTCAGCGACAGACAGTTTCGCTTGAGCCAACCTGATCTCGGCTTCACGAATCCTCTGCGGCGTTGAAGCAGGGTCTTGACGAACTTTCGCTAATTCTTCTTCAGCGTCTTTAATCGCAAAAATTGCTTCTTCTAGCGCATACTTGGCTCGCTCAGCAGAACGCTCAGCCTTTGTGCGTTCCTGTTCGGCGTTCTTCGCCTCTTTGGATTCTCTGCCAAACCCTTTAGTAACTAAATTGAAACGCTTTTGTGCTTCAGCGAGAGCCTTAGTCTTTTCTAACAGGCTCTTGTTTGATTCATCTACGCTCTTGTTTGCGTCACGCAACGAACGCTGAGCCTGTGTAACGCCTTTGATTGCGTCAGTGTATTTCTCTAATGCTTTCTTTGCTTTCTCAATCGGTGATTCACCTGAACCTGAACCTGTTGGTGTAATGATTGTTGGTGTTGTAAACACTGGCGCAGTGCCCATTCTTTCAGCGTTCTTCGCTTGCCGAATTAGATCAATCGTTTTAAAAACTTCTTTACTTGTTTTATTTGCTGCATTACTAATACGACCGAAAGAAACTTCGCCAAGTTCACCTAATTCATCAAATTCAATACCTAATTTGCCTAAAAGCGGTCTAAAAAAATTAAGTGCTTTAATAAATATATTAATTGCTTTAATCCAAAAATTGACCATATTTTCTATGTAGCCAATAACAAAATTAATTACAGAATGAACTACTTTGCGGAAACCCTCAAACTTGAGATAAGCAGCGACAACAGCAGTTCCTAGAACAATCAAGATAGCAACCACTCTGCCGATCGGATTGTTTAGCAACGCAGTATTAAACAAGTTCTGTGAGATAGTCGCAGCGATAGCAACCAAACGCAACGAAACAAACAAAGAAATCAGCCCTAACATCACATTGCCGAATGTCCCCATATTCGCAGTCAGATTCAAAAACTCACTACCTAAATACTTCAGACCTGCACCAATGCCATCTTCACTAACAATCTGTCCAAATTGCTGAAACACGCCAGCCAATGAACGGACATAAGGCGCAAGTTTTTCACCAATCATAATAGCGACATCATTCAAATTATTTTTCGCAAGTTTCAACTGTGCGGATAAACTGGTTAATTGTTTCGCTGCAACTTCCTCTGTTGTTCCAGAAGCAAGACGCAACTGTTCCTCGTATCCTTTGATTGCGTCACTTGTTCCGACCAACGCCAACATTGACGCTATTGATTTATCTGTAAAACCAAGTTGCATCAAAGTTGCTTTTTTGGTGGCATCAGATTGACCAGCCAAAGCACCTTCAACATCTGCAATAATGTCACCCATATTTCGCAATTCGCCAGAAGAATCAAACACCGCAATCCCTGCAGCCTTAAATGCTTCACTATTGTTTAACGCTTTTGTTTGCAGATCACGCAAAACAATGCTGAACTGTGTGCCAGCCTCCTCACTCTTAATACCTTGATCAGCGAACGCAGCAAGAACAGCAACACCTTCTTCAATGTCCATACCGACAGCCTTCATTGCTGCACCAGCCTTATTGGTTAGCGCAGTTGAAAACTGTTCAACAGAAGCGTTTGCAAGTGTGTTTGCTTTTACAAGAACATCACTGACCTTCACCATATTTTGCATATTGGCAACAGCGTCAGTGCGTATTGTTAATCCCAATGCGGATTGTGCATCAGTAAGCAAGTCAGTCGCAAGTGCCATATCAAACATTCCTGCTTGAGCGAACTTGGCAACTTTAGGCAAAGCCATAATTGATGATTTAGCGTCTAAACCTGCTGACGCTAGAAAGTAGAAAGATTTTGCTGCTTCGGTAGCACTAAAGGTTGTTGTCCGTGCCATCTGTCTAGCAGCAGCAGACATTTCGTTTTTCATCTGATCAGAGATGTTGCCCATAATCGCTGTTGATTGCGTCATTGCGTCATCAAAATCAGCGAAAGACTTAACTGTTAAACCACCGAAAATGGCTGCACCAGCACCAAGCCTCGCCAACGAAGCGACCATATTTTTTGCTGCACTATCAATGGTGCGTAAAGCAAAAGTTGCTTTAGTTCCAGTGCTTGCACCAACAGCCTGAAGTTTTTGGAAATCTTTAATTGCCCGTGAGATACCTTTGCTGTCAAAGGTGCTGACAATGTTTACGCCTAATGCTCTTGCCATAACCTATGCCACATTTCTTAAGATATTGTCTTGCACAATTTCATTCGTTTTGCTGATTGCGTTGTCAATGATTTCCTGAACCAAATCCATATTCGCTTTCATTGTTCCATACATCACACGAGAACGAAGTTTGCCTTGTGATGATTTTGTTGAATACGGTCGGTCAAGGTTAGTCGTGAATTGGTTAGAAGTTTTGCGACCTGCGCCATCATAGACAGCACCGCCACCATCTTTTTGTTCAAGCCGATAAATCCCTGTTGGGCGACCCACCTGAGGTTTGACGGTAGTGATTGCTGGTTTAACACCTGCACGAACTCTCGCACCATTGTAAGGAGGGAAACCGTTTTTGCTTCTGCCTTCTGTGCGCCAATTACTGACACGGCGAAATGGCTGCATCGGGAAAGCATTAGCCACTTTGCTCGTCAATGGCTGTCCTTTATCTTTCAAATCTTTGATGATGACCTCATACATCTCACGATCATATTTACGCAACTCCGCTATCGCTTCTCTGATGCCGTGAGTCTCAAACTTGATAGTCATAGGCGCATATCATACAACTATCTACGCTTACGATTCGCCTGCTTAACAAGCCATCGTTGATATGCCAACATTGTTTCAAGCATTTCTTCGCTCTCATTTAGAAGCAAAGATGGCGCAATATGGTATTCGTGTGCTAGGTGAGCGATCAGCCAATGTGCTGAATCTTCACCGAACTTTATTCTTTTGGGGAATCACCATCGTCTGCTGGTGTAACTTGTGCGACTGTCGCAATCCAATCAGGGTCAAACTTCAGTTTTGTTTTGCCTCTGTGCGTGAGAGCAGACCAAGCAAGCCAAGCAAGATCGGTTAAGCGCATCTCTGTTTCAAGACGCACAACGCTTCTTTGCCAAGTGCGTTCAAAGCCAACGAAGTCAGCGAACACTGCTTCTACAGGTTCAACTGTGCCGTCTAGGTATTCAACTTTTAACGCAATTTTCATTGTGATCTCCTTCTAATTGTTGTTTATTACGATGTTGCCTTTGTTAAAACTCCACCAGTGAACGAAAGACTTGTCATTGCTAATTCGCCAACAGTACCAGCCACAGGTGTGTGTGCTGCGAGGAATGTGTCCGTCAAAGTGTATGAAGGGTTCGTAGCCGACACAGCATCTGAAGTTGGTTTAATCACAACAGTTGTTTGAGTTCCAACAAGAGGGAAGATGGTTGCTTCAACATTTGCTGCTGCAAAATCTTGCATCAAATCAATGTCAAGCGAGTTGTTCTGCAAACCACCTGTGAACTTATGCCCAGTCATTCCGAACGCTGTTACCTCAACGCTGTCCTTTTCATAATTGAGCGTAACTGTATTGGAATGATCACCCAGCGCAACGCTGTTGATTGTGATTGAAGCATCTGTCAAAACTAAAACTGCCATAATTATTTATCGCTTTCTTTCGTGTCCTGTTTAGGAACTTTAACATTAACTTCTGCCAAATGTCCACCATCAACAAGAGCATCAATGTTGAAACCTTGAAGATCATCTGCGCTAAGGGTCGCACCTTGTTTGCCAAGAGTGCAATTTTCGCTCATCACTTTATAGTTTGCCATTATCTGTCCTATCCGTGAACTGTTACTTGGAATTGTATTTGTAAAAACTCTGCGTCAGCAGAACTTAAACTTGTTATGTTCGCACCTGATGGTAGCACCAAAGTTTTACAAACGCCACCGAGCGTCTTGTCGCCTTCAATCGCTGCACGAATACTTGTAGCACCCGAATAAGAAAGGTAGCCGTCAAGGATTGTGAAAGCGTTGCGATCAACATATCTGCCGACCACCACATTGATAGTCCAGTCCATTACGACATCGCCACCAGAAAAAGCCCTGTGATATTCAACCCGATTCAAAGTAGGGAACGCCAAAGGCGGATTAAGTTGCTCAGGCTGATAAGCCGTGCTACGAAGCCCTGAGATCGTTGCTAGGCGTATAGCAAGCCCTGAAGCGACTTGAGAAACAGTTGCAGGCATTAGGCGATACCAAAACGGCGATATTGTGAAAGTAAATCACGCACATCAGGATCAACTGCCCGAACGGTGATCGCCATATCTGCGAAACCGACAACACCGAGCGCAGCATTAAGCCGAGCGAACTGGCGCATAGAAAGCAAGATACAGGCTTGGTTTACATCGTCAGGGATATTTTCCCAACCCCATTGTGCTGTAACTTGCACAGTTTCAAAAGATGGCAAAGTAAATAAAGGGAAGGTTGCGCCCCCAACCATACGGGCAGATTCATATGGGCGTGTGTAGATCGGCACATTTCTAGGCTGAAGCACATAATCTACGCCTTGCGTCAAAGTCGTGGCGTAAGTTCCGTCACCTGCCGAATCAATCTTGATTGTTACGCTTGTGTTCGCTACATCTCTGCCGAAGTCTAAAAGATATTCGTCGTATGGATACATCGGCACAGCAGTCTGTGAAGTCTTGTAAAAGAATCTGCCACAGTAACCATCAATGCGCCGAGAAGCCGACTCAATCGCACTCTCTAAAAGCGTGTCATCAGTTGAATCGGTTATTCGCAGCGCAGATTTTAATTCCGCCAAAGTGCAATAACCATTTGTGATCGCCATTGGCTATGCCTTCTTTTTCTTACCACGCTTCAAAACAGTTTTCTCAACTTCAGGCTCAACGCTTGCTGTCTCAATCTGTGGTTCTTCGCTCATATGTTTGTGATCAAAACCTAGTTCACGCAAAGCAGCATCAACAGATTCAACACGCTTTGGCAGATTACGCCTCACATAGCCTGCTCGTTCTTGAAGCAAAGCATTGATTTGTTTGTTCATAAATACTCCATAAATGCTAAAGGTTGCTGACACCCCGAAGGATATCAGCAACCTTTAAGCGATGTCTGACCTAGATCAGAATGTTGGCGTGACCAATCCAGTTCCGTTGATCTGTGACCAAGCACTTGGATAACGATTTGCTGTGAATGCTGCATAGCCATACACAATCATCGTGATTTCAAGTTCTGAACTCTTTGGTTGCTCAAAGCGCAACATCATTGGTTCACCAGCACCTTGTTCCCACAAGTGCAACTCTTGCGAGTTACCAATGTAGATGGTGTCTTGGTTAGTTCCTGCGCCTTTATCAGTTGCAATCGTTGCGTCAGTGAATACTGGCAACCCTGCGATTGAATAACCGCTATTGCCGTATACAGGTGCGCCATTACCACCAGCGAATGCGTTTTGTGGTCCTTGCGCTGCTGGAACTGCAAGTGGGCGGTTGCTTGAATCAACTGCTGCCAAAATGAATGCCAGTCGGCGTGGGTGCATAATGATCACATTCGGTCCAGCGAAGAATGAAGTCTGAACTTTCTGCACTGAGTCCAATAGTTTTGGATAGAGTTCCGCAACTGTTGGCGAAGCGTCAGTGTAAGTGACTGCGTTACCTGCCGAAGCAAACAACTCAGCGACAACTGCCGTGTTCAATGTTGTGTGATAAGCCGAAACAAGGTCAGCCATTACAAGGCTGTCAATGTTTGTTCCACGCTCAATCGCTTGACGAGAAACATCTTGCATACCAGCAAAAGTTTTGACCGAAATATCCAACTTGGTGTCGTCCATATCGGTTTCTTGAACTGCTGCACCTTCAGTCTGTTCTGCGACTGCTGTGCCAGTTGTTACCTTGCTGATGCTAATTGTCAAACCTGCATCTGGAAGTTGATGCTTGCGAGCAAGATCAGCAGTTACACGACCTGCACGAGCGAACGGTGCTGCGAGTTCAGTCAAGAACTGTGGCACAACCAAACCAGCGAAGTTTGCGCTGGTTACATCACGGCGTTCAATCTTTTCCTCGTTCATATGACGAGCAAGACGCTCTTTTGCTGCAAAATCGTTGTTGAATTGTGCTGCATAAGCGTCACGAATAAACGATGATTCTGCTTGTGGCGAGTAGGTGCGAGCCTCAGACTTTACGACTGAGCCACCAACTGCAACATCAAACTTCTTTTCTTTGCGAAGTTCTGCTGCTTCTGCTGAACGCTTTTCAAGTTCAATGTGCTTTTCAATTTGTTCATCAAGTGAACGAACATCAGCGAGTGATGCTGTGATATCTGCATCTTCTTCAACTGTGAGTTCTCGTGCGTCTGCTTGTGCTGCCGAAACGATTGCTTCAGCCTTTGCAAGTGCAGCGTCACGCTTTTCAATAAGTGTTTTGCTGAATGACATTATGACCTCCAATGGTCAATCGGTTTATGTTTTGTCCGAGTGATAAGACCAGTGACCGAATTGGTCGGCTGTTTAACGGCTGCGTAACTTCTCTACTGCGATCTGCGATTTTCGCAAACGCATTAAAGAAGTCGGTGCGATAGTAACAGGTGTATTTGCGTTACGCAACTCGGCAACTGTTTCCTCATACGCTGGAAAGGTAACTACGCTGACATCAAATAATTGAACCTCACGAAGTTCACGAACCGAACGATCATCTGACCAGTTATCTTTGATAGTTCTGAAAGCGAAACTCATTTGTGAGAGATCGCCTCGCTTCATAGCCGAGATAATACGGGCAGCGTCAGGATTGCTTGGGTCAAGTTCTGCTTCTACACGCAAACCCCGATCATCTTCTTCAAGAGCAAGTGTGCCTGACTTTGACCTTGCTAGTGGCACTCCTTCGTGGTCAATCAGCAAGCGAACATCTGCGCCATCATTCAAAGTTTTACTGAAAGCACCACGCTTAACATATTCTACGAACGGCATCGGTTCTGAAGGCGAATCAAAAACTGCTGCGTAACCGATCAATGTGTTGCCATCACCTTCGGCACGAACCTCAAGATTGCTATACGCAATAGTTCGTTTCTCGTCAATAGGTTTAGCAACCCAATTAAAAGTTTCGCTCATAGTTACCTCACATTACTTTGTTTCATCTAAGTTTGCCACAACTCGTTCGGCGTATGCTTGCGCTCGCCTCGCACTCGCTTTACTTGAACCGCCACCCCACAACAACATCGCTACAAGTCCAGCAGTTATTTCATCGCCTTGAACTGCGTCAAGATCAACAATGTGGCGAGCAATCCACGGCGATATTTTGCGCCATTTGTTTTCGCTCAACGGTTCACCGTTAGCCATACGGCGAGCATCAGCGACAGTTGCAGGCACAAGACCATCGCCCGACTTACCTTCCTCGTGTAAAGCCAGACCACGCCTAGCAGATGCCCTCATAAAAGCAGGCGCAACCATATTCACAGCCCTATATTCATCAACTTCCACTTCGCCTTCATCTTCTGGTTCTTCTTCTTCTTCGCCTTCTTCGGATTCGTAAGCCATCTTTGCTTGGATTAACAAATTGATTGCCTGATCTATAGCAACAATCATTTCGCCGTTTCGTTTACTTTGTTCATCTGCTGTAGCGATATTCAATGCCGTCATCTGATCTACCGCTTCTTGATGTGTTGCGTGACAACCACCATCAACAGGAATAGTTGAACCGACTTTTACTACTGCGTGTCCATCGCAATTTTCTGCGTTCATAATTACTTCATACGGCATAACTAATCCGCATCTGGCAACAGAACACGAACATCATCTGTTTTCCCTGTATCGCAAATAGCCCACAATGATTCGCCAAGAGGAACATCTATATGGATTGGCGCAGTGTGCTTGGCGAGTTGTAAACCTGTAGCAAAAGTGACGCTGCTATTTCCTACTGCGATTGACTCGTTGCCAACAATGTTAATATAGGCGATACGATTGATGTTATCTGCTGCGATAAGTTGCCCTGCTGTTGCTGTAACTGTTACTTGATATGAGCGCATAATTGTTATTTCTCTGGTGGTATTGCATCGTTTCCAATGACAGGTGTTGATGAAGGTGCTACAAACTCGTTTCCACCATCATAAGGTTCACGATTTTCTATTTCTCGTGCCTCATTCGGTGTCAAAGTGCCTGAAAGGATCTGAACTTGTTGTGCTTTAACACGGGTCATCAGATCGGCTCGCAAGAACTCTGAAGCATTGAAACGAACTTGCTGATTGATCGGTAACATTTCGCTGAACGCTGTTTCAAGACGGCGAACCCAACCAAGAAGCGTATATTGGTAGAAAGCCGAACCGACTGCTTCAAGATTCTGATAAGTCTGGCTGTCTCCGCCCGTTCCGATGATTAAATGAAGCGGAATGCGATAAACACGGGCAATATCACGAATGATTGACTCTTTGTGTTCAAGCATTTGCATATCTGCTGCGCTTGTAGTGATTGGTCGCCACTTTAATCCGCCTTGAAGCACGGCAGGTTTGCGATGTTTGTAGTGTGATTCTTCCCACGAATCACGAATTTGTCGTGCCTGATCTGGGGTTAATGCGCCATCTGTTTCAAGAACTGATGACGGTGTTGCGCCTTCACCATAGAATTGTGCGAGGAATCTATCCATCGCTATACCCATACCGACAGTATTTCGCATTGTTTCAATCGGTGAAACACCTCGCAACTGATTTGGCAAGATCAACCAGTGAATTGAGCGAATATCTTTGCTTGAGTATTCTTGTTTGCCCATTTCATAAATCATTTCGCCTGTATCGCTTAACGCAATTCTGCTGATCGCTTTCGGGTGAATGTTTCGCATCTCTAAAGGCAAACCGTTTGCACCTTGTGGCGCATAAATGTAAGCGTTCCCGTGCAAGGCAAGAGTCGCCATAGTTTGATGCACAAACTCAAACATATTTTGTCTATCGTTCGGGCGTTGCAAAACTGAAGGCGTAGGAAGTTTCTCAATACGACCAGCACGAGTCCGAGTAAGTTCAAGAGGCATCGCAGCAATAGAATCAGCAAGAATAGTCACAGCAGAAATAACTGCGCTATGCGCTAACGCTGTCAGTTCGGTAACAATTTCACCCGTATAGTTCGGGTAATATGGTCGTGCTGTGATCTGATACGGGTCAATAGAAGTCGGCAACGCTCGCTGTTCAGACTTGCGAAACAAACTCATACTGCTAGACCTCCAGCAACAATCAAAAGAACTCCAGCAACAATAACACTAATCGGCATACTAAACGCCGAAACACCTAACACAATTAAAACGCCACCAACAATTTCCATCGCTGTAGTTATATTCTGCTTGTTAATCATTTCCAAATATCCAATACTGACGGTTCAATTACTGCTGTTGCTCTAGTTGTCGCACGATCTAATGCCATAACCATAGCAATACAAGCGTCAATCTTACGGCGAGATTTGCCTTTGCTTAAACGCCAACCTGTATCGGTCATTCTTTGCGCTGCCGATAACACTTGATCTGTGAAAGTAGGCGAACCATCGTGCGCTACTTTCTTGTTCACGATCATTTCGTAGGCGTTACCGCAGGCTGGAATCATTCGTGCTGCTGACTGCCCAAACTCAACCATAGGTAGCCCGTCATCGCTTAATGCTTCTGCACTTCTCTGAAAGTAGGCAGGGTCAAAAGCGAACTCTTGCACCCTGTAGGTAGCGTGAACTTCACGCAAATAGACCTCAACCTCAGATACATCTACGCCTTCAAGCGAAGGTTGCCAAATCTTTGAGCGAACAACAGTGCGATCATCTTGAGGCTGAGCGATAACGACACCGATGCTGTCGTGCTTCAGAGCCATATCAATCCCCACCCATACAGGCAACTCGGAATCTAACTGACGATCTGAGACGCATTGTTCCCACGCACCAACAGGCAGCCAAGACTCTTGCGAACGCACCCACTGATTCAAACGCCATCTTCGCATACCCATTTCACTCGTCTGTTTGACAGCAACAGCCAGATCTTCTGGGTCTAATAAGCCTTCAGCGAGGTTCGGATTAGAGATACGCCACGCTTTTCGGTCATCTATTTCACAATTTTCGGGTGCTTCCCACCACCAGAAACCAAAAGAATCGTCATCTACTTCGCCCGAAGCGACCTGTTTTCCATACTGATAGAGCCTGCCTGCGAGCGAATCTAGGTCATATCCAGCCGTTGTGATGCTGATTGTTAGTGGTTCTATTCGTGCGCCTGAACCTAAAGTCATTTGGTCATAGAGATCGTGGCTTGATTGTCCCCAAAGTTCGTCAAACAATACAAGAGAAGGATTCAAACCTGCTTGCCCTTTGAAGTCTGATGACAGCACACGGAACACAGAACCGAAACGAGGCATCTCAATAGCATCACGATAGATCTTTGACTCAGTATTAAGCATCGGGCTATTAACGATCTGCTGCTTGGCTTCGTTAAAGATAATTCGTGCCTGCTGTCTATCGTTCGCTACCGCATAAACTTCCGAGCCTGCTTCGCCTGCGATCATTCCGTAAACACCTACAGCCGACAACATCAAACTCTTTCCCTGCTTACGAGGCAATCCGATAAGCGCACGGCGATAACGAAGCCTGCCCGTTATATCATCACGCTCATAGAGAGAACGCAACAACCACTTCTGCCAATTAGTGAACTGCAAAGGCTGACCTGCCCGAAAACCTTTCAACACATTAAAATAGTTTTCAGCGAAGTTAATTATCTCATCGCCGTCAGTAGAACGATTCTTGCGCTGCGTATAAAACGCAGGTTTCCACTTATCGGCTGGCTGAACGCTTTTCGGCAATACGCTTTGCAAGGTCGCTGAACTCGTGCTTTGTTGTTTCACCTGTTCCCAATAATCCTCTCTCAGATGGGCTAAATCCTACCTGCCCTAACAGTGTAATGATCTGCCTATCTACTTCACGAAGCGCACGGCGTTCACGCCACAGGCTCTGATTCTCTTTCAACATATATCTCAACCGTGTTCGTTCCTCAGTCGCTTCACACAGCATCAAGACAAGTTCGGTGTCCATATTCTGTTTAAGCCAACTAGCACCAGAAGTCCATACCTGATTCCAAAGATTCATTCCCTGCTTACCTAACGGGCGTGTCGGCTCAGGGATATGACTTGAAGTAATCGTAGTTATATCAGCCATAGGAACAGCCTCAGGTAATTTACGCCCCGATGGATTCCCGATACGCCGTTTGCGTTCAACAGGTTTCCTATTATGCCCTCCACTACCTTTGCCACCCATAAATCAATCCTCGTATCCTATTGAATACAT
The DNA here is from genome assembly GCA_030827545.1 of Acidimicrobiales bacterium. Lineage (GTDB taxonomy): Bacteria > Actinomycetota > Acidimicrobiia > Acidimicrobiales > Ilumatobacteraceae > BACL27. The sequence goes on from JAUREG010000018.1 coordinate 14,216, forward strand.
ATTCTGCCACAATGCTTTTGTATTTGTTTTCAAGGCTTTTCCTTTTTCAAAAAACTAGTTTTGCTGACGGTGCACATAACAGAGGGCTACGGGGGTAACCTACAAAGCCTTAAAGAAAAAATCGCATTTGCTTTTGCGTGTTCAGTTCGGTGTAATCGGTTTGTTTTGTCTGCGTGAGTTGCAGGATCTGTGCGCTGCTGCGAGAGGTGAGTTCGGGTCGCTAGGTAGTAGGTGGTCTGCCGTGAATGGGTCGTTAGGTCTTTTGCCTTCTCCGCATATCCAGCAGGCTGTTGCTGTGTCTCTGATTTGTTTGGCTCGTTTCTTGTAGTCGCCTTTGTAGTGAGGTCTGTCTGGTTTGGGGTGTTGTCTGTTCCATACGGTTTGGCATCTTGTGCATCGTGTAGCGTTAGTTGTGAGGGTTCTACAGTTAAGGCACGGGCGTTGGATTGGCATTAGTTTTTTTCTAAGATCCAGCCTGCGAACTCTCCGAAGCGAAAGAATTGTTCGGCTGCGGTTGGTAGTTCGGTTTCTCGTAGTGGTCTTTGTATTCCTGCTAACGATAATTCTTTTGCGATTATTTGTTCGTGGCTAACTCCTGTTGCGACTTTGCCTGCGAGGGTTAGCCTGCGGTTTATAGTGCCTATATAGTTTGCTTTGGCTTCAATCTTGTCCACGATTATTATTGCGCCACCTTTACGGCATTTAGTTAGTAGTTGAAGGATTAGGTTTTGTCTTTGTTCCATTGTTAGGAACATTAAGACGAGGAATATGGTTGCTACATCAAAGGGTTGATAATCGTAGGTTGTGCAGTCTGCGATCTCTAGTTTGCCTTGTGCTTCAAAGTGTTCTGCCATCTCTGGTGCGTTCTCTATAGAGATTAGTTGTGCTTTCCTAGAGGTTAGAGAGTCGTCTAGGAGTTTTCCGATATTGCCTGTTGATGCGCCTATGTCGTACATAAGCCCGTTCTCTGGCAGGTAGTGGCGAACCGTATGCGCTACCGCACCACTAACTAGGTCGTACCAAGGCAAGGATTCCCGAACATGGGTATCAAACTCTTTGGCTACGCCTTTGTTCTTGAATGTCCAGTCGGTAGGTATTTTCATTGTTTAAGCAGGATTTCTTTGTGTACTGTTTCCGCTATTGCTTTCATCATTAGAGGTGGTACTGCTCGCCCGATTCTTTCATAGCGTTGCTGGTATGTGCCTGTTAATTGAAAGTCGGCAGGGAATGAAGATAGTTGGCGTAGTTCTTTTAGGTTTAGTTTGCGTGGGTATTGTGGGTGTGTAACTGAACCTGCACCGACATTTCCTCCAGTAGCAGTAAGTGTCGGTATCGGCTTATTTAATTGCGGTCTGCTCAATGAATAATACTTTTTTGATGATTCACCTAAAGTTAGGTTTTTCCATTGATTGTAGATCGCATATTTTGTGAAACTTATATCTTGCATCGTTTCGCTATCTACTAAAGACGGGTCATCAGTTATTACATCTGAAATATTGAACCTGTACTTAAACGGTTTAGGGAAGATAGGTGGAAGGTTTAGATCGTTGCGAACACCTATAAAGATTGTTCGCTGTCTGGCTTGAGGAACGCCTAAGTATGAAGCGTCTAGAACTCGTGCTTCAACTTGGTAGCCACATTTTTTTAGTCGGCTTAAAATAAGTTTGAAATAGCCTTTTGCGCTTCCTGTTACTAAGCCTTTAACATTTTCGGCAACGAAAACTTTTGGTTGTATCTCATTAAGGAGTCGTGCAAATTCAAAGAACAGGTCATCTGATCGTTGTTGAGTATCTGAGTAGGTTTTAACTTCGCCCCAGCCTTCGTGCCTGCTTCCAGCCGTAGAGAACGAAGCGCAAGGCGGTGAGCCTTCTAAAACATCTATTTGATCTGTTCCTGCGATCTCAAAAACATCTGACGCTTTCAAATCTCTAATATCTCTGCCGTCAATAGGTGTTCCTGAATGGTTCAAACTGTAAGTGTTTCGGGCTTCTTCTACGAACTCGGAAGCACCAACGATCTTGAAACCTGCCATCTCAAAACCTAGACAAGAGCCACCGCAACCTGAAAATAATGAGAAAACATTAAACCCGTTTGTACCTTTAACTTGTTCAATTTGTTTCATTGACGGCACAAAATAGTGTGGTTTACGCATAACGATTATTTTTGTTTGCCGCTCCACTCATAACCGCATTTAGGGCATTTGTGTTCGGTGTCAATAGTTTCGTCATACTTTTCAAACTCGGACAAATCTAAAGGTTCATTATCTATTTGCAGTTCGTCAAGGTCTGCTAGGTCAAATAAACTTCCTTCTAACCCTTCGTCAGATTCGCTTAATTCTCTTAATAATTCCTCTAATGAACCCGTGTCGTACATCGCTAGATCGTTTGCTCTGTTATCTGCTAGCAAGATGCGTAATGCTTCGTCATCGTCTTTGGTTTCTATGAAGCCTGCACTGATTTCTGCCCAACCTAAAGCCTTCGCTGCTTTCCAAGTGTGGTTGCCTGCGAGGATATAGTTCGTGCGCTTATCTACAACTATCGGGCGATACTGTCCGTGTGCTTTAAGTGATTCAGAGATAGCCCCGATATCGCCTTGACGCACATTCTTCGGGTGGGTTTGAACCGAATCTATATCTACGATTGTGTGTTCTATTTTGCGTTGTTCCATCTCTAATCCTTTTCTATCTCATAGTTGGCGTAACTCATCGTTATTAACTTGCCGTCAGAGGCTACACCAATCCAAGTCGGTGCGTCACTATCGCATAGACAGCCGACTGTTCTTCTTGGCTCTGGCTCAAAAGTGTGTTTGCAGTTTAAGCATTTGATTTTCATAGTTCGCTAAATCTTCTTCCAGCGATCTTTTTATTGAAGTGTTTTATGTTGTTTGCTGGTATGCCAACAAGATTAGTTTTGAGCAATATCGCTAAAAGATCTGATGCATCTTGGCTTATGTATCCAGCATCAGTTATGGCTTGTTCGCTAGGGAATACATCTGCTCTACGATCATCTGCGGTTATTAAATGATCTTGAAGTCCGCCTGTTGAGTAAAGCCATCTAAAATTAATTGGTGCCTCGTTGCCGTGTTGTTTAAGCATCGCTACTTCTTTTGTGTAGGCATAGAACAGCACTTGAGGGTTATCTGCTGCGATAGCAAACCAAAGATACAAATATTGTTCAGAGTAGAAGTCGCCTGAGTCGTGTATCCGAACTGCTGCTCCACCGTTGCGTATCCAAGCCGTAAGCCAGCGATCATCGGTCAGTTCTACGCCTTCAGGCATTTGTCTTGCTTGCAAAGTTGGCTTAAACCGTTTATGGCTTAACTCTTTGTTAATCATCGCTCTAAACAAGATCGGTTGATCAAGGGTTAAACGCAAGTTTTTAGTGTGTGCTGCTAAAACATTTGAGAACAGATATGTGCCGTTTCGGGCATAACAAACTTTGGCGCAAGCCCCAGCATTAGGGCAAGTCTTAAAGATCTCGCCATCTAGTCGCACATACCAAGCAGGGATAGCAAAATTATGTATGCGATGCGGTTTCAGTTCGCTGTTTTGTGTCAGCAACGGCATCAGTTTTTATAGTTCTGCGCCTTGAGACATAGCGATTCGCATACGATCAACCATCTGCTTATACATCGCCAACTCTTGAACCGCTTTAGCGTAAGCCTCGCTTAATGTTTCTTTTTCAGCCTTCAACAAGTCACGATCTTCTCGCATATGGTCAAGGGCAACCTGCATATCGTCTGTTCGTGCTTGCCAATGTTGTAGTTCGGCGTTCAAACTCTCACTCATTTCTTTTGCCTCCGTTTCTTGATCTCTGCTTCTAACGCTTCAACTGTTGCTATAAGTTCTTCGGCTTCCATCTGCCCAACACTTAGCCTTCTTAAAAATGCTACCGCATTTTGTAGATCTTTTAAGGTCATAACTCGCTTTGCTTTCTCTCTCAAATAAAAATAAGTTCCCGTGCCAGCCAACCCTATTAGGGAACAAGCCACCGCTCAAGAGGGGATAAAAGCGATGATTGGCTGACACGAGAACACTTTGAGCCTATCGGCTGCGATTCGTATATGTCCTTCGTGGTCGTTTATAACTGCGCTCGTAAGACAAGATGCTGAAGGCTCTTAAAGCCACGCTGAGCAGTAGCCCGATGATTACGCCGTAGCCAACCCAGCCTGCCGAAGTTGATTCGGTTTCAGATGGCAAAACCATCATCAACAGAAGTAGCCCGATGCCAGTAAGTGAAAAGAATAACGATTGCTGTGGTCTCATTTAACTTCTCCTATCTCGTCAATGTTGTAGTTGATTTTCTCTACTTTGCAAAGATGCACTCTTTCTTCGTTGAGTGTCATCATTGATTTCAAGAACTCTTGTGCGCCTGTTTGGATATCTTCGCCTGCTGCTGCGAGGCTTAATAGGTTCATTAGCCAACTGAGCGCACCTGTTTCGTCAAAGCCTGCGTCTGCTTCGTCATCTGACCAGTCTTGCATTGCTACTACAAGCCTGATTTCAAATAAGGCTGTATCGCCACTTGAGATTAGTTCTATGTGGTCTAGTGAGTGTTTAGTGATTTTCATTTTGTCTCCTCTGCTTTAATTAGTTTTTTAACTGCCGATATTGCTTGTGCTTTTGAAGTGTATTGACAGAACTCGCCAACTGTTTCAACTCTTAGACCGCCTTCATACTTTCTGATCGTATAGAAGCGTGGGTTGCTGTCTCGGTAGTTATCTCGTTCGCTGGTGATGAAGTAGCAGCCACCGTAGATTTCGCTATGGATTCGGCTGCTAAAGAACCTTAGCGTGGCTTTACTGAAGAAGTGTGAGCCTGCTCTTTCTGCTTCGCTAATGATCTGATTGATACTTGTGTATTGCTTGCTGTCTGTTGTGTTCATTTCTGTTCCTCCTCTTGAACTTGTTTTGTTTGTTAATCGGTAAGTTTACCTTGTGGGTGTTCAGGGCTTGAACCTGAAAGCCTGCCAGCCACCCGATCTGCTAATTGCTGTAGCAGGTCAATTCTTGAATCTTCTTGAACAGGTCGCCTCTCTGTTCTCCAGTAAGCCCAGCCAAGTAAGCAAGAGTGTTGATCTCGTGTTCTAATCTTTTTGACTCTTGCACGGTTTCTTCAAAGCGACTTGGGTTAATCCAACCAAGATCAAGTCTTGCGCCGTTCTGAAGTCTTGCTTGCTCTGATTTGGCTGTACGAATTAGTTGCATCAATGCTTTATCAATATCTGTTCGGCTGTCTGCGAATCTGATGATCGCATTAAACATTGAATAGGCAGTTCTGCCTTCTGGGGTTTTGTTTTCGGATTCAATTCCTGCAAGAACTTGTCTTGCAAAACTGTAAACGCTTTCGTGTTCTCCTGAAACTAGGTTCAGAATGTTTGTTTTTAACTGTTCCATTTCTAAGTCCTCCTCTTGAACTTTGAGATTTTCTGACCTCATCAGTAGCGAAGAAATCGCTAGACCCCTTTCGGGGTTTCGGTCTAGTTTTCTAATCCGCAAGCCTCATAAAACTTTACATAGTTGAAATTAGGATTATCTTTTTTGAGTGCTTGTCCTAATGTTTCATAGACCAAATGATCTAAGACTGTTGTAACTAGTCTGCTATCAATTTTTGTGTTTTTTGAGTAATGAATACTCTCGTTTATTTGTTTAATTGCTTCTGCAATTAGTTGGTAATCTTTCTTAGTCATTTCTAAGTCCTCCTCTTGAACTTTGATTATTTCTTAACTTTTACTTTGACTGTCTTAACGATATAAGTAAGTGCTGTACCTTCTGCTTTGTCGTTTAATTCGTCTTTGTGAGCCATCGCTGCAACAAAATCGTTAAACGCAAACTTCTTCATAATGACTTGCTTGCTCATTAACGGGTGGATTCTGATTACTTGGTGTTGAAATTGCTTTTCCATTTCTAAGTCCTCCTCTTGAACTTTCAGGCTCTTTACCTGATATGTCAATCTTAAAGTGCCTAAACGGAATCACCCAACTATTAAACCCTCTAAAACCCTTATTTTATAAGGCTTTCAAAAGATTTCTAAAAAAAGTTTGAAAATTAGCAGCCTAACCACGCAGACCAACCGCACTTCCCCTGAGCCCTGTCGTAACGAATCAAAGCCTGCGCAGCATCAATCGTTACAGCGACATTAAACAAATCTGCTGGCACAAGATCCCGATTCAAAACAGTTTGCAAATATCCGTTCGGATAATAAGTAGTGCGCTGAATCCAAAACAAATTGATCTGAAACAAACCTAACGAACCTTTAACACCTTGCACCGTGTTCGGGTCATTCTTATTATGTGCCGAAGCGATACAGCGAGACTCTCGCCAAACAATCTGATCTGCTTTAACAACATCTTTCTCAAGCCAACCAGCGTCACGCAAACGATTCCAAATGTCAGGACACTTAGCCCAATCAGGAACAGTGCGCTTAACCGTAGGCACATAATCAAAAGGGTGCTGACGCATAACATCACGATCAACCTGCTTCGGTGCGCTCGCAGCGTCAGCAACACCAGCAAAACCAATAACACTTACAATAAATACAATCAACAATTTCTTCACATTAACTCCAATCACCTTGTCCTCCTTCTGAACTTGGTTATAGGTTTTTAGTTTTCTTTGTTCTGTCCTTGACAGGTCGTGGCGTGTTCGCTCATCGTTCGCCTCAGTCGGCGTATGTCTCAACCCTAGCATTGTTGTTGCTGACTTTGAAATATATATATATGTTTAAGTTTCAACTAACTTGACACAGTTTGAATGACCCCTACCGCTCTGCCTCACTGCGATTCCCAACAAATTATTCGCCTCACACCATAATTACTTACAGCGTGATCTACCCTCGTTGCCGAGTGTTACCAACTACCGTGCGAATGGTTTAGGTCTGTATGTTTATTCTTCTCGTTTTCGTTTCTTACTTCTTTAGGCTTTGCCGAACTCCCGACACTTACAAGGCACAACATAGGTGTATGTGCGCTCTAAAACTGTTTTAGTAAAGCCTTCACAAATCAATTCTTTAGTATTGAAGTTCCATCGCTTGCCGTTATCCCAGCCGTTGCCATCGCAGATCTCGCAAACAACAACTATCTGCTCTGTCGCTGGTTTACGAAGCAACGCAAACGATCTATGAACTTCTTTAAGGCTAGGAAACTTCTCGTGGTGTTCCATAATTAACGGCACAACTTTTCGTGCGTCATCAACATCTTGCAGCAGTAAAAAATCGTCTGCTGTCCAAGCGTTCTTTACGGTGTTACGCCCAATCTGACTTGTAGGAAACAGACCACAAATCCGATCTATAAAGCCCTCTATCTGTGCTGGTGTCATTTAGCCTCCTCTTTCAAGTCTTTGAATATAGCCCGTGAAATATCAATTCCTACAAACATTTTATTTTGCGAGTGTTTAGCGTCTCTATACACCATCTACTGCTTTCTGACGCTTAAGTAAATGTGCTACAAGATCATCAAATGAAATCAGTAAATCCTTAGAGGCACTGTAAAAAAGTTCGTTAATTTGTCGCTGCTTATCAAACGCTTGAACTTTACGCCAATGACTCTTTGACTTAGGTGAAAGACAAACCAATCCTCTTGTTTTCTGCGATACAAACACATAAGCCAAAGGTTCAACTATTTTGTTCTCAAAACTAGAAACCGTATCTACAAACAAACTTTGATAAGGATAATTCAAGTAATCACTCGTAAAATCCCTACTAGATGATTTAACTTCTAACGGCTTATAGTTCCAGTTAAAAACAATATCTTGCTCGTGTTTAGTCATATGTTCTCGTTCGGCAGTCGTTGTAGCGATCTTTATGTCTGGTGCATAACATCTGATGCCTTTACTTTGTAAAATGTCGGCAACATATTTTGACCAGTAACCACCTTGCTTAAATGCTGTTACATAATCAAAAGTCATTACTGTCCGCCTTCGTAGTATTCGTGCATCGCAGGTCGCACTAATTCCTCCCAAGTGCTAAGCCTGACCATCACTAAACCTTCGCTGCCCCAATCGTCAGGCATCAAAATCGCCCGTGTAGGTTTACGCCTAGAACCGAAATCAGCCTCGTTAGAACGCACCTGAGCCTCTATACGAAGCCACGCCGTAACAGCAGCCCCAATCTGCTTACCTGCTTTAACCTCGTTAGCGAATAGAACATCTTGCCAGCGTTCCTCGTTACCGTCACCGAACTTATGTGATGGTGCTACACCGAGACGCTTACGAGCGACACGCTGCTTGTTTAATCCTTTAGTGCGAGATCTTTTCCCTCGTGCTGTCGGGTCAGCGCAACCTTTTACTCGCCTGCTGCCGTCTCGTGATGGTCTGCCGAGAGTGCCGAACTTCGGGCAATCAGGCAGTTTGCATTTATCACGATTGCCTTGACAATCGCCTTTGCGTTCCTCAATCCTCATTTTGTTTCCTTTTCAATTCTTTTCGCATTTCTTTTTCAAACTCAGATGCTTGCCTTTGTAAATCATCTAGTTCTAAATACAAAGATTCTGCTATCTCTGATAGTTGGCTTGTATAAGCCAATAGATGATCAAATAAGTCGGATTGAACAAATTGCCAGTTAATTATTTGTTTCTTCTTATATTTTTCAGTCCTCATCAGCGTCATCTATCTTCTCACCACAAAAAGGCTTTCGTGGAAGAACACGCTTCACTAAACAGGCACAAAGTTTTGCGTTCATTTCACCATCTCCTTTAACTCTCTACGCAACTTCGCTCGCTGAGGCGGTGTCATACCACCAAAAACACCCCAACGATCATCAGTATCCTCTAACACAATAACCATATCTAAACATTCTTGACGCACCGAACAATTAGCGCAGATCGCTAACGCTTCATCGTAACGATGCTCATTCAAAGTCCTATGGTCGGGGAAGAATACGCTACCTTTTTTCCCACGACACGCTGCACTCTCAGACCAATGTTCACGACTCACTAAAAAACCTCGCAATCAAATCGTTTACTTCACCGAACTTCAAAACTGCTTCACGCAAATCATCTAACGATTTACGATCAGTGCCGTCAAAAACTACGACCTTTCTAGCGCAGTCAATTAAGACACCGATCGCAAACTCGTAAGCCATCTGCAATTCTTCAGAAGGGTTGCTCATCAGTTGCTTTCTTTCGTAAACCCATCAAATGCTTGATGAGATCTGAACCCTCTTTAGTTGTGAGCGTATTTAGATTCGCCTTATCAAACAGTTGCTCCAAGATCGCACTGATATCTCCATCAGCAACTTCTTTTGCTAACGATGACACTAAACCTTTCTGCTTATCTGATATCAGGCTGCCGATCTTCGCCGTAGATTTTTGCGGTGTAGAGAACGCTTGTTCTATTTGCTCGTCACTCAACGCTTCCTGATGGCTGCTTTTTGGCTGAACATTCGCTGGGTGCGCCTGTTTGCTCTTTTCAGCCCCAACTTGACTCATCGGATAACTCGTATAAACACTGCTGACATTGTTGCGTGGTGCTTCCCAATCTTGTTTAGACCAGAGCGACAAGCAGATGCCGAAGCGCATCGCTGCGTTTCGCAAGAAGTCTCCAACAAGTTCTTTATCCAAGTCGGGTTTATCTGAACGAACCGAACCGACACCGACAAGCGATTTACCTAACAATGTAAGCGTTGCCCACATAGTTGCCATACCGTTTGCTTCGTGTATTGCAGGTCTGCCATCTACCCAAGCGACAGGTTGCCAGTTCCACATCGGGTCAATCTCAATCAATATGCGGGTGATCTCTGCGTGGCTGACATACGCAAGATTGATTCCGTTGCGTGGAATCGTTCCTACAATCTTCGGATCTGGAGTGGCATATTGTTCCAGCACCGCTTTTAACATTACTGCTTCTGTTTCATTACTCATTTCTTTGCCTTCTCTCTGTGTGTTCTCATCACACGATATGGATTACCTTGTTTTTCATATTGCTTAACTAACTCTGGGTGATCGGCACGAAGCCTCGCTGTATCTAACGCCTTCTTGCCTGCTTGCTGAGTCCACGAAATAATCTTCTGTCCATTAAACATACCGATTTCGTGGTTCAACATCATCTGAGCGAGAGCGTCTTTTAGCCTCGCTTCAGCATCGCTTGCCTCTTTAGAGGTCGCCCGTGCTTTCTCAAGATCTATCACTAACTGCGCTGCTGTCGCATCTAACTCAACCATTGTCGGTGTCGCTCGCCATATACGAGCGATATCATCTGCGCTGAAGTTGTTGATCTCGTCAAGCGGTGGTGTGTTGTTATCAACCCATTCACCAAACACTTCTGTCTCTAATCGCAGAGCGTCAATCGCTGCTTCGTTTCTAGGTAACTCAACCACACTGATTTTTAAGTCACGATCAAGCACCGAGAACCAAACAGGACAATCAAGCACCGCCTGCTGCGCCCAACCCTGCCAACACCATTCCGTAGGCAAATCGTTCTGGTCATAAATTGAATACCGTGTAGTTGTCTTTGCCTCAACAACTAACTCAGGCTTAGTAAGTGACCTGCTAACACCGTCAAGCGAGACCGACAATCTGCCATCACGGTAAATCGTGTCAGGCGTAAACAACTCCACACCTAATTGATCTGACGCTGCTAAAAGCAACGGCTTCTCTAAAAGATTGCCACGCCGAAAGATCGCTGACTCTACCTGCTCTTGAGGCTCGTTAAGTTTGTCTGCGAATAACTCTGCTCTTGTCTTGTATGGCGAAGCGTTCATCAGTGCAGGGATATCGGAAGCCCCGAACACGCACCTGCCTAGATCGTCTTTCCATCTGGTCAGTAGCCATTCTTTGCTTCCGTGTTTTGGTTTCGGTATTCTCTCCATCTCTATCCTTCTTTCGTTATTGGTTTATGTTGATCTGATTATTACTTAAGGGTGTTACAGGGTTGTTTGCAAATTATCAACCCCACACCATTTCTTCTAACGCCCAGATTTCTTCAATATCTGAAAACTTTATTTCAGTCTCAGATAAGTTGCCTTTAATAACATTCCAGTATTCAATCACGAGGCTGTCCTCGTTTATGCCTACTATCTGCCCGTCATAATCTTTATGCCCGTTAATGATTTTGACTAGGTAGTAATCACCTAAAGCAACTATTTCTTTAATTGCTTCAATTTGTTTTTCTTCTGATTTCATTATTGTTCCTCCTCTTGAACTTGTGTTAATTATTTATTATCCCAATCACTTACTTTCAAAACAAACTCTGCTGGCAACTTCTTTCGGCACTCTGAACCAATCGCTGAGCCACCTTGTGAGACGCTCATATCGTCCCACAATTCGGGAATATCGCAACGAAGAAGCGTATTGTATGCGCCTTTGAAATTACCGTTTAATTTGTGAACTAAATAAGAGTGCTTGCCACCGTTGCGGATTTTCCAACCACATAGACAGCACTTATCATTTGACATATCTAGATTCTCTGACCCTGATTGAATTGCTAAAACCTCAAACTGGTTTCCACCTTCTTCATAGATTTCTTTTGTGAAAACTAGTGGCTTTCTTTCTATCTTTTTCATAAGTCCTCCTCTTGAACTTTGTTTTTGTTTGATTATCTTCCGAACAAGTTGGCTTCTGTTGCTCGCTTGCGACCATTGACTTCCATCTCTGCTCTGCAAGAAGCGCAGCACCAACTTGTTTGAAAGTTGCGAGACACTTCAACTTTTGTTTTATAGCAGATGACACACTTACCTATTCTGTAGTATCGCTGCCACTTGCCAGTTTTTGGGTCTATCTTCTTTTCTATCTTTAATCTCATAAGTCCTCCTCTTGAACTATCGGGCGTTTACCCGATAACCCAATTATAGTCTCGCCTCTACGAACAACGCCAATCTATTTAAGCCTTATCCCGTAAGCCTTTTAAGGCTTCTCGTCTATCGCCGCATTCGGAAGCAACCAATCAATCCTGTCCTCAGCCTGCGCCTGAATAATGTAATCAACCGAGTAACCCCAAGTGCTGACCTTCGCAAACGAGATCTCGCAACCCCAACGCCTCTGCCAAATATCTCGCAAGCAGTGGTAGAACTCTCGTGAGTGAACATCTCTCGCACCGTTCCTGATTATCGGAGGAACTGCACAGTGGCAAAGTTCGTGCGCTAACACTTCCCACACTCGCTGACTACGAGACACGCTTTGAGTCCGATCAACATTCACCTGTATGCGATTTGCCCAAGACTCGGCGTGTCCATACTGTCTGCCACGATTCTGTCCTCTCGCAATCACGATCTGCGGAAGTCGCTTGCCTTTGTGATACGGCTGCATCAAAGCCCAAATGCGTTCCGCCTCTTTCCGAATCATCTTCGCTCGTATCTCATCAATACGCTGCTGTTGTTTCTTCGGCTTCAACTTCTTTGCAATACGAATACGCTTCGCTTTTCGCTTCTGCCGAACTACAGCCGTGCGCTTCTCTCTCTGTTTCTCTAACGAAGGTGCTAACCGATCTACTAGCCTGCCAGACTTCGCCGAGCAGGGCAGACAGTATCGCCGCACATCATTCCTTCGTGGCTTCATCGGTGCCAATAGCCCGTCATTGCAAATCGGGCATTTCCATCTCGCCTGTTTACTCATAGTCCTCCTCTTGAACTTTAATTGTTGTCTAGTTTATTTCTTCTCTGGTTTAACCATCTTCACTTGACGATGCTTATTCGCACAAGTCGGCTTACCACTTAATTTGATATGTGTAATGATCTGGTTTGCACAACTTGTGCAAATCCATTTCTGATTTACTCTCATTAGTCCTCCTCTTGACTAATCGGATTATTGATCCGATATATATATTTTAGCAGATACAAAAAATTGTAAAATCCAAAAACATCAAAAACAACAAAACTGCCTAAGCCAAATAAGGCTCAAAAAAAATCTTAAAAAAATATTGACGCATTTTTTCGCTCACAAAACTTTTCTAAAAAAACGAGGAGTTGCCCCAACATTTCTGCTGAGGCAACTCAACTCGTATGCGCAGGCGGAGAAGGAGAACGCCTCGCACAACTTTTCAGATTACTTGATTACGCCCACCATTTGCATCGGCACACAAAACTTTCATAGACCTCACCATTTCTACAGGCACAGCCAAAATATGATCGCACTCATCACCCGTCAAACTCTGCGCCAACACAATATGTTTCGGTTTCGCATCAGGCAACAAGAAACCGACACTCTCAACTACAGCAGGCTCAACATCAATATCAGCAACATCAATCCAAGTATCGGCAACAGAATGGGCATCGTGCCAAACAACCAGCACAACAGTTCCCATATTTCACCAGCCTTCCTTCTTACGATCTAAACAAAACACAGGTGCTTGAATCGTGATATTTCTTTCAGGTGTAACAATCGCCAATGCTTGCTGTGGTTGTTCGTGACCGAAACCCATCAACATCGCATACTCGTCAAAACCTTTCAGACTGCCGTTCACAATCATTGACGGCGTAGAAATATATTGATGCCAATGACCAAGCCACAAAGTTTGAAACGATTTACCTGTAGCCAAATATCGTGCCTGCTTTCTTGCTCGCATTCGCATAATCGGTGGATAGATGCCGCCGATGCCACCGCCACCAGATACTTGATCACCGTGAGTAATCAAATGCCCGTGATCATAGATTTTGATTAACGCATCAGCAGACTCAGGAATATCAAATGACACTCTCTTATCAAGTCTAAAATGTCGTTCAACCATTTTCGCTAACAGATAATCAAAATTGGTTTTCACCCGTTGCTTCATACGAGGCTTGCGAGTCATTCGCCCGTGATTACCGACCACGCTAACTACATAACATTTCTTGAACTCGTCAGTCAATAGTTGTATCGCAGCAGCAACCTGTTCAGACCAGAACAGCAACGAACCAATCATTGTGTCCTCGTTAGTCAAGGCAAGTTCTTCGTGAATGTCGCCAGTGAAAATGTCGCCACCAAGAATGACTACAACACCGTCATAAGAAACACCCGACAGATAATGTCTAGAAAGTTTCACAACATTCTGCGCCCACTTCTCTAAACGCATAACAGCGATCTCACGGTTATAACAATTCAAACCTTCCATCTCGTGCAAGTTCACTACTTCGTCAAAGTGTGTGTCGCTCAACATAACAACTAATGTTGCTGCCGAGCGTTTAGGTTTCGTTGGGGCAAGCCAAGACGGAGGCGAAATGCTTACACCTTCGGCGTGTTCAACAATCGCTAAACATTTCTCAACCTGCTCAAGTTGCTCAGTCAGTCGTGCGTTCTGATTAGCGAAACTATCTCGCTGCCTGCGTAAACGAATCAAATCAGTTTCAGCAGCAGCCTCGTTACCTATCTCGTCTTTAAGACTCATACAAGCCTCTGTAGCGTTGCACTGCGCCTCGTGTTATCTGAAACCCTTTGTTGCATAACACTCGTGAAATAACCGAAGGCGAAATGCTGTGATCGTTTATTGCTTCAAGCAGATCGGCTCGGTCTTGTTTGTTTAACTTTTCTAGAACTAAATCAATTTTGCGTGGCGGTTTGCCTGTGCGGATTGGTGTTTGTTTAATTTCTTCTAGCAGTTTTCCCATTAGTTGTTCCTTCTTCGTGTTGGTCTAAATGTTTTTCTAACTTGTCATCTACCCTGTTCACCGTCTTGTAAATCATTCGCAACTGCTGTTGAACAATGGCGTGATCTTGACGGTTCTCAATCGCTGCTTCCCTTGCCTCCTTCTTAAACAATTGCATTAACCCGACAATGATTACGCCAATCGTGCTGATCAGCGCAACAACAATGGTAGCGAAAGCGTCAGACATTATGCGACAGGCTTTACTGCTTGGGCGAACGCTTCACGCATCGCATCAGGGTTATCAGCCATCGCTGGCGAAATCTCGGCGTGAAACCAATCACCCATAGGCGCACCTGAAATAGTTTTCTTGTTGTAGATAGTCCACGAACTGCGATCACATCGCCAACCTCTGCCGTGTGGCATCGGGAAGTAATCCAAGATGGCTTCAAGTCCGAAAGCGTCAGCGTTCTTCACAAGAAAGTTCATTGCTTCCATCGCTTGCTTTCTGCCACCTTCAGGTATGCCACGCTTCTCTTTCGCCATAAAACGGTAAGACAAATCAACTGCACGACCTGTTGCGTGAACACTTAAATCTTTTTTGCCTCGCATCGGGCGATTCACATAACTGCCGTTATTCCAAAGCGCAGGATACAAAGCGCACAACTGTTTAATGAAAACTCTTAAACCTTTACGCTCACCTGCTGCGAGTCCGTCTTTGTTGCCCGTGTATGGGCGTTTCATTTTGCTGCTCGCTTCTTTACAACCTTCTTGCCGTTGCCACCGAACGCATCAGATATCTCTTGGGCAGTCAAGTTGCCATCAACCGATGCTTTGGCAAGTCGTTCCGCAACTTGAGCAACAGCCGTGAAGCCTGCAAGTGCTGCCGCTTTCCAAACGGGAATACCGCCAACGATTGCTGAACCTGTAATTATCGCTAGTGCGTTCGCCATAAATAATGCGATCAATCTTTGTGCGATATCTTGTGCCTTTTTCATAGATCATTCCTTTGAACCAAGTGTGAGAACCGAGTGTATAACAATGCCGATGCCTGTGAGCAGTAAAGCCTGACGAAAAGTTGTGCCAGAAAGCGTAATCAAAACAAGCCCTGTGCCTACCCAAGTCCAAGTGTTATCTACAAAATAATCTTTAATTTTTTTCATTGTCTAATCCTTGTAGTCGGCATTGGAAGCATAGTCAAAAGACCGCCGATAGCGACAAGACTTCTGCGCTGCGAAACAGGGATATTAGAACCATTCGGCACATAATTCTCAAACTGTGAACCGAAAATATCTATAACTTTTTCAAAAGTTTTTTTCACCTTGCTTGGTGCTTCACTTAATACTTCGCTCATCTGTGCAGCCTCCTCTATTGTTAATTCTTCAGGCACAATAGATTCAAAGATCTGCTCTGCCTGTTCTTCTGTTATCGCTTCAAGCACCGTAGGCGACACTACGAGTTCAACCGCCTGCGACTGCGTAAGGTTCGTTGCCAAAATCGTCTCAACTATTGCCACCACTTTTTCAGGTTCGGCTTCAGCGATCTCGTCAAGTATCCGTTCAAACACTTCTTCGCTGATTTCGCCTGTTTTATTGGTTTCTATAGAAATAACAGGCTCTAGAATCGCATTAGAGCCTTCAGAATTGTCAGTTTGAGGTAAGGGTAGGGTCGTTGCCGAATCGTCTAATACGGTTGAATAGGAAGCGTCTGATAGAGGCTGGCTGGTTGTAGTCGTATCAACAGGCTTAAGCAAGGTAGTCTGAACCGATGTTTCTACTTCTATCGGTTCTTGTGTGGTATCTGGCGGGCTGGTCGTGGGGTTTGTGGTTTCTGATGTGGTTTCTGTTGTCGTGGTCTCGTCTTGTTGCTCAGGTAGAGGCTCGGAAACAGGTGCGGAAGTATTGGGAACAGCAACGGGCTGATCGGTTGTAGAGGTCGTTTGTGTCGGTGTTGAAACTGGTTGAGTCGTTGTGGTCGTTGTGGTGGCAAGGGTTGTCGTGGTATCTGGAACTGATGTGGTTGTGCTTGTCTGAACTGGCTCGCTGGTTGTGGTCGTTGATGTGGGAAGGGTTGTCGTAGATGCGCTGGTTGTTGTTTCGGGCAAAGTTGTCGTGGAAGTGGTTGTTGTGGAAGTGGTGCTTGTTGAAGTTGAGGTGGTCGTTGTTGAAGTTGTGGTGGTGGTTGTAGAAGTCGTGGTGGTGGTTGTAGATGAAGTCGTGGTGGTTACTGATGCCCCGTATGACCAAGTGTAAGGTTCAGGTGGTGCGCCGTTCTGCCAGTTAAGGCAGTCAGCCCAAGTTGGGTATAGTCCAGCCAAATAGTCGGCTTCGGGTTGTTGCATTTGCCAAGAACCACTATCCGTAGTGCAAGTCCAAGTTCTGTAGGTCGCTTCTGCGCTTACTTGATCGGGGAAGAACGAGAACAGGATTGCTGGTAGCGGTATAAGCCACCTTGTTAGATTGCGACCCACACTTTAAGACTCGGCAAGTTCTTCAACTACAGGTGCAATAAAATCTTGTGTTGCTTCATCATATGCAAAACCGATACCTGCGTATGTTTTGCCTGCTGTATCAAAAAATGTTTCAACCCAACGACCCGTGTAGCGTTGCGGATTTGCCTCTAGGAACTCTCGTTGCACTACAGCAACCTTAGTAACGATGTTGTTGTCATCTAGTTGTGCGAAGTATTGT
>JAUREG010000019.1:0-24097 GCA_030827545.1 Acidimicrobiales bacterium
ACTTTGAGCCCCAAATTACTTTGATCACATTCCAACCAGCGCCACGGAAAGTGGCTTCGAGTTCTTGAATGATTTTTCCGTTACCGCGCACCGGGCCATCAAGACGCTGCAAGTTGCAGTTAACTACGAACACCAAGTTGTCGAGTTGTTCGCGCGCTGCGAGCGAAATTGACCCGAGTGTTTCTGGCTCATCGCATTCGCCGTCACCCAAGAACGCCCAAACTCGACTTGCCGATGTGTCATCAATCTTGCGGTTCAATAAATATCTGTTGAACCGTGCTTGATAAAGAGCGGTGAGTGGTCCAAGACCCATCGACACAGTCGGAAACTCCCAGAAGTCGGGCATCAATCGGGGGTGCGGGTAACTCGACAAGCCGCGACCTTCGCGACCGATCTCGCGTCTAAATGCGTCGAGGTCGTCTTCGTTGAGTCTGCGCTCTAAAAATGCGCGGGCGTAAACACCTGGCGCTGCGTGTCCTTGAAAATAAACATGGTCGCCAGGCGTGCCGCTGTCTTTGCCTTTGAAGAAGTGGTTGAAACCAATTTCATAAAGACTTGCTGAAGAAGCGAACGTCGACAAGTGACCGCCGATTCCTTCGGCTTTGGTGTTTGCGCGCACGACCATGACGGCGGCATTCCAGCGAATGTAAGCACGAATTCTTCGCTCAAGATGTTCGTCGCCCGGAAACCACGGTTCATATTCAGACGAAATGCTGTTGATGTACGGCGTCGAAACTGTCGCCGGAAAACTTACTTGACTCGCACGTGCACGCTCTAAAAGTCGCGACAACAAATATCGCGCACGTGTCTTGCCTTGCACTTCGACAACCGCATCAAGCGAGTCGAGCCATTCTTCTGTTTCGCCTGGGTCAGTATCTGGCAGTTGATGAATTGATCCGTCAAACAGCACGTGTCTATTCTCGCAGATTTTTTCGTGACTGCACAGATGTATGTCGCTATTCACCGTGCGTTTGCGTAAGTATTAAAGGAATGTCAATTGTTATCTACACAGATGGCGCATGTTCGGGCAACCCTGGCCCTGGCGGTTGGGCGTGGGCAGTTGCGCCGACTGGTGAGCCGAGCGGTTTTGGTCATGAGCCGCAAACCACAAATCAACGGATGGAATTGCTTGCAGTGATTAACGCTTTGCGCACTTATTCAGATTTTCGCGAACCAATTGAAATAGTTAGCGACAGCACTTATGTCGTGCATTGTTTTCGTGACAAGTGGTGGATGGGTTGGCAACGTCGCGGATGGAAAAACTCGCAGCGTCAACCGGTCGCAAACCGCGACCTATGGGAGCCACTCATCGAGCTCGTCAACAGTCGTGACGACATTTCTTTCACTTGGGTCAAAGCACACAATGGCGACCCGATGAACGAACTTGTCGATCAACTTGCAGTTGCTGCTTCGCTCAGCGCTGGCTGAAGCTAACTACCGCAAGTTTTCAAGAGTCCAAGTTGCCCGCATTCGTGCGACTTGCGTAGTCTGAATGAATGGACATTAAAGGCGTAAGCGCGATAGTTACAGGTGGAGCATCAGGTATCGGCGCAGCGGTGGCGAAAATGTTGGCCGCACGCGGTGCAAAAGTTGTTGTCGCCGATCTTCAAGAAGAAAAAGGCAATGCACTCGCCAAAGAAATCGGTGGCGCATATTGCAAGGTCGATGTCACCAACACTCAAGACATCATCAACGCAACCGAAATGGCAAAGTCGATGGGTCCGGTTCGTGTGCTCGTCAACTCGGCTGGCATCGGTTGGGCGCAACGCACGGTTGGCAAAGACGGCACCTATGAGTCGGCGGCAAATCTCGACGCTTTCAAAAAAGTTATTGCGATCAACTTGGTCGGTTCGTTCGACTGCATTCGAATCGTTGGCACAGCGATGAGCACAACTGAACCTCTCGCTAATGGTGAGCGTGGCGCGATCGTCAACATCGCATCGGTTGCTGCTTACGACGGTCAGATCGGTCAGGCTTCGTATTCGGCTTCAAAGGGTGGAGTAGTCGGCATGACTTTGCCGATCGCTCGCGATCTTTCGGCAATTGGCGTTCGCGTTAACACGGTTGCGCCAGGTTTGATTGACACACCTATTTATGGTCAAGGTGAAGCCAGTGAAAATTTCAAAGCGAATCTTGAAAAGGGTGTTTTGTTTCCGCATCGACTTGGCGCGCCAGAAGAACTCGCGTCAATGGTTGTCGAGTGCATCACGAATAGTTATATGAATGCCGAGTCGATTCGTGTCGACGGTGGCATTCGCATGCCGCCTAAGTGACGAATCGATAAGTCGCGTGGCTAGTAACCACGTTCTTCATCGACATCCGTTCACGCCGTTCGACGAAACACCGCCCGCAGAGACCGCATCGTTTTCGGCAATGCCGATACCCGAGCAGATTTTGCCGCAACTCGTTGGCGATAACTTTCGACACCGTCTCGGCACATTTCCGGTAGAAATCTCAAACTGGTTGTTACGTGATGCTGAATTTGATTTGACAGTTCAGCTAAAAAAGAAACTTTTGGCCACGCGTCGCAGCGAAGTTGTGGGTTTACAACCCGGTGGCGATGAAGTTGCTGAAGAAGCCGCACAACTTGTCAGTGCGTGGGCGGGTGTCGAGTTGGCGTCAAGAGGCATTGATGCACTTGTTGAGGCGAGTTTGCTCGTTGCTGATGATCTTGCTGTTTTGCAACCGATCAAATCACAGGATGGCAGCGAACAATTGTTGCTTAACGCGGCAGTTGTGTGTTGCCCGAGTCGATGGATGTTGTCAGAAAAAATGGGGCACAACATGCTCGCAATTCACGAACCAGTAGCCAAGTATGCCGATCATGTTGGCGCGGCGGTTGATACATATTTTCAACGCCTGACAGTCGAAAAGCCAGTGTGGCGATCGAACTGGATTATTCAAGATCACCCGGCGCTGTTTCAGCCGCAGATTCCGACGGGGCCGCTCGTGAAAACCCCGGACGAGTTATGGATTCGTATGGAGCGTCAAACTTTGCGCCGACTGCCAAAAACCGGCGGCATTTTGTTCACAATTCGCGGATATCAACAGCCACTGCCTGAATATCTCTCGCGCAGCAAACAAATTGCTCAAAACATTCGCACCATGCTCGAGCGTTTGCCCGACGACGTCGCACAATATAAATCAGTTCTCAAATATCGCCCCGCCATCATGAACTGGATCAACCAATTCTGCTGAAACTTGCGCGCGAGTTTTAAAAATTACGTTGTGTAGTCGGCGTTGATGCGAATGTAGCCGTCGGTTAGATCGCAGCCCCAGACGGTGCAGTCGGCGTTGCCGGTGTTGAGCGTGACGTGAATTCGCACGGTATCGCTGCGCATATATTTGCTCAGTGCATCGAGCCCAGATGCGTCGACAAAAGTCGGGTAAACCTCTTGTGTGCCGAATCGAATCACGACCGTTGATTCGTCAATGTCGCGTTCGTCGCTGCACTTGCCAACAGCCATTGCAACTCGGCCCCAGTTCGGGTCTGCGCCGTGCACGGCGGTCTTGACTAATGGTGAATTAACGATCGACTTAGCAACAAGTTTGGCTTGACGCGCATCGCGCGCACCATCAACACAAACTTCGATCAACTTTTCGGCACCTTCGCCATCGCGGGCAACCTGTTTTGTCAGCGATAACGCGACTTCGTAAAGCGCCGTCTCAAACGAGGCAGCATCAACTGCACCCGCTTGGCCACTTGCCAAAATTATTGCAGTATCGCTAGTCGATGTATCTGTGTCAACAGAAACGCAATTAAAAGTTTTATCGATGACGCGCCGAAAAATCTGATCAAGCGAGGCCTTGTCGATATCGGCATCTGTAAACATCATGGTTATCAGCGTCGCCATGTTCGGTTCGATCATGCCAACGCCCTTGGCCACGCCAACAACTCGAGCCGACGAGCCAGCGATTGTAGCCTCGGCAGTTTTATGCACGGTGTCAGTCGTCATGATGCCGCGAGCGACATCTTCAACAGATGTGTTTTCGAATTTGTTTGGTATCGCTGCCAAGCCAGTGCGAACATTTTGCATTGGATACTGACGACCGATAACACCGGTAGAGGCAATAAGCACATCTTTTGCCCCACAGCCAATCTTTGCCGCGACAGTTTCAACAACCTCGCGAGCATTGCTCATGCCTTCGGCGCCAGTCGCAACATTGGCATTCTTCGAAATCACTACGACGGCGCGCGCCGAATTGTCTGCGAGGTTCTCTCGGCTGAGTACAACACTCGGGCCAGCAAAACGGCTTTGCGTAAACACGCCAGCCGCAACACACGTACTTTCGGCAACAACAAGCGTCAGATCTTGTGAGTTGTCCTTAATGCCGATGTTTGCGACGTAGGCACCAAAACCCTGCGGCAGTTTCACGAACCCAGCCTATTTTTTATCGGCGAAGTATTTTGCCAAATTATCGAGCGTGTTGCGAATGTCGCGCTCGTTGTTGCGAACATATCCAGCCAACTTGAGCATCAATGGTGACTTTGAAGTGCCGTATGAAAACTGTTCAGTCACCATCGTGCCGCCTTGTGTTGGCTCGAGAATGTAGCGCCAAACGTGTCCGCCAAAGTGGCGCCATGCGACCTGCTTACCTTCAACAAATTCGACAACAGTATTTGTAATTTTGTAAGGCGCACCTTTTTTCATGCTCATTCCAAAAGTTGCGTTCAACGAGAGTCTCTGTGGCGCCGACGACTTTGGTGCGACAACCGAACCAGAACCATCAATTACCGAATGCATTGTGGGGTTTGCGAGAAGTTCAAAAATTTGCACCGGCTCGGCAGGCACGAACTTACTTACAGAAACAATTTTGTTTTTCTTGTCGTGAGCGCTCGTGTCTGGTGTCGTCATGGGTTTGATGTTAGGCGAGTGATGCGAGCACTGCTTCACCACAACGTCGACCCGAATAGAGCGCGCCTTGAATCGACCCCGTGTCGCGGTGATCGCCGCAAACAAACAAGCCGTTGCCAAGTGAAACTTTTTGTTTCGGATTAAACGGCGGCAGTTGTTCGGGCCCCGCATGAGTGATGCGGTATGTCTTGATGTGACTCCAGCCGTCGACTTGTGGTCCCCACCAGGTGCGTAATTGGTCTCGCGACATCGCCTCAAGATCGCCAGCAATGATGCCTGGCAGTGCCGCCACGATCAGGTGTTTGCCAGGCGGCGCATAACTTGGCGCAATATTGCTCAGTATTGCTGCGTTCAAAACGGGGCCTTTACCAGTGCCGTCAAGAACGACAAATTTCTCGTGTGTTGGGGGTGCGTCAGCCGAGAAATAAACACAGCCAACAACACGCGATGCGATTTCATTCGTTCGCAAAAGTTCACTGGCGCTCGGCTGATCAGTCGCCACTACAACGGCACTCGTTTCAACTCGGCCAGCAACCGTCGTAACCGCACCCGTCTCAATTTTCGTGGCCTGTGTGTTTAAAAAAATGTTTTCTGTGCCGAGGTTCGTCGCCATCTGTTCAGGAATTGCACTCATGCCGTTTGCTGGCAATGCACTTTGCCCTTCACTTAGTGACTTAAAAATAATTTCGAACATTCGACGTGATGTTCGCAACTCTGGGTCGAGTTGAATGCCGCCAAATAATGGTCGAAAGAACCTGTCGATCATCGTCTCTGAAAATCCCAAATCGCGCAACGCATCGGTTGTTGAAAGGTCTTCACTCTTCAGAATCTTGGGGGCATTGCGATGCATGACACGCCAGCGCAACGCGGCGATGCGCAACTTGTCTGTGAGTGTGCCTACAGGTGCAAAAACTGTTGCTGCTGCACGCCGTGGTTCACGAAAGGGGTCGGTGACAACCGATGATCGACCATCGCGCATCACGAGCGCACCAGAACTAAACATTTTTAAATTGAGTGCACTCATGTCGATTTGGGTTTTCAATTCGGGATATGCAGTCAGCAAAACTTGAAAGCCGCGATCTAGCAAAAAGCCGTCGACTTTGTCGGTGCGCACGCGACCACCGACACCATCTTGTGCTTCGACAACGATTACAGATCTGCCACGACTCTTTATCTGTCGCGCGGCCGCTAAACCTGCCAAACCAGCACCAACGACAACGGCATCAACGCGCGTTGGCAGCTGGTTCATTTGTTGAGCAAAGCGCGCAATGCAACGTCAATCGTCGAATGCGCAAATGCAAAGCCAGATTTTTGCAGTTCAGTCGGCATCACTCGTTGACCTGTGAACAGCAAAGCTTCGGCGAGTTCACTACCGAGCAAGAGTTTTGGTCCGAATTTCGGTATTCGTTGCCACGCGGGTCGACGCAAGGTGCGTCCGAGTGCTTTCGTAAACTCAGCATTTGTCACGGGGTTCGGTGCAGTCAAGTTGACAGCACCTGAAACATTTGCTGTCAAAAGATGTTCGATCGCGGCAATTTCATCATCAAGCGAAATCCAACTTTGCCACTGCTTGCCGTTGCCGAACTTGCCGCCAAGTCCCAACTTGAATATCGGAAGTTGTTTCTTCAATGCGCCACCCAATGGCGTCAGCACAATGCCCGTGCGTAAAAAGACAGTTCGCACACCGGCATCAATTGCAGGTTTTGCTGCGGCTTCCCATTGTTTGCAAATTTCGGCCAAGAAACTGATCCCATGGCTCGACTGCTCGGTTAATTGTTCGTCGCCTCGCGCGCCATAGATGCCGATTGCCGAGCCAGATAAGAACACGCTTGGCTTTTTGTTGCACTTGGCAATAGTTGTTGCCAACAGCGATGTGCTCTTGGTGCGACTATCGAGCAGTTCTTGTTTGTATTTTGCTGTCCATCGGCGATCGCCGATGCCGGCACCCGACAAATGAATGACCGCATCAGCACCTTCGAGCACTGCGACATCAAGTTGGCCCGCGCTCGGGTTCCATTGACTTTCGTTTGCTCGCGGTGCACGGCGAACAAGTTGCACGACCTCGTGGCCGCGTTTACGCAGGCTTGCAACTAGAGGTTGACCGATTAGACCGCTTGCGCCAGAAACAATGATTTTCATATAGCGGCAATGCTAGTTACTCAATAACGATTGGCACCGAGGTAACAACAGTA
The DNA here is from genome assembly GCA_030827545.1 of Acidimicrobiales bacterium. Lineage (GTDB taxonomy): Bacteria > Actinomycetota > Acidimicrobiia > Acidimicrobiales > Ilumatobacteraceae > BACL27. The sequence continues at coordinate 7,049 of JAUREG010000019.1, forward strand.
TTTTTGCGATAGAGCAGTCGCGCCTTAATCGCTAGCGCCGACTGGTTATGCAACCACTGCGAGCGAATCGCCGTCACGAATTCGGGGATTACAACGGTGATGATGTCGTCACTGTCTTCGTTGTCGATGCGATTGATATGAGTCAAAATCGTGTCGGTCAAGTTTCTGAAGTCGTCATTTAAAGTCTCGAGATCGGCGGTCATTCCGTACTTTGCCCAGTCATTTACGAGTTTCTCTTTTTCTTCTGCTGAGCCAACAACAGACAACGCCAAAAGCCTGTCGGGTCTCAAACTCTCGGCATACTTCACGGCTTGCAGTACACCTTTATTAACTGAGCCAACCAGAACGAGAACTGTGTGTGTGCGACGCGGGGCAACATAGCCCTCTTCGATTCGCAAAAATGATCGCACTCGTGAGTAGTGACGATTGACAGCCAAGAAAATCGCCATCATTGTCGGAATTACAACGGCTGGAATCCACGCACCATCGGTGAACTTAACGACAACGACTATGCCCGCGACGAAAAAAGTTGTCAGTGCGCCGACACCAGAAAAGAAGGCGCGCAGCTGCCAACCAGGTTCTTTAAGTTTTCGATGTCGCACCAGCATGCCGAACTGGCTGAGTGTGAAACCGGTGAACACGCCAACCGCATATAGGGGTATCAAGGCGTTGACGATGCCACCAAATGCGATTACGAGAATGCTGGCTGCAATGCCGAGGAAAATAATGCCGTTTGAGAACACGAGTCTGTCACCGCGGTTCATCAACTGTCGAGGCAAAAAATTGTCGCGAGCGATGATCGAAGACAATCTCGGAAAGTCGGCATACGCGGTGTTTGCTGCCAATATCAAAATTCCAAATGTTGCGAACTGCGTGATGTAGAAAAAGATGTTGCGACCGCCGTAGACCTGTTCGGCCATTTGCGCCAGTGCGGTGATTTTTATCTCGCCTTCGTGGTCTTTGATCGGTTGAATCTTCTGGGCCAGAATGCTCAAACCTAAAAATGAAGTACCAAGAATTACAGCCATCCACATCAAAGTTTTTGAGGCATTTTTCGGCTCGGGCTTTTCGAATGCCGGCACACCGTCAGCAACTGCTTCGATACCTGTCAATGCGACGGCACCAGATGAAAACGCTTTCAGGAAGAAAAATAGTGTGAGCGTCTTTTGCCCAGACAAAAGTTCTTGTGCGTAGGCGTCAGAGTGATCGATCGGCCCGAGATCTTGAAAGTAGACCTTGTACAACCCGACGATGATCAGAGATGCAAGGCTCAACACATATAAATATGTCGGAGGCGCGAAAAGGGCGCCCGACTCTTTAATGCCACGCAAGTTTGCGAGTGTGACAATGATGATGAAACCGATGCAGAGTTCGACTCGGTATGGCACCAAGTTTTGAAAAGCTGAGACAATTGCGGCGACTCCAGCGCTGACAGACACGGCAACAGTCAAGATGTAGTCGACGAGCATCGAAGCGCCGGCAACGAGCGAAGGTGAACGGCCGAGGTTCTCGCGCGACACCACATAACTGCCACCGCCTTTTGGGTAGGCATAGATCGTCTGTCGATAACTGCTGACAACAATCGCCAGTAGCACGATTACCAATAGCGAAATTGGCACCAAAAAGTCGAACGCTGTCATGCCAACAGCCGCTAGTGACAAAAATACGATCAGAATTTCTTCGGTTGCATATGCGGTGCTCGAAATTGCGTCACTTGCGAAAACTGGCAGTGCAATCTTTTTTGAAAGTCTGTGATGTGCGTCTTCAGAGCTGGCAATTGGCTTGCCGATAAAGAAACGCTTTAGTGCAGACGGAGAAATCACCATTTCGGTCTTCTATCCTCGCACAACTGCCAGTATTTGACGCAGTCATTGACGTAGGCTGAAACCCGTGCATGTAGTGATTGTCGGTTGTGGGCGAGTTGGTTCGACTCTCGCATTAAGCCTTATTTCTTCAGGTCATAGTGTTGCCGTTGTTGATCGCAAGTCAGATGCGTTCTTTCGCCTTCGTGACAATTTCGCTGGTCAAACAATCACAGGCATCGGTTTCGATCGCGATGTTCTCGAGCAGGCTGGCATCAAAAAAGCCAGCGCAGTTGCTGCCGTTACTAATGGTGACAATTCGAATATTTTGGTCGCTCGTGTTGCACGCGAGAGTTTCGGTATCGAGAACGTTGTCGCTCGAATTTCAGACCCCAAGCGCGCCGAAATCTATGAGCGTCTTGGCATTGCGACAGTCGCCACGGTGAAGTGGACATCAGACCGAATTCTGCGCAGAATTTTGCCAGACCTTCCGGCAGTTGAGTGGACCGACCCGAGTTCGTCAGTCGTTCTTGTTGAGCGAACTCTTCCTGACACTTTGGTTGGCGAAAAAGTTCTCGAGCTCGAAATCAAGGGTGCACGTATTTCGGCGTTGCGCCGTTTGAGCGCGGCGGTCATCCCAGATGCGAAGACTCTCGTTCAACAGGGTGACATTGCTTATTTCACAGTTGAAAAAGATTCGGTCAATTCGCTTGACGAGTTTTTAAAGCGGGGCAAGTCATGAAAGTTGTAGTCGCAGGTGGCGGCAGTGTTGGTCGATTCACAGCCGAGCAACTTGTTGCTGCCGGTCATGATGTTGTTGTTGTCGAAAACGATCGCGCCGTCGTGCGCAACTATGGCAAAGAAGAAGAAGCCAAAGGTGTTCGATGGCATCTCGGCGATGCATGCGATGTCGAAGTGCTTCGCGCAGCCGGCGCCGCAGACGCAGAAGTTGTCGCTGCCGTAACTGGTGACGACGAAGACAATTTGGTTGTTTCGTTGTTGGCAAAACAAGAGTTTGGCGCGCCACGTGTGATCGCGCGCGTTAATAATCCTAAAAACCATTGGATGTTTAACGAGATGTGGGGCATCGACATCGCAGTTTCGACGCCTCACTTGATTACTAGTCTCGTTCAAGAAGCAGTTTCGGTTGGCAACTTCGTAAAACTTATGGATTTCAAGGGCGGCAAAGCCGAACTTGCCGAAGTTACTTTGGCCGATGCTTCGCCTGCATGCGACAAAACTTTGAAAGAGTTGAAGTTTCCGCGAAGTTCGACCGTGGTGGCAATCGTGCGAGACCAAGTTGTTTTGGTGCCCGAGAGTGACACGATTTTGCGCGCAGGTGACGAAGTAATGGTGCTGATTACCGAAGACGCTGAAGCAGCAATTCAAAAAATATTGATTGGCTAAACAATCACCCGAGAAGGGTGTATGCCGGATTCAAGATCACAGTTCGCCCGCCGTCGCGATGTGGCACACCGTCAACCATGATGCATTTGCCATGGTCAACGCCCGGAATGTTGCGTCGGCCGCTGAAAATAACTGTTGCCTCACCGGTGCCATCGTTAATCACGAGTTCGACGGCAGGCACACCACTGCGTGGCTTAATGCGCATGCGCTTGATTTCTCCGGCAATTTTTGTTCGAGTGCGAGTTTGTGAGTCAGCGATATTGACAAAGTCATAATCTTTGAATCGCTCGCAGAGTCGCTCTGAATCGATTTCAAGATTGTCTGCAGTTAGTCGCTTGCCGAAAGATCTAATGCCCATTAACTAGTAGCCAACTTTGTTAACTCTTGATCTAACTCTTCATCTGAAAGCACACCGATTCTTGTCGTCACTGTGCCGTCTTTGGCGATAAACACCCAGGCTGGTTGGTAGGGCACATTGAAGCGCGCGAAAATTTCGCCTGGTTCGTCGTTGATGTTGGTGAACGAAATACCGTTTTCATTTACGAAATCTTGCATGTCGCCACCGCTGCCATTCCATGCGACGCCAGTGACTTGCACTTTGCCTTTGAAAGTTTTGTATGCAGCCTCGACCGAGGATGACTCAGATTTGCAAGCCCGTCAACCGGGCGCCCAAAACCAAAGAGCGAGTGGTTGAGATTGCAGAACAGTTGCGCTATCAAAAGTTGCGCCGCTAAGAAGCGTGGCAGTGAATTGAGCCTTTGCGTCGATCGTCGAAGTGCCTGTCGCGTTTGTTGAATCGACTGCTGCGGCAATTTCGGTTGATTCAGTTTCAGCAGTCGTTGTCGAACCATCAGGACCGCAACTTGAGACAAGCAAAAGTGAAAATACCAAAACTAAATTGCGAGTGAATTTTTTTGGTGAGTACATCCACTTATCAGAGTAACTGCTTGACGCATTTGCAATGTGGTGGGGCGAATTTGCCTTGTGTGCCCTAGTATTTGAAGTCGTGAGCACACGAAAGCTGATCTTTGTCTCGCTTCTCTGCGGAGTTGCCATTTTGTTGGCAGGCTCAGTGCAATTGTTTCTCATGTCACGCTGAGCCTTTGACGCGATCTTGACGCTGACGGCTACGATAAATAAGGCAAATCGCAGAAAGAGACCCCTTGGCAGACCAATTTGATCTCGTCGTAATCGGTGGAGGTCCTGGTGGCTACGCATCCGCGTTTTACGCAGCATCGGCGGGCATGAAAGTTGCGTTAATTGAACGCGACACAATCGGTGGCACTTGTTTAAATCGCGGTTGCATTCCGGCAAAAGCGTTTCTCGAAACTGCTGCAGCGAATCGACACGTAGCTCACGCATCAGAGTTCGGCATCAATGCGAGTTCAACTGGCATTGACTTCGCCGTTAGTCAGGCGCGAAAAGCACGCATCGTCGACGGCCTCGTCAAAGGTTTGACGGGCCTTACAAAGTCAAAGAAAGTTACATATTTCTTGGGCACTGGTTCACTTGAAGCAAATCGCACAGTGAACATTGCGATGGCTGACGGCACAACAACAAAAATTCAAGGATCAAAAATTGTGCTTGCAAGTGGTTCGGTGCCGCGAACGATAAAAGGTTTTCCAATCGGTGGGTCGATAATGACATCAGACGAAGTTTTGATGTTGAGCACAATTCCAAAGCGCATTGCAATCATCGGTGGTGGCGCAATTGGCTGTGAGTTCGCATCAACTTTCGCTGACCTGGGTTCGGCCGTCACAGTTATCGAAGGTGCGCCAAAAATTTTGCCAGGGCTCGACCCAGATGTGGCCAATGTCGTTGTCAAAACTTTTGCGAAAAAGAAAATTGCAATTCTCACTGGGGCAGTTGTTGCCGGCCAGAGCAAGCAACCTGATGGTTCGACGCAAATTACATTTGCCTCTGGCGACCCAGTTGTTTGTGATGTTGTAATCATGTCGATTGGTCGCAGACCGTTTGCTGACGAACTCGGACTCAAGGGCACTGCCGTGAAAGTTGACGATCGTGGTTTTGTCGTGGTCGACGAATATTGTCGAACTGGCGAGCCAGATGTTTATGCGATCGGCGACCTTATTAATACGCCACAACTCGCACACGTTGCGTATGCCGAAGCAATTTTGGCAGTCAAACACATGCGTGGTGAAAGTGTTTCGCCAGTTATGTATGACCGAGTGCCGTGGGCAATTTATTGTCATCCAGAAGTTGCGTGGGCTGGGCCATCAGAAGAGCAAGCACGTGCTGCTGGCCATGATGTTGTTGTCGCTAAACATCAGTTTCGTGCAAACTCACGTGCGATGATTCTCGGAGAAACCGATGGACTCGTGAAAGTGATCGCAAAGAAGAATCGTGACGGTTCAGCCGGTCAAGTTCTGGGTGTGCACATGGTTGGTCCATGGGTGACAGAGCAGTTGGCTGCCGGTTATTTGGCTGTCAACTGGGAGGCTTCAGTCGACGAGATCGCCGAATTTATTATGCCGCACCCAAGTTTGAGCGAACTCTTTGGTGAAACCGTTCTTTCACTCACCGGCAGAAGCTTTAACGCATGACAAACCGAGCGTCGTGCCGTGCGAAAAAACTAGTATTTACGAGATAGAGAGCAAATCAAATGGCTGACATCACACTTCCGCAACTTGGCGAAACCGTCACCGAAGGCACGATTACTCGTTGGTTCAAAAAAGTTGGTGACACTGTTGCTGCTGACGAACCATTGTTCGAAGTTTCGACAGACAAAGTTGACACTGAGGTGCCGTCACCTGTTGCTGGCACGCTCACTGAAATTCGAGTTAATGAAGGCGACACGGTTCCGGTCGGCACTGTGATTGCAGTTGTTGGTGCGGCGAATGCTTCTGCAGCGCCTGTTTCGCCAGCGCCCGCGCCAGCACCTGTTGCACAGCCAGCACCCGTTGCTCAACCTGCACCGGCGCCTGCGCCGGCACCAGCACCCGCACCTGTCGCTCAGCCAGCGCCTGCGTCAGCACCTGCGCCAGCGCCGGTCGCTCGACCAGCCGCAGCAGTTGCAACTGCAACGCGAACGGCGATCGCGCCAAATGTTTCGAACAAACTTCTGTCACCAGTTGTGCGTCGCCTTGTTGCCGATCACGGCATCGATGTAAACGCTCTCGTTGGCACTGGTCCTGGTGGTCGAATCACTCGTGAAGATGTTTTAGATTTCATCGACAGAACTGGTTCAACACCAGTCGCACAAGCGCCGGCACCAGTTGTACAGGCCGCGCCAGCGCCACAAGTTTCGGCTACGCAAACTGTGCCAGTCGCACCTGCACCTGTCGCGCCAGCACCTGCACCCGCACCGCAAGTTGCGCGAACACCGGCGCCTGCTCCCGTTGCCGCTTCGGCACCACCTACCAAGTTCACTGCGCCATCAGAACGCGAAACTGTTTTGCCGCTGTCGAAGATTCGCAAACTCACTGCGTCGCACATGATTATGTCGCAGGCAGTTAGTGCTCACGCGTTTAGCGTTGTTGAAGTTGACTATGCAAATGTCGATGCAACACGCAGTGAAGTGAAAGATCAGTTCAAACAATCAGAAGGTTTCACGCTCACATACCTGCCGTTCATTGCGCGAGCAATTGTCGATGCGTTGGCTGAATATCCAAATTTGAACGCAAGCATCGAAGGCGACAGTTTGGTCGTGCACAACTATGTTGACCTGGGCATCGCTGTTGACCTCGAGTTCAACGGTTTGCTCGTGCCAGTTGTTCGCAGCGCAGATGGCAAACGCTTGCGTGCGATCGCCCGTGAAATTTCTGATCTCGCAACTCGTGCTCGAGCACGAAAACTTACGCCAGATGAAATTCAGGGTGGCACATTCACAATTTCAAACAATGGCTCGGCCGGCTCGGTGTTGACGATGCCGATCATCAACCAACCACAAGTTGCAATCATGTCGACAGATGCAATTGTTCGAAAGCCTGTCGTTGCCCGATTGTCAGATGGCTCTGAGAGCATCGCAATTCATCCAGTCGGTAACTTGGCAATGAGTTGGGACCATCGCGCATTCGACGGTGCTTACGCCGCAGGGTTCTTGTCAAAAGTCAAACGCGTTCTTGAAACACAGGACTGGTCAGCGGAGATCTAAATCGTGTCGCGCGAAAAATCTGACTTCGCGTCAAAGTTAAATGTGCGTTGGCTCGGCAAGGTGCCGTATCACGAGGCTCTTGCTGTGCAGAGCGCGATGTTCAAACATTCATCGCGGCAACATCTGTTGATGCTTGAGCATCCGCATGTTTTTACGTATGGGCCTAACGCCGACTTAGAAAAAAACCTGAAGTGTGACCCGGCGAAAGTCGGTGCAGAACTAGTCAAAGTCAATCGTGGCGGCGACATCACATATCACGGTCCGGGGCAACTAGTTGTCTATCCGATTCTGAATTTGGCGCCAAAGCATGGCGCTAGTGGCCCCGCCGACATGCAGGCATATGTTTTTAATGTCGAACAATTAGTTATCGACACGCTTTTACATCTTGGCGTTCAAAATGTTGGTCGACTCGTCGGCTACCCAGGTGTGTGGGTTGATGTGCAAAGTGCCGAACCAAAAAAGATTTGCGCAATTGGCGTGCGAGTTTCACGCGGGCGAACAATGCACGGGTTTGCGTTAAATGTTTCGACCAATTTGGCTTTTATGCGCGAACACATCGTGCCATGCGGCATTTCTGAACATGGCGTTACGTCGCTTCATGAACTTGGTTTTGATTTGACCGTGCAGCAAGTTGCCGATGTCGTCAGCGTGCTTGCCGCGCAGCGTTTTGCTGGTGGCGAGTTTGATCGTCACGATGTTGTTTGGTCGTCTGGTGCGGCCGCCACAACGGCAAGCTCAGTGGCGAGTGCGAACGTGCAGATTTCGGCGCGCAAACCCGAGTGGCTACGACCTCATGTCAATCACGGACCTGAAGTTTTGGCGACGAAAAAAACTTTGCGCGACTTGAATCTCGTTACGGTTTGCGAAGAAGCTGGTTGCCCGAATCTTTCAGAGTGTTGGGCAGACGGCACAGCCACGATGATGGTGCTGGGCGATCGATGCACTCGCGCATGCGGTTTTTGTCTGATCGACACGCGCAAACCACTTGCACCCGACGCAAACGAACCACTTCGCGTCGCACAAGCAGTTGCCAAAATGAAACTTGAACACGCGGTGTTAACGATGGTTGCGCGTGACGATCTCGCCGACGGCGGCATGAGTCATGTCGCGCAGTGCATACGTGAAATTCGAACCGCGTCACCGTTGACTCGTGTTGAAACGCTCATCTCAGATGCGAAAGGCACCGATGCAATTGAAACTTTGTTTGCTGAGCGCCCAGATGTTTTGAATCACAACATTGAGACGGTCGCCAGATTGCAGCGCGAAGTGCGTCCATCGGCCGGCTATGCACGAAGTCTTTCGGTTTTGGCGCGTGCAAGTGCTGCAGGTCTCGTAACGAAATCTGGTTTCATGCTTGGTCTTGGTGAAACAAAAGAAGAAGTCGAAGCAACACTGATCGACCTTGCAGCAGTTGGTGTTCAGATCGTGACGATCGGTCAATACTTGCGGCCTTCGATCGAGCATCTGCCGGTTGCGCGGTGGGCTGATCCGCAAGAGTTTGCGTATTATGCAAAGTTCGGCGTGAAAGTTGGCATAAAACATGTTGAAGCAAGTCCGCTGACGCGTTCGAGTTATCACGCCAAGCAAGCCGCAGAAAGCACAACAGCGCAAGCGAGTGGCGAACCAGTTGTTGTTCGATTGGCTCAAGTTGGCTCGCGTTAGCTTGCGTTAGCCCGCGTGTGCGCTCGTTAGAGTGAGAATATGACTGCAATTGGTGGCGCACTTTATGCATCGCGCTTAGCGCGAGTTCGCCAAGCAATGAAGAGCCAATCAATCGATGCGGCGTTGCTCAGTGTTGGTCATGACTTGCCATATTTGACTGGCTATTACGCGATGCCACTCGAGCGCCTGACGATGCTTGTGGTTACTCATGATTCGTTGGCGGCGCTCGTTGTGCCGCGACTCGAAGCACCGCGAGTGACGCCATTTGATGATGTTTTCAAAGTCGTGCCGTGGGGTGAAACCGAAAACCCAGTAGAGATTGTTGCCAAGCATCTTGGTGGCGCTAAGCGAATTGCAATCGGTGATCAAATGTGGGCGAGATTCTTGGTTGAGTTGATGGGTTTTGTATCAGGTGTCAATTTTGTTCGCGCAGTCGATGTTGTTGGTTCGTTGCGAATGGCAAAAGACGCCGATGAGATTGCAGCGTTGCAGGCGGCGGGTGCAGCGGCAGATCGCGTGGCGACGCAACTTCAGGCTGGCGACATCGCGTTAGTCGGCCGCACAGAAGCCCAAGTTTCAGCCGATATTTCGGCGCGACTTATTGCCGAAGGTCACGATGTTGTTAACTTTGCGATTGTTGCCGCTGGCGAAAACGCGGCGAGCCCGCATCACCACCCAGGTTCGCGAGTCATCAAGCAAGATGAAATTGTGCTGTGCGACTTTGGCGGCACGATGAACGGCTATTGCAGCGACATCACGCGTTGTGTTTTCATCGGTGAGCCTTCACGAAAAATTACGAGTGCATATTCTGTTTTGCGCGCGGCACAGGCTGCAGGTGTTGCAGCCGGTGTTGTTGGTGCGACGTGCGAGTCGGTCGATGCGGCGGCACGAAAAGTTATTGATGATGCTGGTTTCGGCGATTTTTTCATCCATCGAACTGGTCATGGCATCGGCATGGAAGCGCACGAAGAGCCGTACATGGTCAGCGGCAATAAATTGCCAATTGCCGCCGGGCATGCATTTAGTGTCGAGCCGGGCATTTATCTACCGGGCAAGTGGGGCATGCGACTTGAAGACATCGTCGTTGCTACAGATGCTGGTCCGTTGTCGATGAACAACGTCGATCATTCACTTGTGATTTTGAATTAATGCGTCTCGACGCCGCGACATTTTTATTGCAATGGTCGACGGGCGGTCTCGCGTTTTTGTGGTTCACGCTGCGCAGCAAAGAAATTTCGTTGGGTTACTCGAAGTTGTTGCGCGCGACTTATGGCGTGTTGGCGGCGCTCGGTGTTGTCGCGGGTTTCTATTTTGATCGAGTATTGATCCGTGAAGTTGCAGGCGTCGCGGTTGCGGGTATTGCATTTGCAACTTTTGCCAAGCGTGAATCGCGCACCGATTTGTTTGCCGTAGCCGTTGGTGCAGTCGGCTTAATTGGTTCGGTTGTCGCAAGTGGTGGCGGGGTTGTCGATTTGTTGCGTGTGCTCGTTGGCGCGGCGTTTCTTGGTGCGGTCACAGATTTGATGTTGCTCGGTCATTGGTATTTGGTGCAGCCGGGCATGACGCGCAAATTGTTAAATGAATTGACGAATGCTGTGCTATTTATTTGGCCACTCGAAGTTGTTGTCATGATTTTGCCGACGGGCATGATCAGCGTTTTGAACGGATCAATCGACGACGGATGGAATGGCATTCTCGGATATTTCTGGTTGGGTTGTGCTGCATTGACGGGCGTGCTTGCAGTTTTTACTCGCGCTGCCTTAAAAGAACGCAGTTATTCGGCGGTGATGGCGGCGACAGGTTTGAGTTATCTGGCGATTCTCACTGCGTTCGGCACCGACCTTGTCGCCCGCGCCACCCTCGCGCTCTAATTTTCTCGGCTTGCATGCCGCCCGCGAGCGGCAAAACCCGCACACATCGTGGACATGATTGAAAATGCTGTATATCTAATCCGATATAATGACAAAGTGCCGAAAGAAGTGTTTTCGCGAAGCCTGATCAGTCGTGCGCGACGCGATGCGAAACTTTCACAGGCAGAACTTGCGCGACGAGCAAAGACGAGCCAGGCGGCAATTTCGATGTACGAAGCCGGCACGCGCTCGCCGACGTTAGATACGTTGTTGCGCATTATTCGTGCTGCGGGTTCAGACCTGCGCATCGGCTTGTCGGGCCCTGACACCCACACGATTACTCGTGAGCAGTTTGAGAAAACTCTTGATCCAAAAGTTTTAGAAGAGTTCAACGCCAAAGAGCGAGAGCGTGTTCGCCTCGCTCGACTTGGCCGCTGAGCCGCAACTACGTCTCACTGAACTGATCACAGCGTTAACGCGCAACGCTGTCGACTTTGTAGTCATTGGTGGCGTAGCTGCACAACTTCATCAGTTGCCGATGCCGGCAACGGTCGATCTCGATATAACGCCATCACGAAGACTTGAAAATCTTGCACGCCTTGCAAAAGTTTTTGACGAAATTGATGCAGCGCTAGCAACAGCAGGCGATTATGGCACCTGGTTTCCACGGCATCCAATTTCGAATTGGGCACAGTACGACACGATTCACTTGGTGACAAAGTTTGGTCTTCTTGACTTAGTTTTTGCACCCGAAGGCTCTGATGGTGGTTTCAACGAATTGATTCGAGAGAGCCAAAAGATTCAGATTGGCAAACAAGTTGTTCATGTAATTTCAGTCGATACCTGGGAGCGACTGAAAACTGCGACTAAAAGAGACAAAGACATTTTTCATTTACTTCTGCTTGCACGGCATCGCGACGAACGCGAATAGTCGAGGCGAGAAAAACTGAGCGGATTACGGGGTGGTGAGGGGCCAGGGGTTGGTGCGCTCGAGGGCGAGTGCGAGGTCGAGCAACAGTGGTTCTTCGAAGTGGCGAGCCATGATCTGCATGCCGACTGGTAGGCCATCGACGAAACCAACTGGCACCGAGATGCCGGGGTTGCCATAAATATTTGCCGGAAATGTCAGCACACCGTTGTTGCCCGCACCAGCAACAATGCCACCGAAAGTGTCAGGCAATGGACCTTCGGCATTGAATGCAACATCGGGGTTGCTCGCGGTAATTATCAAATCAACTTCGCTAAAAATTTGTGCCATGCGGTTATTTAATTCGATGCGTCGCTTCTCGAACTTGCCTCGCGCCTCAGCGCCATACATATTTTCTGTACGTGTGACGCCATAACGAATTTCGGGCGTGAGTTGATCGGCGCATGCCGGCCACTGATCACCGAGTTGAAATTGAATCGCTGCCATTCCAGTTATTGACCACGCTGCGCCGAGTCGAGGCAACGACACATCGACAGAGTCGCGTCGCTTCAGGCCAGCAACTTTGATCAAGTTCTCAGCAGCATTTTCGATAACTTGCCACATCGCCGGCGAAACAACACCGCCACCAAAATTCGAAACTACTGCGACGCGCAGACCCGAAGTTGAAATCGTGCCGAGGCCGGCTTCCCATCCCGAGACGCGAGGCAAACTCAACGGGTCATGTGCTTCGTGACCGTTGGCGACATCGAACCATCGCGCGGTGTCACGCACGCTTCGCGACAAGCAACCAATCACAGTTGTTAAGTTGCCATTTGACGCACCAGGCCCACGCGGAATTCGACCGAACGTCGCTTTTAATCCGACCAAGCCCGTGAAGCCCGCAGGTATACGAATTGATCCGCCACCATCGCCACCCGTTGCCAAACTCACTAGACCGCCAGCGACGGCCGATGCACTGCCACCTGATGACCCACCAGGGGTATGACCATGTTTCCAAGGATTTTGAGTTGCGCCGTGCAAAACTGTCCGCGTCAAATTTACACCGCCGAATTCACTGGCGTTCGTCTGACCGACTCGCACGGCTCCACCGATGCGGCAGATTCGATTCACCTGGGTGTCGGTTGTTTTCGCGCGCCGATCTTTGAACACCATGCTCGCTTCAGTGTCGGGCCAACCTGCAACCGAGTCGAGTTCTTTAACACCGAATGGCACACCACCAAATGGCAATGAGACGTCGGCATTTTTTGCGTCGCGTTCAGCGGCTTCACGATCGAGAAAACAAAATGCATTCAAGTTGCTCGCATCGATTGCGGCAAGAGTCGCTTGCAATTCTTCGACAGGCGAGCGCTCGCCGCTGCGAAACGCCTCAACTAACGAGACCGCATCACCGCGCCATGGGACATCTGCCATGTAGCAAAACTAGTCGGCGGGCTACCCAAATAAATAGAGTGAAGAGGTGGATAGTCGCAGTTTTCTCGGTTTAAATCGCATCGGTGAGACCACAAAATTCGAAATGCCAGTCGATATTCGAATCTCGACTGGTGGTTCGTTCTTGTTTGGCGGCGCGGGTCTCGGCGCTTGCATCAGCGCACTTGAAACAGTCTCGCAACGCAACCTGGTTTGGGCGACGGCACAATATTTGTCGTTTGCTAAAACCAACGAACTCGTGACTATCGACGTCACGCTCGTTGTGAATGGCCCGCAAATTACGCAAGGTCGCGCGGTTGCTCGTGTCGGTGACCGAGAAATTCTCACTGTTAATGCCGCACTTGGCGATCGCAACTTTGACGCGGCAGGGCAGTTTGCAAAGATGCCACAAGCACCATCACCAGAGCAAACACCTGCGCGTCAACACATTCATGATTCGCCTGGCACAATTCACGATTCATTGCAGCAGCGTGTTGTCAAAGGTCGATCTCTTGCTCAACTCGACGGTTCGTTAAGTGACGGAAACGTCGTGATGTGGGCGCATATTCCCGCGTTGATTGAAGATGTCGATGCGACGGCACTCGGCATTCTCGGTGACTTCGTGCCGATGGCAATCGGTCAGGCGTTGGGCTTGGCTGCGGGTGGCAACAGCCTCGACAACACAATCCGCATTGTCAAGCTTGTGCCAACAAAATGGGTGCTGCTTGACATATATATAGACGCGATCGACCGCGGTTTTGGCCACGGGCGTGTGAATATGTTCGCTGAAGACGGAACGTTGATGGCAACCGCCAGTCAGAGTTGCAAAGCACGAAAGTGGAAGAATTAACCCGTGCAACAACGACCCGGAATGACAGTGCCATTGCCCGGCCATTTGCACGCTCAACGCGAAAATTATAAAAAACTTGCGGATCTCGGATACACCGACATTTGGTCAGCAGAAGCCGATGGCTCCGATGCATTCACGCCACTCGCGATGGCCGCCGCATGGGAGCCGCGACTGCGACTCGGCACCGCGATCGTGCCGGCGTATACGCGCTCGCCGGCATTAATGGCCCAAAGTGTTGCAACGATGGCTGATGCCGCACCCGGCAGATTTGCAATTGGCATCGGTTCGTCGAGCAATGTGATTGTCGAAAAATGGAATGCGATTCCGTTCGTTGAACCGTACAAAAAAGTTCGAGATGTCGTGCGATTTTTGCAAGACGCAATGACTGGCGAGAAGATTACAAAGCAGTACGACACTTTTACAATTGACGGGTTTCGCCTTGGCATTCGTCCTGAAGTAAAGCCACAAATTTTGGTCGCGGCATTGCGCGAAGGCATGTTGAAACTTGCCGGTCGCGAAGCCGACGGTGCGATCATCAACTGGCTATCGGCTGACGATGTAACAAAAGTCGCCGCCGTAGTAAACGAAGCAGCAAAAAAATCTCAAAACCCTGGCGAACGTGAAATCGTCGCACGAATTTTTGTCTGCCCGAGCGAAAACGCCGACCTTGTTCGCGAATCGGCAAAGCGTTTGATCGCCGCTTACTTAACCGTGCCTGTTTACGCAGAGTTTCACAAATGGCTTGGTCGCGGTGAAATGCTGCAACAAATGTGGGATCTCTGGAAGGCGGGCGATCGCAAAGGTGCGGTCGCAGCCATACCCAACGAAGTTGTCGATCAATTATTTGTGCATGGAAGTGTCGAAAAGTGTCGTGCGACAATTAAGAAATATTTCGACAATGGTGTTACAACTTCATCGCTGGCAATTGTCGCCTTTGACCCCGAAGTTAATTTCTGGCAGTGCGTTGAAACTCTTTCGCCGAGCGCGAGTTAATCGATGTCGGTGAGCGAAACAGACTCAGAGGTATCGGCGCGCCTCGAATTTGAGCAAGCCCAACGCAGCGAAGGCTGGAAACTACTTCGTGGTTTGTTGCGCGACCAACGTCGCAATCTAATTATCGGCGGTCTCATTGGCACATCTTGGGCAGCATTCAAAGTTGCAATTCCGCAAGTTACAAAACTCGCGATCAATGATGGCATCGAAAAAAACGGACCGTTATTGAAGTGGTCATTGATCATCGCGGGGCTTGGTGTGCTCACCGGCATTTTGTCTGGCTTTCGTCGTTACGTCGCATTTCGCGAAAGTCGTTGGGCTGAAACGCTGTTGCGCGAACGACTTTTTAGTCATGTTCTCGATCTCAATATTGGCTATCACGACAAGGCCCAAACTGGCCAGTTGATGAGTCGCGCTTCAAGCGACTTGATGCAAATTCAAGGCTTCATCGTGATGATCCCGATCACAATGTCGAACGTGATTCAAATTGTTGCCGTAGCAACAATCTTGTTCATTACAGACCCGATTTTGGCGATCGTGGCGATGGCGCCGTTGCCATTTGTCAATCTTTCGGCACGTCGATTTAGCAATCGCATTCATCCAGCATCTCTTGCCGTTCAGGCAGAACAGGCACAACTTGCAAACGTCGTTGAAGAGTCGGTCGCAGGTGTGCGTGTTGTCAAAGGTTTTGGCGCCGAGCAAGTGCAGTTCGACAAACTTTCGAAAGAAGCCGATGACATTTATGCTGAGTCAATGAAGGCTGCGAAGATTCGCAGCAACTTTATGCCGGCGATCGATATTTTGCCTGCGCTCGGCGCCGTCGGCGTGCTCGGTGTGGGTGGTCATCGGGTTTTGTCAGGTCAAATCTCGATCGGCGATCTAGTTGCGTTCAATGTTTACCTCACACTTTTGGTGTGGCCGTTGCGCAATGTTGGCATGATTATCGCCCTTGGTCAGCGGGCGGCTTCAGCGCTTGTGCGCATTCATGAAGTTTTGTCGACTAGTTCTGCAATCACCGACCCACCGATCGCACGTGATTTGCCATCACAAAATGGCAAACAACTTGGCACGGTCAAGTTTGATCACGTGCAGTTTGGCTACGACGTCGAGCGACCAGTGCTCAAGAATTTCAATCTTGAAATTGCAGCGGGCGAGTCGATTGCGATTGTCGGCGCAACTGCATCAGGCAAGTCGACTGTCGCGCGGTTGCTTTTGCGCTTCTATGACACAGACAGTGGGCACGTTTACTTAGATGGCGTTGATGTTCGCAAACTTAAACTTCGCGATTTACGTCAACAAATTGGCGTCGTCTTCGAAGACACAGTGTTGTTTAACGACTCAGTAAAAAGCAACATCGCATTTGCCAAGCCTGATGCGGCGCAAGCCGACCTAGAGCGAGCGGCAAAACTCGCTGGCGCACACGAATTTATTTTGCAATTACCAAATGGCTATGACACAGTGATTGGTGAGCGAGGGTTTTCGCTTTCTGGTGGTCAGCGCCAGCGCATCGCGATCGCACGCGCGATAATTTCAGATCCGCGTGTGTTGGTGCTCGACGACGCGACAAGTGCGGTCGACCCAAGCAAAGAGGGCGAAATTCGCGATGCGATGCGCACGGTGATGTCGGGTCGCACCACGATTGTGATCGCTCATCGACCAGGCACAATCGCTTTGGCTTCGCGAGTTGTGTTCATCGATGACCAAACAGTTGCCGCAATCGGCAAACACGAAGAACTAGTTGCAACTAATGCTCGCTATCGCGAAGTGCTCGCAAGCATGCAGCAAACTAAGGGTGACACGGCGAAAGTCGAGGCGAAATAACGTGTGGCACGCAGGTGGGGTAAGCGACGAAGATCGCTTGAGTCGTGCCCAAGCACGCACAATTTTGGGTCGTGTGTTCAAAATGGCGGCACCGTTTCGCAAGACGATGTATATCGCATTTGGTTGCGTCATGGTCACGACGGCCACAACGCTCTCGGCGCCAGTCATCGTGCGCCATGGCATCGACGCAGGCATCAGGGCTCGCGACTTTGGTG
>JAUREG010000001.1:0-160544 GCA_030827545.1 Acidimicrobiales bacterium
TTAAAACAAGTTGGGCAATCGCCAGGCGTTGATCTATTGGTGAAAGCTCGGTCAAAAACTCTGCAGTTGTATTGATCTGAGCCACGCCTTTGGAAATGTCAATCTCAGCGTTCAGAGCTGTCGGTAGTGCGCTTCGTAAACCGAGACCGTTGTCGCCGGTTGGTGGCCCGGCGATAAGTGCGGCCAATACTTGCGAGATTGTTGCTGGGCTAACAATCGATTGGGTGGTCGCGACAAGGCGATCATCGCTGATGTAGTAGAGCTCTACTGGTTCAGAGAGCACCTCGGCTGAAGGCTGTTGAGTTTCTTTAGCCGAAGCATTTTCATCGATTGTTGTCGTAGTGGTCGTAGTAGTCGGCTGCTGGTTTAGCTCTAGCGGCAACTCTGCACTCGATATCTCAATAACTTTGCTGGTGCGTGGTACGCCGCAACTAGAAATTGATAGAACAAGTAAAAGACCAATCACTCGTCTCATAACATTGGCTTCGTCAACTCGGTTGAACTCTGTCGCAGAATCGAAACTATGAACCTTGCGCCTCCGCTGGTGCTTGTCTCGACCCAAGCCCTGCCACCGAGAGCGCGTGCGTGTTCTTGCACGATTGCGAGCCCAAGTCCACTGCCAGTGCCATTTTTCGATGCAGTTCCGCGTGCGAACCGCTCAAATATTCTTTCGCGTTCACTTTGTGCGACACCCGCACCAGCATCTTCGACGGCTATTCGCAATTCGCGTTCATCGCCTGTGACCGAGATTGAAGTGGCGCCGCCTGCATGATCCCGAGCGTTTTCTAAAAGGTTCAGAACGATGCGCTCGATTCGCCGTTTGTCAAGAACGGTCTCATCGTCGTTATTGAGAGTCGTCGCAAATGGAACATCAGCAAAACCATGACGCTGTGCAACTCGTTTTACAAGGTCAGCAAGATTGACGATTTCTTCTTGGGTTTTGCCAGAGCCTGCGTCAAGACGAGATAGTTCGAGCAGGTCCATCACAGTACGATCAAAGCGACGCACTTGACTGGCAATGATGTCGAATGCCTGCTTGTTGCGATCACTTAGGTCATCGCGCCGACTCTGCATTACTTCGACAGAAGCTGCAAGTGCTGTGATAGGCGAGCGAAGTTCATGACTAACGTCGCTAGCGAATCTTGTTTCTCGTTGAATCCGAGTTTGTACGGCGTCGACCATATTGTTAAAAGAGTCGGCGAGTCTTGATAGTTCGGGATCACGTTCATCTTCGAGTCGAACATCTAAACCGCCCGATGCAATATCTGTCGCAACTGATGCGACTCGGCGCAACGGTCTCAGCACGCTACTGCTGCTTGAAAAACCAAAGATGCCGCCGGCAATAGTGATCAAGATGATGCCGAATGTAAGTGTTGTCCGAATCGTATTGAGTGTGCGCTCAACATCAGTCAGCGGAAAGGCCTCAAAGTAATGTCCCGAAATTGCCGAGATTGATATTCCGAGGGCTTCATATGGCTGACCGTTAAATTCAAAGCGCTGTCGAGAACTCTTACCATCAAGAGTTTTTGTCAGTAAGTCGGTCGGCAAATTCGATTGGGTAAATCTCAGCGGCTCTTGTGCGAAAAACGAATCTTGATCGTCCAAGTAAAGAACTGCATAGCCTCCGCTCTCGGTACGAATGTTGGTAACTATGTCGCCTGCATCTTGTGGACTGACACCGACAAGTGTTCGCAAAAGCTGCGCATTGTTAATCGCTTGGCTTGTCGCCAGTTCTGACCGTTGATCAAGCAGATATGCGCGTGTCGATGCGTAAGTAACGATGCTCAAAGAGACGGCGGCTGCGAATGCGCTGAGACTGAAATAGAGCACCATGCGCCCACGAAGACCGCGAAGGTTATGTCTGAATGCGCCGAAACCCGAGGGCGCTTTTGCTCGGTCTGACTTGAGTGGTTCAGATTGGCCCTGCACACCTCAAGCATCGCGGGATTTTTGCCAACCCCCACCGGCGGGAGTCAAGGGGGAGCATGACTTCCCGCCGGTGTGACAACCCAATAATGCATGGCCTGTTTGACGGAACCCTGATAATTATGTGACTTTCTGGTAACAAATTTGAACTTCAGGGCAGAATAGAGCACCGTGCAGACTTTGCTTTTCATCGAAGATGATCGCGACATTCGTGCAGCATTGCGACTCGCACTCGAAGATGAGGGTTACAAAGTTCTCGAGTCGCCTGATGGTCAGTCTGGTTTAAAGACCTTTGCTTCTGAGAATGTTGACCTTGTGTTACTTGACCTGAGATTGCCAGATATGTCGGGCTTTGATGTTTGTCGCGAACTACGAAGCAAAAGTTTGGTTCCGATAATTATGGTCACAGCGCAAACTGACACTCACGATTTAGTTGCAGGTCTCGAAGCCGGTGCCGATGACTATGTGACAAAACCAGTCGTCGCAAAAGAACTTGCAGCACGAATTCGCGCAGCATTGCGTCGAACAACTTTATTGTCGACAAGTTCAGCCACAATCGACCGTTTTACGGTGCGCGACGTAGAGATGCGCAGCGATCAAGGGATTGTCTTGAAGGGTGGTATCGAACTTCCGCTCACAAAAACCGAATATCGACTTTTGCATATCTTCATGGAGAACGCGAACAAAGTTTTGTCGCGAGACCAGTTACTAGAACTTGTTTGGGGTTATGAATATCTCGGAGACAGCCGGCTTGTCGATGCGCATATTAGACGCTTGCGATTGAAAATAGAAGATGTCCCGGACGAGCCAAGAATAATTGTGACTGTCCGTGGAATGGGTTATCGACTTTTAACCGCGTAGCCCAAAAATTCTTTTGCCCGCTCGAGTTTGTTCGTGAATTCCATCGGCGGCAACATTTCAATTATCGATTTGCCGTAACCCTTCGTGACGAGACGAGGGTCAAGCACTGCGACCACACCCAAATCTGTTTGTGTTCGAATTAGTCGACCTGCAGCCTGCGCCAACTTTGTAGCAGCAATCGGTATGTCGATTGCAGTAAACGCCGATTTACCATAAGCGTCGCGTCGCGCACTCATCAAAGGATCAGTCGGAACAGGAAACGGCAGACGATCGATAATTACGAGACTGAGAGTTTGCCCTGGCACGTCTACACCTTGAAAAAAACTTTGTGTTGCAAACAAACAAGTTGACTCGTCTTCGGCGAACTTTCTCAAAAGTTCCATTTTCGGAAAATCATCTTGCTTCAAAACTTTGAAATCAAGTTTGTTTTCTAGGTCGCTATACGCGGCATTTAGGCGAGCGTAGCTAGTGAACAAAGCGAGAGTTCTTCCACCCGCAGCATTAATCAATTCTTCAATCTCGCGGTGAACTGCCTTGTCTCGCGGGCCTTGCGCCGGGTCGGGCAAATGTGAGGCGCAATACAAAAGTGAATTGTTTTCGTAATCAAACGGACTGGCTACATGGCAAGCATCGAAACTCTCAGGCACGAGCCCAATTCGCTCAGGCAGGTTTGTAGGTATGGTCGCACTGGTCAAAATTGCTGTGCGTTGTGACCAGACTGCTTCGTGCAATGTTGCACCGATGTTTAATGGTCGCATCTCGAGCGAACAACGATCAGGTGTGCCGGCAACATATGCGACATAGCCACTGCGGTCAGTAAGGGCAAGATCGATTTCTTCGATGAAACGCGTGCACAGAGACTGCGCACGCAGTTTGCGTTGTTTGGCAGATTCATCGTTGGTGGCAATAGTTCGCAAAGACTCAAGTGCCTCATTGGCGCGACCTCGCACTTCGACGAGAGTTTCGCGCGATTCATTATCTAGGGGCAGAACGACACGCTTGTTGATGTACGGCACGAGTGCATCTCGCAATCTGACTGCACTTTTTGCAAAGCCTCCTGACATGGCGTCGTCGCGGATGATCGATCGCATTGCCGAACCAATAGTCGTGATGCGACTAGGCGAAAGTGCAAGACCTGCCGAATCAGTCACAACGTCTTCTAATTCGTGAGCCTCATCGAAAATTACGACATCGTGTTCGCCGATAATCGTGCCTTCGGTGACAATATCTAGTGCGTACAGCCAACCGTTAACGATGACGATGTCTGACGATTGACTCTCTGTTCGCGCCCGTTCGGCAAAACAACTTTCGCCATGCGGACATCGAGAAGCCCCAGGGCACTCTTCGCTTGTCACGCTGACCATTGACCAAGCATTTCGTTGAGGCTGCCAATCAAGTTCGCCTTCGTCACCAGTTTTTGTTGTGCCGGCCCACTCACAGAGTTTTTTAACATCTGCTTTAGTCCGCGCAGAAACATCGTCGAGTTCGAGACGCGATTGCGCGCGGTCAGCGAGTTCGGCAATACGTTGTCGACAAAGGTAATTGCTACGACCCTTAAGAACTGTCCAGGTCAACTCGTGGTCAAGAGTCGGGTTCAACGCCTTGGCTAGTAGTGGCAAATCATTTTGCGAAATCTGATCTTGGAGTGCTTTTGTAACGGTCGATACGACGACACGTCGACCCGAAACGATCGCCGGCACTAAATAACCCAGAGTTTTGCCAGTGCCCGTGCCGGCTTGAACGATGAGATGTCGATTCTTGCGTAAAGCGCGCCCGACTAGAACTGCCATCTCATCTTGCCCTTGTCTTTCTTCGGCGTTAGCAAGTGCGGTTGTCACTTGCCGTAGCGCGTCGAGAATTTCTTGGTCAGCAATATTTAGTGGCACTTAAGTCTCGTTTGCCGTCGTGATCTTGTTGATTTAATTCTTCGCTAATGCAATTGCTGCATCAAGCTCGACAGCATCAAAGTCGGGCCAAGGTCGGTCAGTGAAATAAATTTTCGCCGCATTGATTTGCCAAAGCAAGAAATTTGAAATTCTTGATTCTCCTGAGGTACGAACAAGCACGTCAACTGGCGGCAGGGAGGCGTCGTATAGATAGAGCTGAAGATTCGCGGGCGTAAGTTCGGTTTGACTGGCCACAATTCGCTTGGCTGCTCGGGTCAACTCGCTACGTGAGCCGTAGTCAAACGCGACGGTCAGCACCATGCCAGTATTCGTCTTGGTTTCGTCGATTGCTTTTCGAATTGCTCGTTGCACATATAAAGGGGTGCGCGAGCCTGGTTCATCGAATGGGCGACCTATCCAATTGACCCGAACATTATTTTCGTTTAGTTCGGCGATGCGGCCGAAAAGTTTTTTGTGCAAGCCAAGAATATGGCGAACCTCCGCCCGTGGTCGCACCCAGTTTTCGGTGGAGAAACCAAAGACTGTCAGATATGCGACTTCGCGTTTGGATGCAGCGCGTACAACATCGGCAAGTGACTCTTCTCCTGCAGTGTGTCCAGCAGTTCTCGGCAAGCCCCGCTTTCGAGCCCATCTGCCGTTGCCGTCCATAATGCAGGCGACATGTAGCGGTTTTGAACTCATTAATTCAACGCTAACAACTCTGGTTATCGAGTCAGGTTGTTTGAAAGTGAGAGAATGTCACGGTGGTTAAGAGCTCTCGCGATACAACTGGAGATTTGGCTCATGTCTTAGTGTGTGCCGGCACTATCGCCGAATGGCTCAAGACAACACCAAATGAGTGGAAGGCTCAAATTGACGCACTCGTTAAATCGGTAGGTGGGGTCGGAGTTCGATGGTTGTCGATTTATCCATATTCTGGGCACGCAAGTGCGACAGAGCGAACGGCGATTTGTAATTCAATCATCTCTGTATTTGGCGGTCAGCGCTCGGGAGATCGAGTTTCGGTGATCGGCGAACATGGCTTGATAGTTGTTGTCGATACTTGTGCAAACGGGCAAGAGCGATTTGTCAACGCAGTTGCTCAATTGAGTAGTAGTCAAGAAATTGACGAAGACAAACTTGCCGCGACATTGCTCGCACCCGCCTCAGGCGAACCAGATTTGGTTTTGGTCTTGGGTTCACCAACACAAGTTCCAGAATCGCTGATGTGGGAACTTGCATATAGCGAACTTGTTTTTTTGAATGTTCCATGGCTTGAATGCGATGTTGAACACATTCAAATGGCGATCGATGACTTTCAACGCCGCGATCGTCGCTTCGGCGGAGTTGATTCATGAGTTTGTATCGCGACAAGGCGATTGTCTTGCGTACATATGACCTAAAGGAAGCAGATCGAATAATTGTGATGATGACCGAAGAGCATGGCAAAGTTCGTGCCGTCGCTAATGGTGTGCGAAAAATGTCGTCACGTTTCGGTGCGCGCCTAGAGCCCCTTAGTCATATTGATGTTTTATTAAACAAAGGCAAGGACCTAGACACAGTTAGTCAAGTTGAACTTGTAACGAGCGCTAGGGGTTTATACACAGATTTAGACAGGTTGACTAGAGGGTTGGCAATGCTCGAAGCTGTAGATCAACTCGGAATGGAAGGAGAGCCGACACAGCATCTTTACAAAATGTTGGTTGGCGCATTGCAGTGGTTGTCCGAAAACGATTCGGCGTTGGTGCTCGCGGCGTTTTATTTCAAGTTGCTTGTCGTCGAAGGAGTAGGTGCCCATGTTGAGAAGTGTGTGGGTTGCGGGGCACCGGGCGAGCAGATTGTTGCGTTCGACATATTTCGCGGTGGCGGTCAATGCCAAAGTTGTCGCAGCGGAGCTTCTATTTCAGGTGCTGCGATAAAGATCATTCAAAACATCGTTGGCGGGCAATTAAATTTGGCTCTCTCGTTGCCAGAGAGTGCTGCCACCCGAGAGGTATCGGATCTCGCAACTAAATGCATGGAGCATCATCTAGAGCGTCGTCTCAAGTCGGTCGCAGTTTTTGAGCGCCCTGAGCGCTGAACAAAAACCTGAACAGAATTCAGCACCTTTTTGTAATAGTCTGAAGTAGTGCCAGCGAAAGATTTAGATCAAGTCGTCAACCTTTGCAAGCGTCGGGGTTTCGTTTATCCGAGCGGCGAGATTTATGGCGGATTTAGATCGTCGTATGACTATGGACCACTGGGGTCATTGATGCTTCGCAACGTCAAAGAGGCTTGGGTTCGCACGATGGTGCAACAACGTGATGACGTCGTGCTTATCGATGCGGCAATTTTGGGCGCGCCGCAGGTGTTTGAAGCCAGTGGACATCTCAGCAACTTCAGTGACCCACTTGTGGACTGCACGGTTTGTAAGCGACGTTTTCGTCAAGACCAGATTGAAGACCGAGATTGCCCACAGTCGAAGAAAGGTTGTGAGTTCACAGACGCACGCGCTTTTAACTTGATGTTCAAGACTCATGCTGGTCCTGTTGAAGGTGAGGGTGCGACGGTTTATCTTCGCCCTGAGACCGCCCAAGGGATGTTCGTAAATTTCGCAAATGTTTTGCAAACCAGTCGCAAAAAACCGCCCTTTGGTATTGCGCAAGTGGGCAAGAGTTTTAGAAACGAAATTACTCCTGGCAATTTCATTTTTCGAACTCGAGAATTCGAACAAATGGAACTTGAATTTTTCGTGCCACCAAGTGAAAGTGCTCAGTGGTACGACTACTGGTGTAAGTCTCGGTTGCAGTGGTATATCGACTACGGCATTCCGGCTGATATGTTGCGAATTCGTGAGCATGCCAAAGATGAACTCTCGCACTATTCGGCAGGCACAAGCGATATTGAATTTTTGTTTCCATGGGGTTGGGGTGAGCTCGAGGGCATTGCGCAACGCACCGACTATGACCTGAAGCAACATGCCGAGCATTCAAGGCAGAAGCTTGAATATTTCGATCAAGCGACCAACGAGAGATACGTGCCCTATGTTGTTGAGCCGGCCGCAGGTGCCAATCGTACGATGGCGGCTTTCCTGCTTGCTGCTTATGACGAAGACGTAGTCAATGATGAACCACGCACGGTGTTGCGCTTGCACCCGCGGTTGGCACCATTTCAGGTAGCGGTGCTACCTCTTTCTAAAAAAGAAACTCTGATGCCACTCGCAAGGCAGATTCACTCGATGTTGGGTGCGCGTTATATGTGTGATTTCGATGAGACCCAAGCGATTGGTCGTCGTTATCGTCGTCAAGACGAGATTGGCACCCCGTTCTGCGTGACTGTTGATTTTGATTCGCTAGACGATAACTCAGTGACTATTCGCGAACGAGATTCAACCGCCCAAAATCGAGTGAAGATCGACTCGTTGATGTCTGAGCTTTCGCATAGGCTCGGCTACTAAGAAATTACGAAATCTTGGCTTGCAAATCGCAGGCCCATAACTGAGGAGATCAAATGTCGCAAGTAGCAGTTGTAGTGAAGTTGAAAGTATTAGAGGGCCAACGCGACGCGATGACAGAGGCGGTCAAGCCCGGCATTGAAACCGCAATTGGCGAGCAAGGTACGCGTTTCTACGTTTTTCATCACGATGCTGTCGAGCCAAATACGGTTTGGTTCTACGAGCTTTATGCAAATCAAGATGCAGCAAATGCGCATATGGGTTCAGAGGCTTTTAAGTCTTGGTCGAAAACACTCGCACCTTTCGCCGCGAGCGCACCCGAGATTTCATTCTTGACGCCGATGGGTGGCAAGGGACTTTAATTTTTGTATCTCGACGAGATTCTTGCTCAGCATCGCGAAGTCGCGTCGCGTGACTCGAGGTCGTTATCCGGTTTAATTGAAGCAACACGGACTATTTCGAATAGCCGGGGTTTCGCGAAGCGTCTGATTGAAGATTCAAAAAATGCCTTAGCGGTAATTGCCGAGATCAAACGACGTTCGCCCTCGCGAGGGTTACTTAGCCACGACCTAGACCCCAAATTCATTGCCGAGCAGTATAAAAATGCGGGAGCAAGTTGCATCTCAGTATTGACTGACTCTGATTTTTTTGGTGGCTCTGTCGACGATTTAAAAAGTGCCCGAGGGGCAGTCGATCTTCCGGTGTTGCGAAAAGACTTCACGGTCTCACTCAACGATATTTGTGATGCGAAACTGATGAACGCTGATTGCATTTTGTTGATTGTGGCCGCTCTCAACAAAGTCGAACTCGCCGAGTTTCATAACTTTGCCTTAGAACTTGGTCTTGATGTCTTAGTCGAGATTCACGATGAGCCTGAGCTCGATCTAGCACTTGAAGTTGGCGCAAAAATGGTTGGTGTGAATCAACGAAATCTTAAAACGTTTGAAGTCGATCAACAGCGTGCCGTGCGTATTGCAACGAAGATTCCTAGCAGTGTTGTGAGAGTCGCCGAATCTGGTGTAAGAACACGAGACGATGCGTTACAGCTTCGCGACGCTGGCTACCATGCAGTTTTGGTGGGCGAGTCACTTGTGACTTCAAAGAGCATTGCAATGACACTTGATGAACTGAGAGTCTGATGTTTATAAAGATCTGCGGTATAACTAACGAACAAGATGCATTGCTGGCAGTTGCTTTGGGCGCAGATGCACTTGGTTTTGTTTTTGCGCCGTCGCCCCGCCAGGTCGCACCGCAACGTGTTCGAGAAATAGTTCGACGATTGCCGCAGAGCGTCTTAACTGTTGGTGTATTTCGTGACGAACATCCGCAAAGAGTAATCGACACGGTTCGAGAAGCTGGGGTGTTTGGTGCGCAACTTCATGGGCATGAGTCGCCAGCGAATGTTGCTGAAGTGATGGTTGAAATTAATTGGGTTATCAAGGCAGTAGTGGCGGGTTCGATTGAGGCACAAAAAGCCGATGATTACCTAACTAATTTGATTTTGGTCGATTCACCAAATCCTGGCTCGGGTGTTGCTTACGATTATGAACTCGTGAATCAGATGCCGAGCACTGTAAGAGTTCTGCTTGCTGGTGGACTAACCGACGAGAGTGTGGGCATGGCGATCGCTCAAGTTGCACCTTGGGGAGTTGATGTTGCTTCGGGTGTCGAGAAAAGTCATGGATATAAAGATCCAATCAAATTGAAGAAATTTATCGAAAATGCACGGGCAGCATTTGAAGATCTAGACCGAATTGCTGAGAGTGAACTCAGAAACGGGGATGATCGTCCGTTTAATTGGGAGAACTAATAGTTGTAGTTCGGGGTACATTTAGTCTGCATGAACGCGAAACCCGTGCCGACTGAATTGTTGACGCCAGGTGCCGACGGTCGTTTTGGTGATTTTGGTGGGCGGTTTGTGCCCGAGACTCTTGTACCGGCGTGTGAAGAGTTAGAGCGAGCATTCAACGATGCCTGGAACGATTCACTATTTCGAAGTGAACTTGATGACTTGCTTGCCGAGTATGCAGGTCGACCATCGATTCTGACTGAATGTCATAATCTTGGTGCGCAACTCGGCATTCGTTTAATTCTTAAACGCGAAGACCTAAATCACACGGGCTCACACAAAATAAATAGCGTTCTCGGTCAAGCATTACTTGCAAAGCGAATGGGAAAGAAGCGAATAATCGCCGAGACTGGTGCTGGGCAACACGGTGTTGCTTCAGCAACCGCGGCTGCACTGCTTGGTCTTGAGTGCAAGGTTTATATGGGTGCGGTCGATGTCGAGCGTCAATCACTAAACGTGTTTCGCATGAAACTTCTTGGCGCGACTGTTGAAGCTGCGAATTCAGGAAGTCGCACTCTCAAAGATGCAGTCAATGAAGCTATGCGCGATTGGGTCGCAAGTGTTGAGACAAGTTATTACTGCATCGGATCGGTGATGGGCCCGCATCCGTATCCATTTATGGTCCGTCAGTTTCAAAGCGTTATCGGTAAAGAGGCTCGTAAACAGTTTCAAGCACTGTGCGATGGTGCAGACCCAAATGTTGTTGTCGCCTGCGTCGGCGGGGGTTCGAATGCGATGGGCATTTTCTCAGGGTTCATCGATGCAAAAACTCGACTAGTCGGCGTTGAACCAGCAGGTGGTGCAGCAGTTGGTAGAGGCACACCTGGGGTAGTTCATGGGATGAAGAGCTATTTGATGCAAGACGAGTATGGTCAAGTGCAAGAAGCACATTCAATAAGTGCAGGACTTGATTATCCCGGTGTAGGTCCAGAGCACTCGTACCTTGCTTCAGTTGGTCGCGCCGAATACCCGAGCGTCAATGATCAAGAAGTTATTGAGGGTTTTAAATTGCTCGCTCGAACCGAGGGCATCATTCCTGCTCTTGAATGTGCGCATGCTGTTGCGTGGATCGCAAAAGAGGCACCAAAAATTCAAGGTCAGACGGTGCTCATGAATCTGTCGGGTCGTGGTGACAAAGATGTTGCCCAAATGATGACAATCCTCGGTGACAAGTTGGATTGAAGCTATATCGCCGATGAAAATTGCGACACATTCTCCTGGTGTGCTTGAAGCACGATTGCGAAACATCCGCACCGAGGGTCGAAAAATTCTTGTGCCTTACATTACGGGTGGTCTAACGGGTTGGGTTGATGCTGTTCGTGGCGCAGCCGCAAATGGCGCTGACGCAATTGAGATCGGAATTCCGTTTTCTGATCCGGTGATGGATGGTCCGATCATTCAGATGGCGTCCGAGAAAGCGCTGCGTGACGGGGCAACACCGAATTCAATATTGCATGAACTGCGAACGATTGATGTTGCAGTGCCGCTAATTGTGATGTGTTATTACAACACCGTATTCAGAGCAGGCCACGATCGTTTTGCGAGCACACTGCGTGACTCTGGGGTTGTTGGCGCCATCGTTCCTGATCTTCCATTAGAAGAGTCGACACAATGGGCGAGTGCTGCAGATAAGTCACACATTGAAACTGTCATGTTGGCAGCCCCAACTGCGCCCGATGAAAGACTGCCTCGAGTCATTGATCGAGCCCGTGGTTTTGTATACGCAGTGGGCTTGCTCGGTGTAACTGGCGAACGTGCAGAATTAGCGACAACCGCTGTCGCGATGGCAACTCGATTGAAGAAGATCACTGACATGCCAGTGTTAGTAGGTGTAGGTATTTCGAATGCTGAGCAAGCCATGCAAGCTTGCACCGTTGCCGACGGTGTTATTCAAGGTGCTTCGGTTGTGCGTAGATTGCTGGAAGACGGCCCTGATGCTGTCGCGACATATGTTGCGCAGGTGCGCGCAGCTATTGACAGTCCGATTGCATCTAACCGCTAAATTGTTTCCATGTTGAAAACTGGAGATAAAGCGCCAGCGATCATGCTGCTTGACCAACACGGGAAAAAGGTTTCGCTCAAAGACTTTGCAAAAAAGAAAGTATTGCTTTATTTTTATCCGAAAGCCGACACACCTGGTTGCACGGCTCAGTCTTGCTTGTTGCGGGACATTCGAAAGAGTATTGGCAAAACTGTAATTATCGGTGTCAGTCCAGACGAGCCCGCAAAGCAATTGAAGTTTGACGAGAAATATGAACTTGGCTTTACGCTTTTGGCTGACACCGAGAAAAAGGTTTCGAAGGCCTACAAAGTGTGGAAGAAAAAATCGATGTACGGGCGCGAATACATGGGTGTCGAGCGATCAGCGTTTTTGATTGACGAGAAAGGCAAGATTTTGAACGCATGGTACAAAATTTCACCGAAAGATACGCCTCTCTTTCTGCTTGAGGCACTCGAGAAGTGAGTTCGTTGCCTCTACCGAGTGAGTTGCTACCTCATCGCGCGCCGTTCTTGTTCGTTGATGCATTGATCGAGCTGGTTCCTGGTCAAAGCGCGACTGGTTTGTGGCGTTTGACTGGCGATGAAAATTTCTTTGTTGGGCACTTTCCTGGTCGTCCAACTCTGCCGGGCGTGTTGATGTGTGAGGCAATTGCCCAAGTTGGCGCCTGCGCAATTTTAAGCGAAGAAAAATTCAAGGGTAAGTTGCCATTGTTTGGCGGCCTTGATGCAGCACGCTTTCGTCGTCAGGTTGTGCCTGGTGATGTGCTTGAAATGTCAGTAAGTCTCGGTCGTATGTCGGCGCGTGCAGGAAAAGGTTCGGGTGTTGCAAAAGTAAACGGCGAAATCGCCTGCGAATGCGAATTACTTTTTGTCATCGTCGATGCGTGAGTATCGACGCAAGTAAAAACTGACGCTTAGGCGTACGGCGCGAGAATAATCGAGCCGTTGTGGCCGCCGAAACCAAAATTATTCGAAATAGTCGGTCCTGGTTGCCAAGGGCGAGGTGCACCAGTGACGATATCGACGTTCAACATCTGCGGGTCGACAGCCGAAGTGTTTGCCGTCGGCGGAATAAGTTTGTGTTCGAATGAAAGCAGAACAGCAGCTGCTTCTAGGGCGCCAGCAGCACCGAGAGGGTGACCAGTCACACCTTTAATCGAAGTCATCGGTGGTTTGGTTGAACCAAAAACTTCAGCGACCGCGCTTGCCTCGGCGGCGTCGTTAAGGGGCGTCGATGTACCGTGAGCGTTCACTTGTTTAATATCGCTCGGCGAAAGCCCCGCGTCGTCGAGTGCGAGTCTCATGCAAGCAATCGCACCAACTCCACCTGGTGACGGTGCGGTGATGTGGTGTGCGTCGGCGTTACTACCCGCACCCAAGACTTCTCCATAAATTTTTGCGTTTCGGGCAAGTGCGAGATCGAGACGTTCAAGAACGAATACCGCAGCACCTTCGCCGAAGATGAAACCATCTCGAGTGGCATCAAATGGTTTGCTTACTTTTGTTGTTGAAAGAGCGGTCATGTTTGCAAAGCCAGCAACAGCAGTAATCGTGGCCGCAGATTCGGCACCGCCCGAAATCACTGCGTCGCAACGTCCCCATGCAACAAGTCGAGCGGCATAACCAAGGGCGTGTGTGGCTGCGGCGCATGCAGTGCAGATCGTTTCGGCCGGTCCTTGATATCCGTACCGCATTGAAATGGCTGCACCAGAAGCATTTGACATCATCATCGGCACCAAAAATGGTGAAACGCGTCGTTCGCCTTTTTCGACACGAACAATGACTTGTTCTTCTAAGGTTCGAAGACCACCAATGCCCGTGCCAAATATTGTGCCGATACGAGGTGAGTCATAGGGCAGTGGTCCAGATTGCGAAATTGCTTCTGAGGCCGCAGCCAACGCATATTGTTCGCAGCGGTCGGCGCGACGAGCTTCTTTAGGACCGGCAAAATATGGTGACGGATCCCAGTTTTCAATTTCAACTGAGTGGCTACCAGATACCCCAGGTCCTAAAAGACCTTGCCAAAAGTTTTGCTTGCCGATGCCACAAGGAGCAACGACTCCGTATCCGGTTATTGCAACTCGATGACCCGCACCCTGCATGGAAGTTAGCGGAAGTTAAAACTTAAGAAACTTTTGCAGAAACGAGGTTGAAGGCCTTGCCGACAGTGTCGACACCTTCGAGTTCGCTTTCGGGCACGGTAATGCCGAACTCTTCCTCAAGTGCCATGACGAATTCGACCAAGTCGAGGCTGTCTGAGCCGAGGTCATCTTTGAAACTGGCTTCCATGGTGATTTTGGCGGCATCTACAGCCAAAACATCTACTGCGCATTTTTTAAAACGATCGAAAAGTTGTTGGTCCATGCGATAAGTCTAGTGCCCCATGCCAAGGCCACCATCGACTGGGATAACTGCACCAGTTATATAGCCAGCATCTTGGGAGGCGAGAAAGGCGACGACAGAAGCGACTTCTTGTGTGCTTGCCATTCGTGCAAGCGGAACAACGTCAAGCATTTTTTCTCTTTGTTCTTGAGTTAGTGCCGCTGTCATGTCGGTTTCGACCGGGCCAGGCGCAACAACGTTAACTGTGATTGATCGCGAACCGAGTTCACGCGCAAGTGAACGTGCCAGACCAACTAGACCTGCCTTTGATGCTGCATAGTTTGCTTGACCAGCCGAACCAAGTAGGCCGACCACCGAAGACATCAAGATGATGCGACCAGATCGTGCGCGCAGCATGCCTTGAGTT
This sequence comes from Acidimicrobiales bacterium, assembly GCA_030827545.1. GTDB lineage: Bacteria > Actinomycetota > Acidimicrobiia > Acidimicrobiales > Ilumatobacteraceae > BACL27. The sequence continues at coordinate 14,706 of JAUREG010000001.1, forward strand.
GCGCGCTTGCAAACGCGATAGGCGCCGGTGAGATTGGCGTCGATCACTGAAGCGAAGTCAGATTCATTCATACGCAGCAACAGCAAATCTTTTGTTATTCCCGCGTTTGAAACAAGTACTTGAACTGGCCCTAGTTTCTCTTCAATTGCGGTGAACGCCGCGTCGACTTCTGATTGAGAGGTGACATCACACTTGACGGCAAAAAAATCACCTGTTGGTTTTGTGGTGTTGTAAGTGATCGCAACTTTGTCGCCAAGTTTTGCGAAATGCTGGGCACACGCCAAGCCAATACCTTTTGCTCCACCGGTAATAAGTACGACTCTGCTCATGATTGATTCCATTTTATGACGGCACTGGCCGCGGTCATTCCTGCGCCAAACCCAACTAACAAAATATTGTCGCCTGTCTTTACACGTGAGTTGTCGACTGCGTCAAACAGCGCCAAGGGTATTGACGCCGATGATGTGTTGCCGGTTTCATGAAGAACAATCGCTGCTTTATCCATTGAGATATCAAGTCGCTTGCATGCGGCTTCAATGATTCGAATATTTGCTTGGTGTGGCACAACAAGGCTTATTTCGTTTGTGGTCAGACCTGCAGCCTTTATTGATTTTTCTGCCGAGTCAACCATGATGCGTACGGCGCGACGAAAAACTTCTTTGCCTTCCATATGTAAGGTTCCGCCAATCTCGGCATAAAGCAGTTCTTCAAGTGAGCCATCAGCGTCAAAGTCCCAACCAAGCAATTGACCAGGTCCGGTGGTGGCTTCAATTACTGCTGCGCCAGATCCGTCGGCGAACAAAATTGCAGTGTTGCGATCTGTCCAGTCAGTGATTCTTGAAAGTGTGTCGGTGCCAATAACCAAAATGCGTCGCATACCCATGGCGACAAGTCCGTGTCCAGTTATGAGCGCATAGACGAAACCCGAACAGGCGGCGTTCACATCGAATGCACCACATCGCAGACCAAGCCCATGTTGAACTGCAGCACTAGTTGCTGGCACTGTGCGATCGGGTGTTGTAGTCGAAAGAACTAGCGCGTCAATCGACAACGGATCGATGCCTGCCATTTCGATTGCTTTGCGACCAGATTCAATCGAGAGACTCGCTGTGCTGCCACCGATGTGTCGGCGTTCAATACCTGTGCGCTCGCGGATCCATTCGTCTGATGTGTCCATCGTCTTTGATAGATCGTCATTGGTGACGACTTTTTCAGGTAGCGCGGTGCCCCAGCCAATAATTTTTGCACCAACGGCGTTTTTAGGTATTACAGGCATGAATCGTTAACTGTCATGTTCATTGTCATATTGTGCGCAGCCATGCAACTGGCTGATGTGCAGTCAGTCGTTCACCATCGACGCTGATGAAACTCTGAAGTACTCCATCAAAAAGTGAACGAACCTCTTGTTCGCCGACCATGCCGAGCACATCTCCAACGCTAATGCGCGCGCCGTTTGCAATCGCCTTATTCGGCGCAAACACGCCGGCGCCTGGGCTAACAACAAGTCGCTCAACTGCAAAAAGATGTTCGCCTTCGTGAAGTTGCTGAGCGGGCAGAGAAGAAGCCCCGATCCATTCGATGAGCTTGTCGAGTTCATCTGGGGTGCTGATACTGAGCGTTCGCGCAGACTCGATTGTGCGCTTGGCCATGCCTGTGAGCACTCCGCCTGGTCCGAGTTCTACGAAGTTGTTGATTCCGCTTTCTGACATTGTTTGCAAACACTGTTTCCAACGCACCGGACTTGATAGCTGAGCCGAAAGAAGTGTTGTCCATTCGTTGCCTTGGTCGTGTGCTTTGGCGTCCACGTTTGAAACGATTGGTACATCTGTGTCTCGTGGCTTGGCAAGAGCAATTGCCTCACGCAGTCTGTCGCGAGCAGGCGCCATTAACGGAGTATGAAATGCGCCCGATACCGGCAACGCCATCACGCGCTTAGCGCCGAGTTCTTTTGCGTGTTCAGAAGCAAGTTGAACGCCTGCAGTTGTACCGGCGATGACGACTTGTCCAGGTGCGTTGAAATTGGCAACCCAAACATCGCTGTCAGCTCGCCGGCAAGCAGTTTCAACTTGATCGTCGTCGAGGCCCAGAACTGCAGACATCACACCCGGAGTTTGTGAGCCAGCCTCGTGCATTGCAGCCGCTCGTTCAACAACTAATCGCACGCCGTCTTCGAAACTCAGTGCACCGTTGGCAGTCAACGCCGTGTACTCACCGAGCGAATGTCCGGCGCAAAGGCTCGGTTCAAATCCAAGACGCTCAACTGCGTCGAGCACCATCAGGCTCGAAACAAAAGTTGTCAATTGGGCATTGCGAGTGTCTTTGAGTGTTTCCGCATCGGCGTTAAGTAGTAGGTCGGCGACATCGCGATCGGCGATTTCGGATGCCTCGGTTACCAACTCCCAACTTTCGTGGTCTACCCAAGGTTTGCCCATGCCTGGTCGTTGTGATCCTTGACCAGGAAAGGTGAATGCGAGCATCTTCTAAGGAGTGCCTTTCGTGTTGTCTACATCGTAGAAGAAATATGAGTGATTGTGCAGTTGAAACTCAGTGTGGGCGTTGAACATTGGTAGATACGCTTAGCGGGCAAGCCCGAGTGGCGGAATGGCAGACGCGACGGACTCAAAATCCGTTGTCTGAAAGGGCGTGCGGGTTCGACTCCCGCCTCGGGCACTTAATGACAATGAAAAACTTCAGTGATGTATTCGTAGAACGTCGCTTGCGGCGCGGTTCTCAGACGATGCGCGAGTTGCGTGAAGAACTTCGTATTACGTCAGAGCAACTCGAATTCGTAGAGGGTGAAGCGCAAGAAAAAGAGATGCGAGCGATGGTCGCCGAGACTGCAGATGCTGCACTTGAGCATCACGAAGCGCAGCGGACTCTCGAGGCAATTCAGAAATATCATCGCCACCTGCTTGACTCGATCGCCGAAACTGAATTGCTTCAAGATCGTCTACTCGACAAACTCGGAAACTAAGCGCTTCAAGTCATGGCAGTTCGAATCGTCTTGGCCGAAGATGAAGCGATTATCCGTCTTGATTTGCGCGAGAGCCTTCAAGAAGAGGGATACGAAGTGGTCGGCGATGTGGGTCGTGGCGACAAAGCAGTCGAGATGGTTGATGAATTGCGGCCAGACGTCGCAATTTTCGACATCAAGATGCCTGGAATGTCAGGTTTGGAAGCAGCAAAAATAGTTTCCGATAAAAAGATTTGCCCAGTTGTAATGCTGACCGCATTTAGTCAACGCGAAATCATCGAACAAGCCCGAGATGCTGGTGCACTTGCATATTTGGTCAAACCATTTCAGAAAACAGATCTGGTGCCAGCAATAGAACTTGCGATAGCGAGATTTGCCGAATTGAAAAGCCTGAGTGGTGAAGTCGCCGCGCTTGGAGCACAACTTGAGATTCGTAAGTTGGTCGATCGCGCCAAAGGTGTGCTGATCGACAAGCATCAGATGTCTGAGTCAGACGCATTCTCGTTCATACAAAGTATGGCAATGTCGCAGCGTATGAAGATGGGCGATATTGCTGAGCAAATTATCGCTGGCAAATTGCATCCATAAGTACCGCCAAATACGTCTCGCGCGAACGTCAATTGTGACGACGCACTGACGACTAGTTTCTAATCATGAAACTAATGGCCTTAGACGGAAACTCGTTGGCCTATCGCGCTTTCTTTGCATTGCCGACCGACATGGTCACTGCCAACGGTCAAGTAACCAACGCGATTTATGGCTTTACGTCGATGCTGCTGACTCTGATGCGCGACCACAAGCCAGATGGTGTCGTCGTAGTGTTCGATCGCAAAGAACCAACTTTTCGTCATGTGGCAGCGCCCGAATACAAGGCGCAACGCGAAACTCAACCCGACATTCTTTATCAGCAACTCGATTTAATTCGAGAGATGTTGACGAAAATGGGAATCGAAGCAATTGATGCCGCCGGTTTTGAAGGTGACGACTTGATTGCCACTATTGCCGACAGGGCTCAAAAGGCAGGTGACGATCTGATCATTGTGACTGGAGATCGCGATAATTATCAGTTAGTTGCCGACCCACACATTCGTGTGCTCTACAACAAGCGTGGTGTTAGCGACTATGCGCTTTACGACGAAGCAGGCATTTTCGAACGAACGGGTGTGACGCCAAAGCAGTACGCCGAATATGCGGCATTGCGCGGCGACCCGAGTGACAATTTAGAAGGGGTGCCAGGGGTTGGTGAAAAAACCGCGGCAAAGCTGATCGCCAAATACAAAACAATTGAGGCAATTTTTGATAACGCCGAAGAGCAGACACCAAAGCTGAAACAAGCTTTGCGTGAGAGTCGCGAGCGAGTTTTGCGTAATGCAAAACTCATGGTGTTGCGACGCGATGCGCCAGTGGCGATTGATCTTCACTCGCTATCCCCAAGGCCAAACATTACAGAAGTTAAAGAAATCTTTGCTCTCTTCGAATTCAAAACTATGTTCTCTAGATTCACGGAGGCGCTTAAACACTTTGCAGATATCAACTTTGCTTCTGTTGAATCGTCAAGTTTGAACACTGCTGGCGAATCAGAGGCGCAATCTGAGATAGTTGCGACGATTGAAACTTGCGAAACCGCCAAGCAAGCCATCGCTGCGTTGCAAAAAAACGAAATATCAGATTTGGCTGCGGCTTGGATTGGTGATCCAGGGAGATCTGAGCTTTTGGGTCTTGCTGTGGTTGACGATATAAAGCAGAACAAAGTTTTTTGGATCCCCACAAAAATTTTGGTGTTGCCTGATGTAAAGAAAGTTATCGCCGGCGGTTTTAAGTTTCGGGGTCACAACGTTAAGCCGATATTGCGAAGTCTTTTGAACTTGGGTATTGACCTTAAAGAAATGGTTCTTGATACTGCGATTGCCGCTTACCTTCTCGACCCATCAGAATCGCGCTACGAGATCAAGCAGGTTGTCTCTAGGTATCTCGGTATTGACATCGCTTCGACCGATTCGAAGTCGCAAGATGGCCAACTCAATTTTGACGACCCCAATTCGACAAGCGTTGCTAGTTCTGTCGCTGCGACAGAGTCGATTGGCGTTGGTCTTGTTGCGTCGGTGATGCTGAAAGCCCTTGAAAGTCAAAAGTTGATGAGTCTCTATTCGGAAATTGAACACCCATTGGTACGAGTTTTAGCACGGATGGAATTTCTTGGCGTTGAGGTGGACAAAAAGCAGTTGATCGAGATAAACAATCGTTTGACAGCCGAATGCACGGCACTAACGAAAAAGCTGCATGCTGTGGCCAACCAAGAATTCAATTTGAATTCGCCCCTGCAATTGCGAAAGATTCTTTACGAAGACAAGAAGTTGACACCTGGAAAGAAAAACAAAACCGGACCAAGCACCGATGCAGCAACACTTGAAAAGATCAAGGATCAATGGCCCGAATTTATCGAGCCGTTACTTGAGTATCGCGAAGTCGAGAAGTTGCGATCGACGTACGGTGAAGGTCTATTAAGTGTTGTTGAAGCTGACAGCCGAATTCACGCAACTTTCAATCAGACCGTTGCACGAACCGGTCGTTTGAGCAGTGATCAGCCAAACCTTCACAACATTCCTGTACGAAGCGAACAAGGAAAAGTTTTCAGGACTGCATTCGTTCCCCGCAAGGGTTGCGACTTTTTAGTAGCCGACTACAACCAAATTGAATTGCGGTGTATCGCGCATCTCGCTAACGACCCCGGATTGATTGACGCGTTCAATAAAAACATCGACATTCATAACGTCACGGCTGCAAATGTATTCGGCGTTGCAACTGACAAGGTCACGAGTGATCAACGATCTAAAGCGAAAATGATTTCGTATGGTTTGGCATATGGCATGGAGGCCTATGGCCTTGCACAAAGACTTGCAATTGGCGTAAGTGAAGCGAGCGAAATTCTGGACGCCTACTTTGCTGCGTTTCCACGAGTCAAGAAATATATGGATGAGACAGTTGAAGAAGCACGAAAACGTGGTTACACAGAAACTTTGTTTGGTCGCAGACGATCTATTCCTGAATTACAAAATCCCAATTTCCGAATTCGGCAGATAGGTGAGCGACAAGCAATGAACTCGGGCATTCAAGGCTTGGCAGCCGATATTTTCAAGGTTGCAATTGTTCGGCTCGATCAGGCGCTAGAAGAGGGCGGTTTTGACTCGCGATTGGTCTTGCAGGTCCACGACGAGGTGATCGTTGAAGCAGTTAGGTCTGAGCACGAAAGGGTTGAGGCGCTGGTGCGAGATTCAATGATGAAGGCGGCCAAATTGGCGGTGCCTCTCGAAGTCAACTTGGCTTGGGGTGACAGTTGGGCGTCGGCGAAAGCCTGATTTTCCGGCCAGAAAACCACCGTCGCAGATAGGCTGAAGCGTCCTATCCACCTCTCCTATCCACCGAAAGTAATAACAGTGTCAACAACTCAAATGATGTCGAGCCCAGAAATGGGAACATTCGACGCAGAAGGCAATTACACCCCGCGCAAAGTTACAGAACGAGATGTTTCGTTCGCAGACTCGATCAACGAAACGATTGTCGAGCTCAAAGAAGGAAAGCTAGTCACCGGCACCGTCGTGCGCATTACCCGCGATGAAGTTTTAGTCGAAATCGGTTACAAGACCGAAGGCGTCATTTTGAATCGTGAACTTTCGATTCGCCACGATGCAGACCCAAATACGATCGTCAAATTGGGCGACAAGATCGAAACCCTTATTCTCACACTCGAAGACAAAGAAGGCCGTCTGTTGCTTTCAAAGAAGCGCGCGCAATATGAGCGTGCTTGGGGCGACATTGAAGCAATCAAAAATGCTGATGGCACAGTTGAAGGCCTCGTCATCGAAGCAGTTAAGGGCGGCTTGATCGTAGATATCGGTTTGCGCGGCTTTTTGCCAGCATCGCTTGTTGAATTGCGTCGCGTGCGCGATCTTGCGCCGTATCTTGGTCAGCGAATCACTGCAAAAATTCTTGAACTTGATCGTCAACGCAACAACGTCGTGCTTTCGCGTCGTGCATTGCTTGAGGAGAGTCAAAAAGGAACACAGACAGATTTCCTCGAAAATATCGCGGTTGGCGAAGTTCGCACGGGTCGAATCTCGAGCGTCGTTGCATTCGGAGCGTTTGTTGATCTCGGGGGCATGGACGGATTGATCCATGTTTCTGAGCTTTCATGGAAGCACGTCGACAATCCGGGCGCAGTCGTCAAGATTGGCGATGAAGTCTCGGTCAAAGTGCTTGAAATCGATCGTGAACGAGATCGAATCTCACTCTCGTTGAAAGCGACGCAGCAAGATCCGTGGCAAGAGTTTGCATCAAGTCACCAAGTTGGTCAGTTGGTTTACGGTCGAGTTACAAAACTTGTGCCATTCGGTGGTTTCGTGCAAGTTGGTGACGGCATTGAAGGTCTCGTTCATATCTCAGAAATGTCGACACATCATGTTGAGGCCCCTGAGCAGGTTGTCACACCAGGTGAAGAGCTTTGGGTGAAGATTATTGATCTTGACCTTGCTCGTCGTCGAATTAGCTTGTCAATCAAGCAAGCTGCTGAAGGCGGAGAACTTGCCGAAGAATATCGCGGTCAGTTTCAGACCGACGATCAGGGCAACTGGGTCAGCGGTGATGATTCAACGCGAGAGTCGGCATGGGCCGAGTTCTTTGATCCAAATGCTGCACCTGCAGACGCAACCAAGACAACTGAAGAACCAAGCGCTGGCTGATTAAAAATTCAGTTTTAGATACGGTGAGTATCTGATGATTCTCATTGGACTAACCGGTGGCATTGGTTCGGGTAAATCTGAGGTTGCCCGTCTACTGACAGCTCGTGGAGCCGAGGTGATCGATGCCGACTTAATCGTGCGCGAATTGCAACAGCCTGGCGCTGAAGTTTACGAGAAGATGGTTGAGCTGTTCGGCCCGGAGGTGGTTGGTGCAGACCGTGCTTTGGACCGTGCAGCAATTGCCAAAAAAGTTTTTACCGATGAATCATTGTTGAAAACCCTTAATCAATTGATTCATCCGATTGTTCGTCGTGTTATGAACGAAAGAGTCGAAAGCTTTCGCAGCACAGACAAGGTAGTCGTTCTTGATATTCCGTTGCTTGTCGAAAATCCACGCGAAGGACTCGATGGCGTACTCGTTGTCGATCTTGATAGTGAACTTGCAATTAGGCGCTTAGTTGAGCAACGAAACATGAATGCCGACGACGCTCGAGCACGAATTGCCAAACAGGCGACACGCGAGCAACGTTTAGCTTTAGCAAATCATGTCATTGATAACTCGGGTGATCGCGATGAGTTGTCGCGAAAAGTTGATCTTGCATGGTCGTGGATCAAATCGCTGAAATGATCGACCGCAAATTTGTCGTTGAATCTCCGTTTAAGCCAGCAGGTGATCAACCCGAGGCGATTGCAAAGCTCGCCGCCGGCGTTAACCGCGGTGACCGGTTTCAAACATTGTTGGGCATTACAGGCTCAGGTAAATCAGCAACGATCGCATGGACGATCGAGCAGGTACAACGACCGACATTGATTTTGGCACCGAATAAATCTCTCGCGGCACAGTTAGCCCAAGAGATGCGAGAATTTTTTCCAAACAACAGAGTTGAATACTTCGTTAGTTATTACGACTACTACCAGCCTGAGGCGTATATCGCGTCGAGCGACACATTTATTGAAAAAGATTCATCGATCAACGATGAGATTGATCGCCTAAGACATTCGGCAACCGCAGCGTTGTTGACTCGACGCGACACAATTGTTGTCGCTTCGGTCAGCTGTATTTACGGCATGGGTGACCCTGGCGAGTATCGCGGAAACCTTCTTGAACTGCACACCGGCGTTGATTACGACCAGAGAAGTATCTTGGCACGACTCGTAGAACTTCAATATGACCGCAATGACATGACACTTGGTCGAGGAAACTTTCGAGTGCGGGGCGACACGATTGAGGTGCATCCGGCATACGACGAAACCGTGACACGGTTTGAGATGTTCGGCGACACGGTTGAGAGAATCACCGTAGTTGACCCGGTTACTGGCGAGACACTTCGTGACTTGAGTGAAGTAGTGATCTTTCCGGCGACACACTACGTTGCTGGCGAAGAGCGAATGCGCGTCGCTATGGCGAACATAGAAATAGAACTTGCTGCACAATTGAAAATATTCGAATCGCAAAACAAGCTCTTAGAGGCTCAGCGCATTCGCATGAGAACGATGTTCGACCTCGAGATGATGAAAGAAGTGGGTTATTGCAACGGCATCGAGAACTATTCGATGCATATTGACGGCCGACAACCAGGAGAGCCGCCGTTTACTCTGCTCGACTACTTTCCGAAAGATTATTTACTTGTCATTGACGAGAGCCATGTCGCAGTTCCGCAACTTCATGGGCAGTTTGCTGGTGATAGAAGTCGAAAACAGACATTGGTTGAACACGGCTTTCGACTTCCATCGGCTATGGATAATCGTCCGTTGCGGTTTGAAGAAACGATGGAGCGTTTGAATCAATGTATTTTTCTCTCGGCGACACCTGCGAAATTTGAAATTGAACTCAGTGACCAGGTTGTTGAACAGATTGTTCGTCCGACGGGGCTAATCGACCCAGAAGTAATCGTTAGACCAACAAAAGGTCAGATCGATGACTTGATTGAAATGATTAAGTCAAAGACAGCTCAAGGAGACCGAACTCTCGTGACTACCTTGACAAAAAAGATGTCCGAAGACCTGTCTGAGTATCTAATTGAACAAGGTCTTCGAGTCAGGTATTTGCACTCGAATATCGACACCATCGAGCGAATTGAGATCTTGAGAGCGTTGCGGCTGGGCGAGTTTGACGTTTTGGTTGGCATCAATCTATTGCGCGAAGGTCTCGACCTACCAGAGGTTTCACTTGTTGCCATTCTCGATGCCGACAAGCAGGGTTTCCTTCGTAGTCAGACGTCTTTGATTCAGATGATTGGACGCGCGGCTCGAAATGTCGACGGTCAGGTAATTATGTATGCCGATAACCGAACAGATGCAATGGAGTATGCGATCTCTGAGACTGCACGGCGCCGACAACTGCAGATCGCCTACAACTTAAAGCACGGCATTGACCCGCAAACCGTGCGCAAGGCGATTGGCGACATATTGTCGGTATTGCGACCGAGCAACACCGCACCAATGCCCGGTAAAGGAAAGCGAAAAGACTACGAACGCGACAAGGTTGTTCGCGAGCTTCGAGCTCTTCCAGAAAGTGAACTGGCACGCCTAATAATGACCCTTGAAGAAGAAATGAATTTGGCTGCCGAAGAACTGAAATTTGAGTATGCCGCACGTCTCAGGGACGAAATAAAAGAACTCAAGCGCGAGTTACGAGATGCCCACTAACACTTTGTAGCCTGCCTGTGATGGCAAATCAGATAGTTGTGCGTGGTGCTCGCGAGCACAATCTAAAGAACATAAGTGTCGAGCTACCTCGCGACAAGTTAATCGTGTTGACTGGACTCTCGGGTTCGGGTAAATCGAGCCTGGCTTTCGACACGATTTATGCCGAAGGTCAACGTCGATATGTCGAGTCGCTTAGTTCTTATGCGCGTCAATTTCTAGGACAAATGGACAAGCCTGATGTTGATTTGATTGACGGTTTGTCGCCAGCGATTTCAATCGATCAAAAGTCATCTTCTCGCAATCCGCGATCAACAGTTGGCACGATTACTGAGGTCTACGACTATTTGCGGCTTTTGTATGCACGCATCGGAGTTCAGCATTGCTCGCGTGACATGACGCGACTTTCGCGGCAGACCCCTCAACAGATTGTTGATCGAATTATGAAGTTCGACGAGGGCACTCGCTTTCAGATTTTGGCGCCGGTAGTTCGCGGCAGAAAAGGCGAGTACGACACTTTGTTGCAAGAACTCGCATCGCAGGGCTTTTCTCGTGCTCGAGTTGACGGCGAAGTGGTTGAGATCAGCGAGTTTCTTAAAAAACCAACAAGATTGGCGAAATATGAACAGCATCAGATCGATATTGTTGTTGACCGCTTGGTTCGCCGCGACGGTATTACGCGCCGGTTAACCGACTCGCTTGAAACCGCATTGCGCTTGGCAAACGGTGTGGCCGAGATTGAGATTGTTGATGGTGGAGAGCCGATCACTTTTAGTCAGCACTTGGCCTGTCCGAAGTGCGGTGATAGTTACGAAGAATTAGCGCCGAGAAATTTTTCGTTTAATTCGCCCTTCGGTGCGTGCGCTAACTGCTTGGGTCTCGGCACGAAATACGAGGTTGATGTCGAACTCGTTGTGCCCGACCCAAACCTGAGTATTAATGAAGGTGCAATTGCGCCGTGGCGATCTGCTCACACGCAATATTTCACGCGAATGCTTGAGGCTGTTGCCGACAGATTTGACATTGATCTCGACAAGAAGTGGTCGAAGCTCTCACCAAAGGCACAGAAGATAGTGATGACCGGTGTGGATGACAACATGATGGTTAAATATCGCAATCGTTATGGTCGCACTCGCGAATACAGCACTTCGTATGAGGGTGTAATTCCGTGGATTAAGCGACGACATGAAAGTGCTGAAAGCGATAACGCTCGTGAACAATTTGAGAGTTATATGCGGGAAGTGCCGTGCCCATCATGCAAAGGTGCACGACTAAAACCAGAATCCTTGGCTGTTTTGGTTGAAGGAAGGCACATCTCAGAGGTTTGCGACTTGTCGATTGGCGAATCGGCAAAGTTTCTCGCAGATCTTGAACTTTCAGATCGCGATTCGATGATCGCCGAACGAATCACAAAAGAAATCAATGCTCGACTTGGATTTTTGTTAGATGTCGGTCTTGATTATCTGACACTTTCTCGAGCCGCCGGCACTCTCGCGGGAGGAGAAGCTCAGCGAATTCGGTTGGCAAGTCAGATCGGCTCAGGACTTGTCGGCACGCTCTATGTATTAGACGAGCCAAGTATCGGTTTGCACCAGCGAGACAATCATCGGTTGATTGAAACGTTGCAGAGATTGCGTGATCTCGGCAACACTGTGATCGTCGTCGAGCACGACGAAGACACGATCAGGTCAAGCGACTGGTTAGTAGACATTGGCCCTGGGGCGGGCGAGCATGGCGGGCAGGTCGTCTACAGCGGTCCAGTTAAAGGTGTACTCAAAGTCAAAGATTCGATTACAGGCCAATATCTTTCGGGAGAACGAAGTGTTGATGTGCCTGCAATGCGCCGTAAACCAGGTAAAGACTTTCTGACGATTCGCGGTGCCCGCGAACATAATTTAAAAAACTTGAACGTGAAAATACCGCTCGGATGTTTCGTTGCAGTAACCGGCGTTTCAGGCAGCGGTAAGAGCACGCTGATACGTGACATCTTGTTGCCATCACTGATGCAAAAGATCTATAAGTCAAAAGACGCACCTGGTCGGCACACAGGTGTTGATGGTGTTATGCACCTTGACAAAGTGATCGACATGGACCAATCACCAATTGGTCGCACCCCTCGTTCAAACCCAGCAACATATACAGGTGTCTTCGACGATATTCGAAAATTATTTGCGTCGACGCCAGAAGCAAAGGTTCGTGGATATCAGCCGGGTCGTTTCAGTTTTAATGTGCCGGGTGGACGATGCGAGGCGTGTTCTGGTGACGGAACAATCAAAATTGAAATGCACTTCTTGCCAGATGTTTATGTGCCCTGTGAAGTTTGCAAAGGTGCTCGATACAACCGAGACACCCTGGACATCACCTTCAAAGGAAAAAATATCGCAGAGATTTTAGATATGCCGATCGGCGATGCTGTTGAATTCTTTGCGAATCAACCTCGTATCGCGCGCCATATGCAAACTTTTGTCGATGTTGGTTTGGCTTATGTTCGACTTGGCCAGTCGGCCCCAACTCTTTCAGGTGGCGAGGCGCAGCGCGTGAAGCTTGCAAGCGAACTTTCAAAGCGAAGCACGGGACGCACGATCTATCTGCTCGATGAGCCGACGACTGGCTTGCACTTCGAAGATGTTCGTCGATTGTTGATTGTTCTAGCGAGACTGGTCGATTCAGGCAACACAGTCTTAGTAATTGAGCACAATTTGGACGTCATTAAATCTGCCGATTGGGTGATTGATCTTGGTCCCGAAGGTGGCAGCGGGGGAGGCTTGGTTGTTGCCGAAGGGTCGCCGGAGGATGTAGCGAAGGTGAGAGGGTCACATACGGGTCGATATTTGTTACCAATCTTGAATGAGTCGAAGACCGTTAAGCCTAAAAAGATTGCAAAGAAATAGTTTTCGATCATGCAGCGCCCATCGGGTGTAATACCTGAGACACCAGGTTCGTATCAATTTAAGGACGGAGCAGGTCGAGTAATTTACGTTGGCAAGGCCAACAATCTGCGCGCCCGTATAAACAGTTATTTCGCCAAGGCCGACAGTCTGCATCCGCGAACAAGCAACATGGTCGAAGCGGCTCGCAGCGTCGAATGGATAGAAGTGCGCAATGAAGTAGAAGCACTGATTCTTGAACACAGTTTGATTAACCGATATTCGCCGCGATTTAATATCCGTCTTCGCGATGATAAGAGTTACCCATTCTTGGCTGTCACAATAGATGAGCAATGGCCGCGTGCGATGGTGATGCGAGGTCGCAAGCGCAAAGGTACGAAATATTTCGGTCCATATCCACACCCGTGGGCGATTCACGAGACTCTCGACTTGCTATTAAAAACGTTTCCGATTCGAACATGCTCATCGGCAACTTTTAAACAGCACGAAAGACTCGGAAGACCATGTTTGCTGTTTCATATTGAGAAGTGCTCAGGCCCATGCGTTGGTTCAGTGACGGCTGAAACTTATGGCAATTTAGTTAGCGATTTTTTACATGTAATGGACGGTGAAAGTGATTCTGTTGTGTCGCGCCTCGAAGAGCAAATGGGCGAAAGTTCTCGCGCGCAAGACTTTGAGCGCGCGGCAAAATATCGAGATCAACTTGAAGCGATCAAACTTGCTCTCGAGCGCCAGCAAATGGTCGGAGAGCGTGATGAAGATCTCGACATAATTGGCGTTGCTGAAGATGAATTCGAGGCTGCGGTTCAGATTTTTTATGTACGTAAAGGTCGAGTCGTCGGGCGCAAAGGTTTTATCGTCGACAAAGTTGAAGACGTGACCAGTTCGGGTCTGGCAGCACTCGTGATTGAACGACTTTATGACGATGCCCCAATTTTGGGTCTGCCAAAGATCGTGGTGTTACCGATCGAACCGGACCGTAAAGAATTATTAGAGCAGTGGCTAACACAGACCAAGAGCACCAAAGTTGAGATTCGAGTGCCTCATAGAGGCGACAAGCGTGAGTTACACGAGTTAGTGACAGTGAATGCGAAGCAAGAATTAAATCGCCACCGTCTCCGTCGTGCGGCAGACCATACGGCGCGGTCGCGTGCATTGAGTGAGTTGCAAGATTTGCTCGGTTTACCTGAGGCGCCTCTTCGTATCGAGTGTTATGACATGGCTCACTTGCAAGGCACCGATTATGTGGGCTCGATGGTTGTGCTCGAAGATGGTCTTCCACTCAAACGTGATTATCGAAAGTTCAAAATCAAGAGTGGGCAAGGTAACGACGACTATGCGGCGATGCGCGAAGTACTAACTCGACGTCTCAGCGCATATATAAAGGAACGTGACCAACCGATAAGCGAACGTGGTGAGCGCCCGGGCAAATTTTCTTATGCGCCACAACTACTCTTGGTCGACGGTGGCAAGGGTCAGCTGAGTGTTGCTGAGCAGGTCGTTCGCGAACTTGGTCTTGAACACGAGATACCTGTTGCATCGTTGGCGAAAAGACTTGAAGAGGTGTTTATCCCTGGTCGAAGCGAGCCAGTAGAGGTACCACGAGGAAGTGATGCGTTGTTTATGTTGCAGGTTATTCGTGACGAGGCGCACAGGTTTGCCAACCGGTTTCATCGCGAACTGCGGGGCAAACGAATGACTAAGAGCGAACTTGACGGCATATCAGGTCTCGGACCTGCGAGGATCAAAAAACTGGTCACCGCTCTAGGAGGAGTTAAGGAAGTCAAGAAAGCCTCTCGCGAACAGTTGTATGAGTTGAAATGGTTGCCTAAAAATACGGCTGACGCTGTGTATGAGCAGTTTCATTCAACGTCGAATAACGAGACCTAGATAGCCTGAATAGCAGTGGCTGACATACTTTTAATTGCAGGCCTTTCTGGAGCAGGGCGGTCGCAGGCTGCAGATGATTTAGAAGATTTGGGCTGGTTCGTTGTTGACAATATGCCTACCGAGTTGATTGACAAGGTCGTGGAGATTGCGTCAGCAGGCGAATCGCTGTCAAAGTTAGCCCTTGTGGTTGGTACACCAACTGCGCAAGTAGGCGCAATTGCTGTGCTGAAACGAATGCGAACATCTGGACATCGAGTTCGAATGTTGTTCTTGGACGCTACGAACATCGAACTAATTAAGCGTTATGGCGCAACGAGACGTAAGCATCCACTTGCCGAAGGAAAGTCTGGCGTAGAAGAAGCCATCGCCAAAGAACGCTCGATGCTCGAACCTGTAAAAGCCGAAGCAGATCTAGTCATCGATACGACAAACCTTACGATTCATCAGTTGAAGTCACAGTTAGGTGAATTGTTTACTCAAGACGGCGTACTTGATGCAATGCAAGTATCAGTTGTCTCATTTGGATACAAACACGGCTTACCACTTGATGTCGATCTTGTGTTTGATGTGAGGTTTTTGCCGAATCCTCACTGGGACGAAAACCTTCGACCACTTTCGGGTCTTGACGAACCGGTACAAAACTATGTAATGGCTCAAGAACTCTCAGGTAAATTTCTTGGTCAACTTGCGCAAATGCTGACATTGCTATTGCCGGCGTACAAGGCAGAGGGAAAGAGTTATCTGACTGTTGCAGTTGGATGCACAGGTGGTCGTCATCGCTCGGTGGTTATCGCCGAGCAATTGAAGAGTTGGCTGATCCAAAGCGGCCAAAATCCGCGAGTGACGCACCGCGACATTTCTCGCTAAAACGTCGATCTGACTAAGATTCGAGCATGACAATACGAGTTGGTATTAACGGTTTTGGTCGTATCGGACGCAACTTCTATCGAGCAGTAAAGCAGTCGGGTTCTGACATTGAAATAGTCGCAGTTAATGACCTTGGCGCTATCAAGACGATGGCACATCTTTTGAAATATGACTCGGTGCTCGGAGTATTGCCGAACAAAATCGAAGCAACCGATGAAGGCATCAGCATTGATTCAAAAATTCTTAAGGTCTTATCAAAGCGCGACCCAAAAGAATTGGGCTGGGGTTCACTCGGAGTAGACGTCGTAATTGAATCAACTGGTTTTTTCACCGACCGCGACAAGGCGGCGGCCCATTTAGACGCGGGCGCGAAATGTGTGGTTGTGTCTGCACCTGCGACAAATGC
The DNA here is from genome assembly GCA_030827545.1 of Acidimicrobiales bacterium. Classification (GTDB taxonomy): domain Bacteria; phylum Actinomycetota; class Acidimicrobiia; order Acidimicrobiales; family Ilumatobacteraceae; genus BACL27. The sequence continues at coordinate 31,113 of JAUREG010000001.1, forward strand.
AGATGCCACCTTTGTTTACGGCGTAAACCACAAAGACTTCGACCCCAAAAAACATAAGGTCGTTTCTAACGCAAGTTGCACGACCAACTGCTTTGTGCCACTAGTCAAAGTCTTGGACGACGCATTCGGTGTTGAAAATGGTCTGATGACGACCATTCACGCTTACACCGGCGATCAGTCAATCGTCGACGGGCCTCACAGCGATTTACGTCGAGCAAGAGCGGCAGCGATAAACATCATTCCGACAAGCACTGGCGCCGCTCGAGCAACGAGTCTGGTTATGCAATCAATGAAAGGCAAGCTTGATGGCACTTCGCTACGCGTGCCTGTGCCGACGGGTTCGATCACCGATTTCGTTGCCAATCTCAAGAAACCCGCCACAGTTGATGAAATTAATGCAGCCTTCAAATCGGCTGCCGATGGTTCGCTTAAAGGAATTCTTGAATATTGCAGTGATCCAATTGTTTCAAGTGATGTTGTTACAAATCCTCATAGTTGCATTTTCGATAAAGATTTGACGATGAGCATGGGCTCTCTGGTCAAAGTTTTGGGTTGGTACGACAACGAGTGGGGTTATTCAAATCGTTTAGTTGATTTGACGTCGCATATCGGGGCCGCACTTAACCGCTAGATGATTGCGCAATTGGAAGATCTTGGCGATTTGCACGGCAAGACTGTGCTCGTTCGCACTGACTTCAATGTGCCGATGTCGGGGCCAGACGACAATCGAACAATTGTCGACGATTTTCGAATTCAAAGTTCTCTTGAAACCTTGAATTGGCTGATATCAAACGGTGCAAAAGTTGTTTGTGCAACTCACCTCGGGCGACCAAAAGGTAAGCCAGTTGCAAAATATTCGCTTGACCCAATTCGCAAGCGACTTAACGAGCTCGTGCCAGATGTGACTCTTCTCGAGAACTTACGTTTTGATGAAGGCGAAGAATCAAATGATCCGAAGTTTGTCGAAAAGCTCATTCAAGATATAGACGTATATGTCAATGATGCATTCGGTGCAACACATCGAGCGCATGCATCGATAGTCGGTCCACCGAAGTCGCTTCCGTCTGCGGCAGGTCGCTTGTTGCAACGCGAACTCGAGGTCTTGTCTCAAATGCGCTCCAATCCGAAACGTCCATTTGTTGCAGTGCTTGGAGGTGCAAAAATCAGCGACAAATTAGGAGTCATTGAAGCCTTGATGAAAGTTGTTGACGAACTCGTTATCGGAGGTGGAATGTGCTTTACATTTCTTGCTGCAAAAAACCTCCCGATCGGAGATTCGCTTTGTGAGCGAGATCAGATTGAAGCGTGTAGAAGATTGATGTCTGGCGATACACCAATTCATTTGCCCGAAGATATTGTTGGTCTCGATGGTCGCGGCGAGTTCGCGACTTTCGGGGTGCGACTGCCTGATGGTGCGAAAGGTTTGGATATTGGCCCCGGTAGCGCAGCGGCGTTTGCTGACATAATCATGAATGCCCGAAGCGTTTTTTGGAATGGACCAATGGGAATGTTTGAAGATAATCGATTTGCATCTGGAACACGAACAATCGCGCAAGCAATGGCAGACACGAAAGCCTTCACGGTTGTCGGTGGCGGAGATTCAGCAGCGGCATTAGCGCAGTTCAAGTTAGAAAGCGAAGTAGACCATGTCTCAACTGGTGGCGGAGCATCGTTAGAGTTTCTTGAGCTTGGCGACTTGCCCGGCCTTGTCGCCTTAAGAGGAGCACCGAATGTCAAATGAGACTCGCAAGCCGATAATCAGCGGCAATTGGAAAATGAATCACAATCACTTTGAAGCGATTCAGTGCGTGCAAAAACTTGCATATCTTTTGACCAAAGACGACTTCGCTGCGGTCGATGTGACGATACATCCACCGTTCACAGATTTGCGCAGCGTACAAACTTTGATTGACGCAGATGAACTTAAATTTATACTTGGGGCACAGCACTGTCATGAATCAGACTCTGGTGCGTTTACTGGCGAAGTCTCTGCAGCATTTCTTGCAAAGCTAAACGTTAATTATGTTTTAGTTGGTCACAGCGAGCGTCGTGAAATCTACGGCGAAACTAACGAACTCATTCAAAGCAAGATCGTTGCGATTCAAAAAAATAAAATGACACCAATTCTTTGCGTTGGCGAAACCTTGGCCGAGCGTGAGGCTGGTAAGACTTATGACAAAGTTTTGGGACAATTACGTAGTGCTCTAGAAAAGCGCACTTCTGAGCAAGTTAAATCAATGGTCATCGCCTACGAACCAATTTGGGCGATCGGAACTGGAAAAACTGCAACAGCCGACGACGCTCAGCGGGTGATCAGCGCTATTCGTGAAGAGATCGCCAAGATCAGTTCAGCGTCAGTTGCGAGTTCGGTTCGACTGCAATACGGAGGCAGCGTGAAAGCGAGCAACATTTCGGAGATTATGTCTCAGCCCGATATTGACGGTGTCCTCGTGGGTGGTGCCAGCCTTGATGCAGCCGAGTTCGCCCGAATTTGTCAGTATCGACTGAAGGCGAATAACTAGTTCACATATGAACTAGAAGTGTTATGATTTGGGTATTAAAGGCCATTCTGGTCTTTACCTAATTCGACGGGGAGGTCGGAGAGTGAGAAAAACCACAAAAGTGGCTCGTCTTGCTGCAGCACTCATAACTGTGTCATTAATTGGCGCAGCATGCGGTAGCAGTGACGACGAAGCCACAGAAGAAGCGCCAGTCGAGGAAACTACGGCTGTTAGCTATCCAACAAGTTTGGATGACTGCGCAAACGTTACATACGACTATGCCAAGCCAGCAACAACTGGTGGCATGACGATTACATACGACATCAATCCTGATGCCGTATGGGATGACGGTTCTCCAATCACAGTGGCTGACTTTGCCGCTACTTGGGAAGCCTCATTGAACACACCAGGTTCGATTTCGACCTCTGGTTATGATCAAGTGACAGCGGTAGAAGCTGGTGCAAGTGACAAGCAAGTTGTCGTCACCTTGAATTCGGTTTACGCACCGTGGCGTGGCTTGTTCGGTGGCATTATCAAAGCCGCTTCAGTCAAGAACACAAAAGATGTTTCTGCTGACTATGCAGACAACATTCCGTTCTCGGGTCGTCCATACAAGATTAAGTCTTGGAGCCCAGATCAAATCGTGTTCGAGCCAAATGCAAATTACTGGGGCACCGACAAGGCTGTCACCAAGAAGTTTGTAATGGTTCCGAAGGCAGACAGCGACACTGAAATCGCAGCAATCAAAGCTGGCGAAGTTGACTTCATTTACCCACAATTCTTTGCAGGTATCGAAGAAGCGGTGAAGCAAGACAACATTCAGTCGCAGATCGACTACGGCGGCGACTACGAAGGTTTCTACTTCCAACAGAAGTGCGGACCATTCGCAGATCCAAACTTCCGTGCAGCATTCTCGATGTCAATCGATCGTGACGCATTGTTCCAGCAGATCTACATTCCACTTGGTGGTAAAGAGTTGCTTCAGTGCGGTCCGATGGTGCCTGGACCATATTGCAATGGCGACGAGTTTGCCAATAGCTATGACCCAGCAGGTGCAGAGGCGATTCTGACAGAGAACGGTTGGACAAAGGGTGCCGACGGATACTGGATTGACCCAAGTGGCAATGTTCCAGATGTTCGTTGGATCATCAACACGGGCAACACACGCCGTGAAAGTACTCAGGCTTATTTGATTCCGTTGCTTAACGCAGCAGGTTTCAAAGTGCGCGCAGACAACTGCGATGCGGCTTGTTACTTCCAGCAACGTCTCCCGGCATTGGATTACGACATGGCGATGTACATCAGTACAGCACCACCAGATCCTGCCTACGTGACAGCGAGCTTTGCTTGTGACCTCATCCCAACTGAAGCCAATGGCAACATTGGTCAAAACAGCCAGGGTTGGTGCAACACAGAGGCATCAGATTTGCTCTATGCAGCAGATGTTGATGCTGATGCAGTGACTCGTGCAGACAAGGTAAAACAAGTTCTTGCGCTTATGGCGAAAGAACATGTGATGTTGCCTTTGATGCAGTTCCCTAAGTCGGGTTTCGCACGTACAGACAAGGTTGGCGGTCCATGGAACGCTGAACTTAATAACTACGCTGCGTTCAACAACGTTCACCTATGGGAAGATCTCGACGGCGATGGACAAATTGTCATGGCCGCTGAGCAATGGCCGGAGTGTCTCAACCCAATCACTGAGTGTGCAAACTCTTCGTGGATGGTTTGGACAACTGCATTCCAGGTATTGCCAGGTGCCTACGCAACTACCAACGATGGTAAGTACGTAGTTACAAACCTGCTTGCTGGTGAGGCAAAGGTTGAAATCAAGAGCTAATTGCTCTTAATTAATAAGTATTAACAGATAGGTGCGTCGACTCGGTTTCGTCCGGGTCGGCGCACCTTTCGTGTAGTTTCTTTGAATTTTTGGGGTGTTGTGATTTTTATTGCGGGCGCCGATCGGTAAGGCTGTAGGCGATGCTTCGTTACATTCTTCGGCGATTAGCTTGGTCAATCCCGACATTGCTGATAGTCACGTTTCTTGTTTATCTAGCATTGCGAATCGGTACTGATCCTGTAGCAAGTTATAAGCGGGTTAATCCTCGTGCTACGCGTGCGAAAGTCGCTGAATACATCGACGTCAATGGCTTAGATCCGAATTTTGTTCAGGGTTATTTCAAATGGTTACGAAATTTTATAACCGGTGAATGGCCACGAAGTATTAAAGGTCGTCGTGAAGTTTGGCCGGCGCTCAAAGACGCCATGGCCAATACGCTGCGCCTCGGTACAGCGGCAACCGTTGTCGGTATTTTCTTTGGTTTGATTGCAGGTGTAATGGCGGCGCTGCGCCCAGGTGGCAAGCGAGACGTGTTCATCAACACCAGTGCCTTTGTCGGCATTTCGGTACCGCCATTCATTAGTGCGATTATGTTTCAGCTTTTGTTTGCGGTTTATTGGCAAAAGTGGTTCGGTGAGAGTTTGTTTCCGACGTCGGGTGTTTACCCAGCCGGCCACACCGGTTTTGATCTTTTTTTGATGTTGAAGTTCATGGCTCTACCAACTTTGGTCGTAGCGATTCAAATCATTGCAACATACAGCCGCTATATGCGCTCATCTTTGCTTGATGTTTTGAATTCTGATTACATGCGCACTGCGCGTTCGAAAGGCATTAGCGAACGCAGAGTTTTGATTAAGCACGGCATGCGAAATGCCTTGATTCCGGTTGTGACAATCGCGGCGCTAGACGTCGGCTCAATTGTTGGTGGTCTCATTATCACGGAGAACATTTTCTCGTATCCAGGTATGGGTCTTTATTTCCTGAAGTCGTTTGGTGAAGGTGATTTCCCGCTTTTGATGCCGTGGATGGTTGTAATCGTGGCTTCAGTTCTCTTTTTCAATTTGATTGCAGATATTTCTTATGCCTGGCTAGATCCGAGAATTCGTCTTGAGTAAGCAAAGCCCCAATATTCTTTCGCCTCGTCAGATGGCCTTTCGGCGGTTCGTTTCTCATCGTGCGGCAGTAGTGAGTTGCGCAATCATCGCATTATTGACACTTTTTGTGATTCTGGCACCATTCACAGCGCGCTACGGAGTCAACCAATCTGTGCAGGGTCCACCGAACTCGTTTTTGAACCCACGCGCTAATGCATGGCTGGGTACAGATGACATTGGTCGAGACCTTTACAGTCGATTGATTTACGGTGTTCGAGTTTCACTTTTGATCGGATTAGCAAGCGCAATTATCTCGGTGACGCTCGGTGCTCTCGTTGGTGCGGTTGCTGGCTTTCGAGGTGGCAAATTCGATGACATCATGATGCGAGTAACTGACCTGTTTTTGGCTTTTCCGTTCTTGGTGACTCTTCTTGTTGTCAGAAATGTTCTTGGTGCATTGCCATGGTTACGACCAATTACTGGCGACATGAGTTCAGTTCGATTCATCATTGTCTTGTTTGGTTTATTTGGTTGGATGGGCGTTGCGCGCATTGTTCGTGGTCAAGTTTTATCGCTTAAAGAAAGAGAATTCGTTGAGGCGGCACGCGCAGTAGGTGCGTCTCGTCGCTACATAATTGCTCGTCACCTTTTGCCGAACTCGGTCGGACCGATCATGGTTGCACTTACATTTTCTGTAGTTGGTGCGATCATCGGCGAGTCGACTCTTGCTTTCTTTGGTTACGGACCACAAGCGGGCGATGGTGCGACATCTCTGGGTATTTTGGTCGGAGCCGCAAAGGGTGCAGTGCAAACTGGCTATTGGTGGCTGGCAGTTTTTCCGTGCTTGATGTTGATCGTCATTGCTCTCAGCATCAATTTCATTGGAGATGCGCTTCGTGATGCCACTGACCCTCGCCTTGATCGGGGAGTTTGATGGCTGAAAAGGTTCTAGAGATTCGCGACCTGCACGTCACATTTGATACTCCTTCTGGCCCGCTTGAAGCAGTTCGTGGTGTCGACCTCGATGTCTCATCTGGAGAATTGCTCGGTGTTGTGGGCGAGTCGGGTTCAGGTAAATCTGTCACTTTCTTGGCAACGATGGGTCTATTGCCTGCCCGCGCAAGAGTTACCGGCTCGGTGATACTTGCTGGTGAACAGTTGATTGGCGCCTCACCAAAACAATTGAGATCAGTTCGTGGTCGTCTGTTGTCGATGATTTTCCAAGATCCACTTTCGGCCTTGAACCCCGTGCACCGAATCGGAGATCAGATTTCTGAGATGCTGCGTTCGCACCAAAACCTTTCGGCAAGCGATGCTGAAAAGCGTGCAATTGAATTGCTCGACATCGTTGGTATTCCGCAACCTAGTGACCGAGCGCGACAATATCCGCATGAATTTTCGGGAGGCATGAGACAACGAGTTGTTATCGCTATTGCAATTGCGAACAACCCCAAGGTACTAATCGCAGACGAACCGACTACCGCACTTGATGTGACGGTACAAGCTCAAATTCTTGAGGTTATTGAACGAGTACAAGAGCGCTTTGGTACCGCCGTCGTTTTGATTACCCATGACCTTGGCGTTATTGCTCGAGTGGCCGATCGGGTAAATGTCATGTACGCGGGGCGAAATGTCGAACAGGGCACGATTGACAGTCTTTTCGATCACCCGAGCCACCCATATACACGCGGATTGTTAGCTTCGTTACCGCGACCTGGTAAGCAGCGCTTGAAACCGATTACGGGATTTCCGCCGAACATGCTGAATCCGCCCAGTGGTTGTGCGTTTCATACTCGTTGCGAATTTGCGGCTGATATTTGCCAAGGTGAATTGCCAAGCCTTGTGTCTTTTGGTGATCTTGAGACTGCATGCGTTCGGGCACGTGATTTGCCAAAAAGTGAGAGTTTCGCATGAGCGAAGAACTTCTTAAAGTTACGAATCTTGTCAAAAATTTTGAACTGCGAGTCAATAGTGGCGCACGTCGTAAGAAGCGAATCGTGCAAGCCGTTACGAATGTTTCGTTTTCTGTCGGCAAGGGTCAAACTCTCGGGCTTGTCGGCGAATCAGGCTCAGGCAAGACGACCGTCGGTCGATGCATCTTGCGCTTGATCGAACCAACTTCAGGCAGTGTTGAATTTGACGGACAAGATCTCGGTTCACTTAAATTTGAAGAATTGCGAGCGCTTCGCCGAAAAATGCAAATTGTGTTTCAAGACCCGTTTGCTTCGCTTGACCCAAAGATGACAATTGGATCGTCAATTTCGGAACCGCTCATTGTGCAGAATGTTCCAGGTGACCACTCCGACAAAGTGATCGAGTTACTCGAGTTGGTTGGGCTATCTGCAGACCATGCGCAGCGATTTCCGCATGAGTTCTCCGGGGGTCAGCGACAGCGGATTGGTGTGGCTCGAGCGCTGGCGCTTAATCCAGCTTTGATTGTTTTGGACGAGCCGGTTTCGGCACTCGACGTAAGTATTCAGGCAGGCGTAATCAATCTCTTCGAAGACCTGCAATCAAGACTCGGCATGAGTTATATCTTTATTGCTCACGATCTATCGGTCGTGCGTCATATTGCTGATCGTGTGGCAGTCATGTATCTCGGCAAGATTGTCGAGATTGGTGAACAACAAGCCGTCTACGAACATCCGACTCATCCGTATACGAAGGCGCTGTTATCGGCGGTGCCATTGCCTGATCCGAAAACAGAAAGATCGCGTCATCGCATCATGCTCGAAGGAGATGTGCCTTCGCCAGTAAATCCGCCGTCAGGATGTCGTTTTCGAACCCGCTGTTGGAAGGCTCAAGATGTGTGTGCTCAAGAGGAGCCAATGCTCACGATTCGACCTAGCGGTCAGATGTCGGCGTGCCATTTTCCAGAGTCTTAAAGGTAGAATTTCGGCGTGCGAAATATAGTTACTTACATCACAATCGTGATCAACGTGGTGGCAATGCTGGCGATGATCGTCGGCGTTCTGTTGCATAGCGGTCGTGGCGGTGGCTTGTCGGACATGTTTGGTGGCGGTGGTGGAGCAGCGCTCGGTTCAGCAGCTGCCGAACGAAACCTCAACAGAATTACGACTGTTTTGGCGCTTGTTTGGGTTATAACTGTTATCGCGTTGGGGTTGTTGCTTACAAACTAGATAGATTTTTAGTGCAAGTCGGAGTGGCGAAATTGGCAGACGCACCAGCTTAAGGGGCTGGCGCTCGTAAGGGCGTGTGGGTTCAAGTCCCACCTTCGACACAAATAAGTGGTCGCAAGTTACACGGGGTGATCAGCAAGGGCTTTTGCCTTGAAGAGTAATCTTTTGTAAGTGGAAGTTCTTTCGTGACGCATCAAAACCTTGATCAAGTTGCGTTACAGAAACGGACTCTGAGAGTTTTGGTTGTTGGTCAAGTTGTTGCAGCCGCAGCGTTGTCGGCAGCAGTAACTGTTGGTGCATTTGTCATTCAAGACATTCTCGGGCAAGAAACGCCATGGGGCGGTATTTCGAGCGCAACTTTTACGATGGGTTCCGCATTCATGTCGCAAGTACTTGCGCGAAGAATGAGCCGCAAGGGTCGAAGAGTTGGTCTTCAATATGGCTATTCGCTCGCTATTGCGGGCGGATTGCTTGCCGGATTCGCCGTCAATCGCGGTTCGCTGCCTCTTTTCATTTTGGGATTATTTCTCTATGGTTCAGGACAAGCGTCAAATCTTCTTTCTAGGTATGCAGCGATGGATTTAGCTGCACCCGACGAACGCAGCCAGGCGATGAGTTACATTTTGTTTGGCTCAACCTTCGGCGCCGTGTTTGGTCCGGTGCTGATAAAACCTGCTCAAGATTTTGGAGTCGATTTCTTTGGGTGGTCAAAGTACACCGGCCCATGGATCGCCTCGGCTTGTTTTTTTGTGTTCGCGCTGATCAATGTTGCAGTTCGGCTGCGACCAGATCCGCTTGAAGTAAGCGGAGGGCTGAACTCTCAACAAGGCGTTGGTGTGGTAACACCGAATCTTGGTGCTGCGCTTCGAACGATAAAGAGCATACGAAACGCGCGAGTCGCGCTGGCTTCAATGGTGATTTCGCAAGTCACGATGGTTGCTGTGATGACAATGACACCTGTACACCTAAAACTGCACGGTCATGAAGACGTGAGCCCGTATGTCATCTCGCTGCATATCGCAGGTATGTACGCGTTCAGCCCGTTAGTAGGAAAGTTCACAGACCGACATGGAAAGTTGCTTTCAATTTCGGTGGGCGGAGTCTTGCTTGTAATGGCAACAGTTACGGCCGCACTCGCGGGTGAAGCAGCGACCTTGCTGTGGCCTTCGCTGTGGCTGTTGGGAATTGGCTGGAGTTTCGGTTTGATCGGCGGGTCGAGTCTTTTGGTTGAGTCTGTACCAGATTCATCTCGCGTGACTGTTCAAGGCGCTGCTGATTTGTTGATGAGTTTCTGCGGTGGTTTGGCAGGCTTCTCGAGTGGATTCATTCGAAAGGCTTTCGGCTTTCACATGCTTAGCAACTTGGGAACGGTGTTGGCCTTGGTTCTTGTCGTAATCGGAATTCGAAGATTGACCAACCTTCGAATCGCCCGTTCTATTTCATGAACACTGTTGCCGAGGTCGCCGCGCAAACGGTGAGTTGGTCAAATTGGGCAGGAAACCAAAGAGTCGAGCATGCTTCGCGGTATTTACCGAAAACAGAACTTGAACTGCAACAGATAGTGCGTCACGCGACTGCCAACAATACTCGCATAAAAGCCGTTGGGTCGGGGCATAGTTTCACCGCGATTGCAATCGCAGAAGAAATACTCGTAGATCTTTCGCACTATGACCAAGTAGTAGAGATCGACAAGATCAAAAATACCGTGACGGTGCAATCTGGAATTCAGCTATCTAAATTGAATTTAGAACTTCATAAAAACGGTCTCGCTATGCAGAATCTTGGAGACATCTCGTACCAAACGATCGCCGGTGCAATTTCGACTTCGACTCACGGTACCGGGTTGAAATTCACAGGGATCGCAAATCAGGTCGTTGGTATGCGAATTGTGCTGGCAGACTCATCGGCGGTTGATTGCTCACTAGAAGTGAACGCCGAGTTGTTTCACTGTGCGAGAGTAGGTCTTGGCGCTTTGGGCTTGATCAGTACTGTAACTCTTCAGTTGGTTTCAGCCTTCAATCTTTCGGTGATCGAAGAGCCAATGCGAGTCGACGATGTGCTGGCAAACCTTGATCATCATGTGGAAAGTAACGATCATTTTGAATTCTTTTGGGTACCGCACACAGGCTGGGCTCTAACCAAGCGCAATAATCGCACACTTGACGCTGCGAAACCGATGAGCAAATTCTCGCATTGGTATTCGAAGACGCTTATGGAGAACTATGCATTCGGCGCTGTTTGCATGCTCGGTCGGGCACGACCAGCGCTTATTCCGAAATTAGCGAAGGCATTGCCCTCGTCGGGACGAAATGAATATTGTGATGCGAGCTACAAAGTTTTCGCCAGTAAACGAATTATTAAGTTTTATGAGATGGAGTATGCGATTCCACGAGAGGCGTGCGAGGAAGCGTTGAATCGTGTCCGTAGAATGGTAAAAGATAGTGGGTTCTTCCTGAATTTTCCTGTTGAGGTTCGCTTTACAGCCCCAGATGAGATTCCGCTAAGTACAGCGAGTAATCGAGAATCTGCGTATATCGCAGTTCACATTTATAAAGGAATGAACTACGTGCCATATTTTAAAGAAGTTGAATCAATCATGAATTCGTATCAAGGCCGCCCCCACTGGGGCAAGTTGCATTTTCAGGATGCAAATTCACTGGCGCCTCGGTATCCGCAATGGGATGTATTTCAAAAAGTTAGAAATATGGTAGATCCGACTCGCACTTTTGCGAACCGATATACCGAGACGGTGTTGGGTAAATAGTCGTGAAAACTTTCATCGAATTAGGCGTCCCGAAGAAGTTCGCCGACATGCTGTCCGGTCGAGGCATTGAGTCTCCATTTGAAATTCAAGAGGCCGCATTGCCCGATGGTCTTGCAGGTATGGACGTTTGCGGAAAGGCGCCAACAGGTTCAGGCAAGACAATTGCCTTTGGTTTGGTGTTGGCAGTTAGATTGCAAAAATCGAAGCCAGGTCAACCTGGTGGGCTCGTTTTGGTGCCCACTCGAGAACTTGCAATTCAGGTTGCAAAAGAGATTGCGATGCTCTGCGAGGGCACTGACTTGCGTGTCGCATCTGTTTATGGTGGCGCGGGTTATGGCCCTCAAGTTAAGGCGGTGCGAGGCGCAAGCATAATTGTTGCAACACCAGGTCGACTCGAAGACTTGCTAGAGCGTCGTGATATGTCGTTGAGCGCCGTAACAATTGCCGTCCTTGACGAAGCCGATCGAATGTCAGACATGGGATTCTTGCCGGCTGTTCGACGAATTCTGCGAGCCTTGCCGAAGCAACGCCAAGTCTTGTTGTTCTCAGCGACTTTAGACGGCGATATCTCTCAAGTCGTCAAAGAGTTTCAGAACAATCCAAAACGTCATGAGTCAAAATCGCAAGAAGCCGAGCCCGATATTGAACACAAGTTTTGGCTGGTAGGTCGAAATGATCGGGTTTCCACGATTTCGCAGCTCGTAAACCATTACGAGCGAATCATTTTGTTTAGTCGCACGAAACATGGTTGCGACAGACTCGCCAAACAACTCGATAACTCGGGCGTTCGCTCGTCGGTCATTCACGGCAATAAAAGCCAGGCACAGCGCGAAAGATCTCTCGAAGAGTTTCGTCGCGGAAAATCTAATGTTCTAGTGGCGACCGATGTTGCTGCTCGCGGCATTCACATTGATGATGTTCCCTGTGTAGTGCATTTTGACCCGCCGGCAGACCACAAGGACTATATTCACCGCTCTGGTCGAACAGGTCGCGCAGGGTCAAAAGGCGTTGTGATTTCGTTGGTTGATCCTTCGCAGCGACGTTCGGTCAGCAAATTGGCACGAGACGCTGATGTTGACGCCGATTTTGTAGCGCCTGAGTTTGACGCGTCAGACCCCGATCAAGTTAATGCACGCCCGGGTGAAGTTGGCGGCGTTTTGATCAGCGTTGGTGCTTCAGCCGAGTAGAAAATTAAAAACAAATATCTTGAGGGCGAACCGGCACTCGAGGTAATTCTTTTCCAGTGGCATTGCGTATTGCGGCAGCGATCGCTGGAGTAACCGAAATACATGGTGGCTCACCGATACCTTTGGCGCCCAGTGGGGCTTGAGGTTCAGGTTCTTCGATCATTACCGCGACGACACTTGGTGCGTCGAGTGCGGTTGGCAACAAATAATCAGTGAAACTTGGATTGCGCATTTTGCCGTTGTCGAGAACGATCTCTTCCATCACGGCAAGACCAAGACCTTGGGCAATGCCACCTTCGATCTGGCCGAGTGCTGCGATCGGATTCAACACTCGACCGACGTCTTGTGCTGTGGCGATCTGAATTACTTTTACTAGACCGAGTTCGACATCTACGTCGACAACTGCGCGGTGAGCAACAAACGCGAATGCGACATGGCAGTTGCCTTGACCCATTTCATCGAGTTCTTCAGTTGGGCGATGGTGGTGTTCGAAAGTTTCGTCAATTAAGACACCAGTTGAAGCCTCGACGACACTTATTCGGAAGTCTCCGATCATGTCGACAACGTCGGTGTCTTCAATGACGAGACGTAATGGATCAATATTGTATTTTTTGCCAACATGCTCGAACAGTCGTTGGCGAACTAAACGACAAGCCCCATCAACGGCGCCGCCACTCATCCACGTTTGTCGAGACGCAGATGTGCTGCCCGCCGAACCGATGCCCGTATCGACAGTGTCTAGAACAACTTCGTCAACACCCAATACAGACCGAGCGATTTGAGGTGCAAGAACTACGAATCCTTGGCCAACTTCGACGGTCGCGTATTTAAGTGTGGCGACGCCATCTTTAAGTTGACATCTGGCGGTAGCGAAGTCGTCAAAGGTTTCGCTGTACATCAAGTTTTTGATCGATACACCCCAGCCGACACCTCGCACAATGTTGTGCGGCAAAGATGTAAGACCTGAACCGCCAACAAGTTCGAGTGGATGTGCAGTCTTAGCAAGGGGTGTTGGCAAGGCAATCGCATCAGTTTCGCGAATGCAACGAGCCACGGGCGCAACGCTTTCGACGACTTGTCCGGTAATTAATTTGTCGCCGGTGACCATTGCGTTGCGCAAACGTATTTCGACAGGTGAAAGACCGCAAGCGACGGCGAGTTTGTCCATTTGACTTTCATGGGCGTAGCAAGCCTGAACGACACCAAAACCTCTCATTGCGCCACATGGCGGGTTGTTTGTGCGCACCGCATAGCCATCAACCGAGGCGTTCGGACATCGATACGGGCCTTGAATATGTGTGACACCGTTAATCAAAACTGCCGAACTGGTTGATGCATATGCGCCACCGTCAAAAACTAGTTTCGCCTCAATTCTTTGAATCTCGCCGGTACGTGTTGCATGATGACGAATGAAAATCTTTGCGGGGTGACGATGAACGTGTCCATAAAACGATTCTTCGCGACTGTATTGCATCTTGATTGGACGTGAAGTTCGAAGCGCAAGCAATGCGCAGTGCACTTGCAGGCTGATGTCTTCGCGCGCACCAAAGGCACCACCAACACCTCCGAGTGTTAGCCGAACCTTTTCACACGGTAAATCTAAGCATGCGGCAATCTGCTTTTGATCTTCATGAAGCCACTGGGTGGCAACAAACATCTCTATACCTTTGCCACCACTGTCGGGAAGCGCCAACGCTGCTTCAAGACCGAGGAATGCTTGATCTTGCATACCAATTTCGTAGGTGCCCTCAACGACGATTTCGCCATACAGATTCTGGTCTCCCGTGATTATTTGCTGGCGGCGAATTACGTTGCCGTCAGGGTGAATCGGCGGGGTAGTCGGATGAATAGCGAGTTCTGGGTCTGTTAACGGTGTCAAAACCTCATACTCAACTTTGATCGCAGCAAGTGCGCGTCGACATGTTTCAGGGTGATCTGCAGCAACTGCGGCGATCGGCTCACCCACGTAGCGCACAAAGTCTTGTGCAAATACTGGCTGATCACTTGAGATCAGACCATAAGTTTTCTTACCAGGTACATCGTCAGCAGTGATGATCGCCTCAACACCTGTGATTTTGTAAGCGGCTGACAAGTCAATATTGATAATTCGCGCGTAGGGATGCGGACTGCGCAACGTCGCGCCCCACAACATATTCTCTGCGTGCAAATCAGATGAGAACTCAAATCGGCCTTGCACTTTTGCCGCACCATCTGGCCGCAGGGCAGACGTGCCTAGTACGTCACGTCGAGTCGATGTTTGGATAGCTGAACTCATGCAGTTTTTGCCTTGCGAACAGAGACTGCCTTATCGACTGCTTCAAAGATTCGACCATAACCAGTGCACCGACAGATATTGCCTGAGATGGCTTCTTTAATTTCAATTTCTGACGGATCAGGGTTCTGAGAAAGAAGATGCTCTATGGCAACCACGAGACCTGGCGTGCAGAAACCACATTGAACTCCGCCTTCGGTAACAAAAGCATCTTGCACGTCGGTGAGAGAGTCGCCGTCAGAAAGATTCTCAACAGTTTGAATTTCGGATTCAATTGCCGTTGCTGCCATCACGAGACACGAACAGACGGCTTGTCCGTCCATGATGACGGTGCAACTGCCGCATTCGCCCTGCTCGCAAGCACCTTTAGTGCCTGGCAAGTTAAGACGCTCGCGCAAAACAAAAAGCAAACTCTCGCCAACCCACGAGTCACGTATCTCGTGCGTTTTGCCATTGACTCTGAGATTATAAATTTCTGAATTTGGGTTCATTGAGAATTTGCCCTTGTCAGCAATCGTCGTGCGAGAACGCAAACAGCATGGCGACGGTAGGCAGCAGTGCTGCGGTGGTCATCTATTGGTTTAGATTCATTTGCGATTCGTGTTCCAAACTCTTGAAGCAAATTAGGCGAAATAGTCGTCTTGGTCTTTAGATCAACTTGGCTAGCGAGCCAGGATTCGGTTTCTCGACATCTAATAATCGTCGGTCCAACCGCACCGAGAGCGACTGCGATCGTGCCATTAATGCGATCAACAACTAAACAGCATGAGGCAACAGAAATAACCATGGCATTTCGAACCCCAACTTTTGCATAGCCTTGCCATCCTGAAACAATCGGCAACGAAGTTGAGACGATTATTTCGCCTGGCAGTCGGGCGTTTCGCTTAACGCCTACCATGAAATCGTGAACCGAGACCGACCTTGAAGCTTCGGCACTTTGTAAATTGACAGTTGCGTCTAGAGCGCTTAGAACGGGCAATGCATCGCCAGCAGGTGAACATGTACCGAGATTGCCGCCGATTGTACCTGCGCTGCGAATTTGTGGTGAGCCGACTGTGCGCGCGGCCTGGGCGAGTGCCGGCAGATGTAAGGCGATTTCGCCATGCTCCATTTGTTGGTAGGGCAGGCCTGCACCAATTGTGATTTGCGACTTCTCAGTGTCAATTTGTATCGATTTGAGTTCACCGACTCGCCTCAAAGCAATGACATCGGTTGGCTTGCGATGGTTGAAATTAATTTCAACCATTAAGTCGGTGCCGCCTTGGATAAGTTGCGCCGACGGGTTGGCCGCGGTCGCTTGCAGGGCATCTTGAAGTGTGCGTGGCACTAGAACGCTCAAGACACACCGTCCCAGTTCGAAAATGCATCGATCATCGCCTTGACATCACCGAGTGGATACAAAATCGGACATGTTGCACCATTTTTCAGGTAATGAGTGACTCGTTGGCGCGCTTCTGCAGGCGTACCGCTCGCTGTCAGCATTTGAACAATCTCGTCGGGCACATGCTTTGATGCCGCGACAACTTGTTCGTGTGTTGCTGGCCATGTAAGCACTGAGCCGACTTTGTCGAGCAGAGACTGTGGCACTCCAGACGCCTTCATGATGTGTGGTTGCTGTCCGAGATATTGCGTGACCATTTGACGAGCCATATCGAGAGCAGTTTTGCGGTCTTCGTGCACACTGCAAACCACGAGTTGTGGTCGATCAATTGAGTCGATCGATCGACCAGCGCGATCGGCGCCAGCAGTTAATGCTTCCATCGCTTTTTGGTTGTACTCGGGAGATACTAAATAGTTGAGTACGACACCGTCGGCGATTTCACCAGTCAGTTCCATCATTTGCATTCCCGTTGCACCGATATAGATCGGTACATCTTTGGGTCGTCGATCTTGATATACGTAATCAAGCTCAACGCCGTCGAGATGGACAAACTCGCCATTGAAAGTTACTGTCTCGTTATTGAGTAGAGCGCGAACAGTCGTAACGATTTCACGCATTGCACGTAATGGCTTGGCGCGAGAGATACCCACCTTGGCTGCGAGTGGGTCCCACCAAGCGCCGATGCCAAGAATTACACGCCCCGGTGCGAGGTCGTCGAGTGTTGAAAAAGTTGCCGCTAGGCGAGCGGGATTACGACTCCAGCAATCGACGACACCCGAGCCAACTTTGAGTGTCTTAGTAACTGATGCGAATGCTGCCATTGGTACGGTTGCTTCGCGCACGAGACGACTCTCGGCTTGCCAGACTGCTTCGAAACCTTTGCTCTCGGCATATTTCGAAAACTCCATGCCCTCTGAAATCTTGTGGGCATCTTGCAGATATAACGCGACACGCGCTGATTTTGAACCCGTCATTGTTTACGACAACCTTTCATATAACCGTAGGGCTTGTTCGTTGGCTTTTGCGCGAACCTCTTGCAAGTCGACCCGTGTTGGTTGACTATTTGTTAAGACTTTCTCGCCGGCAATTTCAACATCGGTCACATTCATATTGGTTGTGAATGCCGCGTGCCATGGACTGTCGGCAAAGTCATAATCGAAGGACACGACATCTTGCTTTGCATCGGGAAACAGTTCAAGAGAGTTTTCAAGCCACTGCCAAACAGTTGTAGGTTCGGCGCTGACATTGAACTCGCGAAGGCGAGCATACGCAATTCGAGCTTCCTCAATCATGTCGGCACCAATGCCGTCAGTGCCGAGCAAGATCTTGTTGCTTCGTTCCGTGGGCTTCGCATAGCCGACAGCGTTATTCATGTTGGATCGTGCGTTGTGAACGATGCGTCCTTTCAACTTTCGATCAAGATGCACGGCGTGAATTAGCAACCAATTATCTTGGGTGATTGATTCAAGGCGTGCGCCAGCTTGAACGTCGTCCACGCCCTCGGCAACGTGAATATGTACGCCTACAGAGTGCTTCTTTGCGAGTTCTGCAGCAGCGAGCAGAGTTTCGTCGCTACACGTAAACGCGGCGTGCACGCCGACCATTCCGTTACCTCCTGCAGTGAGGTAACGGTCGCATTCAGCAAGACCTCGCTTTGCCGCATCGGTCATTTCGGACAGTGGTGAAACTTTCGAATGTAATTGACCTTGGTTGTCCCAGCGATCAGTCACGCCATAACAAGTGTTTAGTCGCACACCAACTGCCTTGCACGCCTCGGCGATCGTATTTAGAGAGCCTTCGATTGAATTCGGAGACTCATGGTGATCGATGATGCACGTTGTGCCACTCATGAGTGCTTCGGTAGCGCCGAGCATTGCCGACCAATAAATCATTTCGTTGTCGAGGGCCGCATCAACTCGCCACCAAATGTTGTTCAAGATTTCAATAAAGGATTTTGACTGTTGTTTCGGCGCCGGCATGCCGCGAACCAAACTCGAATACAGATGATGGTGCGCGCAAACAATACCATGGGTCTGAGTCGCCACTATTAGTCTTCATCTTTCACTTGACGCATCGGCAATTTGAAGCGCCACTGTCCATCGAGTTGATGCAAGGCGGCGGCGACTGCACCAGCGGTTGGCACGAGTCCAATTTCGCCGACGCCTTTAATGCCGTATGGTGCATTCGGTTGTGGCGATTCAAGTAGCTTCACTTCAATCGGTGGTACATCTTTGGCCCTCAAAATGCCGAGACTTCGCAATGTTTTGTTGATAGGAAAGCCTGATTCCGGGTCTGATGGAAAGTCTTCGGTCAATGCATAACCGAGCCCCATGTGAATGCTTCCTTCCACTTGTCCTTCGCAAAGTGTCGGGTTTACAACCCGTCCAACATCGTGGACTGCTAAAACCTTCTCGATTTTTTGGGTTTCGCGGTCAATTACAACCATTTGTGCTGCGTAACTAAATGTTGAGTGAATGATGGGGTTTGCAACACCAGGTTCGCCGAGTTTGTTTGTCCAATCAACTCGATATTCGCCAACATGATCAACTTCAAGTGCTCGATTTGCAGCGTTTGCAGCTTGGCATGCGCTCTTAACCGCACCTGCACCCATGAGTGTGCCTCGCGAACCTGTGGTCTGACCAAAGCCGAGTTCGCGAGTTGTGTCGACGATGACGTCAATCAATTTTGCGTCAACGCCAAGTTCTTCGACTGCTACTTGAGCAGCGACAGTGTTGATGCCTTGACCCATCTCAGTCCAACCGTGACGAACTTCGATTCGTCCGTTGCTCTTGAATCGCACGATCGCTTTTGAAATTTCCTTAAAGCCGTTGCCAAGTCCACTGTTCTTTAGACCAAGACCTAGACCAACTGCTTTGCCAGATGCGACTGCAATTTCGTAGGCAGGCTTGATTTCGTTGAGGCACAGTTCGGCGCCTAAACAACCGTCGTCCATAATTTGTCCCGGACCCCATATCATGCCCGGCTTGATCACGTTTAGTGAGCGGATTTGCCAGCCAGAGATGCCAACTTTTTCGGCGAGTCGGTCAAGCACACCTTCCATTGCGAACTGCGCTTGATTAGCGCCGAATCCGCGAAATGCACCACAGATTGGATTGTTAGTTCGAACTGCTATCGCCTCAACGTCGATGTTTGGAACTTGATATGGCCCACTTGCATGCCCGGCCATTCGCTCTAGAACTTTCATTCCGACGCTTGCATATGCTCCTGAGTCACCGATTGCGCGCACACGAAGCGCTGTGAGTTTGCCGTGTTGATCACATGAAGCCTCATATGTCATTTCAATTGGGTGACGCTTGGCATGCATCAAAAAACTTTCTTCACGAGACAGAGTGCACTTGACCGGTTTGTTAAGCAGCCAAGCCGCAAGTGAAGCATGTGCTTGGTTGCTCATATCTTCTTTGCCCCCGAAAGCACCACCGTTTGACACAAGTGTGACAGTTACTTGTTCATTGGGTATCGCCAGTAGGCGAGCGATGTCATTACGGTCATCCCAAACCCCTTGACCTCCTGAGTAGACATGCAATTTGCGGACTTGGCTTTGGTCGACTGAAGGCACGGCAAGTGTGCTTTCCGGTTCAAGAAAAGCATGCTCAATTCGTTGTGTACTAAAAGTTTCACGCACTACATGGGCGCTCGTCGTCAATGCTAAATCGGTGTCGCCCCGCGTGTAGGTGCTCTTCGAGAGAACGTTTGTGTCTGTCTTCCACACGGCAATTTCTTGACTTGTAATCGCTTTGCGTGCATCAGTAACTGGTGTCAAGACTTTATATTGCACGTCTACATCGTCAATTGCGTTGCGTGCGTTTAGTCGAGTATCAGCTACAACAATTGCCAAGACATCACCGGCGTACGAAGTGAAGCCACCGACAGGAATCATTACGGGCCAGTCTTTGTAGATGATGCCCATCATCAATTCACCCGGAATATCTTGTGCAGTGAATACTGCATGCACGCCAGGTCGCGACAATGCTTTCGATGTGTCAATACTCAAGACTTCGGCGCGTGCATGCTTGGTAAAAACAAGAGAGGCATGCAACATTCCAGGCACTCGCATGTCATCGATGTAGCCACGATCGCCAAGCGCCAGTTCGTTTGCTTCGTATTTTGTTACTCGGACACCTAAACCACCTGTTGAAACAACTTCTGGTGAGAGATTTTTTGCAACTGCATCGATTGCATCAAGAATTTTGACATAACCCGTGCAGCGACAAAGGTGGGCGCCGAGGTGGCGAGCCATATCTTCGCGTTTGAGTGAAGCGCCTTTTTTATCTATCTGAGCTTTCGCCCGAACAACAATGCCCGGTATACAAAAACCGCACTGTAAACCACCGCAAGCAGCGAAGGCATTGGCGAAAGCGTTGCGCTCGATTTCACTGACACCCTCGAGTGTTGTGATCTCTGTGTCGGCAACTTTGTCTAGCGACTGTTGGCAACTGACGATTGCTTTTCCGTCGACAAGTACGGTGCAGCAGCCACACTGTCCGCTTGGCGAACAGCCGTCTTTTGGTGAGGTGATGTTGAGTTCTTCGCGCAATGCGGCCAGAAGATGTGGGTGATCTCGGCGAACTGTAACTGGCGACCCGTTGACAACAAAGGCGACTCGGTCAGCCGTGTCAATCTGAAGGGCCGCGCCTGGCGCGTGATTTGCCTTTGTGGTCACATATTTACCATACCCGTATTGGGTATCAGGTTTACAGATTGTAAAAACGGTTGCTATTCAATAACTACGCCACGTTGATTGGTTATTCGGCCGTACACCTCGGGGCGACGATATTTATTGAAGTCGAACAGGGTGTTCTTGTAGTTGTTGCACCAATCTAAATCGCATACGGCTGTAATGACTTCGTCGCCATTGGTGGCAGTTTTTGCCAAGATTTCACCTGAGGGGGCGATGATGCTCGAGTCAGCGAGGCTGTCGACACCTTCTTCAACGCCGCCTTTTGCGACCCCGACAACAAATGTGCCGTTCTGGTAGGCGCCACTTTGCATCACTAGTGCGTTATGAAAACCCTGCAGCGCATCTTGCGAAGGATCGGGTACGTAGTGAAGTGGCGTGTTGTAGCCGCAAAGAATCATTTCAACGCCCTGAAGTCCCATCACGCGATAAGACTCGGGCCATCTTCGGTCGTTGCAAATCATCATGC
This sequence comes from Acidimicrobiales bacterium, assembly GCA_030827545.1. Lineage (GTDB taxonomy): Bacteria > Actinomycetota > Acidimicrobiia > Acidimicrobiales > Ilumatobacteraceae > BACL27. The sequence goes on from JAUREG010000001.1 coordinate 52,457, forward strand.
CGATTCGTCCGTTAAATGCTGGCCAGACTCCGAAGCCCTCAGTGCTCGGAGTGAAGTAATAACGTTCAGCGTGTTGAAACGGACGATCTGGCTCATGATGCTCATGACCGGGAATATGGACTTTTCGATATTTCGCCACAACACGACCGTCGCGTTCAATAAGAATTTGCGTATTGAATCGCTCACCGGCTTTGGTTAATTCTGCATAGCCAAGACAAAAACCAATACCCAATTTCTTTGCTTCATCAAATAGTGGTCGGGTAACTTCGGATGGCATTTCAGTTTCATACCAGTGATCTGCTTCTGCGATGTCATCGACAAACCAACGCGGAAAGAAAGTCGTTAACGCCAATTCGGGAAATACAACCAGTTCTGCTTTTTTGCTATGGGCTTCACGAAGCAAATTGATAAGTCGAGAGACAACCGACTTGCGATCGTCATTCTTCTGTACTGGGCCAAGTTGTGCTGCGGCGACATTGAGATTGCGCATGACTATTAATTGGTGCTCTTGTCGAGCGTGGTGAGTGCGAGCATCGTATGTAAAAGAATATTCGCACCTGCTTCTAGGTCGATCGATTCGGTAAATTCGGCTGGGTTGTGGCTGATGCCTTTGACACTTGGAACAAAAATCATGCCAGACGGGCAGACTCGTGCCAGCATTTGTGCATCGTGACCGGCACCAGAAGGCATTCGCTGAACCGAGTCGCCATGTTGCTTTGCGATCGACTCGACAGTGTCAATGACTTGATCATCGAAAATCACTGGTTCAAATCGAGCAAGTTTTCGAGTTGTGATGGTGACACCTTCATTTGCCGCAATCTCGGTTAGAAAATTTTCAATTCGCAGTTCGGCCTGTTGAAGTCGTGATTCGTCAGTGTTGCGAACATCAAGCGTGAGTGTCGCCTTGGCCGGTACAACGTTGGTGAGGTTCGGGTGCAAATCGATTTTTCCGACTGTGCAAACCTGATTGCCGCCAAACTCTGCAGCCAATTTACGGAGAAACACTGTTATCTCCGCGGCGACATATGCAGGGTCATGACGTAACGACATCGGGGTGGTACCCGCATGGTTTGATTGCCCAATCACTGTCACTTCTTGCCACGAAATACCTTGCACGCTCGTTACTGCGCCGATTCGCACTCCATTTGCTTCGAGCATTGGACCTTGTTCAATATGCAGTTCAACGAAAGCGTGGGGTACGACACCAGGACATGGCGCCGGACCTGAATATCCAATTCGCAAAAGTTCTTCACCTAAACGCGCACCATCAATAGCGACAACATTTAGCGCTTGTTCAACGGGCATTCCGCCGACGTAAACCAGCGAGCCCAACATGTCGGGAGCAAACCGCGCACCCTCTTCATCGGTGAAAATGCCAACAGCCAACGGGCGAGGTGGCGAAATATTTGCGTTCTGACAACTTTCAATTACTTCGAGTGCTGCGAGTACTCCGTAGCAACCATCAAAACGACCACCAGTTCTCACGGTGTCGATGTGAGAGCCAGACATGACCGGCGCTCCTTTGCCGACATTCCAGACCCCAATAATGTTTCCGACAACATCGATTGTCACTTCTAAGTCCAGACTGCGCATCCACGAAACGACGAGATCACGGCCATTTTTGTCTTCATCAGTTAGGGCAAGTCGACAGTTTCCGCCGCCTTCTATGGGTGAAATCTCTGCAAGGGCATTGATTCGATCTTCAAGACGACGCCAATTTATTTTGAGACCTAGATGATTGTTGCGGAAGTCTCCAAGAGGCACTTAACGATATTAGACCTGAATTTGCCACAATGGAGTAGTGACAAATAAGAATTTCGTCGATCGCGCGAGACTTGCGGCATGTACTGCTGACGAGGAGGCGAAATTTGTCGCACTTCACCCGAAGTCGAAAGACGCGGCTTTGCTTGCTGGCACATCTTTGATCGGCGGTGTGCCGATGCCGTGGATGAAACGATGGCCGGGCGCCTTTCCGATTTCTGTGACTGAAGCAAGGGGAGCGAAATTCTTAGACCTAGACGGAAATGAATACATTGACTTTTGTTTAGGCGACACCGGTTCAATGACAGGACATGCTGTCGATGAAATTAATAGTGCAATCACAGCGCAGCTAAATCGCGGCTCGACTGTAATGTTGCCGAGCGTTGATTCGACATGGGTCGGCCAAGAGTTGTCTAGGCGCTTCGGATTGCCGAAGTGGCAGTTTTCAATCAGTGCAACTGACGCGAATCGTTTCGTATTGAGACTCTCGCGACATTTGACGAAGCGACCAAAAGTTCTGGTACACGATTGGTGTTATCACGGCACAGTTGATGAAACACTGGTTGTTGCTGATGCGAATGGCGAGACAATATCTCGCTATGGTGCGATAGGGCCGCAAGTTCATCCTTCACTAACAACACGCGTTGTGCCTTATAACGATCTTGAAGCACTAGAAAAGCAACTTAGTTTCGGTGATGTTGCTTGCATGTTGATCGAACCTGCACTTACCAATATCGGTATCGTGCTGCCTGAGCCTGGCTATCTCTCGGGAGTACGCGAACTTACTCGCAAGCACGGCGTCATACTTATCGTTGACGAGACGCACACAATTTGTGCTGGGCCCGGTGGAGCAACAAAATTGTGGGATCTCGAACCAGACATGCTCGTGATCGGAAAGACGATCGGCGGTGGTATTCCTGTTGCTGCATATGGAATGTCGCAAGATCTTGCGACACGAGCCGAAGAATCGCTATTGAGCCACGATGTGGATGTCTCGGGATTGGGAGGCACACTTTCTGGAAGTGTGTTGGCGATGGCGGCTGTGCGCGCAACACTTTCGAATGCGTTGCTGCCCGAACAGTTTGAAAAAACCATTCGACTTGCTACGAGATGGGCTGATGGCGTTGAGAATTCGATTCAAAAATACAATCTTGACTGGAGTGTGCAGCAGTTAGGTTGCCGAGCCGAATATTGGTTCTGCCCGTCGCCCAAGAATGGGGCACAAGCGGCGGCTGGTGTCGACCCAGAGCTTGAAAACTTCATGCATCTTTGGGCACTCAATCGCGGTGTTTTGCTGACGCCGTTTCACAATATGGCTTTGTTGTCACCATTTCATAACGAGGCCGACATTGATACTCACACTCAGATATTTGAGTCTGCATTAGCGGCACTGTTTAGTTAGCGCCGTAACAGAAACTAGATGAGAATTATCAAATGTCATTAGCTCAATTCTTGGCAGTGGCCTTAATTGTTTTTGGAGCAGCGGTCATTCAGGCGCTGTTCGGTTTTGGTTTTGGGCTTATCTCGGTGCCGTTGATGATCTTTTTTGTCGACTTGCCAGTCGCTGTCGTGACTGCGACGGCAGTTTCAACGGTTAGTTGCAGCATTCAGTGGTATGAATCGCGAGCAATCTCGGCTCGAGCCGTCTCTCAACGACTTATTCTCTCGGCTCTTTTTGGGATGCCATTTGGATTGTGGCTGTTAAACAATCTCGACCCGCGACTGATGAAGGGCCTGCTTGGCATTTTCGTCTTCATCGGAGTCTTTTTGAGTTCGAGAGAATTTGATTTACGCAGGCTGCCAGTTGCCTTCGACTATTCGATGGGTGTCATTGCGGGTGTTCTTTCGACTTCAACCTCAACTAACGGCCCGCCGTTAGTTTTCTTGCTTCACGCACGGCACTATTCTCCTGAAAACTTTCGTGCGATCTTAAATCGAGTATTCACAGTTTTGAATCTTCTCACTTTGATAACTTTCGCGGTCGCAGGCAAAGTCACTGGCGAGGTCATGTTGCTTGCAGGTTTAGCAATTCCGGTGATGGGTCTTGGTATTTGGCTCGGAATTCGACTTCGTAGCCGTATTGATCCGGATCATTTTCGCAATCTAGTTTTGGTTTTACTTTTTGCAACTGGTCTCAGCGCTATTGCAAACGCAGTTTTCGGTTAGTGCCCGAACCACTCAAGCCACTGTTGTTGACTACTCGGTCTAAAGACATGATTCGTTGCGACAACGTCGCCCAAATTCGCTGATGGCAATGTCGAATATTGATGGCCAGGGCAAACGATCGTCTCGCGAGGCAACGAGGCGAGTGTTTGAAGACTCGTGTAAAGGTCGCCTGGGTTGCCTCCTGGTAGATCAGTTCGTCCGCAACCGTCTAAAAACAAAGTATCTCCTGCAACTAGACGTTGTTCGACCAAAAAGCACTGACTCCCAGGAGTATGACCTGGCGTATGCACGAAAGTAATTGCAACATCGCCAACTGAGATCTTGTCACCACCTTCATGTTGGACAAGCTCCTTTTCGTCAAGTCCAGTGGTGCGAGCGACCCATTTCGTCTCATGCTTGTTGATGTGAATTGGTACTTGAGATTTCTCAAGGAGGTCAGCGACACCCTGAATCTTCATGCCCATCATTGGGCCACCCACATGGTCTGGGTGGTAGTGCGTTGCCAAGACCCCAGTCAGTTTCATTGAGTCTTGTTCAACGATATTTAAGATGTCATCGACTGCGTACGCCGGGTCTACGACAATGCATTCTCGTGTCTTACGATCGCCAATTAGATAAACAAAATTGACCATCTGTGCTGCTACTTGATCAAGTTGGGCGAAATCACGTCCTGACAACAACTGCCGAAAATAAAGTCGATCATTCAACGTTTCGCTCATGCTGCGATGTTAGCGACATAGTCTTGGGCAATGACTTCTTCAAGCCGATCTTTGCGGTACGGCATTATTGGCGTGGGCATGATGGGCTGCGAGCACATTAGAAACCTGATAGCCATCGATGGGTGCGCAGTAGTTGCCTATGCAGATACCAATGCAACCAGTAGAAGCAACGCAAATCGCCTTGTAGCCGAAGCAACGAGTTACAGCGATTACCGAGAAATGCTCGCAAATGAGCAACTAGATGTCGTCGTGATTGCCACGCCGAATCATATGCATCGATCGATATTCGAGGATGTCATTGAGTGCGATGTGCATGTCTTAATCGAAAAACCTTTGGGCATCAATGTTGCAGAGTGTCATACGATGATTGAAATCGAACGGCAACACCAGAAACCTGGGCGAGTCGTGTGGGTTGGTCTTGAATATCGCTTTATGGCGCCAACCAGTCGCTTAATAGATGAAGTTGATTCTGGTGTTTGTGGCGACGTGAAAATGATCGCTATTCGCGAGCATCGATTTCCGTTTCTCAAAAAGGTGGACAATTGGAACAGGTTCTCGAAGAACACTGGCGGAACATTGGTTGAGAAGTGCTGCCACTTCTTTGACGTCATGACACTCATTGCAAAGTCTCAGCCGGTCAGTGTTTATGCATCGGGCTCACAAGATGTAAATCATCTTGATGAAATCTACGATGGCGCACGATCTGACATCTTGGACAATGCGTACGTCGTAGTTGACTTCGCAAATGGAGTTCGTGGCATGCTCGATTTGTCAATGTTCGCCGAAGGATCGAGAAATGAACAAGAAATTTGCGTTGTCGGAAGCAAGGCGAAAATTGAAGCGTTGATGCCCGAGTCGATTGTTCGAATCGGTAGGCGAGAATCTGGAAGACAAGGAGTGATGGAAGCCATGGTCAGTCAAACCTCTGATGTCGTGCAAGGTTTTCATGGCGGCGCATCATATTTAGAGCATTGTGCAATGCAAGAAGCAATCAAACAAGGTCTTGAATCTGGCGTGACACTTGAAGACGGGTTGTTGAGTGTCGCCGTTGGGCAGGCTGCTCATTTGAGTATTGCTGAAAAACGAATTGTTTTGATCGATGAGATTCTTGGCTAATTAATCGCCTAAGAATTTTTCGAGAATGAATGACCGCAACTTGTCAGGCTTGTCATTCTTCGTCTCGTTACTATCCATCGACTCAGAGATCTTTAACAATCCATTGATGCCGATATAACGCAATGGCTCAATCTCCCATTTGCGCGAAGCTTGATTGACCCACGGCAAGGTTGTGAGTGGATGTTTGTCATTGACTATTAGATGGGCGAGGGTTCGGGCGGCAAGATTTGAGGCTGCAACGCCGTCGCCGACATAGCCACCAAGAGATCCAAGCCCAGTGTTCGGATCAAAATTTACAGATGGCTTCCAGTTTCGCGGTACGCCAAGAGGCCCACCCCAGCGATGCGTAACTTTAAGTTCCTGTGAAACCGGGAATACGTCTCGCATCGAACGGATTATCTTTTCGTGAATCGCGGTATGCGTGTCGTATTCAGGTTTGACGCGCGATGCAAAGTGATATGGGGCACCCCGACCACCAAATGCGATGCGGTTGTCTTTAGTTAGTTGAGCGTAGATAATCATATTTCTCGCATCGTGATACGTTTCGCGATTTTGCCAACCGAGACTTGAAAGTTGTCGCGTATTCAAGGGCTCAGTTGCGACCATGTATGAATAGAGGGGTGCGAGTGTGCGTCGATGTTTCTTTAGGCGTGAAGTAAAACCTTCGGTAGCTCGAATGAGAATGTTCGCACTGCACTTGTGATCTTTCGTCTTGACTTGGCTTTCTGAATATTCGATGACGTTCGTATTTTCGTAGATCTCGACACCAAGAGATTCGACTGCACTTGCTAACCCGTGAATAAGTTTTGCAGGATGCACCACGGCACAATGCGGGGTAAAAGAAGCACTGATTACTTTGTTGATGTTCAATCGGCTTGCCAATTCTTCGGCAGTCAGTGTTCTGTAGTGGTCTTCACCAAACCCAAATCGCCGCATTTCAGATACTTCGGCGTCCACTCGAGATTTCTGAACCAAATTAGTGGCGCCGTTAATCGTGCCTCCACGGTGGAAGTCGCAATCAATTCGTAGATCGGTGATTACAGCTTCGATTTCGTCAAGAGTTCGGAAACTTTCTGTGTACATCTCAATTGCGGCACTGCGGCCGTGCGTCTTTTCAAGTTCGCCGAGAGTCACTGGCAAAAAGCCGCTACACCAACCGCCGTTCCGCCCACTTGCGCCAAAGCCAATTTGATTTGATTCGAAGACCACTATTCGGCAATCGGGTACGAGTCTCTTCAGATAATAGGCAGTCCACAACCCGCTATAACCGCCGCCAATTATTGCAACATCACATTGCAGATCAGAATTTAAGGATTGCCTATCTTTGCCCTGGCGCTCGGTTGATTCGCGCCAAAGCGAATTTACGAACTGAGATTCCAAAGTTTTCTGATTACTGGATCTGGATCTGTTAAAACCTCAACGTCCTCGTCTATTCGCAATGTCTTGCGTGCAGAAGTCTCGTATGTCGGCCAAGAAACTTTTCCAGTCTTAGCAAACTGCAGAAGTTCGCCTGTGAAATGACCGGAAATTTTTGAACGCACCGGGCTGGTGCCAGTAAACAACTCGACGTTGGGTTTGTCGAGATTGCTAAACATAAACGGCAGATCGAGAGCGTGGCAACAACCGAGTGCGCCATCGAAAATTGGTGTTGGCCATGTGAACCAGTACATCCAAGTTTCGGCACCGATCTTGCTTCGGGTATCGCACAGTTGCCATGCCGGCACACGGAAGTGTTGGTCGGTTTGCATCGCCGCCACCATTTGAGCAGGAGACGGATTCTGCGCAAGTTGACCGTATGTAGTCCAAGCACTTGTCGCAGAATCTGCGAATGCTTTTTCAAAATATTTTGTTGCGTCTGCTTCATCTAATGGCTGAGGATTCAAGACCGCCCAAAGCCGATTTTCGTCACGGTTCGTACCGACTATGAGTGGGAGATCTGATTTTGCTGATGCGTCATAGACATCTTCGGGAAGCCCAGACCCGCCCCGCGTTGGGCTAAACGTCGAAATGTAATTTTCAACATTTAGAAACATCTGAGCAGTTGCATCGACGATTTGTTGTGTGGTCAAAGTCTTAAGACCGTTGAGCGAATCAACGCGAGCAACTTCAAAAAATGCGCTCATTGCTTCGTCTGCTTCAGCACGTGAACGCAACTGCAGCAGCGAAGGGCTCATCGCCCACGCTTTGGTGATTAAACCCTTCGTAAGTGGCGACGCAGTAAGAGCAACAACACTGCTTCCGCCGGCAGATTCGCCAAAGATAGTTACGTTGTCTGGGTCGCCACCAAAACTTTCGATGTTGCGTTTCACCCAGCGCAGCGCACTTATCTGGTCAAGTAGACCAAGATTGTTTTCGCCGATAAAACCAAAAGGTCCGAGGCGATAGTTAACCGACACAACAATGACTTCGCCGAGTTGTACGAGGTTTGCGCCGTGATACCAACTCGTAGCGGCAGTGCCATTCGTATAAGCACCACCGTGAATCCAGAACAAAACTGGCAGGGGGGCTTTCACAACAGATGGCTTCCAAATGTTTAAGTAAAGACAATCTTCTGAGGTTGGTAGTTGCTTAGTGTTGAGAATCTCCTCCATGAAACCAGGAAACTGGGGAGACTGTGGTCCAAAAGACTTGGCTTTAACGACTTCACTGTATTTTTCAATATCAATGGGTGCTTGAAAGCGTTCGGCATGTGCGAATCGAATACCGAGGAATTCGTCGACCTTCTCGTTGAATTTGGAGCCGAAAAAAGATCCGCTGTGATTTGAGATTTCTACCACTCTTTTAATCTAATGCGATTTGATTACGCTGAAAGCGTGGTTAAGGCAAAGTTGGGTGATCTTGTCGCTGTGCTTTGGCAGAAATTTAAGTTCACGGCTGCGATAAGCCCAGATTCGAAGAGGGCTGCCTCATTCGGAAAGTTCGGAGAAGGTTCGATAATTCTCTTTCCATTCACGACTATTTTCAACGAACGATACATACATATTGGACAAGGCACCATGATTGGCGAACATGTCGCACTTTCCGCCGGCATGGTGCCCGGCCAGCAATGTTTGACTGATCCTGTGGTAAAGATCGGCGACCGATGTTTGATTGGTCGGGGTTCGGGGATCGTGGGTCATCTGTCAATTGATATAGGCGATGACGTTTGGACAGGCCATCACGTATATATAACTGACCAAAGTCATGACTATGAAGATGTTCAACGACCAATATCGCTACAGAGTCAACCGGAGCGACCCGTTTCAATAGGAAGCGGATCGTGGCTGGGACATGGTGTAGTTGTTTTGCCGGGATCAAGAATCGGTAAAAATGTGGCAGTAGGCGCCAACTCAGTGGTGACCGGAGATTTGCCAGACTTTTGTGTTGCCGTAGGTGCGCCGGCCCGAGTCATTCGCCAATATTCGCAAGATTCGGGTTGGTCTGCGAGATCACATTTCTAAATCGACAGATCGATCGGTGGTTTGCAGTATGACATTTCGTTATCGGCGGCAAAAGTTGCTATTTTTTCGCTAATTGGTAGGCCTTCAATTGGTGTCTCGGAGAATCGTTCGTTAATTCCGGCACGCAAATTGTTCGAAAACTCCCGTCGATCTGCAATGTATATCTCGTAGTCGTCAAGCCAGAGACCAACCAATTCTCGGCCCTTTGGATCTGAGGGCAGGGTCTGACGAAATTCTTTAACAAAATTTTCAATGGTGTCTGTAGCGAGATCAATCAAATCTGCTCTCTCAGCGAGTGCGTCTTTACCCAACGAATCCACGACTCGATAATCTGACAAACTTTTTCGTTCTTCTCTCGCGACCAGACATCTCTCTTGCGCACGGACCGCCCAGTTGCGATCTTCAAATTTGTTAACAGACACTTTTGACGCAAAGAAAAGTGCATAGACCCACATCGCGATAATTAACACGATTGCTGTTGCAACAATTGCGCGCAAGACGAATTTCATTGCTTCAACGATACGTGATGGTCTGTAGTGATAGAACTATGTAGTGAGTTTTGTCGATGAAGCGATTGTGACTAGAGACTCAGCCAAGGCAGATGCGAAGGGCAGATTAGGTGAAGCCTCGCAGCTGATCCGCGAAGTAGTCCGCTTTCATCCTCATCTATTTGTCATTGCTGTTTTAGGCGCCGCTTTATTCGCTATATGCACAGTTGCATCGTCTATTGGCCTTAAATGGATGATTGACCGTGTCATTTTGGTTCGTTTTGAGAGTGGTGAGATTGATCTTGCAGCACTTGTTGCTGGTTCTGTAATCGTCATTGGTATCGGTCTTTTGCGAGCTCTAGGAGTAGTGGTTCGAAGAAGTTTCGCCGGTCGCACCGAGTGGCGTACTTGTGAGACGATCACAGAGAAAGTGATTGACCACATCGTTGGGCAACCAATCAAGTGGCACAGACAGAGAATGACCGGTGACATCGTTGCTCGCTGTGGTGTCGATGCTGACGCGAGCGTTGCGATCTTGGCACCTCTGCCATTCTCGACGTCAGTCTTGGTGATGATGGTTGTCTCGGCAAGCTGGATGTTGTACGTAGATCTTCAACTTGGGATGCTCGCAGTAATTGTGTTTCCGATTTTGCTAACGCTGAACATCGGATACCAACGACGAATTGATCGTTTCTACAACGTGGCACAAAAGGAGCTCGGTACGTTGTCTGAGGCCGTCCACGAAAGCTTTGATGGCGTCATGGTGGTTAAATCTTTTGGCGCCGAAGTACGCGAGACAGAGAGATTGGCGAAGATTTCTTCTCGCCTCAAGGACGCTCGGATTAGTGCGATTGGTGTTCGGTCTGTGTTCGAAGCGATGCTTGATGTTGTACCGACGCTGATAAATATTTTATTGATTGTGCTTGGCGCGTATCGGGTAAAAGCCGGCGAAATGAGTGTTGGCGATTTGTCAAGCTTTATTTATCTCTTTACGTTGCTGATTTTTCCGCTTCGCATTATCGGTTATTTATTTTCAGAAATTCCGCACTCAGTCGCTGGTTGGCGTCGAATTCGCGAGGTACTAGACGAGGAAATTCTTGATGATCCAAATTTGAAGATACGTCGTGCGTCTGACGGATATGCGATTGAGATAAGTGACCTTTGCTTCAGACATCAAAGCGATTCTCCAGTTCTTAACAATCTCTCAATGAAAATTGAGTCAGGAAAAATCGTCGCACTTGTTGGTGCTACAGGTAGCGGTAAATCAACGTTGCTGCATTTGATCGCCGGCTTGATAGAGCCGAATTCGGGTTCTGTCGCAATCCAAGAGGGTGGAGTTTCACTCGTTTTTCAAGAGGCATTTTTGTTCGCCGAATCACTTCGTTACAACATCACTCTTGATGCAGACATCAGTACTGACCGCGTGATGAGTGCAGTTGGCGCAGCGCAGTGCCAAGACTTCGTTGGTGATCTTGAGCAAGGCCTCGAAACGGTGATGGGTGAGCGGGGTGTCAGTCTCAGCGGAGGTCAAAGGCAGCGCGTTGCGTTGGCGCGCGCTATCGCACATGACCGGCCCGTTCTCTTATTAGATGACACGACGTCGGCGCTCGATCCTAAAACCGAATCGAATGTCATCAGTAGTCTTCGCAAAATCTCGACAGGTCATACGTTGTTAATCGTTGCATCTCGACCTTCGACGATCGCTTTGGCCGATGAGGTGTTGTTTATGGCGGATGGACGAATAGTCGATCGAGGTACACACGAGTCGCTCATTGCCAAGAGCGAGCACTATCGACTACTAATTAGCGCATTCGAGCACGACCGAAAAGATTCTTAGAAAAGGTAATGAAGTGAACGAGCCAATCGGACGTTTTGACACTGCACGCACATTGAATCGAGGTTTCAATGTGGCGCCCGCATTGGCAAAAGGCATCGGCCTAACCTTTTTGTTTGCGTTAATTGGCTCGCTTGCAAGAGTCGTAGTGCCTGTTTTGATGCAGCAAACAATCGACAAGGGACTTCAACCAGGCAATATTCGATTGGGCTTCATTCTTCAAATGTGTGCATTCGCCGCGTTATCGGTTGTCATTGCGGCTTTTGCGCTGCGACAGGCCGTTTTACGTCTTGGCATCGGTGCCGAAGAAGGTCTTTATTCGATGCGAGTGAAACTATTCGACCATATTCATCGTTTGAGTTTGGCTGATCACAATGATGAGCGCCGCGGTGCTCTGGTTTCTCGAGTTACTAGCGATATTGAAACCTTAACGATGTTCTTCTCATGGGGTGCTTTGGTTTGGTTGCTCGACGGCTCGCTCATGTTTGTCGTCGCCTGTGTGATGCTGGCGTATGACTGGATTTTGGCCCTCGTTGCGTTCGCTGTGTCTGCACCTCTGTTTTTCGTCCTACGAAATTTACAAAAACGTCTGGTTGCGGCTTATGACCTGGCCCGAGAGCACAACGCGGAGCTTCTTGGTTCAGTTAGCGAGTTAATTTCAGGTACGGAAACTCTAAAGGCCTATCAAGCCCATCAACCGATGGTCGCTCGCAGTAAGAAGGCTGTACGCAAACGAGCAGACTCGCAAATTCGAGCCGGGGTGATCGGTGCATTTCTGTTTCCTTCGGGCGAGGTGTTTGCCGTCTTTACAATCGTCGCCATCATCGTCGTTGGAATTTTTCGCGGTGTTGATAGCGGACTAACCGCTGGCTCGATGGTTGGCTTTGTGTTTTTGACATATCGGTTTCTAGAACCGATCGCAGAATTCACCGAAGTAGTTGATCAAACTCAGACGGCGGTTGCCGGGTTACGACGCGTTCTCGGTGTTCTTGATACGCCTACTGGTCCGACTGCGCCGACTAAACCGATACCTTTGCCTAAAAATCCGTTGAGCATAGACGTAAGTGACGTCAGTTTCTCTTACAGCTCACGCATAGACAACCATGATGATGATCTACCCGTGCTTCGACATATAAGTTTTACAATTCCGGCGCAGCAACATGTTGCGCTTGTTGGGTCTTCTGGTTCTGGCAAGACAACCCTGGCAAAATTGATTGCAAGATTCGCTGACCCAACTCTTGGCGCAATCTCACTCAGCGGCGTGAATCTAAAGCGAATCGACAATGATGAGCTTCGGCGCCGATTAGTAGTCGTGCCACAAGAGCCGTTTTTATTTGCAGACAGCATTGCCAACAACCTTTATTTTGCTAGTCCAAGTTGCAATGAAGATGACTTGAAAAGAGTTATTGAGCAGCTTGAATTATCAGATTGGGTCGAGAGTCTGCCAAATGGTTTAGATACGTTCGTGGGTCAGCGTGGCTCGGCTATTTCGGCTGGCGAACGACAATTGGTTGCTCTTGCTCGTGCAGCGTTGACAAATCCCGACGTTTTAATCTTGGATGAGGCAACTTCAGCTGTTGACGCAATAGCCGAAGTGCGACTAGCTAAAGCATTAAGTGCGATTTCTGAGGGTCGAACCACGATCTCAATTGCGCATCGCTTATCAACTGCCGCGCGTGCAGATCGCGTGATAGTTCTTGAAGGCGGTCTGGTTACCGAAGATGGCTCGCACGAAGATTTACTTAGCAACAATCGCGAGTATGCAAAGATTTATGCGCAGTGGCTCTCAGCAACCTCAGTGACAGATAAGACTTGATACAAATGCGTCACGTCGAATCGTTATTTTTGCGGCTTTGTTTAATCGGAATACTGGGTTTGGCTGCCTGTGGTCAAAGTGCCGAAACAAGGTCAGTCTGCCAATTAAGCAGCCGATGGAATCAGACAAGTGCTGATGTCGCAACGGTGCTTAAAGAATTGGGCTCACTTCCCGCAGGTCAGATACGCGACACGATGTTAGAAGTTGTTTCGAATCTTCAGGCCTTCAGCGAGATCGCACCCCGTGAAATTAGGAATGATGTCGAACTACTTTTGAATACCTATGGTGCTCTATCAGACGCACTGGAGGCAATTGAATGGGACGGCTCTGCAGCAAGTCGAGATGCAGCAGTAACAAGTACTGGCGTCAGACTTGCAAGCGATGAGATTCAAAGCGCTCAAACAAATTTCGCGAAATTCATTTCAGACAATTGTGCGCTTGAAATCGAGAACGCAGTGAATCAGTTTCCAAATGTTGGCTCTACGTTGCCAGATCCACTCATCATCGAAGACGACGAAACGAACCTAGATGCGGGTGCAGACAATGAAGAATCTGTAGCGCGCGCATTTGGTTATGTAGTGGTAGAGCGTTTTGGTGTCGCGATTACAGATGATCAAGCAAGTTGCGTCGGAGACGCTCTCTTGGGTGCGACATCGGGAGATTCTTCAACAGTTGATTTGACATATTGGGAAATGTTGCAAGAAATTTTCGACACTTGCGAAGTCAAAATTGATGTAAAGACTGCTTTAGAAAACGAATAGTTCTTCGTCGTTGCTATAGTGTCTCGCAATGGAACTATTTCTCTGTCGCCATGCGCAGCCGCAGTGGGTCAAAGACGATCTTTGCATCGATAACCCGCCATTGACTGATTTGGGTCGTCGACAAGCAGCATTGCTCGGGGCACGACTTTCGCGCGAGAGATTTGACCATGTCTATGTTTCTCCATTGCTTCGTACAAGACAGACAGCAGAACCGATACTGTCAGCCCTCAAGCGCGACGAAGTTATAGAACCATGGCTCGAAGAGATTCGAAGCCCAATTTGGCATGGTTCGCCAGGCGAGAGGGCCGCAAAGGCATACAAAGAAGAACGTGAACGCAACGCTCGCGAACGCTGGCATGGTCTCGATGGCGGTGAGCCAGTAAAAGACTTTGTAGCCCGAATTCATATGGGTGCCGAGAAGTTCTTGGCCGAGCATGGCGTATATCGAATTGAACACGAGTTACCGGTTTGGCATATTGAAGATCCGGGCGAGCGAATTGCGTGCGTGGCGCATGCTGGTACGAATAGCACTGTTATCTGTCATCTACTCGGTTTGACCCCGACCCCGTGGGAGTGGGAGCGATTCGTTTTAGGTCACGCATCGATCACCAGGCTTGAAGCTTTCAAGATTGGCGACGGCTATACATTTGCGTTATCGCCGTTATCAGACCTAGAACACATTCCTGCAGAAGATCGAACTTATTAGATTGAAGATTAATGGGTTGTGGCGGAGGATCTCACCTCTCCACCACAACTCGATCGTGCAGATGATTACGGTTGTGGGAGCACTTCCGTTACATGACATGCATCGACAGCTTTAACGACTGGGTATGGGTTTACCGGGTCACCGCCACCTGGGTGAATTTCGAAGTGAAGGTGTGAGTTACCACCAGCATTACCAGTGGCTCCCATGTATCCAACTATTTGGCCAGCCTTCACAACTGAGCCAACTGCAAGACCAGGTGCAAACGAATCAAGGTGTGCGTAGAAGAAGTATGTTGCGTCGGCCGCCGTTAGACGAAGTGCATTGCCACTGAGTTTCGACTCAGCGCCGTACATTTTGGTGATCGTGCCGTCTGTTACTGCATAGATTGCCAAACCTTTTGGCCCGGCGATGTCGACACCGACGTGAAGACGTCCACCTGAACGATTGTCGTGCCAACTATCTACGAACGAACAGCGACCCTGCGTTGGAAAAACGCTGATCTGCGGAAGACCGAGAGTTGCGAGGTCAGGTAAAACACCCAAAGCAATGGCGGTAGGCATGTCGACGGCACCTGTTGGATTCAATCCGCGAGCATTTTGAAAAGTTGTGAGTGAGATTGTTGTTGCAACACCGAAAATTCCGTCAGCGCCGCCTTTGACTTCGATCGAATTCTCAATCAATTTTTGCTGAACCAAGCGGACTGCATCGCTGCGTTGTCCGCGTACCGGAAGAGTATCAAGAGTCAGCATGCCCTCAACAGGGGTTACTGCTGGCGCTGCGACTGGCGTCGGAGTTGGTTCTGGAGTAGCGACTACTGCCTTGGCAACAACCGCTTTAGCAGTAGGCGCAACCGCAACAGGTTTTGCCGTTGCAGTTGAAGTTGCTTTGACTTTCACCTTGGCTGGCTGATCAGCTGCGATCAATCCAAGGAAAGTAGCGGTACGTTCGTCAAGTCGGCCGGTTGCTTTGAAGCCGGCCACTTTCTGAAAGCTTTTAAGTGTCTGCTGAGTTGACGATGAGAAAACGCCGTCGACTCCGCCTTTAAGTGCGAATCCACGGGCAATGAGTGCCTCTTGTAAGCGCACTACGGTTGAGCCCGAATCGCCGTAAACAGGCAATGCTGCAGTTGCGGCACTCGCAGAAGGTATTGCCAATCCGATGCTAAGAATTGAGCCAATTACGACTGAACTGAAGAATTTCGCTTTGTTTGACATTTCTGCTCCCTTGTGAGATCCGCATAAGGGATCGGCACTTGGCAGCAGAACTTGAGTAATTTCTCACTTAAAATATTCAGATGACCACTTAAAGTGGTCATTTCGGATAAATCAGATTTAAAGCCTGAAATCAAGGCTTTTAGAATCCACCGACAGTGGTTGATGAGGCATTAGAGCAACGCGCAGGGCTAACCCCTGGACAGGCTTTAGTTATTCGAAGTGAAGAATCTCTGCCAGGTGGGGCTTTACCGACCAAATTTTGAGCAGATCCTCGTACTTTGCCTTTTCGTCACCTTCGATGACTGCTCTGGTCAAGACGGACCGAATAAGAAGGTTACGCGGCGTGTGTTCATCACCAACAAATTCGACGATGTCTGTGCGATAGCCGTGCAATTTGAGTATTTGTGCCCGCAAAGAGTCGGTCAGAATATCTCCAAGGCGCTCTTTGAGAATGCCATTTTTGGTAACGATCGACCAAGGTTCGGCGACTTTGACAATTTGTGTTTGTAAGTCGTGATGGCAACAGGGGGAGACAAGCAAGATCTGAGCCTCATTGTTAATCGACCATGCAATTGCATCATCTGTCGCCGTGTCGCAAGCGTGCAGAGCGATTGCTAAGTCAACTTTTTCTGTTCCTAGCTCGGCTATTTTTTCGGCTCGAAAGCTGACTGAATCGTTCAGACCTAAATCTGTAGCTATTTGAAAGTTGCGGTCACGACTTTCGTCACGCTGATCAATCCCGATGATTGTGTTTGGGATGTCTTGACCATTTAAGAAGTGATGAACCGCGAAGGTCAAGTATGCATTGCCACACCCGTGGTCAAAAATTCTGAGTGGTTCGTTTTGGGTCGGGTTGTGCAATCTGCCTGTTGCGATTTCGTCGCGCAATATTGGCATGAGAATTCGCAGAAACTCTTCGATCTGCATGTATTTGTCTTTCATTGATGGTTTAATTGAGCCGTTGCGATCTGAAATGCCGATCTTTATTAAGAAGTCAGAACTCGGATCTAGCAATCGACTTTTCTGCCGATCGTGTGAAGTCACCTGTGGCAACGTGCGCTTGGACCGATGGATTAGAGGTGCTCCCTTCTTTGTGAATCGAATAGTCAAAGTCAATTCGGTTGATTCAACAAGGCAGTTTGCAAAGCCAGATTCGAGCATTGCGAGAGCATCAAAATTGCCGAAATCTATATTCGTCGTTTTAGATTTCGACCCATCGACGGTCGTCATCTGCAACAAAAGCCTGTCACGCATTTTTACTGGTCTCAGTTCGACCCTCTCAAACTCGGGTTGCATGTTGCGACGACGCCCAGAGAATATCGCTCGAACTAGTCGATCTGGACTGCTGATTATTTGTTGAATCTCTTCAGTCGACTCATCAGAGGCCATTCTAAAAATCGTTTCGTTGGCGATCGCTGCATCGCCAACCTGATGACGTGCGCTTGTAAGTATCGACTATTTTGAAAATATATGTAGAAGGTTTCTCGCCGGAAACAAAGGATCGAGACTCAATCGTTAAGTTTCCGTGGGCAGTACCATTGCCTTCGTCAGCAAAGAAAGCCATTATTAAAGGAATCTCGATCGTTCGGCGATCTGCCCCTCGATTATCGGAATAGAACTTGTCTATTTCTATTGATGTGCTTGCGACCAACTTGCCATTGACGCTGATCTTTGCATCTTCTGTGAAATATTGACCAATTCGTGACAAGTCGCCACTACTCAGTGCATCGCTGTAGTTACTGAACAGTTGTCGTAGATCAAATTCGGTAGCAAGAGATGCTGGACTCGGGCCTTCGTCTTCGGATCGTCGACCAGCTGAGGTATTGGCTTTCGAGTTTCTCCGTGAATCGCGTATGTCGTCAGGCGATAGGCCAGTCTCTGCGGCTGCCAACTGTCGCATTAGTCGAATGAACTCTTTTCGTTTGAGTACACCTTCGTGGGCAGCGTACTGAACTGCCAAACCATCGATTAAGCCCGAAATCCGAGTCGCAGATTCTCGAGGGTGCACACAATGAAATTCACCTGCTTCATTGCCGGCTCGAAGAACCTTTTCGAAAACGGCAATAGATTGTTCATCTAATTGTTGACTTATCGGTTTCATCTTTGGGTTTCTTAGCGCTTCACCCCAAGCATCAATCCAGATCATCCATTCAACGTCGTCGCTACCCTCGGGCACATAACTCTCGATTAGACGCCAAAGTTTTGCAACACATGTCGGAGCGGAGTCACTGTCGTGTTGCATGTCAACGAGGTCTTTTCGGGCATAGTGCTCAAAGGCGGCCGCCAGAAGTTCTTCTTTAGATGCAAAGTGATAGTGAATCAAACTATTTGAAACACCAAGTTTTTTCGCTACGTCGGCGACCCTGGTGCCTGCAAAACCGCGTTCAATCACGACATCGCAGGTAGCCTCAAGAATCTCGATGCGACGCCTTTCAACCGTTTCTTTTTTCACTACCTGCGCACGATACTCACACTTGAGCCGGCTAACCACATCGACCAAAACGCAGCCCGAGGATGGGGTGCTTTGAGAGTTACGCACCGGGGCTATTTGCGGGCTACTCAAGGGGCTTTTGTCGCTCTCTATTTGATCATCATCACTGGATCTCTCGTAAGGCTCACTGGATCTGGCCTTGGTTGCGCTGATTGGCCTCAATGTAGCGAGAGCAAATTTATTGACGTTTCATCTACGCACGCAGCGATCGAACAAATAAATCGGCTGTTTACGGGAGTTGTCGCTGCTTCAGTAATTTTGTGCGTCTTGTTGTCGATGCGACTCAGACCGAAGCGACGTGACTTAATCGCGATGTCTTTCGTCTTGGTTGCTGGAGTGATGCTTCAAGTGATTATCGGAGCGATCGTAGTTTGGACTGGGCTTAATCCGTATTCGAACATTGCTCATTTCCTTGTTTCAATTTTTCTTATGACGACTGCTTATATGTTGGTTCGTCACGCGAGTATTTTTCGCTTAACTGACGAGGTCGCACCACGCGGCGAGCCGCTTCTTAAAGGTCAACCGATCGAAAAAATTGTCAAAACTCTTTTAGTAGCTACTGGGGCAGCGGTAGTGACCGGCACACTCGTCACTGGCTCTGGGCCACACGCAGGAGATGAGACCGCCGTACGACTTGGTTTTGCAATGCCAACAATTGCCCGTACGC
This sequence comes from Acidimicrobiales bacterium, assembly GCA_030827545.1. Taxonomy (GTDB): domain Bacteria; phylum Actinomycetota; class Acidimicrobiia; order Acidimicrobiales; family Ilumatobacteraceae; genus BACL27. The sequence goes on from JAUREG010000001.1 coordinate 71,636, forward strand.
ACAGCGCACTTGTATGGCTGACTGTCGCCATTCTGGTTGTCTCATTGCTCAGGATTAGAAAGAATGCCGATGCTCACAAACTTTTGATTCGTCCGCTTAAGAGATTTTCTTTCGTCCTCGTATTTCAGGGAGCAATTGGCTACTTGCAATATTACTTGGGAGTTCCCATCGGGCTTGTCGCAATTCATGTTGCTACTTCTGTCGCTGTTTGGCTTTGTGCGTTAGATGTTTACTGGGCTTCAAGACTTTCGGCTTTGCCCAATAGTGTGCTTGACTGATAGACAGCATGTTGGGGGATAGTCGATCAGTAAAGACGCTTATATTAAGGGTCTGCCTTTTGATCGTGAGCGGAGTCGGGCTTTTTGGCGGCTTCACAGCATCTGTTGTTTCTGCTTCGTCTGATGATTATTCAATAATCGCAAGTGTTCAAAACCAAACGTTGGTTGATGGCTCGACGAGTCGTGCACCTGTTGCCGGCGTGGCGGTAACTGTGACAAAGGCCGATGGAAGCGAAATTGGCGACGGTGTTACAGACGAAAGTGGCTTATGCACGATTGTTGTGCCTAGTCGAGATGATTATTTGATCTCGATTGATCCATCATCACTGCCTGAAGGACTGGCACTTATTGATGCGGAAAAGTCGACGGTTTCGATCTCTAAGGATCTTTTCACAACCAACACTAAGCGGGTAACTTTTTTTACGGGCGAAGGTGCTTCATCGGGAGCAAGCGAGACAGAGCGCATTCTTCAGCGACTTTCTGACGGAATTCGCTTGGGAATAATTATCGCTATGTGCTCAGTCGGCTTGTCATTGGTATTTGGTACAACAGGACTCACTAATTTCGCCCACGGTGAAATGGTGACGTTTGGTGGCTTGATGGCATTTTTCTTTAACGTAACGCTTGAGATACCAATTTTGATTTCGGGCCCAGTCGTAATCGTCTTAGGTGGCTTCCTTGGGCTTCTATTCAATTGGGGCATATTCGCACGTCTTACCAAGCGCGGCATCGGATTGATCTCACAGCTTGTTGTAACCGTTGGCTTATCGATTATGTTGCGCAATATCTATCTGTTTCAGTTTGGTGGGCGCACCAAACAACTTTCTAGTTATTCGAAGCAGGTCAATATCGAGATTGGGCCAATCGGCATAACACCGCGCGATTTAACAACTGCGATTCTCGGTGTAATTATCTTGGTAGGTGTCGCACTCTTTTTGCAGCGATCTCGACTCGGCAAAGCAATTCGGGCCGTAAGTGACAATGTTCAATTGGCATCGGCAACGGGTATTGATACACGCAAAGTTATAAAAGTAGTTTGGTTTGCCGGTGGTGCACTTGCCGCAACTGGTGCAATTTTCCGAGGACTTGATGAGCAAGTTAGTTTTTCTATGGGTTCAGATCTGCTGTTTTTGATGTTTGCCGGTATCACTCTCGGCGGTCTTGGTTCAGCGTTCGGTGCCCTCATAGGCGGGTTTTTCATCGGTATTTTTGTCGAAATATCATCACTATTCGTACCGAGTGAATTGAAAGTTGCTCCGGCATTATTCATTTTGATCATTGTTTTGATAGTTCGCCCACAGGGAATCTTGGGCAAGAGTCAGAGGGTCGGCTGACATGGACTGGAACCAGATTTTTCAAAATACGGTGCGTGCAGCAGTCGGTGTTGACGCCATCTATTTTGCGATCGCCGCATTAGGTCTGAATGTGCAATTCGGATATACAGGTCTCGTCAACTTCGGACAGGCTGCATTTATGGCTTGCGGCTCGTACGGTCTCGGAATGACAGCACAATATTTCGGAGTCGGACTTTGGTGGGGTATTCCGCTCGGCGTTGTGTTCGTGATTATTTTGGCCCTGATAGTTGGTATCCCAACTTTGCGTTTGCGAGCAGATTATCTAGCGATAGTAACGATCGCGACGGCTGAAATAGTTCGAATGTTTGTCCGCTCTGTCACGTTCAACGATATTTTCGGCGGCACTGATGGCATCCGCAATTTCAGTCGAGAGTACCGAGATTTGAATCCTTTCAATCCAGGAGCAACCTACGGTTTTGCGCCGTTTACATTTAGTGGTTACACACTGATCACTGTTCTGGTTGGCTGGACACTAATCGCGATTTTCGCTTTACTTGTTTGGCAGTTGATGCGCAGTCCGTGGGGTCGAGTAATCAAGGGCATTCGCGAGGATGAAGACGCAGTAAGAAGCCTTGGCAAAAACGTTTACGCCTACAAAATGCAGTCGTTAATTATTGGCGGAATCATCGGCATGTTCGCGGGCATGGTTCTTGCGTTAGACCGTGGGTCGGTGCAACCAGATAACTACAGTCGCGACGTCACCTTCTATGTGCTCACCGCGCTCGTTCTTGGCGGTCTAGCAAAAGTTTCAGGTTCAATATTCGGGTCAATGTTGTTTTGGATTCTGTTCGTACTCTCCGACAACATCTTGCGAGAAATTACAAGAAATGGCCCGCTTCGAATCGGCGATTTCACAGTCATTCAGAGCACGCAGGTCGGTGCGGTTAATTACATGTTCGTGGGTCTTGGACTGATGCTGTTGATGACATATCGCCCTCAGGGTTTGTTCGGAAATCGCAAAGAGATGGCACTCGATGGTCGCTGACCGACTTTATAGTGAGACCGCAAAAGTCGCACGTGCCGCCCTCGCATCAGTTGATGCAGTGCCTGGTGTAAAAAAGCCTGATTCAATTTTGAGCGTTGATGGAGTGCGTCGACACTTCGGCGGAATCGTGGCGGTTGATGTGAAGCATCTCGAAGTTCAAAGGGGTTCGATCACAGCCCTGATTGGCCCGAATGGAGCAGGCAAAACAACACTATTTAACTTGCTCTCTGGTTTTGACACCCCAGATGTAGGCGAGTGGCGATTCGACGGTCACAACATGAGTCGTGTCGTTGCACATAAGACCGCGAGCATGGGTATGGTTCGAACATTTCAGTTGACGAAAAGTTTGACCAAGATGTCTGTAATCGAGAACATGAAGCTTGGCGCGATGCACCAAGCAGGTGAAAAATGGTGGAACGGTTTGCTTCCGTTTGTTTGGAAGTCTCAAGAGAAGAAGATTGAAGAGCGAGCCGATGCTTTGCTCGCGCGTTTCAAGATGGACCATATGCGAAACGAATATGCGGGCACGCTCTCGGGCGGTCAGCGAAAACTGCTCGAAATGGCGCGTGCACTAATGACACAACCAAGATTGGTCATGCTTGACGAACCGATGGCGGGTGTAAACCCAGCATTGAAACAGAGTCTTAACGAACATATCCGTGGTCTTCGCGACGATGGCATGACCGTGTTATTTGTAGAGCACGACATGGATATGGTCAATGATGTTGCCGATTGGGTTGTCGTAATGGCGGAGGGAATGTTGATCGCTGAAGGCACTCCTGAACAGATTGGCAATAATCCGCATGTCATAGAGGCTTATCTTGGCAGTCACCAAGGCAAATCTCTCTTAGAGGAGCGACCATGAGTAACGATGCGCTCAATGTTCATGAACTAGTCGCGGGTTATATACCTGAAGTGAATATTCTCAATGGTTGCAATGTGACAGTTGCGGAAGGCGAGTTCGTTGGCATCATCGGCCCAAATGGAGCAGGAAAGTCAACCGTTCTGAAAGCAATTTTGGGTGAATGTTCGGTGCGTAGTGGCTCAGTGATGCTCGGTGAAACCAACATCACTGGTTACAGGTCGCATGAACTTGTTGAGCGTGGGGTCGGATACGTGCCCCAGAATCGCAATGTGTTTCCGAGTTTGACTGTCACAGAGAATTTAGAAATGGGCTGTTTCTTAAAGCCCGGTAATTTCAAAAGTCGGTTTGAGTATGTGACGAACCTGTTTCCTCGTTTGCTCGATCGAGCAGCAGTAAAAGCTGGTTCGCTTTCGGGTGGTGAACGTCAAATGGTGGCAATGGGTCGTGCGTTAATGATGCAACCGAAACTGCTTCTTCTCGACGAACCTTCTGCTGGTCTGTCACCGGTCTTACAAGATGAAGTATTCGTTCAGTGCAAGAAGATCAACGCCGAAGGAATCGCCATTCTGATGGTTGAGCAAAATGCGCGTCGGTGCTTGCAGGTGGCCGATCGGGCTTACGTTCTTGATCAGGGGAAGAATGCGTATACAGGTTCTGGTCGCGAGCTTCTCGCAGACCCCAATGTGATCAAACTTTATTTAGGAACCCTCGCCAGAGCAACAGGTGGATAAAGAAAAGGCCCTGGACTTTCGTCCAGGGCCCTAACTTTTAACGAATTCGGTTTATTGATTACTTACCAGCGTCGAAGTTCTCGCCGAGTGCGTTACCAATGTTTCCGTCAACGCCGTAGACGTTCTTCGCTCTTGGTCCAACACCGTTCTCCACCATTGTGCGGAGAATTCGTGAACCTTCGTCGAAGGTGATCAAAACGACTGCGTCTGGGTTTGCAGCTACGACTTCGCCGACTTCAGCATCAAATGTTGTTGCCTTCGGGTCGTAAATCTTCTTGCCCTTGATTTCTACACCTGCTGCAGTAAGAACCGCTTCAACAACATTGGCCAGGCCGGTGCCGTAAGCATCGTCAAGAGCCATGATGTAGACCGATTGGTTGCCATCAGCAATGATGATTTCTGCAAGAACTGCACCTTGGAGATCATCCGGTGGTGCATTGCGGAAGAAGAGACCATTGTCTGCGTAGTCAGTCAACGTTGGCGAAGTGTTCGCTGGGCTGAACTGAATAACGCCTGCAGCAGTGATCTTGTCGATAACTGTAAGCGAAACACCCGATGATGCGGCACCAATGATGGCGTCTACACCTTCTTTGAGCAAACGATCTACAGTCACGCTGGCTGTGTCAGTTGAAGTGTCACCAGAGTCTCCAGCGCTGTATTCAACTGGCTTGCCAAGAACGCCACCGTTTTGGTTGAGTACGTCAATTGCGTATTCAACACCGGCGATCATTGGTGCACCAAGGAATGCAAGGTTGCCAGTTTCTGGAAGCAAACCACCAATTTTGAGAACACCGTTACCCTTGCGAGAAACGCCTGTCTCTGATAGTGGCAATACTGCTGATTCTGGAGCATTTGCAAGTTGGTATGTGGTCAACGAGTCATCAAGACGGTTGCCTGCACCAAATTGAAGGATGCCGTACGAAGCCTCAAGAGGCTCGCCGTTTCCGTTCATTGTGTTTGGTCCTGAGAAACCATCAAAGTCAACATCCTCGCCGGCCTTGGCAGCTGCGATGCAATCTGCCCAGGTAGCTGGTGAGCACTTTGTGCCGTCTTTTGAAACAGCAACAATTTGGTCAGCAAGTGCGCTGCCATCTGTGCCTGCTGCTTCTGCTGCAAGAGCAATCAACAAAACTGCATCGAATGATTCAGCTGTGTAGTTGAAGTCGGTGAGGGCTTCGTTGCCTTTGCCTGTCCAGAATGCGTTAACTGCATCCTTGAACTCTTGGGTCAACTCAACAAGTGGAGTTGTTCCCTTCATGCCTGCCAACTCGCTGCCAGCTTCGTCAACGACTTCTGCCGTTGTCTCTTCTGTAACGGTTTCTTCTGTTGCCGCATCGTCATCGCTGCCGCAAGCGCCAGCCAAAAGGCTGAGACCAACAACAAGCGCGCCGAAACGACGTACTGTGTTTTTCTTCATTTATTTTTCTCCCCCTAGGAGTAGGGCAACATTTTGTCACCCATGGGTTTGGACCTTCAAGCCTATGGAAATGTAAATGCCTTACCAACGCTCAATTGAGCGGTAACTAGTCACCCGAGGCTGAGTTCGAGGCCTTCTTGAGCCTTTCATTGATTGCGATACCTATGCCTGTCATTGCAGGTTTTACTGCAATGACCACATCGACCAAGCGTCTGTCGGCGTCTCGAAGACGCGAATACAGATCGTGCGCATATATTTCGAGATCCGCTCCGAAGTCAAGGATCTCAGCAATTCGACCGACTGACTTTAAGTTTGCCAAACGCAATTCAGCATCTTTTCGACTGGAAGCCAACTCAACTGTGCAATTTGGTGCGTAATGTTTTTCAAGCATTCCCGATGCGCGTGACTCACCACTTGCTGAAGCGACAGTAATGCCGCAGTCAATTTCAATCTGCTCTGCGGTGATCGCACCGGCTCGAAGAATCTGTGGTGGGCTTGTAGTGCAATCGACAATTGTCGACTCAACACCGATAGAACATTCTCCGCCGTCCAAAATGACGATGACCTCATCACCAAAATCTTCAGCGACGTGTCGAGCAGAAGTCGGGCTTACTTTTCCAAACCGATTAGCCGAGGGTGCAACTATTGCATCGTCCAAACGAATCAATAGTTCGGTTGTGATTGGGTGACTCGGGCAACGAATTGCCACGGTGTCGCGACCACCGGTAATTTCATCACACACTTTGTTGTTGCGTCTCACAACTAAAGTCAAGGGTCCCGGCCAATATTTCTCTGCGAGTGCATGCGCTGCACTTAGAAGGTCTGATGACCACAAAGTTAAATCTTGAGTCTTTGCAATGTGCAAAATTAGTGGATGCTCTGTTGGTCGTCCCTTTATAGTGAATATTTTTTTGACGGCATTCGGACTTGATGCTCGTGCAGCCAGCCCATACACAGTTTCGGTTGGAATCGCCACGAGTAAATCACTTTTTAATGCACGGACGGCTGTGTCTATCGCTAATGAATCAGCTCCATTCAATATGTTTGACTCGCTAGTGCTCACAGAAAAACCCTAAGAGCGTGTCAATAAATGTGAAGTTCTCAGTTGACGCAAAGTGGTCGCAATTTTTAAGATTGACAAATCGACAGCGAGTGAATGCATTTGCAAGTCGATCAGCAGGCAAAACAAAGTCACGATCGCCAACCGCGAGGACAATCTCAGCGTCGATGCTCTTTAGCTCTGCCTCGCTGAATGGTTTATTTCTGGGTCGCAGGAGAGCCGCGCGTAAAGCCAGGGGGTCGTTTTTCGATCTCTTTGCATAATTGCCAAACTGTCGAGCCAAAATGTCATCTGGTGACGCGGTTCCATCGATGCCGGCAATGATTCGCTCTGTTTCATCTGGCTTATGGGGCTCGAGAAGTCCGTCGCCGATACCAACGAGCATCAACTTTCGAAAGTATTTCGGATTATGCAACGCGGCATCGAGTAGCGCGATAGCGCCAAGAGAAAACCCGACTGCGTCAACGCCAGTTGACCGCGCACCTATGGCCTTTCGAATGGGTTCCGAAATGTCTGCGTAGTTGCTCGGATCGTGAGGCTTTTCAGAAGTCCCGTGACCCAAAAGATCGACGCCGATGACGGTGGTGCCCGCGTCATTGATCAACTGTTCGACACCTGTGTTTTGCCAAGTTTCTTGATGCGAGCCGCCCCATCCGTGCACCATCAGCAAAGGGGGATTCGCACCATTTATATCCATAGGGCGTAGCCTATGGAGGCTTCAAAAAAGCCCCACTCGGAGGACTACTGATGCGATTTTTGAATGACTCGCCAGCGTTTGACCTGACTTATAGCGACGTATTCATGGTGCCAAGTCTTTCGGGTGTTAAATCTCGACTAAGTGTTGACTTAACGACACCGGACGGCATCGGTACGACAATTCCTTTGGTTGTCTCAAATATGACGGCCATTGCCGGTCGTCGTATGGCGGAAACAGTGGCTCGACGTGGTGGTGTCGTCGTGTTGCCGCAAGATATACCGCTTGATGTTGTTGAGACTGTTGTTCAGTTTGTTAAATCTCGACACAAAATAATCGACACGCCAATCACTATGAAAGTTGATGGCACAGTTGGTGAGGCCTTAAGTCTCATTTACAAGCGAAGCCACGGGGCCGTAATTGTGGTTGATGACGATGAGCGTCCAGCGGGCATATTCACAGAACATGATGCGGTGGGTTTCGACCGCTTTACGCAGATTCGCAATGTGATGAGTAGCGAAATGTTTACCTTGAGTGAGTCAATGTCGCCGCAAGAGATGTTCGAACATTTGACAGAGGCCAGACTCTCAGTGGCGCCTGTAATCGACAACAAGGAGCGCCTCGTCGGCGTGATCACGCGAAATGGTGCGCTTCGCAGCACGATTTATTCACCAGCCGTCGACAATCAAAATAGGTTGTTGATTGCAGCAGCAGTTGGTGTCAATGCCGATCCTGCCGAGCGCGCGAAGAAGTTGAAGAAAATGGGCGTAGATGTGATCGTTGTCGATACCGCACATGGTCACCAAGTACGGATGCTTGATGCTGTTTCTGATGTCAAGAAAGCTGTAGGTGAGATAAAAGTTGTTGCAGGAAACGTGGTCACAATCGAAGGTACTCGAGACATCATTAATGCTGGCGCAGACATCGTAAAAGTTGGAGTTGGACCAGGTGCAATGTGCACGACCCGAATGATGACGGGCGTTGGTCGTCCGCAATTTTCAGCAGTTTTAGAGTGCGCGAGAGTCGCCGCAGACCTCGGTAAGCATGTTTGGGCAGACGGTGGAGTTCGATATCCGCGCGATGTTGCCCTTGGATTAGCTGCCGGAGCCGCAAACGTAATGTTTGGTTCTCTGTTAGCGGGCACTTACGAGTCTGCCGCTGACACACTTCGAGACACAAACGGTCGTCTGTACAAGGAAAGTTTCGGCATGGCATCAAATCGTGCTGTACGAAATCGCACTCGATCTGAGAGTGCCTTCGAGCGGGCACGAAAAGAATTGTTCGAAGAGGGTATTAGCTCGTCACGAATGTATCTGGACGCGCAACGGCCAAGTGTTGAAGACATAATCGATCAGATCATCGCTGGTGTTCGTTCGTCGTGCACTTACGCCGGAGCCTCGACTATTCGCGAGTTTCATGATCGTGCCGTAGTTGGTGTGCAGAGTGCATCGGGCTACGACGAAGGTCGTGCGCAAGATACGAGTTGGTAGATGTCACGCCCAACAGCAACTCCGCGATGATCGTTGTCGCAATTGACGGGCCAGCGGGCGCAGGAAAGTCGACAATCGCTAAAGCACTGGCAAAGAAACTCAACCTTCGGTATCTCGACACTGGTGCCATGTATCGTGCGGTCACGTTCGCTGCTTTAACTCGAAATCTTGACCTCTCAGCAGAATCGGCAATTGCCGAAATTGCATCGCAATGCGTAATGCATATCGACGATGATTCAATATTCATCGATGGTGTCGATGCAACTCAAGCAATTCGCGGTCAAGAAGTCACTCGCGCTGTGAGCGTTGTGGCAACAAACTCGTTGGTGAGAACTGAACTACGTGGTCGCCAACGGCAGTGGGTTAGCGAGCACGGTGGCGGTGTAGTGGAAGGACGAGATATCGGTTCGGTTGTTTTTCCTGATGCGACACTGAAAGTTTATTTAACAGCTTCTCCCATGGTCAGAGCAAAACGACGTGTCGCCCAATCTGGTGGTGACGTAGAACTTATTGCCGCAGAAATTGCAGAACGTGATCAACGTGACTCTTCACGATCCGATAGTCCGTTGATGAAAACATCCGACTCGATCACGGTAGATACAAGTGACATTCCTGTCGATGAAGTTGTCGACCATATTGAACGACTGGTCGTTGCACAGCAACATACTAAGCAGGCATCAAATTGACACAAGTTCAGACGTTTTTAGTTGGTCAAGGTATTGCAAGTCGCCTTTTTTATTGGCTGATTCGGTCATTAATCAAAGTTTTCTGTCGGATTTATTTTCGATTGGGAGTGTACGGTCGAGAAAACATACCGCAGTCGGGTGCGTTCATTCTTGCGCCGATTCACAGATCTAACGTTGACACGCCGATTGTGAGTGTGGTTACCAAGCGTCGACTTCGCTTCATGGGTAAAGACTCACTCTGGAAAGTCAAACCGGTAGGCGCGGTGTTGTCGGCACTTGGGGGTTTTCCGGTTACCCGAGGTACTGCCGACCTCGAAGCCTTGAAGCGGTGTCTTGCAGTTTTGTCGCTCGGTGAACCGCTGGTGATGTTTCCGGAAGGCACCCGACAGTCGGGTCCAAAAATTCATCCATTGTTTGACGGTGCTGCGTACTTGTCGATCAAATCTGGAGTGCCAATTGTTCCGGTCGGTTTTGGTGGCACCGAAGGCGTCATGCCGAAGGGTTCTAAAAAAATCCTTCCGAAAAAGTGCTCGGTTGTCGTGGGAAAACCTATTTTCCCACCCCAATCAGAAACAGGTCGATTGCCGCGTACGGCGACCACCGACTTAACTGCTGCGTTGAGCGAAGCGTTGCAAATCGTGTTCGACCAAGCCAAACAAAAAGCTGGTCAAACTAGTTGAAGTAGGCCTTAAGTGCGAGTTGTAAAGAGGTCAGATCGCTGACTCCGCAGACTTCTCTGGACGAATGCATCGAAAGTTGAGGTACGCCAACGTCCACTGTGTCAATGCCTAAACGTGTTGCCGTAATCGGACCAATTGTTGAACCGCAAGGCATGTTGTTGCGAGAGACGAAGACTTGGTGTTTTACTTTTGCTTTTGAACAGGCGGATATAAACATCGCGGCAGAAGTCGATGATGTTGCATATCGCTGATTTGAATTCAGTTTCAAAGCCGGACCCATATTGATGATGGGCCCGTGCGAAAGATCGTGTCGCTCTGGATAATTGTGGTGCACTGCGTGGGCGTTGTCGGCTGAAATGCACGACGATTTAGAAAGTATCTCGAGAAACCCAATTCGCGAGATGCCTTGAACAGCGGCTATTTGCTCGAGAGAATGCTCGAGGAGTGGACCTGCCGCTCCTGTTGCACTTTCTGAACCGACTTCTTCATGATCAAAAAGTGCGACGACCTGAGTTGCTTGGCCAGATTGAGATTCAAGAAGCGCCGAGATAGCCGCCCAACACGATGCTTGGTTGTCTAAGCGCCCGCTAGCAATAAACGATGAGTCAGCACCGATAACTGCAGCCTTGTGAGTGTCAAACAGCTGCGCGTCTATTGACACAATGTCGCGAACAACGCATTTTGTTTGCTGTGCAACCCAATTCAAAAAACTCGGAGCTTTTTGGTCTGACGACCATGCTGGGCTGAGGTGCAGATGTTTGTCTAATGTCAAACCTCGCTCGTTAACTTCGCGGTCGAGGTGCACTGCCAACTGCGAAATTCGCGCAACTGGATTAGCAGATCTAAAGAGCTTCATATCACCCGACTTCAACACAACGTGACCAGCGATGCCCAAGTCGCGGTCAAGCCAACTATTTAACAGTGGGCTGCCATAAATCTCAACCTGCAGAGTGTTGAAACCGAATTTTCGATCATCGGGGTTCGGTTTGATTCTCAGTCCCGGTGAGTCAGTGTGGGCTCCGACAATGCGAAAACCATTTCGAGCAGTCTGTTTACCTTTCTTCCATGCGATGAGCGACCCGGCTCGCGCTATGAAACCCAAGTTGGTATTTTGCAATTCTTTTGTCGAGTAGTCGACGAAGTTCGCTTGCAAAAGTTTTGAAGTTAAATAGCTGACCAAATGACGTGGTGTCGGAGACGCGTCAAGTTGACTTAGGATGCTTTCGATCTGTCGTTTGCTCATTTTGAGATGCTTTTCAATGAAATATCTTGCCCAAAAAAACTGCAGGTTGTAGACGAAAGTTCGCTCGGAGCTGCACTTTCGATTTTTGCTATACAGATTGACAATGCCTCTCTTTGCGTAAACGAGAAGTACGCCAAGACCCCGAACACTGCTAAAAGTAAAATCTTTGAAACTAGTGACTTAACGAACTTGAGCACGAGAAGTAGACCGACAACGCTGAACGCAATTGTGCCGAGCCCCAGGTTCTTTGCGCTTTCAGAGTCGAGGGTGAACAAGTCCATGCATCTAGTGTGGCAGGAGTATGACTAATCAACCAGTAAATCTTTCTCCAGCGGGCCCACCCGAAACTCAGTTGCCAAACTATGACCCAGAAGCAATCAAATTGCTAAATGTCGCGCTCGGCGTCGAGATTGAAAAGCGGCGGGATGCAGTTTGCGCGGTAGTTGCGAAGTATCCGACATTTTTAGCTGGTTGGGCTTCAATTGGAGACTTAAGTGCTTCAGGAATAGATGCATACATGGCATACCGGGTTGGCTATCACCGGGGGCTTGATAGTTTGCGGGCCAACTCTTGGCGAGGTTCTGGATTTGTGCGGTGGCGGTTCGAATCAAATCGAGGTTTTCTTAGATGTCTTGCCGGTCTCGCTAAACACGCACGGATAATTGGCGAAGCTTCGGAAGCCGTTCGATGTGAACAGTTTTTGATTCAATGCGACCCGAGCGGGGAAGCAAACCATTTGTTGCGATGAAGGCTGGTACCGATACAAGTGTTGCGATTTACGCCGGCGGCAAAAGTAGTCGGTTCGGAAGTCCGAAGATCAAAGCGAAGATTAATGACTACGAATTTGGTTTGTTGATAGTCGAGACAGTAAAGCGAGCAGGCTTCAGAAATATTTCTCTGATCGGTGGAGACAGCAACGATGCTCGTCGATGGGGCGTTGACTTTCACGAAGACGTCTACCCAGAGTCAGGTCCACTAGGCGCATTGCTAACTGCATTGCAGATGTGCAAGACCGAGCGTCTGATGACTCTGCCTTGCGATGTGCCATTTATCGACGAAGGTACTTGTCGAAGATTAAGCAACCTTGCACCTGGTGTCGAAGTATTGGTTGCGCGCACGGATACTCCTCAGTGGTTGTGCAGCACATGGCGACACTCAACTTACGCTGCGATTGAGAGCGAATTTAAGTCGGGTGAGCGTGCCATTCATAGAGTCGTTGAGAAATTAAAGTTTGAGTTTGTAGACGTTTCAAGCGAAATTTTGCTAAACGTCAATGAGCCAAACCAACTTAAGCTTCAGCCTAAAACAAACTGAGACATAAGATATCCAGGTGAGTATTTCTGAGATTTCAATAGCTGAATTCATGCCGATCCATGATCAGGGCATCTACTTGGTCGATGTTCGCGAAATTGATGAGTATGAGTCAGGCCATGTTGCTGGTGCGATAAATATTCCGTTAAGCGAATTTTCGAGTCGAGTATCTGAGTTACCAGGCGGGACGATCTACATGATCTGTCGAAGCGGCGGTCGGAGTATGCAAGCATGCGAATTTTGCGTAGACAACGGCATGAGTGACGTTGTAAATATCGCAGGTGGAACTTTGGGGTGGGTAAGTGCAGGCAACGAAGTCGTCTTTGGCGGTAATCCCGAGTGAGTTTTGAGTGGGTTGCCTCAGAGAAGACGCTTGATGATGTAATTGACAGTGTTTTAGACGGTTCTCGTTATGCAATCGACACCGAGTTTCACCGCGAGAAGACTTATTATCCAAAACTTGCGTTGGTACAAATTCGTTGGGGAACACAAACTGCACTCATTGATCCACTCGCGGTAGATCCACGAAGACTGGCACGCTTATTCTCGAGTGAAATTTTGGCTGTTTTTCATGCGGCGCAACAAGATCTTGAAGTGTTGCGCCATGCTTCACTTGAAGCGCCAAGAAACATCTTTGACTGTCAGGTAGCTGCGGGATTCGTCGGGTTCTCAACGCCATCTCTCGCAACACTGGTTCAAGCAGTCAAGAAAACTTCGCTATCAAAAGGCGACAGACTCACTGACTGGTTGCGTCGTCCACTGACAGATCAGCAGTGCGCCTACGCAGCCGACGACGTTGTTCATCTTTTTGATTTACACGACGAACTAACAAGACAGCTCACTGAGTTGGGTCGGATCGATTGGGTAAATGATGCGTGCGCTGAACTCGCATCTCGACCGACCGGTCCTCAAGATCCTTCGGATGCGTGGTTAAGACTCAAAGAAGTACGAGCCCTGAAAGGTTCGGCGAGAGGCGTCGCCCAAGCCCTGGCTAAGTGGAGAGAAGAGAGAGCGATGCGTAGCGACTTGCCGCCGAGACGTGTGATGTCGGATATGGCCTTGCTTGGTATTTCACAGCGAGTGCCAAAGAGTGTGGAAGAACTAGCAAACACTCGTGGTGTGGATGATCGGCATCTTTCGGCCGAGTATTGCAAAGAGATCATGACTGCGGTACGCGATGGTGCCAAAAATTCAATCGTGCTTCCAAGTACTGAAAATGATGATGTTGACAAGTTTGCACGACCAGCACTCACGCTCATTACTGCTTGGGTGGGCGAGTTGGCGAGAAAACATAAGATCGATGCCACTCTCTTGGCCACCAGAAGTGACATCACGGCTTTTCTTCGACAATCGCCGAATGCCAGATTGCGTGAAGGTTGGCGAGCGACTCTGATCGGCGACGATTTGACGCGAATTTTGAACGGCGAGGTGGGTCTAAGTGTTGACCGTAACGGACATCTCAAACTTATAAGTTCAGCAACCTCGTAATAGTCGCAGTTTCGGTCACAAATCCGCCCTTTCAATGGATGGCGTTGCTATGATTTCCCCCAATGTCTATCCACTAGGCGGTGACCAAAACCGGTAATCGCCCCAGAGAAATTTGGAGCCCTACCGTGAAAAAGGGTCGTCATCGTCGATTTGAAGAAGCGCGTCGCCTGAAGCAAACAGGTCCGTCTGCCGAAGATCTCGGAGTTGCCAGAGAAAGTAAGTCGAAGTCTCAAGAAGATGAATACGCGGCCATTGCAGAACGTTATGGAGTGCGGTTTGATGAAAACGGTGATGAGATCGCCGATGATTCTGACGAAGATATTTCCTGATACGAACTGAGAGCCCCCAATTAATAACATAAGAAACATTGCGCTGGTAGCGCACGTTGACCACGGTAAGACGACGTTGTTGGATGCCCTACTCAAAAGTGGCGGAACTTTCGCCGCTCACCAGGCCGTCGTCGATCGAGTCATGGACTCAAACGATCAAGAGCGTGAACGCGGTATCACGATTTTGGCCAAGGCTGCTGAAATTGAATGGCGAGGCACCAAGATCAACCTCGTCGATACGCCCGGTCACGCCGACTTCGGCGGAGAAGTCGAGCGTGCACTTGCGTTGGTCGACGGTATTTTGCTTTTGGTCGACGCAGCAGAAGGTCCGTTGCCACAGACTCGTTACGTTCTTTCAAAAGCGTTGGCAAAAGATTTGCCTGTTGTCGTTGTCCTAAACAAGGTCGATCGCGCCGACGCACGACCTGAAGAAGTGCTTCATGAAGTTGAGCAGTTGTTTTTAGATCTTGCTCACCATGATCACCACCTGAGTTTTCCGGTTATTTCAGCGGTCGCCCGAGATGGTCGATCGATGAAAGGCATCGGAATGCCGGCTGAAAACGCCGACTTGGTGCCACTATTAGATGCCGTTCTCGACACAATTCCTGCACCAACTGCTGATTCTTCGATGCCGCTGCAGGCACTTGTCGCAAACCTTGACGCTTCCGATTATTTGGGTCGTCTTGCAATCGGCCGTGTAGAAGCCGGTGTGATGAAGAAAGGCGACACAGTTTGTGTTTGGCAACATCCAACACCTGAAAATCCGGCACCGTTTATCAAACGGAAGATTTCGACGTTGTTTGCGTTTCGCGGCATTGGCCGAGAGGAAGTTGCCCAAGTAGCAGCAGGTGACTTGTTCATTCTCGCCGGAATCGACGAAGTCGAAGTCGGCGACACAATTGCAGCGATCGAAAACGCGCCCGCATTGCCACGACTTGAAGTCGATGAACCAGTCTTGCGCATGAGCTTTGGCGTCAACACATCTCCATTCGCTGGACGTGATGGCACCTTTTTAACCAGTCGTCACTTAAGTGAACGCCTTTTCAAAGAGGTATTAGGCAACGTATCGATTCGCGTCAACACAACCGATAGCCCGGACGTAATCGAGGTCGCAGGTCGCGGCGAACTTCAGCTTGCAGTTTTGATCGAAAACATGCGTCGCGAAGGTTACGAACTTCAAGTGAGTCGTCCCGAAGTAATAACAAAAGAAATTGATGGCAAAAAACATGAGCCACTTGAGGCGGGCACAATCGACGTACCAGATGAATATGTTGGCGCGGTAACTCAAGCGCTCGCGCCTCGTAAAGGACGAGTTGTGAACCTTGAGCAAGGTGACAGTGGTCGCACGATTGTGAGTTTTCAGGCGCCGTCGCGCGGTTTGATTGGTTTCCGATCACTGCTCTTGACAGTGACCCGTGGTACGGCATTGCTTCACCAGAGTCTTAACGGATACACACCATGGGCCGGAGAATTGCCACACCGATTAGGTGGAGCGATGGTGTCAGACCGAAAAGGTTCGACAACCGCCTATGCACTCGACAATTTGCAGCTTCGCGGTACTTTGTTTGTAGCCCCAGGCGTCGAGGTTTACGAAGGCATGGTTGTTGGCGAAAACTCACGCGAAGATGAAATGGTTGTGAATGCGGTTCGAGCAAAAGAGCTCACCAACATTCGTACGCATAGCCATGATGATGGGCCAAAATTGGCAACACCGATAACCCACACCCTTGAGTCTGGAATTCAGTGGATTGGCGATGACGAACTTGTTGAGGTAACTCCGTCAAACATCAGAATTCGCAAACGGTTTTTGAGCCTCGAAGACCGCCGCAAGTCAAATAAGACTTCGAAAAACTAAGACTTCGTCTTTTTTCTCACTTGAGGGTGGGGCAGAAATGTAGTCCGTGGCTTTTGCAATTGCTTGACGATGATCTCGTAAATCTCGTCGCCACAGAGCTCAATTAGTTCATCTTTCAAATATTTATAGACGGGACGCGAGCCAACGAAGGCCGATGGGTCGTCGGTGCACCACCAGTGAAAGTCGTGTCCGCCGCCGCCCCAATCGCGACGCTTCCACTCACGAACGATCGAAAGAATATGGTCTTCATCTTCGTCGTGTTGCTCAAGACGCAGTGGAACCTGCCAACAGACATCTGGTTTCCAGTCCATCGGGCGCTCTTTTGCGGCCGATGCGGCGACATGAAACGCACAACCCATGCCACCCTCGAAATCGGGGCGGTTATGAAATATGCATGCACCCTTGTAGGTGGTTGTGACGTCACTGCCGTCTTTTTCTTTGCCAAGCCATTTGTTATTTTTACCGCGTTCAAAATTCTGCCAGTGCTCTGGTGTTAGGCGCTTGACGAACTTCTTAACCGAGGCAAGATCTTCTTTGTCAATGAAGTGCGCACCATGACTGCAGCATCCTTGATGAAGTTCTGGCGCCGGATCGTCAAGAACACCTTGACATCCGTTTCCGTAGATGCATGTCCAGTTCGACCGCAAAAAAGTTGCGTCAATTAACCAGGTCTGCTCGAGGTCTGGATCGGCAAAACTTATCCATTCGTGAAGTTCTTCGGGCTGTGACATCTCGGAGCAGGCTAATGGCATACTTGTAGGGCTATGCACCAAAACTTCGAAAATTCAGAACAAATTATTGATCAGTTGAAAACAATTTCAGACCAGCTCGCTGATCGTGCATTGTCGGTTTTAAAAGAGGCTCACGCGGCAGGCGAGTCGAAGCGACCAGAAGCAGAGCGGACACTAACTCAGGCTCGTAGAGCAGTTGAGAAGGCGATCAGTCTTCTTACGCGTGGTTAAACAGGTTCAACTGCATTTATTGAATCGATAAGTTGACGTAGTCTTCCGAAATCTCGGCGAGCAAATTGAAAAGCAAGTCTTGGCTTGTCGGGAAGATCATTATCGTCAATTTCTGCTTTAGTGGCAGTGATTCTTTCAATTGATGAGTTCAGGCAGATGTCATTGAAATCGTTATTAAGTTTCGCCAAATGTAGATCGCTTATCTGCCGATTTAGTCGCAGCACCAATCGCTTGCCGACAAAGCGCATTGAATTATAAACCGAGTAGAACTTGTCGATTTCAGATACTGCTTCATCGACACTTGAGCAAATTCGATATAAGGCGAGATCTTGCTCGGATACTAACTTTCGTGGAAGGAGCGTCTTTTTGATGAATGAATCAAGGTCACCCCAAAATGGGTCATTAGGTAGGTCAAGGACAACGATTGGCACGGGGTTTCCTTTGCCTGTCTGCGACAAGGTGAGAAGCTCAAACATCTCATCGAGAGTGCCAAACCCGCCTGGCACACAAATGAAAGCTTGCGACTCTTTCACCAACATCAGTTTGCGCGTAAAGAAATAGCGCATAGCTACATACTTTTCGTCGCCCGCAATGACTTCGTTTGCCGAAGTCTCAAAAGGTAAGCGAATGCTTACGCCAATTGACATTTCACGACCAGCGCCCGACATGCCTGCTTCCATGATTCCGGGCCCTGCACCGGTAACTACCATCCATCCGTCACTTGCGAGCTTGGCTGCTACTGCTTGAGTCTGTTTGTAAACAGGATCGTTCTTCGTAGTTCGCGCCGAACCGAAAATCGTCACCTTCTTGCGTTCAGAAAATGGTGCAAACATTGCGAAGGCCTCGCGCATTTCGGCAATGGCGGCACTTGCGATTTTAAGATTTAAGGTGCTGGTCGCATCGTTTCCAAGTTGAAGTGATTCTTTGACAAGTTCGGCTATCAACCGACGGTTCAGCTTGATTTCTGATTTATCTAAAAGGTCGCTGACCAGAGATTCAATCTCTTGGGTTGACATTATGAGAGTTCGGCGGCTTTTTGGGCCAAGACAGAAATCAATTCGTCAAAACTCTTTTGAAATGACGCCACACCTTCGCGCTCCAGCTTTGCTGCGACGTCAGAAACATCGATGCCGACCGACCCAAGTTTCTGCCACTCTTCGTGGGCGCGATCGACGCCCTGAGTAATTGTCTGCTTGAGAGTGCCATGATCACTAAAGGCATCGACCGTGGCGTCGGGCAAAGTATTAACCGTATTTTCGCCGATCAGACTGTCTACATAAAGTGTGTCTGGGTACTTAGGGTTCTTAGTTGACGTAGACGCCCAAAGCGGCCTTTGAACTTTTGCGCCAAGTTGTTCGAGTCGGTTCCAATTCGGACCCGAGAATGTCTTTCCGAACATCTCGTATGCAATTTTTGCTTGATTGATTGCAGCGGTACCGAGTAATGCTTCGGCCGAAGAATGCGAACCATTGATAAGACGCTGGTCAATTTCAGTGTCAACGCGCGAGATGAAGAAACTGGCAACACTGCTGACTGATCGAACCTTGCTGGCATCAGTTTTCGATAGACGATCCAAGCCACGCAAATATGCGTCCATCACTTCTTGATATCGCTCGAGACTGAAAATTAGAGTCACGTTGACATTGCGTCCCTCGCTGATCATTGTCTCGATGGCGGGTATGCATTCTGACGTTGCAGGAATCTTGATCATCACGTTGGGGCGCGAAACTTTGTTGTCGAGTTCACGTGCGCTTTTTAGGGTGCCGACACAGTCATGGGCGAGTGCCGGATCTACCTCGACACTTACATAGCCATCAAGACCCTGCGATTGCTGATGAAGTGGTTCAAAAACATCAAGAGCGCTGTGAATATCTTCAAGTACCAATTGCCAGTAACTTTCGATCGGCGAGAGTTTTTGATTTACTAGCTGAGAGAATTGGTGCGAATAATCTTCAGATCCTTGAATTGCTTTTTGAAAAATTGTTGGGTTAGAAGTAAGACCGCGTATGCCACTGTCACGAGTTGTGGCTAATTGACCCGATGTAATGTAACTGCGCTTCAAATTATCGAGCCAAGGACTTTGCCCGAACTCGGCAAACAAAGACTTCAGTCGATCAGACATTTAAAGCGACTTAACTTTATTCACAATTGCCTCGACGCTGATTCCAAGTTCTTTTAGTACAACCGCGCCAGGTGCACTGGCCCCAAAACGATCTATGCCGATTGTGTGATCGGCATACTTGTGCCAGCCAAGAGTGACTCCAGCTTCAACCGATATAACGGGTACACCTGCAGGAAATATCTTCGCGACCTGCGACTTGTCGCTACGTTCGTATCGGTCCCAACTTGGCATCGAAACGACCTGAGCCTTAATGCCGATCGTCTTTAATTGTTCGGCAGCCTGTGTGCACAGACCGACCTCGCTGCCGGTGCCGACAAGAACGACGTGCGGGTTGACAATTGCTGGGCCGACAATTCCGACTCCGTCCTTTACCGCCGAGCCGTCAGTGACACTAAGAACATTTTGTCGTGACAGAACTATTGCGGTCGGGCCGTCGTGATCTACGGCAGCGCACCAAGCAGCAACTGTCTCATTGGGGTCGGCTGGACGAATAACTTGCAAATCTGGAATTGCTCTTAGTGAAGCTAAATGTTCAACGGGCTGATGTGTTGGTCCATCTTCGCCAACACCAACTGAATCATGCGAAAAAATGAAGACACACTTTGCTTTCGAAAGTGCAGCGAGGCGAATCGCGGGTCGCATATAGTCAGCAAAAACAAAAAATGTGCCGCAAACGGGCAATAGGCCACCATGCAATGCCATGCCAACAACGGCGGCTCCCATTGCGTGTTCACGAATGCCGAAATAAATCTGCCTGCCGTCTGGCGCAGACTCACTTTGAGCAATTTGCTTCGAAAGCTTTGTGCCCGTGTTGCCAGTGAGGTCGGCTGAACCACTGATCAAACCAGGTAGCGCAGGCAGCGAGGCGTCAAGAACTTTTTGAATTACTTGCCGAGTTGCAAAATTAGCAGTGCTATCAAAATCAGGAAGCAATGATCTGAATGATGATGAATTCGGAGTTTCCCAAGCAGCGTCCCACAAATATTTTTCTGAAAGCTCGGCGATGTCGCTTGCATATTCGGTTGTAAGGCCATGTCCGCGCGCTTGGGCAACCGATCGACACGCACTGACCAGATCATTTGGAGCCCAAAAAGGTTCATCGGGAATACCCATTACTTTCTTGGTTGCAGTTACATGTGCTGCAGTAAATGGGTTGCCATGAGCTTCGTGCGAGTCGGTGAAGTCAGGAGATGGGGTACCGATGTGTGATTTCAAAATGCATAACGTTGGAGCACCCCGATTTGATCTTGCGCTAACAAGCGACTCTTCGAGTGCGTCAAGATCTTCAGCGATGTCGCCAAGTTGCATGACATTCCAGCCATACGAAGAAAAACGTTTTGCGACGTCGTCTGAGCAACTTAGCGACGTGGAACCATCAATCGTGATCGCATTGTCATCAAAGATGCACACGAGTCGATCAAGTTTCAGGTGTCCTGCTAACGATGCGGCCTCATGACTGATTCCTTCCATGAGGCAACCGTCTCCGGCAAGAACGAATGTGTTGTGATCGCAAGCCGATGCTCCGAATCGAGCACGTAAATTTCTTTCAGCAATAGCCATACCGACAGCATTGGCAAAACCTTGACCCAATGGGCCCGTGGTTACTTCGACTCCGGGTGTGTGGCCAGCTTCTGGATGCCCGGGTGTGGCAGAACCAAATTGTCGAAATTGTTTGAGATCGTTTAGCTCCACGCCATAACCGTTGAGAAATAGAAGGGCGTACTGCAAAATTGAAGCGTGACCGTTGCTGAGAATAAACCGATCGCGATTCTTCCACTGCGGATTCTTAGGATCGTGGCGCATGATGCGGCTGTAAAGTACATGCCCAAGTGGAGCAAGAGCCATGGCAGTGCCTTGATGACCACTCTTTGCTGCAAGCGGTGCATCCATTGCGATGCCACGAATTAGGTTGACAGCATCGCGATCTTGTTGGGCAGAAAGCTTCGTTACCACTGCGATAAAACTAGTTGGTTGTAAGACCTAACTCCGATTTGATGCTTCATCAACGGGCGGCAAGATGGTTAACGGAACAAGATGCCATTGGCTGGTTCCCAGTCGACAATGGGCAAAGATTTGTGAATATTGCGTAATTAAGAGCTCACCACGCACCAAGCGATAAGTGAATTTGCCGGGCTCTACGGTGAACGGACTCGCGTTTCGGGCCAGCTGTTCGGCATCTTCTTGCGGCCCAGATCGAAATATCACCTCGAGCACCGAATTGCCGGCTTCCGTCTTGGGGCAATAAATCAGGACGACTAAATGCGGATCAATCGTCACGGGAACAGGTGACGGAGCAGCGATTGAGAAAAAAGCTCCGGTCAGATCTATGCGGGTGCTCGGACCGGGCACCTGACGAAGCGCAAAATTCTCGACAAAAAGTGCTGAGATGATTTGCATCAGTTTGCAGTCACATCTTTTGCGTTATCTAATTGCATCAGACTTTCACACTACTGTTACAACGTGCCTGAATCGAAGCAAGTCATGCTCTCAGAAGTGAAATCTAAGCAGTTTCTTTCGAAGTATGGGGTTCCATTTACCACAGAGATTGAAGTTTTTTCGGTAGCTGATGCTGTAAATGCAGCAAATGAAATTGGCTACCCAGTTGCGATAAAAATTTGCGCCGATGCCATCAGCCACAAGACAGAGCGCGGCATGGTCAAACTGAATATTCGCACTTCAACCGAGGCCAACGATGCCTCGGTTGCCTTGTTAAGTCAAGTGAGACCCGAAGACGGCAAAACATCGTTGCTGGTGGCGAAAATGGAGTCCGGTCGTCGCGAATTGATCGCAGGCGTCGTTGGCGATGAGCAATTTGGCAGTTTTGTAATGCTGGGCATGGGTGGAGTCTTCGCTGAAGTTTTAAATGACACCGCGTTTGCGCCGATTCCGCTCGATTTGCAATCTGCTTTAACACTTATTGACCAACTTGGTAGCCAATCGGTTTTAGGCGAGTTCAGGGGCGAGCACGCTGTTGACCGTCCTCAGTTGGCAGAGATTTTAGTTTCACTCTCTCGAGCGCAGGTCGAGAATGAATCGGTCAAATCAATCGACTTGAACCCGCTTATTGTTAGACCAAATGGGTCGGTCGTGGCTGTTGATGCGTTGATCGAGCTGCACGATTTGAATTCGTCTGTAAGTAATTCAGGAACAAGTTCTGACCATGCAAGTTTCGATTCAAAAACCGCAACTCGCAAGAGCAGTCTTCATTACGAAGCTCTATTTGCGCCGAGAGGTGTCGTCGTGGTCGGCGCGTCTACCCACCCTGGCAAATTTGGGTTTGTTTCTTTACACAACATTTTGGTCAATGGGTATCTTGGCAAAGTATTTGCAACGCATCTCGAGCGTGCAAATGTCTTGGACATTGACTGTCTTTCGGCAGTTGATGATCTTCCCGACAACAGTGTTGACTTGGCGTTTATTTGTACTCCTGCGTCAACCAACGCAGAAATTCTCCGAGCATGTGCGAAGAAAGGCATCAAAGCCGCATACATAACATCAGCTGGTTATGCAGATTTGGGCGCCGAGGGATTGCAAGCCCAGATCGACCTTACGAATCTCGCCAAAGAATTAGAAATTCTGGTGGTCGGGCCAAATGGTCAAGGCCTTATAAGCACACCTCAAAATCTCTGCGCACAAATTGTTGGGCCTTTTCCACCGCACGGCTCAATCTCGCTCGTAAGCCAAAGCGGCAACTTCGTTTCAAGTTTCATGAATTACGCCCGTCAAACAGGTGTCGGTGTTGCTCGCGCTGTATCAGCCGGAAATGCCGCGATGGTTGGTGTTCCCGAGTTTTTCGATTATTTCTCAAATGATGAATCAACAAAAGTAGCCCTTGCTTACATTGAAGGTGTTACAGATGGTCGGCTTCTTGCCAACTCAATGCGAAATTTGTGCTCGGCGAAGCCCCTCGTGGTGGTCAAGGGTGGTTCTACTGCTGGCGGAGCGCGAGCCGCGTCAAGTCATACGGGCGCGCTAGCCAGCGATGACAAAATTTTCGACGCGGTTTGTCGAAGCACAGGCGTAACAAGGGTCAACGATGTTGAGCGGGCATTCGATGTGGCTGCGACGTTTGCGACTCAGCCATTGCCGAAAGGCAAAAACGTAATCGTGCTCACGACGATAGGGGGTTGGGGCGTTGTCACTTCAGACGCGATTCATGAAGAAGGTGCGCTCAGCCTTATCGACCTACCTGACCATCTTGAATCACAAATTTCGAAATTGTTGCCACAGCGTTGGAGCAAAAACAATCCAATCGACTGCGCCGGAGGTGAAACGCGCGAAACTGTCATCGATATCATGCGGTTGGTTGCCACAGATGAAGCCGTTGACGCGATTATCTTTCTTGGAATAGGAATTCAGTCAAATCAAGCTCGAATGATGCGTGAAGGACGATACTTTCCAGATTACGAACTCGAGCGCATAGTTAACTATCACGAGCGCCAAGACGCTATGTACGCGAATTTCGCGGCCGATCTGTCTGTGGAGACCCAAAAACCAATCCTCGTAGCCACTGAACTTGCGGTAGCCGACCCGAAAAATGCAGGTGTCGTCGCAGTGCAGAAAACTGGCCGATTGTGTTATGCAAGTGGCCAACGTGCTGCACGCGCGTTATCAAGTGTCTATATATATGCCAAGTGGCGAGGACTAGCAGAGTAGCAATGCCGAATAACTTTTTTAAGAGCACTTTCAAGCGACTCAATAAAATTGCAGATCGTCTTCCGACTAGGCGCTTAGTTGTAGCTGTCGTTGTGCTCACACTTTGCGGCGCAATACCGCTGCTTTCTATTTGGCAAGTTGCGCTAGCTGCAGGTGACGAGGTTCGACCTCTCGCAATACAGCGTGAATTGCCTGACTCACCAGTCACACCCATTTTGTCGGCGCGTCGCGTACCCCAGACTCTTGTCGAATTGAACTCGGCTGGTCGTGTGAATGCGAAACTTGCTCAAGTGATCGGCGCGCTGCCACCAGATTCGTGTTTAAAGGTAGTCACTGATTCGAAGACCATCGCCAATGTCAACACGACCAAGGCGTTGATCCCCGGTAGCAATATCAAATTGTTAACTGCCGCGGTTGCACTAGATGTTCTTGGGCCGGAGCGCCGGTATTTAACCAAAATGCTCGGCATTGTTTCGGGCTCGGTCGTTCGTGGAGACCTATGGCTGATTGGTTCAGGAGATCCGTTGTTGACGACGCGTTTATATCCGTTGACAGAAAAATATCCAACTATCACTCCGACTGACGTTGAACAGTTGGTAGATGCTCTCGTTGCACTTGGCGTAACCGCAGTCGAGGGATCAGTGGTTGGAGATGAATCGCTTTATGATGCCGAACGATATGTGCCTAGTTGGGGAGATGGAATTCGCAGCGTAGAAGCCGGACCTCTCGGCGCACTCATGATTAACGATGGAGCGGTTTCAGGTTCGCCGATTAAGCCAGCCAATCCTGCGCTCGCCGCTGCATCTGAATTTACAAAGCTTCTGGCATCTCGTGGTATCGCCGTGCGCGATGCGCCAGAAGTCCGAGTTTCGTCAAGCGACACGCCGCTTATTGCGAGTCTTGAATCGGTCACGATGAGAGAAGTTGTCACCGAAATGTTGGTCAATAGTGATAACAACACCGCCGAGTTGTTGGTTAAAGAAATCGGGAGGGTCGGACGAGGTTCGGCGACTCGCATCGATGGCCTGAACGTAATCGCGTCCAAGATCGCCGAGTGGGGTTTACCAGGCGAGGGAGTCGCATTGCTCGATGGATCTGGGCTTGACCGAACCAACTATCTCACCTGTGATCTCTTGGCACAGTTGTTAGAGAGAGATGGACAAGACGGTTTGGTAACAACGGCCCTCGCAACAGCCGGAAAAACTGGAACCTTGCGAGATGTCTTCTTGTCTGGCCCAGGTTCGGGAACTATGCGTGCGAAAACAGGGACCTTAAATGGTGTGAAATCACTTTCGGGTATGTTCCCGCTTGATGACGGGCGAAGCACTGTGTTCGCTTTGATAATGAATGGAAGTGGTACGTCGACAGTCAATTTTTACCGTCCGATCTGGAATGATTTGGTGACGGCCCTATCGTTTGGCAATAAAAAACTCGATGTCGCAAAGTTGTTGCCTTTGACCCCATCAGACGCTCCATAAGTCGATTTCTGAGCGCCAGTTATCAGAGACTGAGTGGCGTTCGAACAGTCGTAGAATATAGGTGTGACCGGTTTCAAAATTGACGCAAAGACAACGGCCTCCTCTGAAAAGAATTCGGCATCTGAGACTTTAGAGATGTTGATCAATTACGTAAAGCGCGAGACGCTCAAGCCGATTAAAGGGGCTGGGCGCTGGATTGTCTTCGGTTTACTTGCAGCTCTGTCTCTAAGTATTGGCATCGTGCTTGGCGCTATCGGGGTTTTACGGCTTGCCCAGGCTGTGCTTTTCGCTGATTCAACTTCGTGGTCGTGGACGAATTATTTGATTGCTTTAGTTGTTTGTGTCGCAGTTCTGTTTCTCACCGTCTCGAGGATTCGCAAAGGCACGCTGCAAAAGTCATGAGCAAGGACGACAAAATCTCACGGGATGAATTAATTGCAAATCTTGAACAATTTCAAGACGACCTCAAAGACTCAATTAGTAGCAAGTCAACTCAGCTCAAGGCTTTGATTGGCGGTGCTTCTTCGCTCGCCATGATCTCGTCATTTTTGCTTGGACGCAAGAGTGGTAAAAAGAGCAAGCCAGGATCAAATTCTGAGACTGCTGAATAGTTCGGACGCTTGATGTTTGCGTACGGAGAAAAAGTATTGCTTATCGACGCGAAAAAACGTAGATATCTGTTCACGCTTAAAACCGACGGTGAGTTTCATACCCACTCGGGTTTTCTCAGTCACAGCGAAGTCGTTGGGTCGCAAGAAGGTTCGGTTTTACGCTCAACAAAAGGTGCTGAGTTCATCGTATTACGACCGACACTCGAAGATTTTGTAATTCAAATGCCTCGCGGTGCTCAAGTTATTTATCCGAAGGACTTGGCACCAATTTGCATGATGGCTGATATTTATCCCGGTGCAAAGGTTTTCGAATCTGGTTTGGGTTCAGGCGCCCTGTCGATGACTATGTTGCGATACGGTGCGATTATCGATGGATACGAAATTCGCGAGGATTTTGCAAATCGTGCACAAACTAATGTGCGCGAGTTTCTCGGTGCTGATTCATTAAGTCGTTATCGAGTATCGGTGAAAGATGTTTACGCTGGCATCGATGAAGTTGGATTCGATCGAATGGTTCTTGATTTGCCTGAACCTTGGCAGGTAGTGCCGCACGCCGAGAAATCACTTAGGCGAGGTGCGATCTTGGTCGCATATTCACCAAGCATCACTCAGGCTGTCAAAACTCGCGAAACGCTAGGCGAGGGTTGGTTAGATCACCGAACGCTTGAAGTGTTGCATCGAACTTGGCATATCGAGGGCACATCGGTTCGCCCCGATCATCGCATGGTCGCCCATACGGGTTTTTTGACTAGCGCAAGATTTGTCGGAAATTAAAACTTACGGTTCGATGAAGATGCACTCACCAGGGCATTCTTCAGCCGATTCGACGACTGCATCAAGTTGGGCATCAGAGAAGTTTGCGACACCAGCAGCACCCTGAGGGTTGCCCTTGGCGGTTGCATAGATTGTCGAACCCTCTTTGACATAAGCCAAGCCATCATCGAGAAGCGTAAAAACATCAGGTGCGATTTCTTCGCAAAGTCCATCGCCTGTGCAGAGATCTTGATCAATCCAAACTTTCATAACTCAGGGTCTCCTCGCAATTAATTGACAATCAGTAGTGCAACGAAAATAGGCTACACGGCAAGAAGCGGGGTTTAGGTATATATACGGTTTTTCAAAACCGTTGTTTGACCTATACGGTATGCCTTGTCAGTTGAGAGGCGGATTTCACTATGGCACGAGAGGCAGATGCGAGTCCTGAAATTGCTCGTGAGCGTGCGCGGCAACTCGAAGAAAAACTTCTTGAAATAAAGGGACAGTTAGCGCATGCTGTCGGTCAGAACGAGAAGCTTTCGTACACGCTGCGTGAGTCTCGTGAACACATTGCATCACTTCGTGACGAAGTTGAAAAGTTGACACAACCTCCAAGCGGCTACGGAGTAATTGTCGGAAAAAACGACGACTCGACGGTTGATATTTTGACGAGTGGCCGAAAAATGCGAGTGACTGTGCATCCAGAAATTGATTTTGATGGTCTCGAACGAGGTGCCGAGGTGGTGCTCAATGAGAGTTTCAACGTCGTCAAAGTTCGAACACCAGAAGCAATCGGTGAGGTAGTGCATCTGAAAGAAGTGCTCGAAGACGGTGTTAGAGCTGTCGTGACTGGTCGTGGTGATGACGAGCGAGTCTGCGAGCTTGCCGACTCAATTCGTGGCACTTTATTGCGGAGCGGAGATTTGCTTCGAATGGATCCGAAGTCCAACCTGCTTCTCGAGCGCTTGAGTCAACCAGAAGTCGAGCATTTACTGCTTGAAGAAGTGCCAGACATCAGTTATGCAGACATCGGCGGACTTGATTCACAAATAGAGCAAATTGCTGACGCAGTTGAGTTGCCCTTTTTGTACGGCGACCTATTCGCAGAGCATCAACTGCCTGCGCCTAAGGGAATTCTTCTCTATGGTCCGCCCGGGTGCGGTAAAACTCTCATCGCCAAGGCCGTGGCAAACAGTCTGGCCAAAAAAGTCTCGCTTGCAAATGGTGGCGAGAAGGCGAAAAGTTATTTCATCAACATCAAGGGACCAGAATTGTTGAATAAGTACGTCGGCGAAACCGAGCGTCAAATCAGATTGGTATTCCAACGCGCACGCGAGAAAAGCGAAGAAGGTTGGCCTGTAATCGTCTTCTTCGACGAAATGGACTCGATGTTCAGAACACGTGGAACCGGAATCTCTTCGGATATGGAATCAACAATTGTGCCGCAGCTTCTCGCCGAAATTGATGGAGTCGAGGGCTTGCGCAACGTGATTGTGATCGGCGCAACAAATCGCGAAGACTTGATCGACCCAGCGATTCTCCGACCAGGGCGTCTAGATGTGAAGATTCGAATCGAACGTCCCGACGAGAAAGCCGCTCGTCAGATTTTCGCCCGGTATTTGACAAATGAATTGCCAATATCTTCTACGACTATCGAACAGTACGGCGGCTCGACTGAAGTCGCCATTTCAGAGATGATTGAAGCGACTGTCAGCGAGATGTACCGACAAGATGAAGAGAATCGATTTTTGGAAGTCACCTATCAAAACGGTGATCGGGACGTGATGTATTTCAAGGACTTCTCCTCTGGAGCAATGATTGAAAATATCGTTCGGCGTGCAAAGAAACTTGCCATTAAGCGCTTAATCGCCGGCGGGGAACGTGGTATCAATCTTGAAGATTTGAAATTGTCGATTCGTCAAGAGTTTAAAGAACACGAAGATCTGCCAAATACAACCAACCCTGACGACTGGGCGAAAATCTCAGGCAAGAAGGGTGAGCGAATCGTGTTTATCCGCACTCTTGTGCGCGATACTTCAGATAAAAATTCTGGTGGGCGAGCGATTGAGAAAACTGCCACAGGCCAATATCTCTAAACCACTCTTATGAGCATCGCCAAAGTTCTAGGAATTGAAACTGAATACGGAATAATCGCAACAGGCGTCGACTCAAGTCCTGTTACTTCATCGTCATTGCTCATTAATTCATATGTGAGTCGATTCGACGCGACGATCGGTTGGGACTTCGACGCCGAAAGACCGGGGTCTGACGCTCGCGGCTTCAGTCTTGACGATGTCTTTCCGCAAGATATTGAAATGAGCATGGTCAATACGGTTCTAACAAATGGGGCTCGGTATTACGTTGACCATGCACACCCTGAAGTTTCGACACCTGAGTGTCGCACAGCGAGCGAGGCTGTGTTGTTTGACCGTGCTGGTGAAGAAATCGTTCGTCAAAGTATGGATGCAGCCAAGCGCGTGCTGCCTGCTGGGGCCGAACTGGTTGCATATAAGAACAATTCAGATGGAAAAGGCAACAGCTATGGCTGTCACGAGAATTACTTAGTCAGCCGTTCAACACCTTTTGGCGAATTGGCAGCGTTGATCACCACTCACTTCGTTACTCGCCAAGTTTTCTGTGGGGCAGGCAAAGTGGGTAGCGAGTTCGAAGGTATGCCATCGGCATCGGTGGCTTATCAAATTTCGCAGCGCGCAGATTTTTTTGAAGAAGAAATCGGGCTTGAAACAACACTCAAAAGACCGATTGTAAATACGCGTGACGAACCTCATTGCGACCCGATGAAATATCGACGTCTGCATGTAATTGTCGGCGATGCGAATATGAGTGAAATAGCGACATTTCTAAAACTAGGAACCACGGCGATATTGCTGGCAATGATTGAAGACGAGCAGCTAGATAGTTCTTTAGTGCTTGCAACCCCAGTCGCGGCAATACGTCACATAAGTCATGATCCAACCCTTCGTCAAAAAGTACTTCTTGAGTCTGGAAAAACTTTTACGGCTCTAGAACTTCAAGATGCTTTATGTGAACGCGCCGAGAGATACGCCGAAAGATTTGGTCTCGAGAGTGTTGGCGAAGAAGACGGAAAATTGATTTTGCGTCGATGGCGCGAGGTAATTGAGGGTCTAAAAGAAGATCCGATGTCGATGCGTCATGTCATTGATTGGGTGGCCAAAAAACGAATTGTTGATGGAATGTCAGAGCGACATAATCTTCGGGCAATCGATTCGAGACTGAAAGCGATCGATTTGCAATACCACGATATGCGTGCTGACAAATGTCTCGCGTTGCGCGCGAATCTTGAGACGATGACAAACAAAGAAGATGTCCTGGCTGCGACAACAACTCCGCCTGACACCACCCGTGCATATTTCAGAGGTATGTGCTTAAAGAAATGGCCGACTGATGTGGTGGCCGCGAACTGGGACAGCATTGTGTTCGACATCGGACGAGAACCATTGCGAAGGGTGCCGATGATGGAGCCACTACGTGGAACCCGACAACTAACTGAAAGTCTCATCGCCCAAAGTTCATCGCCATCTGAATTAGTGGCTTCCCTTGGCGATCAGGTGTCATCTTCAAGTTTTAAGCCGACTAATTAAACGATTGTCACATCGTCGTAGTTTTACAAATCTTTAAGAATTGGCTATGGTGCGACTATGGCCGAAAGAACTCGTAAACAGAAAATTGCAAAAGAGCGCACGAGCACTGAAGACACCGTTGAAGCCAAAGTATCTTCAAAGGGCGAAAAATTGAAAGCAGACCTTGACGACCTGCTCGACGAAATTGATGAAGTGCTCGAGACCAACGCCGAGGACTTCGTTAAGAGCTACGTGCAAAAGGGCGGCCAGTAGCCGTATCCTAAAAATATGTCAATGCCGATGTTCGCAGCCGGTTCTGACCCTGGTGCAAATTTTGGAGAATTGCTTAAACGAGTCGGAATGTCGCCGTTCGCCGCGCAGACTGACGCCAATGATTTAACAATTCCGCACGCAACGACGTGCGTGGCGATGCGTTTCGCTGGCGGTGTCGTCATGGCTGGCGATCGTCGTGCGACTTCTGGAAATTTGATAAGTCACCGCAGCATGGAAAAGGTTGTTCAAGCCGACGAATTTAGTGGCGTTGCGATTGCAGGAGCCGCCGGCCCAGCAATGGAAATGATAAAACTCTTTCAACTACAACTCGAACACTATGAAAAGGTTGAAGGCCAGACTCTTTCGCTAGAGGGCAAGGCAAATCAATTATCAATGTTCGTTCGCAGCAATCTTCCGGCTGCGATGCAAGGCATGGTTGTCGTGCCGATCTTTGCAGGTTTTGATTCGCTTTCGAACTCTGGGCGTCTTTGGGATTACGACGTCACCGGTGGACGTTATGAAGAGAAGGATTTTGTAGCCACGGGTTCGGGCATGCTTCATGCCAGCACAGTGATGCGAGTTGCGTGGCGACGTGATCTGTTAGCGAATGACGCGATAAAACTTTGTGCGCGAGCACTCTGGGAGGCCTCAGACGCCGATTCTGCAACTGGTGGCCCAGACTCTTTGCGCGGCATTTATCCAGTTGTCGCCTCAATCACCAAAAATGGTTGGCTTGCCGTTGACGATGAAGCTTTGGCAGATATCTATAAAGAGATTACAAACGAAGTTGGTTTGCGATGAGTATGCCGTACTACGTACCACCAGAACAATTCATGAAAGATCGAGCGGATTACGCTCGAAAAGGCATCGCCCGAGGTCGCACTCTCGTTGCATTGCAGTACCAAGATGGCATCGCAATCATTTCTGAGAATCCATCAACGACATTGCACAAGATCAGCGAGATTTATGATCGCATTGCTTTCGCAGGTGTTGGCAAATACAACGAGTTCGATCAACTACGTGTCGCAGGTGTACGTGCGGCCGACTTGAAGGGTTATCAGTTCTCGCGGCAAGACGTTGATGCACGTGGCTTGACGAATCAATACGCCCAGATTTTGAGTCAGATGTTTAGCGAAGCGCCAAAGCCAATGGAAGTTGAATTGTTAGTCGCTGAAATCGGTACAGATAAAGCAAGCGACCGTCTATTTCATGTGCTTTACGACGGCACGGTTCTAGATGAACATAATTATTGTGTGCTCGGTGGAGACAGTGAGTCTGTCGCGACAAGACTTAGCTCAGCATTCAAACCAGATTTGGCCTTGAGTGAAGCAGTCAAGATTGCGACGTCAGTATTGGCAGGGCCCGATCGCAAGTTGTCGCACGAAGATCTCGAGGTGGCAATTCTTGAGCGCAACGGTCGCCGACGCTGTTTTAAGCGCATTGAGGATTCAGAAGTTCAAGCACTTCTCGGCTGATATCTCAAGTTTTCTTTCGAATTCGTTTTACAGATTTGTAGTGGCTAGGTTTTGCCTATGGACCGCCGAATTTTTGGGCTAGAAAACGAATATGGCGTCACCTGCACACTTAGAGGGCAGCGACGACTGAGCCCAGACGAAGTCGCACGATATCTATTTCGCAAAGTCGTAAGTTGGGGGCGAAGTTCAAATGTGTTTCTTGAGAATGGGGCACGACTTTATCTAGACGTCGGGTCACATCCCGAATATGCCACTCCAGAGTGCGATTCAATCCATGACGTTGTTGTCCACGACAAGGCGGGCGAGCGAATACTTGAAGAGTTGCTTATTGGCGCCGAACAACGACTACGCGACGAGGGAATTCGTGGAACGATTTATCTTTTTAAAAACAATACCGATTCAGCGGGTAATAGCTACGGGTGTCACGAAAACTATTTGACTTCGCGAAGCGACGAGATCGAGAAATACTCCGAAGTTTTGATTCCTTTCCTTGTCACGCGACAGATTTTTACCGGTGCTGGCAAAGTTCTGCAAACGGCGCGTGGTCCGATCTATTCAATCGCTCAACGGGCAGAGCATATTTGGGAGGGTCTGAGTTCGGCGACGACCCGCAGTCGACCGATCATAAATACACGAGACGAACCACATGCCGACGCAGAAAAATACCGCCGCTTACATGTAATAGTCGGTGACTCGAATATGAGTGAGTACACCAATTTTGTAAAAGTTGGTTCAACCGCATGTCTGTTGAAAATGATGGAGGATGAGTCGTGCGTACTGCGCGACTTGACTCTCGAAAATCAGACTCGGGCAATTCGCGAAATCAGTCACGACATCACATGTCGACGCAAGATTCGACTTGCCTCTGGTCGCGAGCTTTCGGCGCTTGATATTCAAAGAGAGATTCTCGACAAGGCTTTGCGCTACGCCGATACGGGGAGGTTTGATGCACTCGAAATGAAAGCGCTTGAAATGTGGGAGCACTGCATTTCAACGATCGAAAATGATCCGCTCAAACTCAATCGTGAAGTTGACTGGGTGATCAAATATCACCTTGTGGAGGCTTTTAGAAAGCGACATGAACTCGCCCTTGACGACTCTCGAGTGCAATTGGTTGACTTGCAATATCACGACATTTGTAGAGATAGAGGATTGTTCTACAAACTTGAGCACAACGGACTTGTTAATCGGACTTGTACTGACGAAGAAATTGAGATTGCGCGTGTCTTGGCACCTCAGACGACCCGCGCAAAACTGCGTGGTGACTTTATTAAGCGTGCGAAAGAGAAAAAGCGTGATTACACCGTCGACTGGGTTCATTTGAAGCTCAATGACCAAGCGCAGCGAACCGTTCTATGCAAAGATCCGTTCAAATGCAGGGATGAACGAGTCGACAAATTGATTGCTTCGCTATAACGATGTTTTCAGCCAACTACGCTGGTTGAGTGTCTGACTTCGAATTAGATCCGCCAGCGAAAAAGCCTTCGCTTTTCTTGAAGCAAATCATTGAGTGGATAGCCGTAATCGCCATTGCATTGATCGTTGCCGTGTTGGTGCGAATGTTTTTGCTGCAACAGTTTTATATTTCGGGACCAAGTATGGAAACAACGATGTTCAGCGACGACCGAGTACTCGTGAGCAAATTGGCTTATGAGATTGGCGAGATTGACCGGGGAGACATCGTGGTCTTCGATCGAGCAACGATGAATGGAAACCAAATCGAACATGACGACTTGATTAAACGAGTCATTGGTCTCGGAGGAGAGACGATAGAGATCCGCGACTGCGTTGTTTATATTGACGGTGCGAAACTTGAAGAGTCGTATCTGCCGAGTCGCGATCTTGAGTTGACGAATCTTTCTGATCGGTGTGGAGTAGTCAATATGGAGGCTACGAAAATCGAGAGCGATGAAGTCTTTCTCATTGGCGATAATCGACCACAGTCATTCGATAGCCGTATGTTTGGTGCCATTAAAAA
Organism: Acidimicrobiales bacterium; assembly: GCA_030827545.1. Lineage (GTDB taxonomy): Bacteria > Actinomycetota > Acidimicrobiia > Acidimicrobiales > Ilumatobacteraceae > BACL27. The sequence goes on from JAUREG010000001.1 coordinate 106,016, forward strand.
AGATTTGATAATCGGTCAGGCATTTGTAATCATTTGGCCGCCTAACTCGTGGTCAAGTCTTTAAATTTCGCAATTATCTAACAGTCATGCCGTATCAAATACTCGGCGGCTAGCGTCGCACATTCGATCGGGCCAATCGCTGTAAACGGCGTCTACGCCCATCAAAAGAGCTGTAACCAATTGTTCGCTGTGCTGTAGATCCCAACTAAAGGCGGCAAGGTTGAAACGATGGGCGAGTGCGACAAGACCACCATTCCAGTCAGTGTGATGCATATTCAAGACATCGATTCCATTTTTGGCAAGATTGGCACATCGACGTTCGGGGCCTTCGTATATTTTGCTGAGACGAATCGAATTGACGTATTTAAATGACGGAAAGGCTTTCTTCCAAGAAGTTAGAAGTTCAATATCGGGGTGGCAAATATAAATATCCTGCTTTGAATTGGTTTCGCTGACCACCTTGTCGATAAGAGCCATCGCTGATGGATCACAGATATCGACAGATACGGGCGTGATTGGAGAAGAAATTTCGAGCAGATCGACAAATCTTGGTATCAGGGCATCTAATTCACTGGCGTCGACATCGCAGATTTTGATTTTGCGAAATTGAAGTGGAGATCGACGATTGACAAATCCATCGTGGTCTATGACTACTTGTAAATCTTTCGTGACCCAACAATCGGTTTCGAGTCCAGTTGCGCCGAGCTTTAGCGCAAGTTTAAAAGCGTCGCTCGTATTTTCTTGCGCATGCGCGCTTGCGCCTCGGTGGGCAAACAAGATTGGCTGTGGGTAAAGCGAAGGAAGTCGCTGCTGCACACTCTGATGATAGGAGAGGACTTCTCCTAGACTTTGGACATGTTTAATCTGACCGGGAGCGAGATTATGTTCTTGCTGATTATCGGTCTGGTTGTGCTTGGACCAGAGAAGTTGCCGGATGCAATTAGGCGAGTAGGTCGTCTTTATGCCGAACTGAAACGTATGTCATCTGGGGTTCAAACCGATTTGCGTAAAGTCATGGACGAACCCCTAAAAGAGATGATGAATACGACGAATTCGATGAAAGCGCTGTTCAATGACACCTCTGATCAGTTTCAAAGTGCGGCAAGAGAAATAGCCACACCAAGTTTTGTGCCGTATAGCCCGAGCGAGTCGAAGGCTCCTGAATTACCTGTTGTTTTGTACGACGGCGACGACGTCGAAACCGAATCTTTAGCAAGCACAGATGACCAAGAATCTGAAAACCTATCTGCCGACTTGAGTTCAACTGTTGTCGAAGAGTCGGCGGCCGAGAGCTCGCTAGATGATGTGTCTTAATGGCATTTAGATCTTCTAAATCAGAAGCGACGACGATGTCGCTGGCCCAGCACCTGGGTGAACTACGGATGCGATTGATTCGCTCGATTCTTGCCGTCGCATTGGGCGCAGCAGCGATTCTTGCTTTTTATGATCCGGTATTGCGATTTTTGACCAAGCCTTACCGAGATCTATGCGACAGTCGTGCCGACTTCAATTGCGATGGATCTCTATTTGCACTCGGACCTCTAGATGGTCTCACAGCCCGAATGAAAATCGCAGGATATGGCGGCTTGGTAATTGCGCTTCCGGTTCTTCTTTGGCAACTTTGGCGGTTTATTGTGCCGGCTTTGAGCAAGAAAGAAAAGAAATACACGATTCCGTTTATCGGATCATCGGTTGTTTTATTTGTTGGTGGTTGTGCTCTTGCCTATTGGACATTGTCACGTGCGCTCGAATTCTTGATCTCGTGGTCGGGAACAGAAGTCAATCAAGCGTTTCAAATAACAAAGTATGTGAGTTTAGTTATTTTGATGATTTTGGCATTTGGAGTTGGCTTTCTCTCACCACTTTTGATCGTTTTCTTGCAATTAGTAGGCGTTCTAACACCAAGAACCTTGATCAAGCAATGGCGCATAGCAATTGTTGTAATTTTCTTCGTGGCTGCGATCATCACTCCCAGCGGCGATCCGATTACTCTGATGGCGCTCGGCTTGCCGTTAACAGTTTTGTATTTTGTGGCGATATTGATTGGATTTGTCGCAACTCGTAAACGCGTGCGTAACAGCGCTTAGTTATCAATCAAACAACAATGCCTCGTCCTAGACGCGATGAATTGATTGCTCGCTACAACTTTGCGATTGACGAATTTCAAATTGAAGCGCTCGACGCGTTAGATCGTGGCGACTCTGTCTTAGTGGCGGCCCCAACCGGGTCAGGAAAAACACTTGTTGCCGAATATGCAATTGAAGCAGCGAGACGTCAGGGTCAGCGCGCCTTTTATACCGCGCCCATCAAGGCACTTTCTAATCAGAAGTTCAATGATCTTGTCGCACACTATGGCAAAAGTGAGGTCGGGCTGCTTACGGGCGACAACAGTATTAATCCGAATGCCCCAATTTTGGTTATGACAACCGAAGTTCTGCGCAACATGATTTACGCCAGAAGCGAAGCACTGGCAATGCTGAGTGTCGTTGTATTAGATGAGGTTCACTTTCTGCAAGATGCCTATCGTGGACCGGTTTGGGAAGAGGTGATTATTCATCTCGACCCAACTGTGCAACTTGTTTGTTTGTCCGCGACTGTGTCAAATGCGACTGAAGTTACAGAATGGCTCAGCACGGTACGCGGCAAGACGGTGCCAATCGTCGAAGAAAAAAGACCCGTTGAACTCATCAATCATTTTGTGGTTGGTGACGCCGCGACACATGAGATCAAAGTTTTTGAGACAATCGTCAATGGTTCGCCTAACCAAGAGATTTCAAAACTTGAGTCGACCTCATCGCAGACAGATGCCCGAAATTATCGGGGTGGCAACCGAAGATCGAACCGAGCATCAGCACCGAAAAAGAGATCGCGTTTGTTTACACCGAATCGAGTCGAAGTCGTCGACCTTCTGCAGCACGAAGACCTTCTGCCTGCCATTGTCTTCATATTTAGCCGAAATCAATGCGACGAAGCCGCAGAAGCGTGTATTCGTGGGGGGATACGACTAACCGACGCAAACCAGCGTGCGGAGATAGCAGAAATTATCGATAGCAGAGTTGAAATGTTTAGCGATGACGATTTGGCGGCACTAAGTTTTTCGAAGTTTGCAAACCAACTTGAGTTTGGCGTCGGCTCACACCATGCGGGTCTCGTACCTGCATTCAAAGAGATAGTTGAAGAATGCTTCATTAGAGGACTGGTGCGTTTGGTCTTCGCAACCGAGACGTTGGCGGTCGGTCTGAATATGCCCGCTCGAGCAGTAGTCGTTGAGAAAATAACGAAATTCACTGGGGAGCACCACCAGCCACTCAAGGCTTCTGAGTACACGCAGTTGACAGGTCGCGCAGGTCGGCGCGGTATTGACACGGTAGGCCACGCACTTGTTTTATGGAATCAATTCGTCGGATTCGATCAAGTTGCCGCTTTGGCCCTCAGCCGATCGTTCAGATTGGTTTCGGCTTTTAGACCGACCTACAACATGGCAGCAAACTTGATTCAGACACATTCTCGCCAAGAGGCACATCACTTGCTGAATCTTTCATTTGCCCAGTTTCAGAGTGGTCGCGATGTAGTAGAGATTCAGGCTCGAATTGCTCGACGAAGCAAAGAACGAGACCGCCTGCGCGAACAGGCCCGAAGTTCGTTTGGCGATATCGACGAATACCGGCGATCGTTCAACTCGCGACCTGATGCGAGCGCAATTGAAGCGGCGATTAATCAACTCAATCTTGGCGACATGATAATTCTTCCGAGACAAAACTCGAAGGCCGCGATTGTTGCAACCGCACAGCGGGCCAACGGAACAAAGTTGACCTTGATTACGGCGAGTAGAGCATTGATGAATCTTCAATCAGGAGATTTTGATTCTCCACCTGAGAAAATTGGTTTCATCAAATTGCCAGACTCTTACGCACGAACGAGTCCGAAATTTGTCAAAGAGGTAGCGCTAAGAGTGCAACGAACAAAGGTCAAGGCAAAGTTGGCCAAAGGCTTTGACGCAAGTGGGCGGGACCATCCTGTGGCAGATGACCCAGAATTGAAGCGACGACTCATTGCAGCGAGTTCTGCAGACCGAATCGATAGCGAGATAAGACTCATGGAAAGTCGGATTGATAAATCGGTGCAGTCTGTGAGTGCGAAGTTCGACGATCTCGTTGGCTTAATGGAACGGCGTGGTTATGTTGCGAACTGGAGGCTCACCGACCAAGGTCGCTCTCTCTCACGAATTTTTCACGAGCTCGATCTCGTTATCGCCGAATCACTAAGTGACGGACTGTTCGACGGACTTACCCCGGCAGAATTGGCTTCACTTTTGAGTGTTTTTGTTTACGAGTTTCGGCGCGCCGAAGAGCCACCAAAGCCTCGTGTGCCCAAAAGTTTGCAAGCTCAATGGAAAGCAATCCAGTTGCTGAGCAACAAAATTACCGAGGATGAAAAGATCGCTGGGATCACTCCACATCGTGCGCTCGATGCCGGATTGATGGAAATTACGTACGACTGGGCAAGCGGTGGCGACCTGATTGACATTCTTAATGATGATTTGACTGCCGGAGACTTCGTAAGAACGATGAAGCAATTAATCGATCTACTGCGCCAGATTTCACTTATCGCTGCGAATACTGAAACAGTCGCTTGCGCCGAACAGTCGGCTACAGCACTATTGCGGGGAGTAGTTTCAGCTTCGCACGGCAGCGCACTGAGTAGCCAATGACAATTCGCAAGGGACAAGAGTGGGGGCATTTTGAAGATCGCCCTAATGATCTACAAGTTGTAGCCGACGATTTTGCGGCGGGCGAGTTGATTACAAATCAAACTCTCGATTTGGAGTCACCGTTGAAAATATCGATTGTAAATTCTGGTTTGAGCAGAACACTTGGTATCAAGAATGCATCACTTCGTACTGATCAAATGCTCTGCACAAAGTTCGATGTAATTGAAGCCAGTTACACGCCTGTCGACTCAGTGAATGTGACGCGCAGATGTTTCATTGGGTACGCGTTTATCTACCAGAATTTGATTTTTGGCAGGACGATCGCAATTTTGAACTCGTCCTTTGTAGGTAAGCGAGATTGGGCTCCTAAGGCTCACCCTAATGATGGCAAATTCGACGTTATTGAACTTGATAGTTCAATGAGCATTAGGCAACGCTTGACAGCGTTCAGACTGATGAAGTCGGGTTCGCATTTACCTCATCCGAAGATTCGCTATACACAAGCGCCAGAGTTTGTATTTTCTGGCGAAAGATCGGCATCTATGTCGATTGAAGGCGTTCGAATCGGTGTCATCAGACACTGTGTTTTCAAGGTGTTGCCTGACGCTGTGAATTTATATTGGTGAGCATTAACATTGCGATATGACTCCAAACATGACTAGTCAACAGATAGATGAATTGAAGCAGAGCGTTTGTCGCGATATCGACGCCCGCACTAAAGACCTCGTAAGTATTAGTCATCAACTACACGAAAAGCCCGAGACTAATTTCGAAGAACACTTTGCTCACAAAATTTTGACTGATTACATAGCCGACTCGAAGGTCAACGTAACTCGCGGCGCTTTCGAATTAGACACCGCATTTGACGTCCGTATTAAGGGTGGCGACGGCCCGACAGTTGCAGTGTTGTGCGAATACGACGCATTGCCTGGTATCGGTCACGCCTGTGGTCACAACATCATTGCCACGGCTGGTCTTGGTGCTGGTCTTGCTTTGAGTGCAGTCGCCGAACAATGTGGTGGAAACCTGGCACTTATGGGCACACCAGCCGAAGAAGGTGGCGGCGGAAAAATTGAGATGGCCCGAAAGGGTGCGTTCAGAAACATTGATGCGGCGATGATGATTCATCCTGCTGATGCCGATCTTGCAAGAATGAACGCGATTGCGATTCAGAATTTATTCGTAAAATTTCACGGACTTGCAGCGCACGCTGCAGTTTCGCCACACAAGGGTAAAAACGCATTGGATGCTGCCGTGCTTGGATACATGAACGTGGCGGCATTGCGTCAACATATTTTGCCAACAGAACGTATTCACGGAATTTTCACGAACTCGGGCGAAAAACCAAACATTGTGCCTCGCGAAACCGAGATGGACTGGTATGTGCGATCACCGACGATTGAGACTCTGCAGCCATTAAAAGAGCGTGTGGCAAAGTGCCTCGAAGGTGGAGCAATGGCCGCAGGTTGCACCGTAACTTTTGACTGGAAGAAGAACACTTTTGCAGACTTAGTTGACAACGTGCCTCTGCTCGAGAGTTACATTCGCAATGCCGAACAATTTGGCCGTCAGATGACAAGTGAATTCTTGCCGGGAACCGGCGGTGGGTCGACCGATATGGGCAACATTAGTTACTTGGTGCCGTCGATTCATCCGATGATGCAAGTGGCGCCGAGTGGTGTTTCACTCCACAGTGCTGCATTTGCTGATTACACCAAGGGCGAAGAAGCAACTCGAGCAATTGTTGAAGGCGCAAAGATCATGGCGATGACGGCAATTGACATGTGGCTTTCAAAGGCGCTGCAAGATGATGTCAAAGTGGCTTTCGGTGACGGGGTAGTGCCCGAAGGCGTGATTTAACTCTAAATACAGCCAAAAATCCGCTGAATTTGTAATCCCTCTCTGACGTCGTGCGGACTCGTAAGATATCGCGCCATGACGGTATATGTACCCGAGATCTTCAGCGAGGACGAGAATGAGATTCTTCGGCGCTACTTCACGAATTTAGATGGTCCTGTTTTTGCGCTTGTAAATCTGCCTGAAGTTGTCAAGGGCGCGCTTTTTGCGCGATATAGCCGAAGTGCGAAAAGCCTGAGGCGTTTGTTTCTTGATGAGTTTGTTAGCGATTTAGATCTGAGCGGAGACAAATCACTTGATGCAACTATTGGTCTCGAGCGAGCCGAAGATCTTTACGAGAAAGTCTTCGTCGAATACGGCGATGACAGCGTGGCGCAGTTGGGTGGTGTTCACCTTGCTTGCGAACAGGCTTCAAATCTTCTAACCAAAATACTTGAGCGTGGGCGACTGATGAGCTACCTCGAGCAAAGTACGCGCTATATCAACTATGACGCGAGACTTGGCGGCCGTTATCGCTTTTATCGAGATGCGGATATTTTGAACGGCCCATTTGGCACTCGTTATGTCGGTGACATGGACCGAATGTTCGATTCGTATTCGACGATGGTTGAGTCTGTCACCGAACACATTCGTAAAACGGTAAAGCGTGATTCAAATGTTTCTGATTTTGTTTTCAAACAAGCCACTCGCGCCAAAGGACTCGATGCAGTGCGCGGAGTTCTGCCCGCGGCGTCTCTTTCGAACCTTGGTATCTACGGCACCGGTCAAGGCTACGAAGCACTGTTGTTGCGCATGCGCGGACACAACCTGCCAGAAGCACGACTCTACGCAGACATGATGCTCACTGAATTGCGAAAAGTTGTGCCAAGTTTCTTGCGCCGAGTCGATGTCGCAGATCGAGGAGGCCGTTGGACAGAATATTTAGCCGACCGCGAGGGAGAAACTGTCGAGCTTGTCGATGAATATTTCGGCGCTCTTGATCCAAATGATTCACAAGAAGTTGTGCTCACTGACTTCGACCCTGATGGTGAAGATAAATTGCTCGCTGCAATTTGCTATTCGAGCTCACACCTACCTGAGTCGCAATTGTTAAACGAAGTGCGAGAACTGAGCCACGATCGACGCGTTGCACTGATTCGGGCTTATGTAGGTAATCGTGAGAATCGTCGACACAAGCCAGGTCGAGCATTTGAGCGAATTGACTACCGATTCGATGTATTAGGTGATTACGGCGCTTTTCGAGATTTGCAGCGCCACAGGCTCTTGACAATCGAGTGGCAACGTCTGACGCCTCATCACGGCTTCGTTCGGCCTGAGTTGATTGTCGAGGCTGGATTAGGGGATCAGTTTGATGAGGCGATGGAACGCTCGAGTTCGCTCTATGACGCGCTCTTGTCTGATTACCCGAGTCAGGCACCATATGCAGTTTCGATGGCTTACCGCATGCGCTATGTCATGCAATTTAATGCCCGCGAGGCAATTCACATGCTTGAGTTGCGTTCGTCGCCTCAGGGACACCCGTCGTACCGTCGTGTTGCAATCGAGATGCACCGGCTGATTGCCGAGCAGGCAGGCCACAAGGCAGTAGCCGAGGCAATGACACATCTGGTTAAAGATGCGCCCGAACTAGAGCGTCTTGACTCTGAACGGCGCGCAGAGGCTCGGCGAAAATAATGGGTCTCGCACCGATTTGGAGTTATGGCCTCAGATATCCGATACTATGCGCGCTTCAAATGAATCGACTTATAGGACAACATGGCTGACGAAGAAGAAATTGAAATTGAGGGTGCCGAGGAGATCGCGCCTGAAGAGATCGGCCCAGACGATTTGGCCGATGTTGAAGGTGACATTGACCCCGACGAGCTGCTCGAAGCCGAAGAAGATCTCGAGTCTGACCCCGATGTTTTAGTTGTTGATCCTTTAATTACTGATGAGGGTTCGACGTTGGCGCCTGCCGATGTCGCAAAGCCCAAATCAGCAGATGACGATGACGACGAAGATGACTTGCGCACGGAAGATGATGTTGAAGCCGACTTGTCGTCGATCTTGCAAGAAAAATTGTCGTCACCACAAGAGACTGCGCCTGAAGAAGAGGAAGAGATTGTTGGCGATGATCGAACCGACGGAGTTGAGCGCCTACAGCCGCGTCGTCCGGACGAGACGCAGTGCACGCATTGCTTCTTGTTGGTTCGTCAAAATGCTCCAGGCTGCCCGGTCGAAGACGACGCTTGTCCTTTGTTTAAAACTGCCTAGTTTTTGACGTGCAAGTTTTTACTCGCAGAGCATCTGAGAGTGACTGTGAAGTTTTAGAAGATCTTGAATCTGAAGCTCGGGCAAATCTTGATCACTTTCGTGGCGGGATAAGACTTGGAGATGAGTTTGAGTTAGTCGGCAAACGATGGGCGAGTGTTATAACCGACGGCTCAACCAACACGTTTGTTGCGGGCGTAGATGAAACAGTGATGGGCTATTTGGTTGCAAGACTCAGCCAGACGAAATCTGGAAAGATTGCGACTATTGAACAGGTTTTCGTAACTAAAGATGCTCGCAACATCGGAATCGGAGATGCATTGGTTAGCGCAACAATTGCTTGGGCAAGAGCCGAGTCGCTTGTTGCTCTCGACGGTTTTGCGTTGCCCGGAGATCGAGAAACCAAAAATCTATTTGAGCGCTCAGGTTTGGTGGCGCGATTGATAACCGTTACCACTGATTTAAAGAACTAGACGGTTAGAAGACTATTTTCCTTGCCAATTTGGCGGACGCTTTTCGATAAAAGCAGTTAGGCCTTCTTTTGTGTCTTCAGACGCCAACACTGCAGCGAATTCTTTGTTTGTCATATCGATCAAATTTTGATCTGACTCTGTTTCAGATGCCAAAACGATCTTGCGGCTTGCCCAAACTGCGAGTGGGGCAGCTTTGCAGACTCGCAAAGCGAGATCTATGGCCGCATCGAGTGAAGCGTTTGGTTCAACAAGCTTGTTGACCATGCCGAGTTCGTAGGCCCGCTGTGCCGAGAACGGCTCGCCGGTGAGAATTGCCTCTATCGCTGCCGCACGACCGATTGCACGCGGCAATCTGAAGAGTCCACCAGCGCCAGCAATTAGGTTTCTTGTTGCTTCAGCAAGACCAAAAGCCGAACGTGTGGAGGCCACGAGCATGTCACAAGCGAGAACTAGTTCGCATCCACCTGCAGTGGCTAAACCATCAACTGCTGCGATGACTGGCTTTTTACGTTCGCGATAAACGAAGCCACCAAAGCCTCCACGCTTTGTATTTAAACCTGCTGCTTGCCCAGAGTTGATTGCCTTCAAGTCAGCGCCTGCACAAAAGACTGGGCGCTCTTGACCAGCGGTGTTTGCTGCCAACACACCGATCCAGACGTTTGAATCGGCTTCAAGTTTGTCGATTGCTGCCTCAAGTCCGCTGGCGACATCACCGTTGACGGCGTTGCGCGCCTCAGGACGGTTCAGAGTGATGATTGCGACTTTGCCTCGGACTTCGTATTCAACGATATTTGCCATAAGGCAAGGTTAATTGATTAGGCGGATTGGCTCGCAGTTGAATCGGCGATATTTTCAGTTGCCGCAGCTTCAGCTGTTACGACTTCAATTGCGCTCACGTTGACACTTGAAGAGTCGGTGTCTGAAGGCTTGTCGGTTGTAGGTGCTGGAGTGGCGCTATCAGATTTGGCGGTGTCTGGCTTAGCGGATTTTGGCTTTCGCTTAAATTCGCGCTTTGGTCGAGGTGGACGCAATGGACGAGGTGTCTGCGCACCAGGCTTAACTTCGATAGCAAAGAGTGCAGCAATTTGAGGAATGAGCGGTGCGAGTCGCTTTACAGTTTGACGCAAAGCATCTGTCGTTGCTTGTGGTGCGCCAAGTGGTTTAACTGATGTTCGAATTGGCGAGAAGGCGAGTGCTTCAAGAATTGCTATCCAACGGTCTGAACTTGCTTCGTTTGACAACGAATCAGCAGCCGCCTTTGTGAGTTGCTGGCCAAGATCGGCAGGAAACAAAACACCTGCTTTTGGCGGCTCACCTGAAAGTTTGATTGCCCGAAGAACGCGTGTTGCGCCAAGTGCTGCTTTGATGTCTTCGAGCCACTGAGTCATTTCACTTTCTTGACGTTGCTTGAGAGCGAGCTTAAGTTCTGTGGCAAGTTCGCGCGTTGTTTCGTCGCGAACAACCATCGGATCATCTGCACCTACAACTACTGCACGCAAATCGCGGAGGTCGAGAAGAGCAAGTTCGCTCTTGGCGGCCTCGGCCTTGTCGAGCCACTCTGCAACACGCAGTTTGGGCAAAATGTCTTGAGCCATCGAGATCAAACCATCTGCTTTGATTTCAGGTTTGCCCTCGGCTTTGAGTTGGGCGTTCTGAGTTTTGATCGCTTCACGCACGGCACGAATGCCACCAGCTAGTGCGCGTTCGGCAACACTTCGTTGCTCAGCTGGCAGTGACTGCAAGACGGCTGAACGGTGTTTGCGATTTGGCTTGAGACGTTTAGCAACAGGACGGACAGGAAGTTGAACCACCGGTGCTGCCGACTTGTCAGCGGGTGAGCGTGGCGTACGCTCACGAGGTGCACGCTCTGAGCGTGGTTTGCGCTCAGCGTTATCGGTGCGTGCAGGACGATCGGTTCGAGGCCCACGTTTGTCACGCTGTGGTCGATCAGATTTTGATTTTTTAGCCAGTTTTTCTGTGACGCCAGTGAATGGTTTGTCGTCAATCAATTGAAGGAATGTCGCCTTCTGCGATTTGTCACGCTGCGGCACGACTGACAAAACAGTTATGCCATCAATGTCAAAGTCAGCTTCGATCTTCAGCACGTCGCCAACCTTGGACTCTTTTGGCAAGAGTGAAGACTCAACGACGCCTTTAGGAACTTTGGCTCCGGCTGCGCGCCATGTCCATGTTCCGTCTTCGCGCGTGCTTGTTAATTCGATCTCAAGACGCCTAGACATGAGCCTTTACGGTATAGGCAAACTTCTGATTTGACATATTTGCATTGCAAAACTAGTACCGTAATTTCGTGGCAATTTACGCATTGGGTGATCGCGTACCAAAAATTCATGACACAGCGTTCGTGCACCCAGAAGCCGTAGTAATTGGTGCAGTCGAAATCGGTGCTGAGTCAACAATTTGGGCCGGTGCAGTGTTACGCGGTGACGACGGTGAAATCCGAATCGGCGCTCGCACAAGCATTCAAGACAATTGCGTCATTCACACGACACCAGAGACGCCAACAATCGTCGGTGACGACTGCGTGATCGGACACATTGTTCATCTTGAAGCATGCACCATTGCGTCTGGTGCGCAAGTGTCATCTGGTGCAATCGTTTTGCATCGCGTGGTGGTTGAAACTGGCGCGATAGTCGGCGCGAATTCAGTTGTGCTCAACGACACAGTTGTGCCTGCTGGGGCATTGGCTGTTGGCTCGCCGGCAGTGATTAAAGAGGGCCGAGCGCGAAGCCAAGAAATTGAGCACGGCGTGCGTGTTTATGTCGCAAAGGGCAAAATTTTCAAAGAGAAACTTCGCAAGATCAAAGATTGATCTTTGTCGCGCATTGCGATCACTTGCGATTTTTAGCCGATAACCGCCAAGAGTTGAGAAAGATCGAGTCGCTCTGATTCAACCAAGTAATGGTGTGCTGCATCGCGTCTGAATTGTGAACAAAGATCGGGTCTAAAAAAGCGAGCACCCTCTCGAATCACATAATTCAAAATAAAAAATCGATATGCGAACGGCAAGAACTCAATTTCGGTTCGACTGAGCGGATATACCTGGTGATATGCAGAGATAAATTTCACGAATCTCGGCTCAGTCAGCGTGTGAGCAGAATAAGAGAACTGGGTTTTATCGCCGGTACGCGATGACACACGACTAAGGAAATAGAAATCAAGTAGGCGAGACTCGATACGAAACCAGTCGTAATCCCATCTGGTTGAAAATTCAAATGTTGAATTGCGGTTTTGATCGGATGACCGAACCGAGAAGTTACCTAAATTCCAGTCCACCAAAATCGGTATTCGAACCCATTCGTCATAGTGAATTTTTTCAAGATGCAATAACAAGTCATGCGTGTAACGCTGCAACGTTGAGATTGCCAAAGAGTCAAGACCGAAATGAGATTTGGCTTCGTCATCGCGAAGCAAATCGTATAAATGAATCGCGTCACCTTTTACCGAGTTAGATGTCGGTGGCAGACTAGGGCTGATCGCGGCGCACGCTAAGTGAAACTCAGCGATTTCGCTTGCGAGGGTGACAACATCGTCGTCGTTCAGAATTCGCGGCAGCCCGGTGTTGCCCTGAACATCTGTATAAAAGACCGCCCAACATTGCCCGTCGTACCAAGTGAAAGGGCGTCCATTTTTTGTCAGCACTTCGGCCAAAAAGCCAGACCATCGACCGCCACGCAACAATGAACTACACCGCGCGAGCCGATCATGGTCTTCGGCGAATTGAAAGTATGAACCGTATGAACTGACTTTTGCAATCAGGTTTGAACCGTCGGACATCGTGATGCGAAAAACTCGATTCGTCGAGACGTGGGCCGAGACCTCGTCGAAATTTACGATTCGTCGAGCATCACCGAAACTGGCCCAAGCATCAAGAACATTTTGTTTGGCATTGGGTAACGATTCGCTAGTAATTGCCGCCTCGAAAACCATGATTCATTCTCGCAGAACTGCAACTAGCGAAAGCGAAATTGTTAAGAGCGAGCGCGAATGCCAATTGGCGCAATCAAATGGAACCCCGCTTGATGTCGCTGTTCTTCAGATTCGCCGCCCCAGAAACCGTATTCATGATGATTGCGAGCAAAGTCGCGACAGGTTGAAAGTACCTCGCAGGTCTCACAAACTGCACGCGCCATTTGCTCACGCCGTTCGCGAGCTTGCGGTCTTTCAGCAGCCGGTGGAAAAAATATGTCAGATAAGCCACGACATGCGGCGTCATTCATCCACTTGTCATCTGTCTCAAGTCTTCTCTGAAAGAAGTCGCTAGCGGACACATCTGCAAACTAGGCGATAACTAACTGATCAGTCAATTAGATCTTGAGCGCTTGTGAAACTCCTTCGGCGAATAGGTCGACGTCTTCCAAAGTCGTGTCCCAGGCGGTCATCCAACGGTATTGATTGTTTGCGATGTCCCAGTCCCAAAAGAAGGTCCAGTCGCGAAGTGCGGTGGCGACTGAGCTTTCAATTGTCGGAAACAGACTGTTAACCACAGGGGGAGTAGACAACCCGAGTGATCGATGGTGACGAGTTTTCTCGTAAAGGGCGAGTGCCATCGAGTTGGCATTCGTAGCAAGTTTGAAGAGTAAATCGTTTTGAAGAAACTCGACGTATTGCGCTGAGACGAATCGCATTTTCGAATTGAGTTGACCAACTTGCTTGCGGATGTATTCGACGCGCGAAGCAAGACTCGTGTTGAAAAAGACAACGGCTTCACCGAACATTAAACCTGCTTTGACACCACCGAAACTCAACACGTCGACGCCAGCATCGATTGTGAAACTTCGTAAGGCTTTGGCTGATGAGCCGAGCGCGACTGCGGCATTAACAATACGCGCGCCATCCATGTGCACAAGCATTTCGAGTTCATGTGCGGTTTCACAGATCGCACGCACTTCTTCGGCTGTGTAAATTGTGCCCATTTCTGTTGCTTGCGTAATTGATACCACCGCTGGTTCTGCGTGATGAATGCTGCCGCGTAGGTGAGCGACGCCTCTGATATCGCTCGGGCGAAGTTTGCCGTCGACAGTCGGAATGTCGATCAACTTTGCGCCGAGAAATCTCTCGGGCGCTCCAGCTTCATCTACTGCGATGTGTGCAGTCGAAGTGCAGACAACTGCTTGGGCAGGTTTGAGCATGCAGGCGAGTGCGAGAACATTTGCACCGGTACCTCCAAAAACAAACTCGGTTGTGACTTCGGCGTCGAAAAGTTGATTGAAGAGTTTTTTTGCGAGTGGCGTGTGCTGGTCGTGTCCGTATCCAAGAGCATGAAAACTATTGGCTCGAGCGACAGCCTCAAGAATGGCAGGGTGGACACCAGCAGCATTGTCGGAGGCCATTAGACGTTTCGGTGCTGGCAGCGAAATCTTCACCGAATAAGTATGCCTTTGGATAATCCACCAATAACTCGGTCAACAGGCGTAGGTTTTTGTCATGACGAAATCACTTGAACTAGCCGGTGTGCAGACCGAGAAGCCAGTTGATTCATCACGCTGTCAATGGTGTCGATCGCCAATAAGTCAGCGTTCGGGCGCTGGGCGACCAAGGCGGTTTTGCAGTCAGTCTTGTCGCCAATGGGACTGGGTTGCCCGCCAGCGAGCCAACGAGCTGGCCCTCAGCGAAGATGAGTTGGTCATCGCGCGCAAAGAACTTGACACCTTGCGTGACCAGGTTTACGTATTGCGGTGTGCGATAGCCGACGTTGAGGCTGACTTAGACCCATCAGTTGACCCAACGACTCGAGACTTCAAGGCGGCTCTTAAGTGGTTGCTACAGGCAGCCAAACCATTGGCCCAAGATCAGTTGCATCCGAGTCCGAGTCGAGCGGCGTAATGAGTAAATCTCTATTTGGCTTGATTACCTTGGTTCGGGGTTTCGCCCATAATGTTAGTTATGTAAAGTTAATATAGACTAGAATAAGGCAAATAAACACTTTGAACAACTCCCCGTCGTCTGGATTGCCAGCACCAAAAAGTCAATTGCCCGAAATTGGTTGGTCAGCAACCGACGTTTTTGACAGCCTCGAATTGATGCGTGCGCGCGATGTGCGCTGGCGCGAAGGCCGCGCGTTCAGTCTCGCCTACAACGCTGGCCCTGACGCTTTAGCGGTCGCTGAAGAGGCCTACAGGCGTTTTAGTGGCGAGAACGCTCTGAGTACCGATGCCTTCCCCAGCCTGAAACAGATTCAAGCCGAGGTTGTGGCGATGGCCGGAGTCTGGCTGGGCGCGACGCCCAACTCGGCCGGTTTCATGACCTCAGGCGGCACAGAGAGCATCCTGATGGCTGTCAAGGCTGCTCGAGATCGTCTGTTAGCCGAGCGACAGATTCGCCAACCGAATATGGTTTTGCCCACTTCTGCACATGCGGCTTTTGCCAAGGCTGGCGCCTACTTCGGGGTCGAAGTTCGCCGTGTCGCCGTTGGGCCCGACTGGCGCGCCGACGTTTCGGCGATGCGCAGTTGCGTGGATGAAAATACGGTTCTAATTGTTGGCTCAGCGCCGCAGTATCCGCAAGGTGTTGTCGACGACATTGTCAGCATTGCCAAAATTGCAAGCGATGCAAAAATCAACTGTCACGTTGATGCCTGCATGGGTGGTGTCACGCTCGCCTACTTAGAGCGCCTCGGCGAGAAAATCGCACCGTGGAATTTGCAAGTGCCCGGTGTTAGTTCGATATCAGTCGATCTACACAAATTTGGTTACACATCCAAAGGCGCGTCTGTGATTATGTATGCGTCTAAACATTTGCGCTCGTACCAAGGCTTCGTCACATCTGACTGGCTCGGCGGCATGTACGGATCATCGGGTGTGCTCGGCACAAAATCTGGTGGCTCAATGGCAAGCGCTTGGGCCGTGATGCATTTTCTCGGCGATGATGGATACCTGCGTCTTACGCGCCAAGCGCGCGAAGCAACATTGCAGCTGGCCTCAATTATTCGTAACTCGCCTGAGTTAGTTTTGCGCGCCGAGCCCGAGTCGACTCTTTTGTGTTTCGGCGCGCAAGATCCAAATTCCTTGAATGTTTTTGCAGTCGCTGACGAACTTTCAAAACGTGGATGGTACGTCGATCGCCAGACACCCCCCGACTCGCTGCACTGCACGGTGAACGCAATTCATCATGACAAAATTGACTGGTTCGCCAACGATCTGCGCAACAGCGTCGAGACTGTGCTCAGCCAACGATCAACCAGCAACGTCGGCGCCTACGGCACCGTTGAATAACTCGATTTAAAGGCTGTTTAAGCGGCGGCGGAGCAAACACGGGTGGTTTGCTCTGCGAGTTGATTCATCTCGGCTTCGGTCAAATGCAATGCGATAAGACGTGCCATCGCATCATTAGTTGCCTTCTCTGCGGCATCTCGTGCTGCTACTTGATGCGAAACATCTGGATACGGCGGCGCCCAACCATGCAACTTGGTCATGCCCTCGCCTGACGAAACAAGCGACGCCTCAAGACCCGAAAGTCCGTGCGTGACGCACGCTGCGATATGCAGGCAACCGCGCAACTCGCGAAGCAATGTGATTAGTCGGTAAGCACGTGCAGATAAATCACTTGGTAACGGCTCGGCGCGCAAACCAGCAAAAAGCGATAACCCAGAGCTATCAACTTGCGAAATCAATTTTTCGGCTGGCGAGATGAAGAGATCAAGATTGTCGACGTTTGCCAAATGCTTTTTGCCCCAAGCATCGCAACTCTGCATATATCGCTTGCTTGCAGCTCGCGCACCTTCAACTGCGACACCGGCCTTCCAAAGCTTGTCAATCAGTGTTCGCTCGAAAAACATGAACGCCGAGTACACAACATCGCTGTCGACATCACCAAGCACTCCTCCCCGACCGACGACGTAGTAAGCAAAGCCATTTGGATAACCAGCCTCAGCACCGTGAGCCATCGTTTCGGGGTCAAGCATGTACTTGGCGCCCAGAGACCCGATCAATGGCGCGATCGTCGAAGCTACTTGTGTTGCGTTCGCAGACATCAAAGAGCCACCGACTGAGTAGCAACATTTGATGCGATTGAACTCGACTGCGACGTCACCACCGTATTTCTGTCGGCAAGACTGACAATCATCGCATCAACATCGGATTTAATATTCGCCAAAGGCAAAACATTTAGTACACCTTGACCGTTGCGAACGACATCAACTAACTGGTCGCCTTGACATAAAACAACTGCCTTACCACTGATCACGATATGCGCAGCCGCAATCTCTGTGTCAACATGACTACGCAGATAATTGAAGACCTCTCGAACAGATTCGAGTTTGATACCCGCATCAAGTAGCTGTTTGATTACTTTAAGTTCAAGAAGATCTCGATATTCGTAGCTTCGTCGCGAACCGCTACCTTTAGCGTCACTTAGCGAAGGACGAATCAAGTTTGTTCGAGCCCAATAATCAAGTTGACGATATGTAATGCCTGCAATTTGCGCAGCCTGACTACCACTAAAACTTTGTTTCGCCATTGCGACTCCCCAAGATTGAAAACCTCAACGCCCTGCTGTCAGGCTACGGGTAGATAGCGAATTTGGAAATACTTAGCTCTGAAAATCCTCAGGCTTAATTGAGTCAATAAAATCACGAAAATCATCGATAATTTCTTCGGCGTTGTCAGGTGCCGTTGCTGGCACGACCTTACCGACAGCGTCAAGTAGATCGTCTTCTGCATAGATAGGTATCCCCGACCGAACGGCCACTGCCACACCGTCTGAAGGACGACAGCTAATTGCAATCACCTTTCCGCGCTGCAAAAAGTGCAAGTCAGCAAAGTATGTGTTTTCTTCAACTTTGGTGATGACGAGTTTGACTGGTTGCGCGTCAAGACCCTCGGCGACATTGATCAACAAGTCATGTGTCAATGGCCGATCTGGTTGCAAACCTTCGAGTGCATAGTGAATAGACGAGGCTTCAGGTGCACCGATGTAGATCGGCATAATTCTTCGCGAGCCAGACTGCTCGCGCAACATCAACACGGGCGTATTCTGCGGAATTTCGAGTCGAATACCCTCTAACCGCATCTCAATCATTGGCTCAGCGTATCTTCGCGTCTAGAAGTAAATTTCTATCGATGATCAACATGATCACGGGCCTGCGCTGCAATTAAAGCCGCACGCAACTTGGCACCCTGCTCAACTAGTTCGGCAAACATCTGCATTGCTTGTTGTCGCGCTTGCGGGTTTCGCTGTCGCATCATCGGCACGACACGACTCTCAAACAAAGAAACTTCTTGATCTGCAGCCGAACGCCATGCTTTGAGGTGACGCGAATCAATGCCGAGTTCAATGAATCGGGCCGCTGCCTCCAAAATTTGCAAATCAACTTGATCATAAAGATCGGTCGAACCAACGCGATGCGCTCGGACGATACCGAATTTCTCAAGTTCTTTGAGTGTCTTTTCGTCAATGTTTGCCGCAGCAAGAATCTCGCTTCTATTAAATGACGCATCGCTCACTTGATCGTCATTTGATTTGAGTGGCGCGATATTTGATTTCGCACTTGCGACCTCGGGTGCCTTCGAAAGTTTCTTCACACCTGCCGGATGCCCTTGACCCCGCGGCGCCGGAATATGACCCAAACCTCTTGGTGCAGTGATTTCATCATCTCGCAACATTCCGTCGCTTGTGTCGCCCTCAAGTCGAGTACGAATAACTTTTAGCGGAAGATAGTTTTCGCGTTGCTCGCGCAAAATAAATTTGAGACGATCCACTTCGGCTTGCGAAAATTTTCGGTAACCAGACGCCGTGCGTTCGGGTTCGATCAAACCCTGACTTTCAAGAAAACGAATCTTTGAAATGGTGACGTCAGGAAACTCTTCGAGTAAAAGTGCAAGCACTTCCCCGATTGAAAGATAGTTGCGAGCCGTGTTCATCTGACCAGATTGTAATTCGTCATGACAAAATGTCTGATTTGCTGAATAAAACCATGCGAAATTTGCCTACTTGCAGCTCGTCGCCATGTTTGAGCACAAACTCATCGACGCGAGATTGATTGACATAAGTTCCGTTTAAAGATCCGAGATCTCTTACGAGAAGCGATTTAGACGTCTTGACAACTTCGGCGTGACGCCTCGACACAGTTATGTCATCAAGCAAAATGTCATTGTCTTGATGTCGACCAATTTGCGTTACATCTTTGCTCAGAGTGAAGCGACTGCCGGTCAAGTCACCAGACCTAATAACTAAAACCGCATGCTCGCCGATTTCACCGAGACGAATTGTGGCATTGTCGCTTGGTCCTGGTAGGTCTTGCAGTGGATCAACCTGTGCGATGACAACCGTCCGCTCGTCGGGCAGGTCTAATACCGCCCCACAAGATGAGCAAAATGACGAATTCGGCGGGTTTCGATGACCACAGTTATTGCAAAATACATATGACATAAAGCCTTAACCCTCTATCAATTGTCGATATTGATCGGCGTTAATCAAACTCTTCATTGACGCTGAACTTTCAAGTGAGAGTTCGAAAATCCACCCCTCACCGTACGGGTCTGAATTGATTAGTCCCGGTGCTTCAGAAAGCTTTGCATTAGTCAATGAGATTGATCCTTCAATCGGCACATAGATATCAGAGACGCTCTTCGTGCTCTCAACTTCACAGCAAGCAGAACCGACAGAGAATTTTTCGCCAACATTAGGCAACTGTACGAACACGACATCACCAAGAGCGTCTTGTGCGTAATCGGTTATTCCAACGCGCGCCGTCGAACCAGATACCAACACCCACTCGTGATCTTTGGAATAAAGACGATCTTCCAAAATCTTCATGACTTAAAGTTAGCCTCGCCTCGACTGTCTGCCAGCATGAAGATTGCGACGAATCTCTGGAATGTACGCAAATGCAGTCGTGTAGGAGAGAATGATGCCTGGGATGGCAAAGAGCCACGCCAAAATCATTACCAAATTTGCTCCCCTGCCGTCGTCTGCAGCCAACAACATCAACGGAACGGCAAACATCAGCAAGAACGTATACCGCTTACCCCAAATGCTGACTGAAAAGCGTTGCATGCCAAAAGCAGTCGCAGTAACCATGACTACAGCCACAGAAATCTCACGCGCCAAAACGGCGATCGCAAACCAAAGTGGCATCGATTGATCGATCACGATTGCAAAAACAGCGACAATGAACATGCCTCTGTCAACTGTTGGGTCGAACACGGCGCCGAACGAACTCTGCTGGTTAAACCTACGTGCAACCCAACCGTCAACCCAGTCCGTTGCGCCGAGCGCACCCAGCAGCCAAGCTGCGCCACCTTTGTCATCTACTTCGAACAGCAGCCACAAAAACAATGGCAAACAGAAAAGCCGGATCAGAGTTATCAGGTTCGGTGCGGTCATAACCCTGTTTGACGACATATGCCGAGCGTACAAGTCGGACAATCCCCTACGCTGATTCTGTGGCTTCGACGCTTTTTACGAAGATTATTAATGGAGAAATTCCGGGCACATTTGTCTATCGAGATGAGCTCTGCGTTGCGTTTATGACCATTAGTCCGATCACCACTGGTCATTTACTTGTGGTGCCGATTAATGAAGTTGATCAATGGACAGATCTACCGCAAGCGTTGAATGAGCACCTATTTAACGTGGCAAAAATCATCGGTCAAGCAGCCAAGCGTGCCTTTGATTGTGAACGAATAGCGCTGGTTATCGCAGGTTACGAGATACCACACTGTCACTTGCATGTGATTCCGAGTAACTCAATGGCCGACCTCGAGTTCGCCAATGCGCGTACAAATGTTGATCGGAAAGAATTAGAACAAGCGGCCGATCGCATCATTGTCGAATTGCGACGCGCCGATATCGCTGGCACTGGTGCTACGACTGGCTCGGTCTAATCGACTCGTAGGCTCACTCGAAACAATTTCATCTGAAGCAACACGCAATAAATTAACCGGCATCGGCGCATTTACCGTCAGCCACTCATCGATTGTTTCGCGCTCAAGAACCACCGGCATTCGGTGATGTATCTCTGCGAGTTTATTCGTTGCCTCAATTGTGATGATCGTGCAAGTTTGTAGCAACGAGTTATCTGTGTCTTTCCAAGTCGTCCACAGACCTGCAAGTGTCATCACTTGACCGTCGCTTCGCGAAATATAGTGAGCCTGCTTCTTCGGTTTTTTAGTTTCACTAGGCAAAACCTGCCATTCGTAGAAACCTTGAATCGGTATCACACAGCGATTCTTGGTAAGCAGATTTCTGAAGCTTGGTTTTTCTGCAAGCGTTTCACTGCGCGCATTGATCATGCTTGCTGATCGAGTCTTATCTTTCGACCAACTTGGTACGAGACCCCAAGTCATAGTGCTGACGACTTTGTGCGAGTCATCTTGAGTTAACACATAAATCTTGGAGGTTGGTGCAACATTGTGATTCGGCTGCAGTTCGATGCCACCGAACTCGGCACCATACGTTTTTGCGAAGTCCTTGCCACTTGCTATCGAATTGAAACGTCCGCACATGTGCTTGTTATTGAATGAGACCGTTCGGGGTTGCAAAGATCCAAACCAAAATCGGTGTAATTATCAAGCCTGGCAGTAATGAACCGAGTCGAATCTTCTTGATTTCGAGCAAGTTGATGCCGATAGCAATGACCGCTAAACCGCCTGCGCTAAAAAGTTCAAGTCGCATTCGATCTGTGAGTAACGAGTCAAGAGTTGTACCAAAGGCTGTCAACGAGCCTTGGACAACAAAAACGCTGATACTGCTGAAAATTGCGCCCACACCATAGAGCGCCGCGAAAATGATGGTCATGAAGCCGTCAAGCGTGCCTTTGATGATGTAGAGCTGAGGTGTCTTACCACTTGCATCTTCAATCGCGCCCAAAATAGTTAACGGTCCAACGCAAAACAGAAGTGTCGCTGTTACAAAGCCGTTCACAAACGAACTCTCGGCGGCATCTTTCGCGAACTTTCGGCGCAGAAACTCGCCAATATTTGCGAGACGGTCTTCAAGTCGCAGAAGTTCGCCAAATATGCCACCAAGCACCATGCCGACTAGCGGAAACACGATGTTGTCAGTATCGATTACATCTCGTAAACCAATAGCCAAAGTTGTGAGGCCAATTACTTGAACGATTATTACTCGAATTCGTTCGGGTATTTTGTCGCCAATCAGCAAACCTAAGACTCCGCCACCTAAAACGGTGAGAGTATTGATTATGGTGCCAAGACCGCGCATTAGTTAATTTTCTAACCGACTGGAGTCAACGGCGACTTGCCGTTAGCGATGGCGACTGCGTTGTTCGCTGCGAGCATCGCCATTGCATCTCGAGTTTCAGTTGTCGCAGAACCCAAGTGCGGAATCAGCACGACATCATCGCGATCTAACAGACCTTCGTTGATTTTAGGCTCAAACTCAAACACATCAAGTCCGGCGCCAGCAATTTCTCTTGCTTTCAAAGCGTCGACTAGAGCTTGTTCGTCAACAATTGGCCCCCGTGCCGTATTGATTAAGAACGCCGTCGGTTTCATCTTCTTAAATTGAGATGCACCAATTAAATGGTGAGTGCTCTCATTTGACGGGCAGTGAATCGAAACCACGTCACTGTCTGACAAAAGTTCGTCAAGCGATACCTTTTTTGCACCGAGTTCATTTGCAATTTTTGAATCAATTTCACTTCTCGAGTAGTAGATCACAGACATTCCGCAGGCTTTGGCTCGACGTGCCGTTGCGATGCCGATTGCGCCCATGCCTACAACACCTAAAACACGATTTGTTACACCTGTGCCGAGCATGTAATGCATGCCCCATTGCCAAGGGGTTTTTGACCTGATAACTCGCTCGCCTTCAGCCAAACGTCTTGTCACCATCAAGATCAATGCCAATGCAATATCTGCGGTTGCATCTGTCAAAACTCCGGGGGTATTCGTAACCGTGACTCCTCGAGTTTTGCAAGCCGCCACATCAATGTTGTTGTAACCGACTGCGACGTTGCAGACAGCCTTTAGTTGTGAACCGGCCGCATCAAGTAGCTCGTTGTCGACTTTTTCGGTCAGTAAAGTCACGAGAATATCGGCACCCTGAACTTGCTTAAGCAATTCTTGGCGGGTCATCGCCGTGTCTTGAGACCATGCCTGAGGTTTAAAACCGGCTTTGTGCAAAACCTCTAGTCCGGCATTCGGTATTTTGCCGGTGACGACAATCTTGCTCACTTCGATGAGACCCAAGCAGCCAGTTTTGACAGACCCTTTTCGATCTTCTCGTTGTCAATGCCGCTGTAAGCCAGTCGGATGTAGTTTCCTTTTTCGTCTGCTGCCGGACGACCAAAATGTCTGCGAGTACAAAACGACATGCCCGAGTTGTGAAGCGCGTCAAGCGCAAACTCGCCAACATCTGTGTGCCCAGTACGAGACATTGTTTCTGAAACTTCGGGGAATACATAGAACGCGCTATTCGGTGTGTGCACTCTCATGCCCGAAACTTTGTTGATGCCAGCAATGGTCGCATCTCTACGCGACTTGAGAACTCGAACTAAATCATTCGCGCCTGACTGATCACCATTAATTGCCTCAACACCAGCCCATTGAACGAATTGCGCAGTACAACTCTCTTCGTTTGTGTTTAGTTTCGAGATGCGGTCGACGATTTCGCGCGGTCCGATTGCTGCACCAAGTCGCCAACCGGTCATCGCAAACTTCTTCGAAAACGTGTACAAAATGACAGTTCGATCTTGCATGCCAGCCAAAGAGATGATGCTCTTACTTTCACCTGCATAGCGAATGTCGAAATACGCCTCGTCTGACAGCACCCACAAGTTGTGTTTGTTTGCCAAGTCAGCCAGAGCTTGGCGCTCGGCGTCAGTCATTTCAGCAGCTAGCGGATTTTGTTGGTCGTTAAGAATCAATGCCTTCGTCTTGTTGTTTATCTTCGACTTCAGATAATCCAAATCGATTTGAAAGCCGTTCGGGGTATCGAGATATCGATACGGCACAGCAATGCCGTCATTGAATTCGATTTGGCTCTCGTAAATAGGAAACCCGGGGTTCGGATACAAAACTTCATCTCCAGGATTCATCACCGCACGCAAGAATTTTCCGATAACTGGTTTGCCACCGGGCTGCACTGCGATGTTCTCTGGAGCAAACACAACATTGCGTTGCTTACCAAGGCTCTCGGCAAGAGCAAGTCTCAATGGTGCAATGCCTGCGTTGGGACAATATCCAGTTTTACCCTCTGCAACTGCTCGCTGCATCGCTGCAGAAATGTTGGCAGGCGTAGGAAGATTTAGGTCTCCGAGGTGAAACGGAAACACTTCATTACCTTTTGACAACCAGTCGGCCGCGGTAGCCGCAACTGCGAAGGCTGTTTCAGTACCAAGTCGATCTAAACGATTCGCTAATTTCACATTGCCCCCGAGTTCTTTGACTTTTGCTGATCAAATACTAGACAAATAGTAATAGTTGTCGGGCTGGCGGGATTTGAACCCACGACCTCTTGTCCCCCAGACAAGCACGCTAACCAAGCTGCGCCACAGCCCGCATTTCAAATTTCAACGACTGTCAAGGTATCTCAGATAAACAGCGACACAACTCGCCACGCCAAATAACCGACCAAAAGCGCGACAAGCAACTTGAAATGCCACGGAACCTTCTCGTCTTCACCGTTTGATTTAGCAAGACCTTTGAGGTCAAGCGTCTTGTGGGTGACCGGCTGAGCTAAAGGTTTTCCGTTGATTGTGAACTCTGCGATTTCTCGTCCGCACTTTGGACATTTGCCCTCGAGAGTTAGAGCATTTGGTACGAAATATTTGGCGCACTCTTGACACCAAGGCATGGCTTTTTACTCAGCCCGCTTTCGCACGCGAATTTTGATCGGCACCGAACCAAACTCGAAACCTTCACGGATTGAACGCTCAAGATAACGCAAATAGGTTTGCGGCAACTCTTTGTTAACAAACAAAGTAAATGTTGGCGGATCTGATGCACCCTGAAGTGCATAAAGCACTCGCCCGCCGCTTGGTGCAGGCTGTTGCTGCTGAGCGCGAGCGATGACTCGGTTCACATCTCGGGTTGGCACTCGACGGTGATATTGCTCGATTGAATCTTTCAAGACGGGAAGAAGTTTTTGCACTCCTTTGCCTGTCAGCGCACTCATTTTAAGGACAGGCGCATCACCAACGAAAAATAGTTTTCGGCCAATTTCAATGTCGATCTCATCTCGCTGATCTGCGTTGAGAATTTCCCATTTGTTGAGAACGACAACAACGGGGCTGCCCGATGCATCGATGCGTTCGGCGAGTCTCTGATCTTGACTAGTGATGCCTTCAGTTGCATCAATCACGAGCAGGGCGATGTCAGACTCATCTACCGCACGAAGAGCGCGCACGAACGAGTAATACTCCGTCGATTCATCGACTCGACTGCGACGACGCATACCTGCAGTGTCGACGAAAGTGATCGGACCGTCTGGCGTTTGCACGACCGTATCGATCGAATCGCGAGTCGTTCCTGGCATATCGTGCACAACCGAACGGTCTTGACCTACGAGTCGATTAAATAGAGTGCTCTTGCCCACGTTGGGTCGACCGACGATTGACACGCGTGGAATGCCGGGTGTGCGGTTGGCGTCGTTGCGATCAGGCTTAATGACTTCTTGGTCGTCACCTTCGCGACGAGGGAGCCGCGCCAAGATCTCGTCGAGTACGTCGCCAGCCTTGCGCCCATGAAGTGCTGAAACTGGGTACGGATCGCCTAGACCCAGCGACAAGAACTCCCATTTATCAAATTCACGTTTGTCGGTATCTACTTTGTTCGATACAACAAGAACTTCTTTGCCGCTTGTGCGTAGCCATTTTGCAATTGCTTGATCATCATCGAGTACACCTGCAGTTGAATCAACCACAAACAAGACGAGGTCAGCCTCTTTTACTGCCGCCTCAACCTGACGGCTTACTTTGCTGTCGAGTTCAGAGCCACCTGGCATCCAACCGCCAGTATCAACGACATTGAAATGGCGACCTTGCCACTCGACTTGGCGTTCAAAGCGATCGCGCGTAACGCCTGGTTGGTCTTGCACAATTGCAACCTGAGAACCCATAAATCGATTGAACAATGTGCTCTTGCCAACATTTGGCCGACCGATGATGACAACAGTTGCAAGGTTCGATGTCACACTTATCAGTTTACCTTTGCCACTTCAAGGTAATCTTCGAAGCGGTGAATAAGATCGAAAAAATTATTCTCGCATCACCTCGCGGTTTTTGTGCAGGCGTTGAAATGGCGATTAAGGCTCTTGCGTGGATGGTTCGTACATTCGATGCTCCCGTGTACTGCTATCACGAGATCGTTCACAACAAAATCGTGGTCGATCGGTTCAAGAAACTTGGCGTGATCTTTGTCGACGACTTGAGTGAGATACCACTTGGCAAACCAATAATGCTCTCGGCGCATGGTTCTGCCCCTCAAGTCGTGCAGCAAGCGATTGCTAAAGGAAGTTACGTCGTCGATTCGGTGTGCCCGCTAGTAACCAAAGTGCACCATGAAGTCAAGACGCGTGCATCGAAAGGTTTCCACATTGTCTACATCGGCCACGATGGGCATGAAGAAGCAGTCGGGACGATGGCGGTCGCACCAGATTCGATCACGCGCGTCGAAACACTTGCCGAGGTTGATGCGCTGCCAAGATTTGATGAGCCTGTAGCAATTTTGGCTCAAACAACGCTTTCACATCGCGATTGGAAAGATGTCGCCGAGGCAGTGAAAGTAAAATTTCCGGAAGTTTGGTCGCCAGGTAAAAGCGACTTGTGCTTTGCGACAACTAATCGTCAAGGTGCATTGATGAAAATTGCAGAACAGTGTGATGCGATCATTGTGATTGGCTCTGATAATTCATCGAACACGCGGGCACTAGAGAAACTTGCTCGCGAAGTCGGGTGCAAAAACGTCTTTCGCGTCAACGATGTCTCTGAATTGCCAAAGTCGCTGACAGGCGTAGTTGGCATCACTGCTGGCGCTTCTGCCCCAGAAGAACTAGTCACCCAAATTATTGACCAGCTAGCACCCTCTCAAGGCGTCGAAGAGATAAAAATTGCTCAAGAAGACGAATACTTTCCTCCACCACGTCATATTCGGCAATTGCAGATCGCAATTGAAACCGTAACTACGGTGATGCTTGGCGGCGAACTTACGGGCAGAAAAATTGTTGACGATCGCAAACTTGCGGCAAGCACCGTTCTTGCACTTTTGGCAAGCTAGATAAGAATTAGTTGCGCGGCGAAGCTCGCTGAGAGGCGCAACTAAAATTGGTGCTAGTTGCGCGGTACTTCGTGCCAGGGCTTGTCACGATCGACGCGAACATCGCCTGGTAACCCAAGAATTCGTTCACCGAGAATGTTCTTCATCACTTCTGTCGTGCCGCCTTCAATGCTGTTTGCACGACTGCGCAAAAATGCCTTCGGCACAGAATCAAAACTCATCGCCGTCTCTGGACGAACCATTTCGTAACTGCCATAAAGCATTCCGTTTGCACCGAGCAGACCGACACAAAACTCGTAAGTGTCTTTGTTTAACTCGGCACTCGCAACCTTGCCGATAGAACCTTCAGGGCCGGGGGTGCCCATACGACGGTTCTGACCTGCGCGAATATTTGTCAAACGCAAAACCTCGGCTTTGATCCATAGTTTCATCAATTCATCTTTGGTTGCTGAAGATTGCATTTCAGGTGCCAGAGACTCCCAAATTTTTAAAGCTTCTCGAATCGGACCAGTGGCTTTGCGCGGAATTGCGCCTCCGATTGCAACTCGCTCGTTCATCAGAGTCGTCAAACTCACACGCCAACCATCACCCGTGCCACCCAAAGTTTCGGCGACTGGCACTCGAACATCAGTGAAATAAACCTCGTTAAATTCGGCTTCACCGGTCATCTGACGCAATGGTCGCACTTCTACTCCCGGAGCTTTCATGTCGACTATGACGGCTGTAAGACCAGCGTGTTTGACTGCCTGGGGGTCTGTACGCACGACCAACAGTCCGTACTTGGAGAGATGCGCGAGAGTTGTCCAAACTTTTTGTCCGTTAATGATCCACTCTTCGCCATCTCGCACACCCTTTGCCGACAATCCTGCGAAGTCAGAGCCAGAGCCCGGCTCGGAAAATAGCTGACACCAAATTTCTTCGCCTGTGAAAAGTGATCGCAGATATTTCTTTTTCTGCGCGTCGGTGCCCCACTGAATGATCGTCGGTGCACACATTCCGTATCCGATTGGATTGCGTGCATAACTTGATGGTCCGTTCGCCGCCGCAATTGCTTCATTAACAATCTTCTGATATTTAGGCGACGCCCCTAAACCACCGTTACCAACCTCAAAATGCACCCATGCCAAACCAGCATCGAATTGCGCACCCAAAAATTCGATGGCTTTCGTTTTATTTGGAGGATATTTTTCGAGCAACGTATCGACCAAGGCGCTGATCTCGGCATCAGTAATTACATTTTCAGTTTCTAAGGCAACCATGATTCACCTAACTTACCCGTCTAAAACAAAGATTCTGAAGTTGGCAGACAGATATCAAGACCGACTAGTTTTCAAATATGTTTCCGGGGGCGATCGCTGCTGATGCGCCAAATCGACCGGCCGTCATCATGGCATCAACGGGTCAAATAATCACCTTCAAAGAACTAGATGATGCCGCTAACCGCCTGAGCCAAGTGTTGCGAAGCGCTGGCCTTAACCCCGGCGATCATGTTGCGTTTTGTATCGAGAATCACCCCCGTTATTTCGAAATCCTATGGGGATGCCACTATGCGGGGCTTATATATACGGCTTGTTCGTCACGACTGACGACCGACGAGCTCAATTACATAATCAACGATTGTGGAGCAAAGGCATTCATCACGAGCAAACACAAAGCTGACCAAGCTGCCGAGGTAGCCAACACGACACCGAATGTTTCATTGCGTCTGATGCTCGACGGAAATATAGCCGGCTACGACTCTTACGAAGACACAGTTTCGAAAGCACCTGCTACTGAGTTGAGCAACCGCGTCGATGGTGTCGACATGCTTTATTCAAGCGGTACCACCGGTCGCCCAAAAGGAATCAAACTCGGACTAGCAATGACCCCCCTAGGCACGCCAACTTCACTAAGCGGGCTGTGTTCAATGTTGTTCGCGATCGACAAAGACTCGATATATCTCTCGCCGGCTCCGCTTTATCATGCTGCACCCCTGCGCTTCACAATGACGACACATCGACTGGGCGGCACTGCAATCATCATGGAGCATTTTGATGCCGAAGAGTATTTGAGGTTGATCGCCAAACATAAAGTCACACACTCACAGCTTGTGCCGACAATGTTCGTGCGAATGTTGAAACTTGACGAAAAGACGCGCAGTCAGTTCGACACATCAAGTCTGAAGTGCGCAATTCACGCTGCGGCACCATGCCCGATCGAAGTGAAGAAAAAAATGATCGACTGGTGGGGCCCGGTAATTCACGAGTATTACGCAGGCAGCGAAGGCAACGGTTTTGTCTATTGCAATTCTGAACAGTGGCTTGCCCACCCGGGCACCGTCGGCGTGGCGCTTAATGCGACCGTTCACATTTGCGACGAAGATGGCACCGAATTGCCACTCAACGAATCTGGCACGGTTTACTTCGAGAGCAATGTCAATTTTGAATATCACAACGATCCAGAAAAGACGAAGAGTTCTCGAGATCCGCTCGGGCGCGGATGGACAACACTTGGTGATGTCGGCTATCTAGATAAAGATAATTTTTTATATCTGACAGACCGCAAAGCCTTCATGATTATTTCGGGTGGAGTAAATATTTATCCGCAAGAATCAGAAAATGTTTTGATTAATCATCCAAAGGTTGTCGACGTCGCCGTCTTTGGTGTGCCAAACGAAGAGTTTGGCGAAGAAGTCAAAGCAGTCGTTCAGCCAGTCACAATGCCGAAGAGCCCAGAAGAGGCTCTCGAGTTAGAGGGCGAATTGAAAGCTTTTTGCCGTGCCTCACTCGCCGATCTCAAGTGTCCACGCTCGATTGACTTTCGCCCCGAACTACCGCGACATCCAACGGGCAAACTTTACAAACGTTTACTTAAAGATGAATATTGGAAGAATGCGGGCCGCGCAATTTAGTTGTGCGCATACCTAAGTTTTCGCCTAGTGAAACATCCCTTTCTCAAACATAACTCTCCTCTCGCCTTTGCTCACCGTGGTGGCGCGAGCGACGCGCCAGAAAACACAATGCCAGCGTTTCAACGCGCAATAGATCTCGGATACATATATATAGAGACTGATGTGCATGCCACCAAAGACGGTGTCTTGCTTGCGTTTCATGACGACGACCTGTCGCGAACTTGCGGAAGGCCCGGTTTGATCAGCGAACTCAATTATGACGAAGTCAAGAATGCCCGAGTCAACGGCACTGAACCAATACCGCTACTCGAAGATTTGATTTCTACATGGCCAAACGCCCACATCAACATCGACTGCAAATCAGATCAAGCACTGATGCCACTCACATCGCGCATTGCCCGTGGAGATCTATTTGATCGAATTTGCGTTGGCTCGTTCAGCGACAAACGCCTCAATAGTTTGCGCGACCAATTCGGTGAGGACTTGTGCACATCGATGGGTCCGAGAGACGTAACCAAGTTACGTTTAGGCAGTTGGGTACGCCGCTCGGGCAGCTTTCGAAATATCCATGCCGCTCAAGTGCCAGTCAGTCAAGGGCCGCTAACAATCGTAGATAAATCGTTTATTCAGGCGGCTCATAATGCTGAGATCCAAGTGCATGTTTGGACCATCGACGACGAAGACGAAATGGTTCGGCTATTAGATCTGGGCGTTGATGGCATAATGACCGACAGGCCCGAATCTTTAAAAAAAGTATTAGTTTCGCGTAATGCCTGGCATGGCAACTGAGATATTGTTAGCACCATGAGAGTAGATGCCAACTTTTTCTGCACAGTTCCAATGGATGACGCCGGAAAGGTAGCGCCAAAAAATAGACGCTACGGCAACGACAGCGTCATCGAGTGCTACAAGAATCTTGTCGCTTGGGCCAAAACCGCCGACGAAGTCGGAATCGACACGATGTGGCTTACCGAGCACCACTTTCAATACGAGGGCTACGAAGTTTTGCCGAATCTGATTTTGTTTGGTCAACACCTGACGAGCGTCACAAAAAATCTTCGCCTTGGTCAGATGTTCAATGTCTTGCCACAGTGGCACCCACTACGGCTCGCTGAAGATTTCGCAATAGCCGACATCGTCACTGGTGGTCGAATGGAGTTCGGCGTTGGCCGTGGCACAGTGCCGCGCGAGGCATGGAGTCTTGGCACGGTTGTTGCTTCAGGCGACAATGCAATGAGCGCTGAACATGACCGAATCAACCGCGAGATATTCGAAGAAAGCATGGAAGTCATAAAACTTGCTTGGTACAACGAGCGCTTCTCGTATCGCGGCAAACACTTTGTGTTTCCTCCCGATGAGATACCTGATCGCGGCAGCTACGTGGACGACTTGACTTTGATACCAAAGCCACTTCGTCATATTGATGTTTATCAACCAGTAACCTCGCCCGAGACAATTGAATATGTCCCGAGAGCTGGACATAAGGCCGTCTATTGGTTGCAGAACGCCGATAGTCAGAAACAGAAGTGGGATCGATACGCCGAAATTCGCCAAGACATGGGTGACCCAGTTGGACCAGGCGAAGATCGAACTTTGGTAATGAACATCCATGTTGCAAAAACGCGTGAGAAGGCAATGATCAAGGGCAAACCCGGTCACGACGAGTTTGCAAATTTTCTTTCACCTTATGGCCGCTTTTCGTCTTACCGTAATCCAGATGGCAGCAAGGTTGCTTTCAATCACTGCCCGACAGTTCAAGAGTCAATTGACCAGAAGATACAAATTATTGGCTCAATCGATGACGCTGTCGACACTTTAGGTTTTTGGCGAGACTTACTCGACCTCAAAAACATTTGCTTCTTTTTTGACTACCCCGGCGTAACACGAGAAGAAATGTCAGAGCAAATGCACCTTGTTATCGAAGAGGTTTTTCCAAAACTAGGTGAAAAAGTTGAACGACGACCTCTGCCAAACCTTCAGCCACTGATTTAAAAATCAGTTGACCAAGCGAGCACACAGAAATGTTGCTGCAGAACTGCAAAATCGACGGTTACCCGCAACTCCATGACGTCAGAATCGTCGGCGATCTAGTTTCAGAAATTGCGGCTGACCTTGTTGCATTCGAAAGTGAACAACTCATTGATGCGCACGGCTCACTTCTGACCTGTTCTCTTGCCGAGCCACACGCTCATCTCGACAAAGCATTTTTGGCTGAACGAATTCATAATCCAACTGGAGACCTGATGGGTGCAATCATGGCGATGGAAGCGTCACGCGATCAAGTAACAGTCGCCGACACGATAGAGCGTGCAGAACGAGCCGTGCGACTAATGGTCTCAAACGGAGTCACAGCAATTCGCACGCATGCAGATGTCACCGAATGGAACAATCTCGACGCCGTTCAAGCATTAGTCGAAGTTCGCAATCGCACACGAGGTTTGGTAGATCTGCAAATCTGTGCGTTACTCGGTTGGCCGCTATCGGGTGAAGCAGGCAAAGAAAATCGTGAACGTGGACGACGTGCAATCGAAATGGGTGCCAATATTTTGGGAGGTTGCCCACACCTCGATGTCGACCCAGAGGGCGCAAATATCGCTCTCATCGAACTCGCCGGCGAACTCGGATGCTCTCTTGACTTACACACCGATGAACACACGGATTCAAATCGTCTCTCGTTAGAAGACCTGGCCGATCGTGTAATCACTTCGGGACTAAAACAAGCTGTCGTTGCCAGCCACTGCGTCAGTTTGGGCATGCAAACCGAGACCGTACAGAAGCGTGTTTCTGAGCGAGTAGCCGAGGCCGGGATCAGCGTCATCGCATTGCCGCATACGAACTTGTTTCTGCAAGGTCGAGATTTTGCAACTGCCACCCCACGAGGTCTGACGGCAGTTTCAAATCTTCGCAAGGCAGGTGTCAAAGTTGCCTTCGGGGCTGACAACTTACAAGACCCGTTTAATCCAATCGGTCGAGGCGACCCACTCGAAAGTGCCGGCCTAGCGATACTCACCGCGCATTTGTTGCCTAGCGACGCTTTTGATTCTGTATCAACAGTTGCGCGACAAGTTATGGGACTCGAAGTTGCGGGCCCACAGGTCGGGGCGACTGCCAATTTGATGCTGACTCAAGCAAGTTCGACACGAGAGGCAATTGCCAATACCCCGACGCGAAACTTAGTTTTATATAAGGGTCAAATCACCCATACGCGTTTGGCTGCAGTCAACTAATCAACTATTCTCTAGACGTGGCTGGGGCGCTCGGGTTCAAAAACGTCGGCATGACGTTTCCTGACGGCACGAAGGCTCTTGGTGGAGTTTCCTTTAACGTCAACCCTGGAGAATTCGTAACTGTTGTCGGGCCGTCGGGTTGTGGTAAATCGACTTTGTTGCGGATTGCCTCAAATCTTGAAACCGAAACCGAAGGCAAGTGCGAAGTCGACCGCAACAGCATTGGTTATGTCTTTCAGGATGCAACACTTCTGCCTTGGCGAAATGTCCGCAAAAATATCGAGATAATCGCCGAACTACACGGAATCGAAAAAGCACAGCGCGCCAAACTTGCTCAAGATGCGATTGATTTGGTGGGTCTGACAGGCTTCGAAGACAAATACCCGCGACAATTGTCAGGTGGCATGCGCATGCGCGCTTCGCTTGCCCGTTCTCTTGTCATGAAGCCACGAGTGTTCTTGTTTGACGAGCCATTTGGCGCCCTCGACGAGATCACTCGCGAACGACTGAACGACGAACTGTTGCGGCTATTTCAGCTTGAAGGCTTCGCAGGTTTATTTATCACACACTCAATTGCCGAAGCGGTCTACATGTCGACAAAAGTTTTAGTTATGTCGGCTCGACCCGGTCAAATAGTTGGCAGCTTTGAAGTTCCTTTTAGTTATCCCCGTGCGCACTCATTGCGATACGAGCCGAAATTTGCCGAAATCTGCGGTGAAGTTTCACTTGCCCTTCGAGGAGCACTGGTATGAACGCTTCCAACAGCATCAAAGTGACGAACACAATTGATCAGTCTGTGCCACCAAGTTTGCGTGTCGACGATGCGCCTCGCGAAACAAGTGAGCGAAATCTAGTCAGCGACTTTGCTGGACCAATTGTCGTATTCGCGATCTTCATCGGCGTTTGGTACCTGCTTTCAACTCGGCTCTTGCCACCGCAGAAACGGTTCTTATTGCCAACACCACACCGCGTAGTTCAAGAGGGCTTTCTAACTTGGTCTGTTGGCGAACAGCGTGGATTAAAACCAATTCTGCGATCATTATGGGACTCGATCAAAATTGCCGTGATCGGTTTGTTCATAACGATTCTGATCGGCACAACACTCGCAACGTTGATGGCCACTCGTCGATGGATGGAACGGGCTACTTGGCCATATCTAGTTGCACTGCAATCAGCCCCCATTTTGGCTATGACACCACTAATTCGGGCGCTGATTGACGGCATCACTTTGCAGAGAATTCTCGTTGTCGTTTTAATCGCATTCTTTCCGATCGTCAACAACACTTTGTTCGGTCTGCTTTCAGTGGACAAGAGTCAACACGAACTATTTTCGCTGCACGGGGCCAGTAAATTCACCCGCCTTCGAAAATTGCAGTTTCCTGCTGCGATGCCAAACATCTTCGTCGGTCTTCGAATTTCGGCCGGTCTTTCAGTCATTGGTGCGGTAGTCGGCGACTTTTACTTCCGTCAAGGAGGCGTTGTCGGTATTGGCGCTCAGATTGATATTTACCGCGGGCGGCTATGGGGTGCCGAGTTGATTGCCGCAATCATCTTGGCCAGCATTTTCGGTTTAGTCGTGTTCATCTTGTTCGGGCTGCTCTCAAAAGTCGCCATCGGCAAGTGGCACACGACGACAAGAGGTCGGTGACGATCTCTTGACGAAAAATAAAATGAAAAGTAATGCAAGGCAATGAAAAGTAATAGATAATTGGTTGCAATTTAATCCAGCCCCAGACAACAACAGGAGAAACAAATGCGAAGAAAAGCAACTGCTCTCTTCGGTGCTTTGTGCTTGGTCACCCTTGCCGCTTGCGGTAGTGATGACGACACAGCTACTGAAGAGGTAACAGAAGAAACAGAGGCCGCACCAGCCGAAGAGACGACCACAGAGGCCGTTTCTCTCGCTGGCATCTGCCCAGACACAGTCACCTTCCAGACAGACTGGAACCCAGAATCAGAACACGGGTTCTTGTACAACATGGTTGGCGAAGGTTACGAAGTTGACGCCGCTGGCGTGCGAGTAACCGGACCACTCGTTTCGAAGGGTCAAGACACTGGTGTCAAGATTCAAGTTCGCGCTGGTGGACCAGCAGTAGGTTTCAGTTCACCAACATCGTTGATGTACCAAGACCCAGAAATTTTCTTGGGCTTTGTCAGCACCGACGGTGCAGTACAAGATTCAGGCGAATTCCCAACAATGACTGTTGTGGCTCCGTTCAACATCAACCCACAGATCATCATGTGGGACCCAGCAACGTATCCAAACGTGAAATCAATTGCCGACCTTAAGGCAACTGGCGCAAAGGTTCGTTACTTCGGTGGTGCTGCATACATGGAGTACTTCACAGCAAACGGCATTCTTGATGCAAAACAAGTTGACGGCAACTACGACGGCACACCTGCCAACTTCGTAGCTGACGGCGGCAAGGCTGCACAGCAAGGTTTTGCAACTTCAGAGCCTTACTACTACGAGAATGTGCTCACAGACTGGGCGAAGCCAGTTGCATACCAGACAGTTCACGATGCAGGTTGGACAGCATATGCCCAATCACTTGGTGGATTGCCTGCAACAATCGAAGGAAACAAAGACTGCTTGAAGCTTCTTGTACCAATGATTCAGCAATCACAAGTTGACTATGTAACAGATCCTGCTCGCGCCAACGCGTTGATCCTTGATCTTGTTACTCAGTACAACAACGGTTGGCTGTATGACGCTGGTCAGGCTGCAGCAGCAGTTGAATTAGGTCTCGCAAACAACCTCATCGCCAACAGCCCAGACGGAACATTGGGCAGCTTTGATCTTGACCGAGTAACCAAGTTCATCGAGATTGCAGTTCCAACTTACGAAAAAATTGGTGCAAAGATGAAAGAGGGCATTACTGCCGCTGACATCGTCACCAATGAATTCATCGATCCAACTATTGCATTGCCATAACGATCAATAGTTAAAAATTGATACCTCGGGGGGCGCTTGCGCCCCCCGAGTGTCATTTACAGGCTTAATTTATTTTCCGAAATTGAAAGTTGAGACTTCGGCAAGGGCTTCAGAGAAGTTCTCAACTGCCGAGGCAAACATTCGAGCGCCTAGTTCGGCACTTGCAAGAGTTGGGTCACCGATATGACCTTCAACAAAAAAATCATTTGAGAGCCATCCGAAACTTACTGCCCCACCGAACCGCACGTGCTTGTTCATGGCAATTTTCTCGGGCACCCGTCGCACCGCTTTTGACATATCAACAAGATCTGGTCGCAGATGCAGCATCACTGATGTCTCGTCGGTGCCACCGTGAATACCCATACCGAGTTCGCTTGCGGCTGATGCCCCACCTTGGTCTGGTGGCATTGAGGGGTGTGCAGTAAAGGTCTGCAAACCATAGTTAAGTCGCAACTCGCGATTGACAACATTCAGCAAAGCCGAGTTTCCGCCGTGACCATTGAGAAACACAAGTTTCTGAGCGTTAGTGCGTGAGATGCATTTGCCAATGTCGTCTAAAACGCTGAGCATTGTCGTTGCCGAGAGCCAAATCGTGCCGGGCGCCCACGCATGTTCATTTGACTTTGTGTACGTCAAGGTCGGTAATAGCCAGACATCAAGTTTTTCGCCAACACGCTCAACTGTCGCCTCAGCCACAGCCGTAGCAACAACTTCATCAGTATTCAGTGGCAAATGTGGGCCATGCTGCTCGATTGCACCAAGAGGTTGCACGAAAATCGATCTGGATGTGATTTTGCTTATGACATCTGGACCACGTAGATCACCAAGACGGCGAATCAGATTTGACATGACAAACACCCTACCCAAATGGCAATATAGAGCGTGGCAACTGCAGATATTTCAAAACGTTTTGATGCAGTTATTGTCGGCGGTGGACACAACGGTCTTGTGTGCGCGGCATATCTTGCCAAAGCCGGTCAGCGAGTCGTTGTCATTGAAGCGCGTAGCGAAGTTGGGGGCACAGCCTCAAGCGAGACTTTCTCGGGTGTCACCGTCAACATCTGCAACTGTGATCACCTTACGTTTCGCACAACTGGCGTCAGTGAAGATCTAGATCTCGCCAAACATGGGCTCAAATATCTTGATGTTGACCCAACTCAACTCGCAACGTCTTGGAGCGACCGTCGAATTTGGCCACACTTTCGTGATGTTGACAAAACATTAGATGTCATAAAGCACTTTTTCAAAGATGAAGTTGACGGATATCGCGCCTATCTTCGTGACGCGATGCCAATCGCCGAAATGATCATCGACGCCGCAAGCCAGCCGCCCACTCGCCGCTCTTTGATAAGTAAAGTCATTTCGCGACGCGGTCGCGGTGTCACAACGATGTTGCGGTGGAGCAAACTCTCGTCGGCACAAGTGCTGAGAAAGTATTTCAAGTCAGAGTTGTTGATCGGCCCCGCACTTGTCACGGGCCCAACAGTGTGGGGCGTTTCGCCGCACACACCGGGCACGGGCCTCGGCGCACTCACATATGCGATGCGTCATGTTTCGAAAGTGGGCAGACCAATCGGCGGAAGCGGAATGGTGCCAATCTCGCTGCGACGAAGTATCGAGTCAAACTCGGGTGTCGTAATGACAAATACAAGAGTCGCCCAAATACTTTGCGAAGGATCTCGAGTGCGCGGTGTCGCTCTCGGCGACGGAACTGAAATTCTCGCCGACTGCGTTGTGTCTGCATGCAACCCACACGATACGTTTCTGAAGTGGCTGAAGAATCCACCATCTAGTGCCAAGCCAATGATCGACAAGTGGAGGGCAACACCGCACTACGAGGGCTACGAATCGAAAATTGACGCTCGTATCACAGCTAAGCCGCGATACACAAACCTTGACAACAAACTTTTCAATGATCTCGGTGTCGATCCACTCTCGCCAACACTGATTGTCACGCCAACTACTGACGAATTACATCGTGGTTTTGAAATGATTTCACGTGGAGCGATTCTTGACCAGCCCGCAATGTTGGTCAACTTGCCATCAATTCTTGATCCCTCAATGACCAACTCAACTGACCATGTTTTTAGTCTTGAAGCTCTATTCACACCCTTTTCGTTCAAAGGTGGATGGACAAACAACGTCGAGCCTTACCGCTGGCTTGAGAAATACTCACAACTAGTTGAGCCAGGCTTTATGAACTCAATTGCTGATTGGCGCTGCATGACTCCGGCACACTACGAATCAGAATTTTTCTTGCCAAAAGGTCATGCAACTAGTTTTAGTGGCGGCCCTCTAGCGGCGCTTCTCAATTCGCAACCAGAACTAACCCGCTATCGAACCCCAATCAAAGGACTCTTTCTCACAGGCGCGGCAACGTTTCCTGGCGCCGGCGTGTGGGGCGCAAGCGGAAAGAACGCCGCCTTGACTATTTTGAATCAGTAAAAACTAAGACGCAGAGATCAGGCGTCGCGAACGTTGAACTCGCGTTTTGCCACGGGTTCTTTGTCGCTCCACGGGAAGTTGATCCATTCGTCGGTCATCTTCCAGACATATTCACACTTGACAATTGAATGTGGCTTTTCGTAAAGAACCGCAATGCGCGATTCTTTCACTTGGCCGTGACAAAAATCGTTCACAAGCTTCAAAGTATGACCGGTGTCAGCGACATCATCGACAATCAAAATGCGCGAATCTTTTAGATCGACCAAATTTGGTACTGGCGGCAAAACAATTGGTATTGGTAACCGCTCGTCAACGCCCGTATAAAACTCAACATTCAGCGTGTAAGTATTTTTCACTGAGAGCGCATACCCGAGTGCACCAGCGGCCATCAAGCCACCCCGCGCAATCGCCAAAATGATGTCAGGTTCGTAGCCATCTTTTGCTACCTTCATCGCCAATTCGCGACTCGCGACACCGAAAGACTCCCAAGTCATAATCTCACGTGCTTGTGTCAAAACCGAAACTCCTTTTTCCGTAAAAGCCGATTATAGAACACAGTCGCTACTGGCGACGATTATTCGACCCGAAAAAACGATTTACGATTTATAAAACGAGCGCAAAACTTCAAAATAGTTCGGCCAACTCTTGCTCACGACTTCAGGATTGTTGACAACTACACCATCAACTTCACGCTGAATCAGTGCAAATGCCATAGCTAGTCGATGATCGTGATGTGTCTCTAGGGTCGCGCCATGCAGCGCTCCCGGCGCGATCACAATGCCATCGGCGGTTTCGCTCACGTTTGCCCCTAATTTACGCAGTTCGCCGATCAAATCTCCGATGCGATCGCTCTCTTTTTTGCGAATAAAGCCAACACCGCTGATTCGGGTTGGCGTTTCAGCAAACAACGCCACAACCGCCAAGGTTGGCACGCAATCACTGATTTGAGACATATTCACTTCAATTCCTCGCAATGGTTTCTCTTTTTGGCGACTTAGCTTCAAACCCTCAGGGCTCTCGCTCACATCGCATCCCATTCGCGCCAACAAGTCAACAAACTCAACATCGCCTTGCAGGCTGCTGCGCGACAAACCCTCGATTGTCACTGATCCGCCACTTATTGCCACTGCACCAAGTGGATAACTTGCCGACGACGCATCTGGCTCAACGCTGAAACTAGTGCCCTGATACTCGCCCGGGCTGACCCAAATCTGATTGCCAGAGAAGTCTGTATTTACACCAAACGCTCGCATCACCCCAACAGTCATTTCGATATAGCCACGCGAAACAACCTCTTCGCTGAGAGTGATCTCAAGACCCGACGGCAAATATGGCGCAATCATCATCAACCCACTCGTGAACTGACTCGACATACTTGCACTAACGGCCACCTTTGCTTGCCATTGCGTGCCTCTAGAGACTCGCACGGGTAAGTAGCCGTCGTTTTCTACGGGCGTCACTCGAGCACCTAGGTCGCGAAGCGCCTTGTGCAGATCGTGCATCGGCCGAACTCGCAACGTTGCGTCGCCGTCAATTGTTGTGGTGCCCGCTCGCAAACTGCAAAGCGCAGTCAAAAACCTTGATGTAGTGCCAGCCAACTTTGCATTCAACTGCAACTCGTGAGTCGCTTCAAGATCCAAATTTCCGACAACTTTAATTGAGTCAGCCTTGCGCTCAATGCCAACACCCAAAATCTGAAGCGCATCAATCATCGCCTCGGTGTCGTCACCAGGTGCGCAGTTCGAAACAATAGATTCAGACTTAGCGAGAGCCGCACAAATAAGAGCACGATTCGCAATTGACTTTGACCCAGGTACCGAAACTAAGTTGCTGCTACCTCGAGTTGTCATGCCACGGTCTGAATACTTGGACGAAACTTGCGCGCCATTAAACCCCCGCGAAACATCTCAGCACTTGCTTTATCGATTATCAGCACAAGAATGCCGCGATCGCCTTCAACCGAATGAGAAACTTCAAAGTTCGCGATGTTCACGCCCAGATCGGCAGCCAAAGTAAAGATCTCAGCCGCAGCACCAGAGCGGTCAGGTATCGGCACTCGCACTTCGCAAACATCCATCAATTCGTGTACTCGACCTGGCAAGTTCGCTCGCGCGTTACGCGCAGTTGACAAACGACTCAAGAGTGCCTGGTTATCTTGCGACTCGACGATGCCGCGCATTTCGGTGAGACCTGAGATCATTCCGTCAAGAGCATCTAAAATTGCGACTCGATTTTCGCGGCAGATGTCAATCCAAATTTGTGGCAGACCTGAGGCAACTCGAGTCATGTCACGAAAGCCACCTGCAGCCAAACGCAAAACCGCTACGTGTTCTTCGGCAGTTAAGTGCGCTAAGCCCATCAAAGTTGCCGCGGTCAAGTGCGGCAAATGACTAACAACAGCAACTAAACGATCATGACGCTCAGCGTCAAGTACGACAATTTCTGCGCCGAGTGTGCGAATTGTCTTTGCCAAACTTTCAAAACTCTCGTCAGAAGACTGCGCCGATGGTGTCAAAACCCAAACAGCACCTTCGAACAATGCATCATCAGCGCCATCAAGGCCCGCTAACTCACTGCCTGCCATCGGGTGCCCACCAATGAAACGTGCGTCCGAGACAGAATTGACTACCGAAGACTTCACCCCGCCAACGTCGGTGACAATGCCCTTTGTTTTTGATAGTGCCAATTTGGCTTGATCTGGTATCGAACTGACAGGCGTCGCAATGAAACTAATTTCAGCCAGCGGATCAATACCGACAGCGCCGATAACGCCTCGAGCCAATGCCGACTGTTCAACTTCGCTATTTGCATCGCTGCCCGAAACGACAAAACCATGTTTTGCCAACGCAAGTGCCAGCGAGCCACCAATTAACCCAAGACCGAGAACGTTCGCTCGACGCGTAGCCACCGTCAAATTCTACCGTTGGGTCAGTTTTTAGTTGCCTGATTTAACTCAACGACTTCACTTGTTGTCAAATGTCGCCATTTGCCTGGCGCAAGCGTGCGATCGACGATTGGTCCAATTCGCACGCGAACCAAACGCTCAACTGGATAACCCACCGCATCACACATACGACGAACTTGACGATTGCGTCCTTCGTGAATCACTATCCGCAACACACCAGTTTGCAATTGCCCCACGTCTGCGGGCGACGTAACGCCATCATCCAATTCGACACCATCTCGCAATTTCTTCAGGGCAGATTCGCTGACACCGTTCTGACCGCACTGAACATGCGCTAGATACTCTTTTTCGATACCAAAGCTCGGATGGGTCAATCGATGCCCCAACTCACCATCATTAGTCAATATCAACAAGCCCTCGGTATCTGCGTCCAAACGCCCCACCGGAAACACTCTTGGCTCAAGCGGTACAAGTTCAATCACAGTTTGTCGGCCGTGCGTGTCTTTGGCTGTGGTAATCACATCTACTGGTTTGTTTAACAAGTAGTAGACCAGCCCCGGTGCGACGCCGATCGCGACACCGTCAACTTCAACTTTGTCGGTTTGTGTTTTTACTCGCCGACCCAAAACAGCGACTTCGCCGTTTACTTTGACACGACCATCTTCAATCAGAATTTCGCACTCACGACGCGAACCCCATCCGACTCGCGCTAAAACTTTCTGTAGGCGCTCGCCCTCGTCACTTGCAATTTCGCCTGATGCACCAAACGCAATTTCACCAGACATTAAAAGTTGGAGTTTGCTTTTATTGCTCTGGCGTTGTCGGGTCTTCGGGCACGACTCGCAAACTGCGTTCAAGTGTTTCTACAACACTTGCGTCCGGAATAAAATCTGCGATGCTTGGCAAATCTTCAAGCGAAGCAATGCCAAGCCGCTCTAAGAACAAAGGTGTGGTGCCGAAAAGAACTGCCTGCCCTGGGCCATCATCGCGTTGAACTTCGGTGATGTAACCACGCGCTTGGAGAGTTCGCATTACTGCCTCTGGATCAACACCTCGAATGGCAGCAATCTGTGAACGCGATAATGGCTGCTTGTAGGCAATAATTGCCAACGTTTCGAGTGCAGCTGAAGAGACTCGCGCCTGTTGACCATCTAATACAAATCGCTCAACATATGGCGCCAAATCG
Organism: Acidimicrobiales bacterium; assembly: GCA_030827545.1. Classification (GTDB taxonomy): domain Bacteria; phylum Actinomycetota; class Acidimicrobiia; order Acidimicrobiales; family Ilumatobacteraceae; genus BACL27. Next base: position 149,092 of record JAUREG010000001.1, read on the forward strand.
GGATGAGATTGAAAACGATATCCACCAGCGACTTTGACGAGCTGAAAGCCGTGTCCTGCGCTTTCGTAAGTTGTCGCCAAACGCTCGCACAAAGACTCGACTGTTGCCTGAGAAATCTCCAAAAGCTGTGCCAACAAAGCAGGCGCAACAGGCTCCATTGCGACCATCAAAATCGCTTCGAGCGCACGTACAGTTTCTGGATCTAAGTTTGTTTCGTCTTTGCTCATTGTTTATCCTTCGTAATTATCTATGGCGATTGATTCGTCTTCAACGCCCAACCAAACGACCTCAATGTCACCAAACCGCCGCAACTGTTCGAGTTCGACACGACCCTGCTTATAAAGCTCGAGTATCGCCAAAAATCGAACCACAACTTCGATCTTGTCAGTGATGCCATCAACAATGTTGCGAAATGTTGTGCGACCAGCCTGACGCATGTGATCAGCAACCGAAATGATCGCCTCGGCAACACTCGCTCTAATCGGTGCAACGTGCTCTAACCCGATCACCTTCGGCGCTTTCGGTGCAGTCGCCCGCATAAAGGCTCTCTGAACTCGTAACGGGCTAACACCTTCGAGCAAATCTGGCATCAAAGATGCAAAGCGCTCTTCTGGCCCTGCCATCCGCGGAAAACTCAAGTCTGCTCGACTTACTAAGTCACTGAAAACAGTTGCGACATCTTTAAAAGTCTTGCAATCAAGCAACCTGGCCAACAACAAATCTCGCTCTTCCCACAATGCCAGCTCGTCATCTAGGTCACCATCGTCTTTGCCCGGCAACAATCGCCTGGTCTTCAACTCGATAAGAGTCGCAGCAATCAATAAAAACTCAGTTGCAAGTTCGAGATCCATAGTCTGCATCTTGGCAACCTCGTCCAGGTATGCCGTCACAATGTTCGACAATGAAACTTCGTGGATATCAACTTCTTCTTTCAAAATGAGATGTAAGAGCAATTCAAATGGGCCATCAAATGTCGGCGTAGAAACTGCGTATTTCATCACCTGCGAGATTACCTCCCCCCGCCTTTCAATGTCGGCAACTAAGGTTGATTTATGACTCGAGTTCTGTCTTGCATTCAGCCCACTGGCGAAGTGCACCTTGGCAATTACCTTGGCGCTTTGCGAAATTGGGTAGCCGGGCAAGACAAGGCCGATGTATTTCACGGAATAGTTGATCTGCACGCGCTGACGGTGACAGAAAAGCCAGGCATAATCGGCACGAACACGCTGCAACTTGCAGCGATGCTCTTTGCCGTAGGGCTAGACCCCGATATCGCAACCGTTTTCGTGCAGAGCCACATACCCGAGCACAGCCAACTCGGGTGGATCATGGAGTGCACCGTCTCGTTTGGCGAACTCAGTCGTATGACTCAGTTCAAAGACAAATCAGCAAAGCGCGAGGCAGAGTTCGTCTCGGCTGGGCTATTTACCTACCCCGCATTACAGGCTGCAGATATTTTGCTTTACGACGCCAACGAGGTGCCAGTCGGTGACGATCAACGTCAACACATTGAAATTACTCGCGACATTGCGATTCGCTTCAATCATCGGTTCGGCGAAACATTCGTTATTCCAAAAGCTGTAACACCAGCAAGTGGCGCTCGTGTTATGGATTTACAGAATCCAACTTCCAAGATGTCGAAATCAGGCGATGACGATTCTGGGGTTGTCTACATGCTCGATGAACCCGCGAAGATCGAAAAGAAGTTTAAACGTGCGGTAACCGACAGTGACTCTGAAGTTGTCTTTGATCGCGAGAGAAAGCCCGGCGTAGCAAATCTGCTCGAAATTTTGGCAGCAGCAACTAACTCGACACCACAGAAGACTGCTGAAAGTTACACACGTTACGGTGATTTAAAATCGGCCAGTGCTGAAGCCGTTATTGCGATGCTCGCACCAATTCAAAAGCGTTACAACGAACTATTGGGCGACAAAGCCGAATTGATGCGACTTATACATAAAGGCAATGATCGCGCCCAAGCCGTTGCAAGCGCAACGCTCGCCCGCGCCCAAAAATCAATTGGTTTTCTAAGCAGCAAGTAATTTAAATATCATCGGCACTTCGAAGCGCCGCAATATATTTTGCCAAACTGCTGTCGTCATCGCTGATTGAGCCTGCTACAAGTCGCCATGTGGTTTCTTCGCAACCGATTTCGCGCAGCATTTGGGCACCGAGTGCTTCGTGATCGTGATATTGCGAAAAGCGCTTTCCTTTACTGCCGAGAATTGTTGCAACTACGCGCGACAGCACACCCAGATTTGATTTTGTCTTGCCAACATCATGAAGCAGCGAAGCCCGCACGGCGGCGATCTCGGCGTTCGGCATAAGGTCTGAAAAACGCCTATGCACGGTGAGGCTGTGCTTTTTGTCTGACAACGACATCTGAGACCAAAGTTCAAATTCGCGAGGCGTTAGCACGGCACGTGCCGAATCAATTTCAAATTGTGAGAGATCTCGGCGGTCAAGCGATGTAGCAAAACGTTTCACCAGATGCACGAGCTTCGTCATCGCACTGCCCTCGCTCGCGGATGAGCTTCTCGATACATCTCATATAGAACTTCGTTATCGACACGCGTATAAATCTGCGTTGTACTCACCGATGCATGACCCAGCAATTCTTGAACAACGCGCAAATCTGCCCCATGCACCAACATGTGCGTTGCGCACGAATGCCGCAAAGAGTGTGGCGAAATTTCTTTGATTTTTGCCAAAGCTGCATATTTTTTGACGATGTTAAAAATGGCTTGACGCGAAAGTCTCGTACCGTGCACACCAAGAAACACAGCGTCGCTATCTTCACGACTCGACCAAGATTCAGGCACTAGTGCCGGCCTGCCACCTAGGTCGAAATAGTCACTGAGCGCATCACGACATGGTCGACCGAACGGCACAATGCGTTCTTTCGAACCTTTACCGAACAGACGCACCAGAGAATCTTCCATATCAATGTCGCTCATCGACAGTGTGCAAACTTCAGCTACACGCGCGCCAGTGGCATAAAGAAACTCAAGTATCGCCCGATCACGGCGAGCAAACGAATCAACACCACGCACCGCGCTAAGCAAAAGCGCAACTTCGTCTTCAGAAATTCCTTTCGGCAAGCTACTGGGCACTTTGACGCCATCAACCAAAACAGCCGGGTTGTCGGTTCGTATGCCTTCTTGGGCCAAGTATCGGTAAAACATTCGCACTGCGGCAAACTGTCGCGCCACAGATTTAGGCGCTTTGCCTGCCGACCGTAAATGAGCAACGAATTTTTCTAGATGTTGCGAAGTTGCATTCATAACATTGGCTTTTTGAGTCTTCAGCCAATCGACGAAGCCATCAATGTCGCGCCGATACGCCATCAACGTATTCACCGAACGACCTTGCTCGACGCGCATCCATGTCATAAACGTTTCGATCGGGTCTACAGCCATCACACGACCATTCACCTAAAGAAACTGTTTGAAGTTTTGTGCCACCAACAAAAGCCCGATCACTGTTTTGCCATCTGTGATCTCACCGTTTTTAATCATCTCGAGAGTCTCTGTGAATAGCGGTGTTTCAATCGTCATAAATTGCTCTTCTGGCCCATGACGGTCAACTGTCGTCTGACGCAGGTCAACTGCCAAGAACAAGTGAACCTTTGAATTGCTGATGCCAGGCGCCGATTCATGGCTACCGAGTTTGATCATCTGGCCGGCTTGAAAGCCCGCTTCTTCTTCAAGTTCGCGTTGCGCCGTAATTTGTGGATCTTCTCCTTCTTGATCGCGCATGCCTGCCGGTATCTCTAATGTTTTGACGTCGAGTGGTGGCCGATATTGCCGCACAAGCAACACCCTTCTTGCACCGACATCGCCAACAAGCGCGACAACACCAACAGCACCGGGCGAATCTACATAGGTGCGAACAAACTTTTCGCCCACGGGGTCAGAAAAGTCGGCTTGCACCAACGACCAAGCAGCCCATTTATGAACGATTTTTTGTTTGATTAATTTAAAGTCTGCCGTCACGACGACACACCCCTGACGTCAATTATCGTGCGACTGACTTCGTCGAATTATCAGCAACCTCAATCGGCAACTGAGAAAGACGCGTGGTGCGATACTTCAATGCAGCACCAATTAATTCTCGAAACAACGGATGTGGTCGATCTGGTCGACTCTTGAATTCTGGGTGTGCTTGAGTGCCGACCCAGAACGGATGATTCTCGAGTTCAACAAATTCGACAAGTCGCTTGTCTGGCGACGTACCACTGCACAACAAACCAGCTTCTTCGATTCGTGCTCGGTAATTTGAGTTGAATTCATATCGATGACGATGACGCTCACTTACAACTGGCTCGCCATATGCGTTGGCAACTTTCGTGCCTGGCGTAAGAACTGCATAATACGCACCTAGCCGCATCGTGCCGCCCTTGTCGGTTACTTCGCGTTGGTCGTTCATTAAGTCGATAACTGGATGCGGTGTCGCGGCATTGAACTCAGTTGAGTTGGCATCTTTTAGGCCAACCACATTACGCGCAAACTCAACTGTCATTACTTGCATGCCCAGACACAGACCAAGACATGGCACCTGATTTTCACGCGCATATTCGGCCGCGCGAATTTTACCCTCGATGCCACGAGGACCAAAGCCACCAGGTATCACAATGCCGTCCAGCGAACCGATTGCTTCGTCGGCAAGCAAACCTTCGACATCTTCAGCCTGTATCCAGACAACTTCGATCTGCGCACCGTGATGAAACCCTGCGTGCTTCAAACTTTCTATAACCGAAAGATAAGCGTCATGAAGATCGACATATTTGCCGATCAGGCCGATGCGAACCGGCGAAACTGATGCTTCGATACGCGCGACCAATTGTCGCCAATGCGACAAGTCAATTGGGGCATCAATTCGCAACACGTCACAAATAACCGTGTCAAGTCCTTCATCGTGAAAAATTAACGGCAGTTCGTAAATGTTCTTGACATCTACCGCGTTGATCACTGCACGATTGTCGACGTCGCATTGATTTGAGATTTTACGCTTTAGTGAGTCACTTAGTGGCTCATCACTTCGACAGACGATTACATCGGGCTGAATACCCCGACTGCGTAACTCGGTGACGCTGTGTTGAGTCGGTTTTGATTTTTGTTCACCGCTCGGTCCGATAAATGGCACCAAGGTGACATGCACATAGCAAACATTGTCGCGACCGACTTCGTTGCGAAACTGGCGAATAGCCTCAAGAAACGGCAAGATCTCAATGTCACCAACGGTGCCACCCACCTCGGTGATCACAACATCAACTTCATCGTTTACCAGTCGGCGAATGCGCCGTTTAATCTCGTCAGTGACGTGCGGAATCACCTGAACCGTACGGCCGAGGTAGTCGCCGCGTCGCTCGGCTGCCAAAACTGCTTGATAAATCGAACCGGTCGTTGCATTTGATGCGCGAGTCAGGGGCTCATCAATGAATCGCTCATAGTGACCCAAGTCAAGATCGGTTTCGCCGCCATCATCAGTAACAAAAACTTCACCGTGCTCGAATGGGTTCATCGTGCCCGGGTCAACGTTGATATACGGATCAAGTTTTTGCATCGTTACGCGAAGTCCGCGCATTTTTAAGAGACGACCAAGTGAACTTGCAGTCAAACCTTTGCCAAGACCGCTGGCGACTCCGCCCGTTACGAACACGTGCTTTGGCACTTCGGGCTCCCGTCTTTGTTAACTAAGTGTGGATTCTCCACAGTGACTATGACGGAAGATAAGCATATCCGAAAACTCAGGGGCGTCGTTTCTTGGCACCTGATGCCGAGAGTAAATCTCTGGCATGCTCGGTCGCCGACTCTTGGGCGACCCCGCCCGAAAGCATGCGCGCGATTTCGGCAACTCGGTCTTCGCCCGAAAGCATCGTTGCCGTGGCAAAAGTCTGTTTTGCCCGCACTGCTTTGGTCACATTTATTTGAGTCTGGGCCGCCGCGGCGACTTGAGCCAAATGAGTAACAACCAAAACCTGATGGCGCTGCCCCAAATCTGCCAACGACTTTGCTACCGCGACGGCCGCCGTACCGCCGATGCCTGCGTCGACCTCGTCAAACACCAGTGTGCCCGGGGCCTGAGTCAAAACGAGTCTCAATGCGAGCATTGTGCGCGCCAGTTCTCCGCCTGATGCAACTTTGGTCAATGGCAACAACGGCGAACCAGGATTTGCCGACAATAGAACTACAACTTCGTCACCAGGGTCGTCTCCGACCGTAATTGCGAGCGAAGCATTGTTCATCGCCAAGGTCTTTAGATGTGCTTCGACAGCAGATGCAAGTTTTGGGGCCGCTGCTCGACGCTTGGCGCCAACTGCTTTTTCGGCTTTCGCCAATTCAGCTAGCGCCTTTTCACGTTGCGCTTCAAGTTCGATTGCCCGCTGTTCGAAACTCTGCAGATCACTAAGTCGCTCGCCAACTTCTTGACCGTATTTAATGACATCAGCCAGGGTCTCGCCATATTTTCGACGTAAATCGACCAACAACTGTCGCCGCTTGCGGATTTCGTCAAGTCGCTCTGGGTCTTCTTCGGTTGACTCGGCCTTTGCGCGCAAATCACTGGCAACATCAGTCAGCTCTTGTTGCAATAATTTCAGACGCGACGCCAGTTCGCCGAGTGCGTCGCGATGACCAAGCGCAGATATGGCTTGAGCCAAACCATCACCAGAACCACCATCTTCAGTGATAGCTGCAACTGCTTGCCAAAGTGCTTCGCGATGTGCGACAGCATCTGCCAACAAGTCTTCTTCACGCTCGAGGGTTTCATCTTCGTTGGCATCACTCAAGCCAGCATTGCCAATTTCTTCAACTTGAAAAGAAAGCAAATCAATTTCACGAGCCCTCGCTCGCTCATCGCCACCAATTGCCGCCATATTCGCATCAATCTCAGTGAGCCGAGCTCTTGCTGCGCGCAGTTCGGTTAGATCAACCCCAGCAAACGCATCAAGCGCCGCACGCTGAGCACTTTGACCGAGCAAACTCTGATGAGCGTGTTGACCGTGTAGATCTACGAGCGATATACCCTGCTCGGCCAGATTGCCAACCGTAGCCAACCGACCATTTACATAGGCACGCGACCGACCATCAAGTGGAATAACTCGAGCCAGAACCACCTCAACATCTTTGTCAACAAACCGACCCTCTACGCGCGCCTCGCTCGCACCGGGTCGAATAATGCTCGCATCTGCACGACCGCCGACGAGCAAACTGATTGCCTCAACCAACATCGTTTTACCGGCGCCTGTCTCGCCGGTCAATGCGGTGAGACCACCTGTCAAGACAATTTCAAGTTTTTCGATTACGCCTAAATTTTCGATGCGCAACTCGCTGAGCACTATTCGTCTCCTAGTCCAAATTTTGCGCGAACGATTTGGTGAAACTTTGGCTGTTGTGTGAACCGAACAAAGTGCGCTGAACAACTGTCGGCTTCGAAACTCACGACGTCGCCTTGATCGAGGCTGGCAACATGGCGACCATCAATCGCTAACTCAGCCGGACGTGTGCCTACAACTTGCATACTCAATGTTTCTGTTGGCCCGAGCACGAGACTGCGATCAAACAACATGTGTGGCGAAACAGGGGTGAGCAACATCGCCTTATGTCGAGGAGAAACAACCGGCCCGCGTGCAGACATCGAATATGCAGTTGACCCGGTGGGTGTTGCAACAATTACACCGTCAGCAGAATATCGAGCAAAAACTTCATGATTGATCGTTACATCGAGCCAAACGGTGTGCCCAGATTGCTGTCGCTCTATTACGGCTTCGTTCAGCGCGCGCCACGTCTGGCTCCTGTGTTGTGATTTCAAAGTAACTGCCAACATCATTCGTTCGTCGAGAACAATCACACTTTTTTCGTCGCGCTTGATCCAACGCTCGAGACGATCAATCAATTCTTCAGGTTCGATTTCGGTTAGATAACCCAGAGTTCCCATGTTCACACCCAAAATTGGCACGGGCGCCCCACCCAGCAGTTCGACCGAGCGTAAAATCGTGCCGTCTCCGCCAAGGCTGACCAACAAATCTGCATCTTGCGCCGAGCGATCTGCTCCAAATTCGCTCAACCCAAGAGCGGCGGCGTCACCAATAGGCATCCACGAGTTATGACCATTTTTGTCTAGCCATTTTTTCGCCTCGCGAATAATCGGCACCACTTCAGGACGCGTATGGTGCGCCACGAAAATGATGTTCAACGATTCGGCCATAACTAACAATCTATTAACTTCAAGACGCAACTCGGGCGCATTTAGCAACTAACAGAAACTCACGGTTGCCGTCGTGCCCGTGGATAGGCGATTCGATCACTCCCACAATCTCGCAACCCATCTGACGCACGAACTCGGACATCTCATCATTGACACGATTATGAACTGCTGAATCGACGATCACGCCAGACCCACGATCAGACTCTGCTTTCGTGGCTTCAAACTGCGGCTTAACCAATAGAACCAAAATGCCGCCATCTTTAAGTGCGGATTTCACTGCCGGCAAAACCTCGCGCGCCGAAATAAACGAAAGGTCGACTGTCGCGACATCAAAGCGCGGCCCGAAAATCTTGTCACCCTTTTTAACAAGTCGCTTAATTTCGCGTCCGTTTGTATTTTCGATAACAACAACGCGTGGGTCACGTGCCAATTTTTCATGCAATAGGTTCTTGCCGATATCAAGAGCAACTACCTGGCGAGCGCCATGTTGAAGTGCGCAGTCAGTGAACCCGCCAGTTGAGGCGCCGACATCAAGGACACGTTTTTCTGAGAGATCAATTGCGAACTCGCGAATCGCGGCCTCAAGTTTTAAACCTCCACGACTCACATATTTCGGCGCAACAATCACCAACAACTCATCGCCTGGCGCAACCATGTAGCCGTGTGAAACTGCAATCGAGCCATTAACGGTGATTTTTCGCTCGTCAATTGCCAGTTGCGCTGCGGCAACATTGTCAAAAAGTTTCTTGGCGACCAATGCTTGGTCGAGACGGACACGTTTCAAATTGCGATGCCTAAGTGCTTTGCCAAACCGATCAAATCTTCGACAACAAGTTCGAACTTGTGCTCGTTCTGCAATTTCTCAGCACCGACACGATCGATTACGCCTGATAGAGCCAGGGCAAATTTTGCGCCGATAGTTTTTGCAAATGCACCGTCAGTTGAATATCTGTCGCCCACCATCCAGCACGAACTCAAATCGCGGGTGTTCAACGCGCGTCGTACCAACTCGCCCATCGGGGCAAACGGTTTCCCCGCAATGATTGGCGCGACGCCACTCGCAGTCGCAATTGCCGCCAAAATCGAGCCACCACCAGGTATCACACCTGTTGAAGTCGGATACGTCGCATCATCGTTTGTGCCAATCAATGTTGCGCCAGCACGCACCGCTGCCGACGCTCGACGCATCGACTCAAAGTCAAAGGTTCGATGAAACCCGACGATCACTGCGTCGATTGCAGAGTCAGTTACAAGTTGCGCTTCAGGAGACGAATCGTCATCGGTTCGTCCTGCAACAATGGCACCAACACTTTCAACTGCTTCGACTACTCCTGGTCCACCAGCCACCAAAACGCGTTGACCCGGCTTCAACAAAGTCGCCGCTGCCCCTGACGATGTGAGCACATCGCCAACTGCTGGTATGCCAATCGACTTGAGAGTTTCTTCTTGCTGTGCAACTTTGGCGTAAGAATTATTCGTCACAAACAAAACTCGATGTCCCGCCGAGCGCAACGCTGCAATCGCCTCGACTGAGCCAGCAATCGGCTCGTGCGATAGCCAAACCACGCCGTCCAAATCACACAAAATTGGAGCTGCCGAAGAATTCTTCATTGCGGGTTGCCGATTAACGCCATCTCTGCCACCCTTTCAGTGTGCCTCAGTTTGAACCCTTCCGCGCACTTCGATATTCGCCGAAATATTCGCTTGGTGACGTTTGCGCTCAACCATACGATGTGCAAAGCGACGCAGATCGAGAAAGTTATGCCCGTCGCAGCACGCACAACATCGTGCATCTCGACTTGCCAGTTGGACCAGACCCATATCGTCAAGCCGCGAAGACTCTTTCTTCGTGGATCGAATCGGGCGCACTACAACTCGACGCCGAGCCAAGTTTTACCCTCTACCGCATGAAGTTTGTCGATAGCGCCGGTCGCGCGCGTGAGACCGTCGGTGTTATCGGAGCACTTCAAATCGAAGAACCGAACTCAAAAGAAGTCTTGCCGCACGAACAGACAACACCAAAAGCCAAAACTGACCGCCTTGACTTGACTCGCGCGACACAGGCAAACCTTTCACCTATTTGGGGTCTCTCGCTAACACCACAACTATCAACAGCACTTGTCGAACCAGGTGAGTTACTGGGTGCATTCACTGACGAAAATGGTGTGCAACATATCGTCGAACGCGTCAGCAATCGAGCGCGATGTGCAGTGATCAGCAAACTAATTGCCCAACATCCAGTAGTCATTGCCGACGGCCACCATCGCTATGCAATTAGCCGCACTTATCGCGACGAGAACCCCCAGCTAAAAGATGCAAGATCTACTCTCTGCTATATCAACGAACTGATCGATGAGCAATTAAGCGTTGCGGCAATTCATCGACTTTATGCAGATGTTGAAATTAGCTCGCTATTAAAACAACTTGAAAAGTTCTTTGACATTGCAGATTTGCCAACACTCACGCCTTCAATCATCGCGAAAATGTCCCAAGACAATCATCTAACTTTTGTCGCGCCGAATGGCCAAGCCAAATCTTTAAAGCCAAAGTCAGAGATGTTCACTGGCGTGCGCAATCTAGACAGTGTGTTTCTTGAACACGCACTCGCCGACATCGAAAAATCAGTCTCGTATCAACATGGCTTTAGCGAAGTCACTGCTCAACTTAAAACCGGCAATTACGCAGCGGCGATTTTGATTCGACCTGTGAGTGTTTCTGAAATTCAGCGCACCGCCGCCGAAGGTTTACTCATGCCACCCAAATCAACTTTTTTCACACCAAAACTTCAAACAGGCCTAGTTCTTCGCCACCTCAACTAGCGACGCCGGGAATCGAGCCCGGTTGAGATAGTTATTCGCCGAGGGTGTTTAGGCGATCAGCAACATCGGCGAATTTCGCGTCACTGTTTTGAATCTTTAAAAACAAGCGTCGTGCACTCGCAACATCGCCGGCACGATCATAAAGATCTGCCAACACATACCATTCGCGAAGGTGATGCTCTTGCACTTTGTGCGGATCACTCGTGCCGTGGGTCATCATCCTCACTGCACTTTGAAGTTCGCCCTGATCGGCCAGTGCGCCGGCAGCAACGATTCGACCTTCTGCCAACAATGCAGCAGGTGGCGACAATAGTTTCATTGACTCCCAAAGCTCTGTGACTTTTTCGTAGCGTCGCAAGGCGCGATAACAATCTGCAAGCACTGGGTGATTCACAACTTCGCCTGGCTTGATGCCACGCGCAATTT
>JAUREG010000020.1:0-23875 GCA_030827545.1 Acidimicrobiales bacterium
AGCGCAACTTTAAGCGTCGCACCCGACAAGGTGCCGCTAGCAAATTCGCGCCTTAGTTCGAGACCAACAAGCAAAAAGAAGCCACCGATTGCGATTTCGCTGATCAACTCAGTGAAACTGTTGTGAACGTAGTAGTCACCGAATGTTGCAAGCATGACGCCTAAAACAGCAGCGCCAAAAATTAAACCTGCAGCACGCACTTCAAGTGCAACAAACCGCTCTAAAAACACCGCCGGGTTATACGACTTATGATCCATCTCGAAATTCTACTCTGCGTTGGTGCTTAGTTTTGTTGGGCGCGAACTTGGCGGACGCTAGCGAGCAACTCAGAAGTTGCAGCAACAATCGGCGTGCGACGTTGGCTGTGTTCATGCACCACCAAATTGCGATCTTGATGTTCGACGATAAGCGCACCCGCCTCTTGGCAAATTAACGCGCTCGCTAAATAATCCCACACACCGTGCGTATTGAAATCGATCCACGCATCGATCACACCATCAGCGACCAAACAAATATCAAGAGCCGCCGCACCGAGCGCACGAAACTGCCCCCACTTCGGTCGCTGTTTTGGAATGCCAGAGATACCAACAACCGCCTCGCGCAATTCAACACAACCGCTCGGCCGCATCGCAACACCATTATGAAACGCACCGCCACCAGCAGTCGCCCAATAGCGGTCGTGGCCATTCGCCTGATTAACAACGAGACCAGCGCGCATGCCGTCTTTGTCGATTGCGCACAACGCAGTGGCGAACCACTGCACACCGCGACTGGCATTTGTCGACCCATCAAGAGGATCCATTACGACACAAAGGCCATCATCGGCGAACTCGCCAGTGAATTCACTTTCTTCCGACAAAACCGCGACACCAGCACTTGTCAGCACTTCGAGCGCTGCAGCATCGGCGCGCAAGTCAACTGCATATTGCGTATCACGCAAACCAGACAACGACCAATCTTGGTTCGCGCGCAGTACTTTGCCGACTGCATCGGCCGTCTCGTTGAGCACTGCCAAAATTTCTTGGTTTGAACTTGCTTTTGTTAATCGCGACACGAATTCCTCTCTCGCCACACTAATTGCTCGAGCCGTTTAACAAGTCGTTTTTAGTGGCGCTAGCGCTGTGACTAATGCACTTTTGTGACTATTTCGACAGTCATCAAAGCCCTAGTCTTAATAGGGTGAAATCAGCATTGCGCAGCCTGATTGACGAGTCGGTCACGATCATTCGCGAGGTCGCCGCAGAGTTTGAACGCCCGGTGATGCTGTTCTCGGGTGGCAAAGATTCAGTCGTTATGTTGCATCTTGCTGTGCGTGCATTCAGCCCGGCGCGTGTGCCGTTTCCGGTGATGCACATCGACACGGGTCACAACTTTTCTGAAGTAATCGAATTTCGCGACCGCGCGGTTCGCGACTTAGATGTGCAACTAATCATTGGGTCGGTGCAAGCCTCGATTGACGCAGGTCGAATTCAAGATGCGACTGGTCCGCGGGCAAGTCGCAACCCGCTACAAACTGTCACCCTGCTCGACTCAATTAAAGAGCACAAATTTGACGCTGTGTTCGGCGGCGCCCGTCGCGACGAAGAACGTGCCCGCGCCAAAGAACGCGTCTATTCGCATCGTGACGCATTTGGTCAGTGGGACCCAAAAACTCAACGGCCAGAACTTTGGGGAATTTACAACGGTCGCCACAAGCCAGGCGAACACTTCAGAATTTTCCCAATTTCAAACTGGACCGAACTAGATATCTGGCAATTTATTCGCGACTACAACATCGAACTGCCGAGCATTTATTACGCGCACCGTCGCCAGGTGTTTCGCCGCGACAACATGTGGATGGCGGTTTCACCATTCTTAAAACCCGAAGACGGAGAAACAGTCAGCGAAGAACTTGTGCGCTTTCGCACCGTCGGCGATGCCACATGTACAGCTGCCATCGAATCGTCAGCAACGACTATCGAACAAGTAATTGCTGAAACATCGGTCGCACGAATAACAGAGCGCGGTGCCACTCGCGCCGATGATCGCATTTCAGAAGCCGGCATGGAAGATCGCAAAAAGTTGGGCTACTTCTGATGCAACGACTTCATTTTGCAACTGTTGGTTCAGTTGACGATGGTAAGTCAACCTTGATTGGCCGCCTGCTTTACGACTCGAAGAGCATCTTCGAAGATCAGCTCGAGCACATTGAAGCCGTCAGCAAGCGCCGCGGCGATGACTATGTCGACTTGTCGCTTTTAACCGACGGTCTGCGCGCCGAACGTGAGCAGGGCATCACAATCGATGTCGCCTATCGGTACTTCGCCACACCAAAACGCAGTTTCATCATCGCTGACTGCCCCGGCCATATTCAATACACCCGCAATATGATCACTGGCGCATCAAACGCTGACTTGGCAATCGTGCTCGTTGATGCGCGCACCGGTGTTGTCGAGCAAACGCGTCGCCATAGTTTGCTTGTTTCGCTGCTTGGTGTGCCGCACCTCGTGATTTGTGTAAACAAAATGGATCTCGTCGACTACGACAGCGAAGTTTTTAACCGAATACGCGAAGAGTTTGAGAGCTTTGCTTCTCGACTTGACTTGCGTGACGTAACTTTCTTGCCAATTAGCGCACTCGCGGGCGACAATGTCGTCAGTCGGTCAGCCAACATGCCTTGGTTCGAAGGCCCGACACTGTTGCATCATCTCGAAAATGTATATACAGCGAGCGATGAAAACCGAATCGATACTCGCTTTCCGGTGCAGTTTGTTATTCGCCCACAACGTGCAGACAACCCGGACTATCGCGGCTACGCCGGCCGTGTTGCTGGTGGAATGTTGAGGGTTGGTGACGACGTCATGGTTCTGCCATCTGGCCTAACAACCACCATCACCGGCATTGATTCACCTGATGGCGCACTTACACAAGCCGAACCAGGTCAAGCAGTAACAATTTTGCTCGCTGATGATTTGTCAATCACGCGTGGCGACATGATTTGTCGGCCTAACAACCGACCGAGATCTTCACAAGAACTCGAAGCAATGTTGTGTTGGATGGACGACGCAGCGCCATTACAAATCGACAAAATATATTCACTCAAACACACCACGAAACTTGCTCGCGGAAAAGTTTCAAATGTCCTCTATCGCCTAGACATTTCAAACCTGCATCGCGAGACAGACATCAGAGATTTGAAATTCAACGAAGTTGGTCGTGTCACTTTGCATACGACTAGCCCGTTGTTTTATGACGATTATCACCAAAACCGCACAACTGGTTCATTAATTCTTATTGACGAAGCGTCGGGTCAAACTGCGGCTGCCGGCATGTTGCTCTCGCCTCGCTCATAAACCTCTAGCGCCTAAACTCATAGAGACGCATGGGCAAACATCATGACTAAACCTGTCTGGCACGAACCGCTAATCAGTCGCACGCAACGCTGGAACAAACACGGCCTTTCTGGGGCGACAGTTTGGCTGACTGGGCTCTCTGGCTCGGGTAAGTCAACGATCGCCAATGAACTCGCCCGCGAACTTCTAAACACGAGTCGGCTCGCATACATTCTCGACGCCGACAACTTGCGTCACGGTCTTAGCGCAGGGCTCGGCTATTCAGACGACGACCGTGCCGAAAACATTCGCCGAGTTGCTGAAGTCGCATGTCTATTTGCCGATGCTGGCATCGTTGCCATCGTGCCGATCATCTCACCGTTCATCGCATCGCGCGAACACGCCAGAAAAATTCATCACGATAACGAACTTGTGTTTGTCGAAGTGCACGTCGCCACACCAATAGAAGAATGTGAGCGCCGCGACACAAAAGGCCTCTACAGCAAAGTGCGAAGTGGTGAAATGACTGGCCTCAGTGGTGTCGACAGCGTTTACGAACCGCCGAAGTCGCCCGAGATAACCGTTGGTGCAAAAAACGAAACCCTCGAACAATCTGTCGCGATGATCATGGCAAAGTTGTTGACGAAAGCCGGCAAATGAAATCGAACTCGCCATCATGGTAAGCGAAAAGGATTTTTCGTTAAAGCCCCATGCGGGCTTTTTGCTCGTTGCACCCAAACTCAAAATTATGTATTGCCCGACGACCAAAGTGGCATGCAGCAGTATCAAGACACTGCTAGCCAAAGCGAGTGGCACTTACAATCAAGCACGACTTGATCAACTCATCGCACCACACATCGCGCGTTCGCAAACAATTCACGACATCGGCATCAGCGGTTTAACAAAACTCATTGATATGAGTGATTCTGAAATCGACGAAATCTTGAATTCGCCCGAATGGTTGCGCGTTTATGCTACTCGTGACCCACTTGCTCGCGCTTACTCGGCTTGGGAGAACCGCATTTTTTCTCGAGCACCAGGCACACCAGAAAAAGTAAACGAACTTTGTCAAGACCAAATGATCGACGGTCGCATCAACGTCACCGCGAGTTTTGAGCATTTCGCCAAAATGATTTCAGTACATACCGACGAATTTATGAGTGACCATCACTTTTTGCCCCAGTCGCATATCGTGCAATCTGACAAGTTCAACTACAACATGGTCGCCCGAGTCGAACAGCCAGCCGAGATGCAACGCTTGGTCGATGAAGTCAATCGCCGAGCAGGCACATCACTTTCACTCGAACGCCACAATGTTGGCTTTGGCATCAAACTCGACCAGGTTTGCGACCAACATACAGCCAACCGATTGCAAGCGGTTTACGAAATGGATTATCAGACTTTCGGTTTCGCCACCCGCGCGTTTCCTGCCAGCATCGAACCGCTAGTTCTCACCGCAACCGAAACTGCAATGCTGCGAAGTTTGCGCGAATCAATCGAAAGACTGCGATCAATTTCGTTCACGGCCCGCTCACTTACTGGCTTTCGCTTTGGGGTGCGACAGATTCATAAATCAATCGTGCGCAAAATTTCGCGAGGCAAAAAATATAACGACCCACAAAACCTTTTCTGGTAAATAACTAGTGACCGCCGACAAAACTTCGCCAGCAAAGATCGGCATCGTCACCGTTTCTGATCGGGCATCTGCGGGCGTCTACAAAGATCTAGGTGGCCCAGCAATTCACGAATATTTCACCAAACACCTCGCTGGCACTTGGCAGCCAGTTGCTCGACTTGTCGCCGACGAAGTCGAACTAGTTGCCGCCGCATTGCGCGAACTTGCCGACTCCGAACATTGTTGTCTAATCGTGACAACTGGTGGCACGGGCCCTGCAGTTCGCGATGTCACACCGGAGGCAACCGAGCAAGTTTGTGAAAAAATGATGCCCGGCTTCGGCGAACTCATGCGCGCCACATCTCTCACGGTCGTGCCAACCGCAATCTTGTCGCGACAAACCGCCGGCATTAGAGGTGGTGCGCTGATTATTAATTTGCCGGGCAAGCCATCCTCGATTAGCGAATGTCTCAACGCAGTGATGCCAGCAGTGCCTTATTGCATTGATCTAATAAACGGTCCACGTCTCGAACTCACAAACGGTCTCCTCGCGTTTCGCCCTCGGGCTAAATAGTTCGCTAAATAGTTTTACTGCTCGTCGTACGGTTGGCCAGCGGCCTTCGGTGCACGACTTGCACCGACAAAACCGGCAACTACTACGAGCGTCACTAAATATGGCGCCATCAACAAGAACTCACTTGGTATGCCCGTGTCAAAGTTGCCGATCTTCAGACGCACTGCTTCGGCGAATGCGAACACAATCGCTCCGCTAAATGCACCAACTGGGTGCCAACGACCGAAAATTACAGCGGCGAGAGCGATAAATCCGCGACCGCCGGTGATGTTTTGATCAAAGCGACCGACAGTACCAATTGGCCACCATGCGCCGCCGATGCCCGCAACTGCACCTGCGATCAACAAGTTGCGATAGCGCAATTTAATAACGTCGACGCCGAGAGTGCCCGCTGCTTTCGGATACTCGCCTGCAGCTCGAGTACGCAAGCCCCAACGCGTGCGATACATCGCCCAGGTCAAAAGAGCGACAGCAGCAAACGAAAAGTAAACAAAAATTGTCTGGACAAAAAGAATTTGTCCGATGAACGGAATCTTTGACAATAGCGGCACAGAAATTGGCATTACCGGCACGAGCGAGTTGTAGTCAGGGTTCGGCACTAAAACCCTGAAACTCAAAAATGAAGTTATGCCGAGCGCAAAAAAATTGATCGCAAAGCCGACGATTACTTGATCAACGCGATATTTGATAGAGAACACTGCAAGTATCCACGCCAGCAACATGCCAGTGAGTATCGCGATGATCGTGCCGAACCAAAGGTTTGTAAGCGACGCGCCGACCGCACCTGTAAACGCGCCGGCCAGCAACATTCCTTCAATTGCAATGTTGATTACGCCACTGCGTTCACACAAAATGCCAGCAAGAGCACCAAGTGTTATCGGCACGCTGCGCGAAACCGTGTCTTGTAACATTCCAACGAGGCTGAACGACTCGCCTGAAGTTGCCCACGACAGAAAACTCATTACGAACATCGCAGTAGCAAGAGCCAAGATGATGTTTGAAACCTTGCCGAGCCCTCGCCAAAGTTGCGCCGCACCTAAACCAACAAAGACAACGCCAAATATGTAGGCAAATTGCTGTGCGGGCAACGTAAGCGCAAAACCTTCTTCGGTAAGCCTGAAACTTGCATCACCTGGTCGACGTGAAAAGATCACGAGAGTGATAACAGCCAAGCCCAAATACCCGTAGCCAACATTTCGAGCACGCTTTTTTTGCTCCGCTGAGATCATCAAGGCTTCACTCACCCGCCCCACCCCCTAAATGTTTGACCTTGGCTGGCGACTTGCGACTTGACCCTAAACATTGCTTTAACCAAAAGCGGTGCCGCAACGAACATCACAATCAATGCGCGCAGAACAATAATCAGGTCAACCGGCACATCAGTGTTCGCCTGCATTGATCGACCACCAGCTTGTAACGCACCGAACAAAACTGCCGATACAAGCGTGCCAATCGGTGAAGACTGACCGAGCAACGCGACAGCGATTGCGTCAAAGCCAATGTTGCCCGCCAAGCTTGTCGAGGCATAACCATAAGTTCCAAGAACTTCTGTTGCTCCTGCCATGCCAGCAAAGCCACCCGCCAATAACATCGCTATCACCATCAGACTCTTTGACTTCATACCGGCATACTTTGCTGCTTCGCTGTTTAAACCAGTTGCCCGCAATTCAAAACCAAGAGTTGTGCGCTTTAGCAAATACCAAAATCCATAAGTTGCCAAAAGCGCAACAAAAAACCCGGCGTGAGCAACGAGATCAGACCGGCTATCTAAAAATCCGAACAGCCTTGGCAAGCGAGCTTCGTCAACGACCAGTTTTGAAATTGGATCGGGGCGACCTTCGCGCTGAAACGTCGTCGTCTTCAATAGCCACAAAACTAAGAAGTACGCAACGCTGTTGAGCATGATCGTAGTAATCACTTCGTGCGCGCCTGTACGTGCTTTCAGAACACCCGCGATACCACCAAAAATCGCGCCACCAATTGCGCCAGCTAGAACTGCCAACGGCACCTGCAACCAACCTGGGCCAGTCATCGTGAACCCAACCCACAATGCGGTCATACCTCCGGCCAACATCTGACCAGTTGCTCCGATATTAAACAACCCCGCTTTAAATGCGACCGAAACCGCGAGACCACTCAGAAGCAATGGCGTCGTGCCTGTAATGGTGTTGGAGATTGAACGCAAACCCCAGAACGAACCTTCGAACAAAGATTTATACGCAGTGAAAACTGTCGAAAATGCTTTACCGAAGTCGCCCGACTTCAACGCGTCAATGTCGGTGACGACGATAATTATCGCGCCGACAAGCAATGATGCCAAAAGTGCCAAAAATGTATAGCGCAGCGACTTGATCAAGTCTTTCACGAGTTGACCCCGACGGAGTTTTCTGGACGCGAGCCTGCCATGTACAAGCCAACATCCATATGGCTAACTTTCTTTGGGTCAAGATCAGCAACGATTTTGCCGCGATACATCACCAGAACTCGATCAGACAACGCCATCACTTCATCAAGTTCGGTACTAACTATCAAAATCGCCGTACCAGAATCGCGTTCTTTGACAATCTGTTCATGAATGTATTCGATACTGCCAACATCAATGCCACGTGTCGGTTGTGCGGCAAGCACCAACCGAATATCTCGACTCAACTCGCGTGCGACAATCACTTTTTGTTGATTTCCACCCGAAAGCGTTGACGCCAATTGATCAGGATCACTAGTTCGAATGTCATAACTCTGCACCAACTCTTTGGCTTTTTCTTTTGCTTTTGACCATTTCATTTTGAAGCCATTGCAAAATTCAGAATCGTGATATCTAGTCAAAACGAGATTTTCAGTGATCGTCATGCCGGTAATCAAGCCTTGACGTTGACGATCTTCAGGCACATGGCCCATGCCAAGTGTGTGCCGTTGTCGCGGCGACGCTTCGGTTATATCTTTTTCATCAAGTTTCAAAGACCCCTGACTGATGCGTCGCAAACCACTGATCGCCTCAACTAGTTCGGTCTGACCGTTGCCTTGCACACCGGCCACACCAACGATTTCACCCGCCCTCACATTGAACGAAACGTTTTCAACTATCAATCGACCATCCGGATCAATGATGCTCAAGTCTTTTACATCAAGCACAACCTGCTTCGGCGACGCAGTGGCCTTGTTTACAATCAATTGCACCGGTCGACCCACCATCATCTCGGCGATTTGAGACTCTGACGCCGTCTTCGGGTCGGCATCACCTACAACTTTGCCCCGCCGCAAGACGTTAATTCGGTCGGCAATCGTCAACGCTTCTTTCAGTTTGTGCGTGATGAAGACAACACCTTTTCCGGCATCGATCAACGTGCGCACAATCGAGAAAAATTCGATGATTTCACTCGGTGTCAATACCGCAGTTGGCTCGTCAAACACAACGATCTTTGCGTCGCGTAGCAAAACTTTGACAATCTCAACTCGCTGGCGCACACCAACTGGTAGGTCTTCAACTATTGCGTCGGGGTCGAGGTTCAAGTTGTATCTGTCAGATACTTCGCGTACTTGCTTTCGTGCGCGTTCAATATCAAGTGCACCGAACTTCTTTGTCGGCTCTGAGCCAAGCACGACATTTTCGGCAACCGAGAAAACAGGTACCAACATAAAGTGCTGGTGCACCATGCCGATGCCTGCCTTGATTGCGTCTGCTGGAGAGTGAAAATTAACCGCAGTGCCATCAATCAAAATTTCGCCCTCATCGGCTTTATAGAGACCGTAGAGCACATTCATGAGAGTTGATTTTCCAGCGCCGTTCTCACCAACGAGCGCAAGCACCTCGCCAGTAGAGATCGACAAATTTACTGAATCGTTGGCAATAACACCAGGAAACCTTTTTGTGATTCCTCGTAACTCAAGTTTCATCTTCGGCGTTACCTCGTTGCGAACAGCTAAAAAGAGCCTAGTCGGCTCAAATCACTCGTAAAAATTCGTATGCAAAAACAAAGGCCCTACTGCGAGTGCAGTAGGGCCAGAGTTTTAAACTTCTGCCGTTGTTACGGCAAGAAATTAGATTTTGATTGTGCCGTCGGCGATGCCTTGACCGATTGCCTCAACTTCAGCTTGAAGTTCTGCTGGTACTGCTGTGTAAGCAACACCAACGCCACCGTTTGCCAAAGTACCGACATAGTTGTCTGATGTCTTCACACCATTAACTGTGTCTGTGATTGCTGCTAGTACTGCTGCGTCAATGTTCTTCAACACTGATGCAATGTAAACCTCTGCAGCATCTGGGTTCGAAACGCTCATGTCAACGTCAACACCAATGATCTTGACCTTGCCACCCGACTCCATTGCGAACTGCGCTGAACCAAGACCCACTGGACCAGCCACTGGGAAAATGATGTCTGCACCCTCGTCAGCCTGGCTCTTGGCAATGTTCTTGCCATCGTCGAGGCTCTGGAAGTTTCCGGCGAATGTGCCGTCTTGCTTGGCTGTGTCCCAACCGAGAACCTTAACTGTGGCTCCCTTTTGTTCGTTGTAGTAAGCAACACCCTTAGCAAAGCCGTCCATGAAGATGCTCACTGGCGGAATGTTGATACCACCGAATGTGCCCACGACGCCAGTCTTGGTCATACCTGCAGCCAAATAGCCGGCCATGAATGACGGCTGATCGGTTGCGAACACGAGACCACGTGCGTTTGCGATTGGTGGATCGAATGCTGAGTCAACGATTGCATAGTTCTTGTCTGGGTTTGCTTCTGCTGCAGCTTTTGTTGCATCGCCGAGCAAGAAACCAACTGTGATGATGATGTTGCAACCTTTGTCAGCAAAGTTCTGCAAGTTTGGCGCGTAGTCAGCATCTGATGTTGACTCAAGCAAATCGATTGTTACACCGAGAGTTGCTTCTGCGTCCTGCATACCTTTGTACGAAATCTGGTTGAAGCCTTTGTCGTCAACACCACCAGTGTCGGTTACTTGGCAAGCAAGAATTCCTTCACCTGGCAACGCTGCGGTTGTCTCTTCTGTGACTTCGGCTGTTGTCTCTTCTGTTGCTGTATCGCTGTCACTACCGCAGGCACCTGCGATAAGTGAAAACGCAGCAATGGCAAGAGCAGCAGACTTCAGTCCTTTGCGCTTAATCATTGATTGTCTCCCTTTGCATACACCCCGATGGTCTATGCGATTTGTGTAACGAGACTAGCGCATCCTGGTAACACGGTGAAAAGTGGGCCAGGTAGGGATCGAACCTACGACCAAGGGATTATGAGTCCCCTGCTCTGACCACTGAGCTACTGGCCCCACGCAATGAGCCAAACGCTACTCGGTCAACGCAGAGTTCGGGTACGCCCAGACCTTTAATTCGTCAGAAAAGAGACTGGTCGACTGATTTAAGAAGTGACGTCTTTATGTGCGAATCGATTGATTGCGAGCGCATAAAGAATGGTGCCCACAATAAAGCAATAACTGCCACCCCGAATCATCACCGAATAATCGATGGTGGTCGCCAAAGCATCAAACCACGAAAACGCGTAGTGAACTGGCAGCCAGTCACGAATCTTGCCAAGTGCTGTAATCGTATCGAGAATGCTGAGCAAAATCGATATCGCCACAGCAACACCAACTGCACCGAGCGGCGCATCTGTTCGCACGCTCAGGTAAAACGCGAGCCCCGCAATAAATATCAGCGAGATCGCAATATAGATAGTGATGATTGCGATTCGCGAAATCGCGACCGGGTTTGTAAATGTTGCCCCGAGTGGACTTTGCAACGGTTTTATACCAAACGCAATCGCACCGACGATCCACGAACTAATCGGCATGATCAACACCGCCAAAACCGAAAGACTCAGGCTCACTTTGATTTTCTGCAACAGCAACCGCGCTCGCGGAACGGGTGACGCCAACAAATATCTGAGAGTCGACCACGACGCTTCTGATGCGACTGTGTCGCCGTTGAATAGCGCTATCACAGTGACCAAAAGAAACGGCGTGGCAAAATAAAGCATCGTCACGGTGAAGTTCGAGGCGCCGATAGTTGCTAGACCAATCAAGTCTGTTGTGCCCGAGCCAAGTCGCGTTGGGCCACCACTGTTGCCCGATGGACCAAACTTGACCGCAATCGCCACCAAAATCGGAAGCGACACAACAAACAAATAAGCAATCGCGGTGCGCTTTCGCTTCAATTGTCGATACAACTCGACTCGATACGGCAAAGTTTTTGACGGTGAATAGCCCATTAGTTCTCCTGCCCGATTACCAAATCGTCACCGATTAGTTCAAGGAAAATTTCTTCTAGCGATTGCGATCGGCGATTTTTTGAAAGCAAATCCTCCATCGGGCCGAACGCGATCAACTCACCTCGGTGCATTAACACAACATGACTACATGTCTGTTGAATTTCTGCCAGCAAGTGCGACGAGATCACCACTGTTCTGCCCGTTGATGCATAGTTTTTTAGCACCTGTCGCATCTCGGCGATCTGCTGGGGGTCGAGACCGTTCGTCGGTTCGTCTAAAACTAAAAGATCTGGCATGCCGAGCATCGATTGGGCAATCGCCAAACGTTGGCGCATGCCCTGACTGTATGTGCGAACTTTTTTATCCAATGCTGTGCCAAGTTTTGTGATGGCGACAACTTGATCAAGATGTTGCTCACCGTCACGACCAATTGATCGCCAATAGAGTCGAAGATTTTCGCGACCAGATAGATGCGGCAAAAAGCCCGGCCCTTCAATGAAGCACCCGATGTTCGAAAGCGCCGGCGAACCTGGGTAAACAGATTCGCCGTTTAAATAGATTGAACCTTTAGTCGGAAAGATCAGACCCATAATCATTCGCAGTGCTGTGGTTTTGCCCGCACCGTTGGGGCCGAGGAGACCAACTACTTGTCCGCGTTGAACTTCAAACGACAGATCTGCGACTGCGCGATGACCATCTTTATATGTCTTACTTAGATTTTCTACCGCGACAAGCGCGTCACTCGTCTCTTTGGCCGGCGCAATTTTCGGTCGACGAATTCGAACAAAGATTGCCGCAAGAATTACTGAAGCAAATGCGCCGAGTGGCCACAAAATATTTGCCGAACTCGACTGCGCTGCGGTTGCGATGCTCGTTTGATACGTCAACGGCGAAAGTGGCGATACAGAATAAAAACGCGAGGTCTTTGGCGTTTCATAGCCCTGGTCAGTTGAAGAAATGCCGACCGCAATTACGTCGCCAATTGACGCATCCAAAATTGTGGCCGGCAGATTTACTACTACATCGGTGCCACTCTCTGAAATATTCGTGATTCTGACTGGTGCGACAATTCCGTTTGGCAAATTGATCGCGCCACTCGGTGTTTTCGTGACTAGCGAAAAGAAAAGCGTTGCGTCGGGCTCGGTACTGGTGATGCGAACTTTGATCGACGACGGCCCGACAACTGAAATTGGTTCAGTCAAAGGGGCGCTCTCTAATAAACCGCTTTGGCCAGGCAAAAACGCCGGGCTGAAACCAGCAAGGTTTGAAAGCAATTGTGAGGCAAGTGCGCCCGCCGAACCAATACCCGGAAGCGCCGAAATCGCGCTCGGCACGCCGCCTATCGGATAAATCATCGCGGCGGTTGGTGTCACCAACTGCAACTGTTTGGGCTCGTTTTCGAACGGCAGATTCTCGCTCGTAAATACTTTTGGAATCACTGTCGAGTCTTGCAACGAAATCGAACCGTTAGATCTTGTGAATTGGAAGATCGGAAATTCGATTTCACGTTCAAGTAAATGCTTTTGAAACCACAACAAAAACTGTTCTCGCAAATACGGTGCTTGCGCGTTAGAGCCATCATGGCCATCTGCGTGCCAGATCATCGAAAGCGGATTCTCAGTTTTATTTTTCTTCAACTCTTGAGCAAGTTTGTAACTCTCACTGAGCGGAAATAGAGAGTCGGCTTGACCCTGACTCAATAAAGTTGGTGCCGAAATTGACGAGGCATATTTGATTGGCGAAACCGACTCAAGAAGTTTTTTGTCGGTCATAACTGGCTTACCTTGCAGAACTGCATTTTGATATGCATCACACCACCGTTGAGCGAACGCCCCACACTCACCGAGATACGCACTTTGCAAAGTGACCGCAGAAAAAAATGTGCCCGCCCAAACTTTTTTGAACGGCCCTGATGCGAGTGACCGCTCGACAGATTGCGGAAACAGACCTTGCTCTAAATCGCTCCAAGTGATGTCAGAAATTACGGCGTCGATTCTTGAGTCTTGGCTGGCAGTCAAGAGAGCATTTGCGCCACCATACGAACTTCCCATGATTCCGACGCGCGGATCGCCGTCACCATCAAGAAGCACGTTTTTGCTTTTGGCGAGATAAGTGATCAATGCGCGAGTATCAGCGACTTCGCTATCAATTGAATTCATCTCAATTTGCCCAGTTGACTCACCAAATCCACGGGCAGACCATGTCATTACGACAAAACCTTTCGACGCAAAGAACTTTGCGTCAGATTCGACCGAGTCTTTGCTTCCGCCAAACCCGTGAGCAATCAATATCGCTGGCGCCGGAAGTTTCTTCGGAAGATACTGACTCGTGTCTATTGAAATTCCGGGTGCGGTTTCAATGATCTCCGAAACTTTTTCATCGGCTTTGACGACTGAGGGCGAAATGATTGAAGCAACAATCACCGCCAGCACAGAAATTGCCCGAATCTTCACTCGCTCAATTTAGGGGAAATGTCACACGTATCTTTGTATTTTTAATTGCTAATCTTTGACGCGTGCGCTTTAAACATTCACTTTTAGCGGCAGTGTTACTTATTTCTCTTGCCGCCCAATCAGCAAGTAGCGCGTCGGCTGAGTCAAAAACTAAAAAATACACGGTGACGATGAAGAAGGCTCATCTACCGACGGCGCCGAATAAGGGCACTGACGACTACCGCTGCTTTCTGCTCGATCCAAAAGTGACCGAAGATTCAATTATTCGCACAATTCAATTCATCCCTCAGCGTAAGAATTTTGTTCACCACGCAATCATCTTCCGTGTGACTGACGCCGACCTACCTCAGGCAATCGCTCAAGATAAAAATGGTAAGGGCTGGCCATGTTTTGGTGGTTCAGGTCTTGGCGGCATGTTGTCGACGTTTGTTTCGACACCATGGCTTAGCTCGTGGGCGCCAGGCCGTGGCATCGATGTCTCGCCTGCTGGTTACGGCACGCCGTTTAAGAAGGGTGAGCAGTTTGTTTTACAAGTGCACTACAACTTGCTGGCTGCAAACGGTGGCAAGATTCAAACCGATCAATCAAAAATCGTCATGGAGACTATTCCTGCAAAGGGTGCAAAAGTTAAACAACTTCATGTCGAACTTTTTCCGGCGCCAGTTGAACTTCCATGCCCCGCTGGCGTGACTGGCCCGCTTTGCGATCGCAAACAAGCGCTCATTGATCTGGCTTCGCGAACCAGCAAAATGAGTGCCTTCGAATCTGCGGGCATCAATATTCTTTGCGGTCAAGATCCATTCAAACCTGCGCCGTCGCTCACCTCGCGTTGCGACAAAGTCATAACTTCGAATTTCACCATTATTGCGGCTGCTGCGCACATGCATCTTTTGGGTCGAACGTTGTCGCTGACGCTGAACCCAGGCACTGCTTCTGAGAAAACAATTCTTGATGTTAAGAACTACAACTTTGACGATCAGTCTGGCACTGTTCTTAAAACGCCAGTCAAAGTTAAAGCTGGCGACACGATTCGAGTGACCTGCTCGTTTGATCCGACGCTTCGCCAGAAGCTTCCCGAACTACAAAAGTTGCCGCCCCGCTACATCACTTGGGGCGAGGGCTCTTCTGACGAAATGTGCCTCGGCGTCATCTCCGCCACCAAATAACTTTTCAGTCGCTCAACTCCTGGCCATTAGTGGCAAGAGTTGGGGGCGGGGGCGACATCGATGGCGGGGCTGCGCGTGAAAAAACCGCTCGGCTTCAAATGAAACCCGGTTCGCTCAACTGGCATCACTGGCCAATCTTCGGCCCGCGGAATGTGATTTGTTCCAAACACATGCCATAACACGACATCAGTGTTTTCGATTTCGCGATCGGCACTCGTCCACTCAGGCAAACCCGCCCCGCCCGCATGTTGATACGGATAATCGCCAGCCGGATACCGCTCGTCAGCCCGATTCGCCGTCACCCACAAGTGGTGATACATAAAACCAGCACGCTGCCCAATCGTCGACTCAGGCTTGGCCAACGGGTAAGTCGTATGCCCCGACACAAGTTTGTAACCAACAGGTTTACCCATGTGATTTTTTCGTTTCGGGTTAATAACTTTCCAAAATCGACTCTTAAACGGATCAACAACGCGCCGCGCCTCACTCTCGCGCCGAAATACTTTCTCGCTCGTCTCATAAGCCCCGCCGTAAACATTCTTTGGCCCCATCTCGTGAGCAAAAGAGTCAACCTCAATCACACTGTTACGCACGCCGGCAATTTCGTCGCCACCGCCGTCAATATCTAGATCGAGTCGCGCGCACAAAATGTGTTGGTGATACGGCGCCCACAAACCAGGCTCAAGTTCTGTTGCCGAACGATGATCAGCACCCGCGTGATCGGCGAGAGTCAAAACAATGCCCGTAAGTTTTGCTTCGAATTCAATCGAGCCGTCTTGGTAGAAATACCAAAAGTAACCGTATTCGTAATTATTTATGGTGACAATTGACGAAACTACAAACCGACGACCACGTCGCACCTCGACATTGCCGTCAATGTCGACATGCTTCCACAAAATTCCGAAATCTTCTTCGTGAGTACAGATCGCATTTTTGATTTCACGCACTGTGCCATCAGGTTTTGCCACCGCAACATCGAGATAAACGATCTCACCCAAGCAATCACAACCAAGAGTTAACGAATTCGTGTAATTACCCAGACCGAACTCTCCGGTATCAAATGCATTCTTACGATACGCACCTTGACTCGGGTCACCATACGGAATAACAAGTTCGGCAATCGACAAACGATGTGCAATCTTGCGCATCTCGCCAGCATCATCAAACCAAACATCATGAATCACGAGACCTTCACGCTGACAAAAACCGATTCGGAAATTCCATCGCTCCCAAGACACCTTGTAGCCGTCAAATGAGAACGAAATACCTTCAGGTTGTTTGATCTCAAGTGGCTTCAACGAAATGTTCGCCCCAGTTTGACTCTCGCGATACGGTCCTGGTGTCTGCGGCACGGCAATCTGCTGATCATTCTCAACCGCAACAACTTCACCCGAATCGATATCGACAATCGCGTGCAAACCCGAAATCGGATGAGCATAAAAATTCGCCTGCGGTGTCGGCTGGTGCCACATCGGCGTCCAAATAATTCGTCGACCGTCATCTAAATATTTCGGAATCTGAGCACCAATCGGCCACGTCTCCATTTTCACGCTGTCAAGATCTGTGATCCCCCGACTTCGCAACGCCTCAATCACTCGCGGGTCGCTCTTGGCAGCAGCGATCGCCATTTCGCTCTCGACACTCAACACCGGCGCCTTTGCGCCTTCAATTATTTTGTTGCTAACGACACGACACGCGCCACCTCCATTAGCGTCACCGGCGCTAATAGTCGCAACAATCTCCGACACTTTGCCCGTCGAGCGATCAAGCACCGTGACTCGCGCCGCACGATCGATATTTTCACCGAGCCGAAAACGAGCCAACTGCGCTTTCGACGGCTCTTCAACTTGCATCATCGCAATCAAATGACGGTGGTCAATCACGTCATCACGACGCAACGCGCCGATCAGCGACTCAAGTTCTGCTTTGCTGAGCGGGTCTAATGGATGCACGCGACTCGCCACATCAGCCTTCGCCGCATTCGCTGACATCTCGCCTCCAGAAAATTGGCCTGACTAAAACTCAAATTTGGCTCCGGGGGTGGGGGTCGAACCCACGACACACGGATTAACAGTCCGTTGCTCTGCCAACTGAGCTACCCCGGAAGGTAAAAGGCTTGTTTACTCTAACCGCATTGAGAGCCAATACGAATTAGAACTAGCATTTCAAACATGTCTGATGCCTACACACCCAAACCCGAACACCGCTTCACCTTTGGTCTTTGGACCGTTGGCAACATGGGGCGCGACCCATTCGGATTAGAAACTCGCCCCGCACTCGACCCAGTTGAATCAGTTCACCGTCTCGCCGAACTCGGTGCGTACGGCGTCAACTTTCACGACGACGATCTCGTTCCATTCGGTGCATCACCAGCCGAGCGCGAAACAGCCCTCAAGCGATTCCGTCAAGCACTCGACAAAACTGGCATCAAAGTGCCGATGGCGACTACAAATCTTTTCGGCCAGCCCGTGTTCAAAGAGGGCGCCTTCACAGCAAATGATCCAATTGTTCGTCGTTACGCAATCAAAAAAACAATGGAATCAATCGACATGGGTGTCTCGCTCGGCGCCAAGGTTTACGTCATGTGGGGCGGCCGTGAAGGTCTCGAGTGTGAAGCGGCCAAAGATGTTCGCACGGCACTTGATCGCTATGCCGAAGCCGTAAACATCTGTTGCGCTTATGCCAAAGACCGTGGCTATGACTTGAAGTTCGCTCTCGAACCAAAACCAAACGAGCCGCGTGGTGACATGTTCTTGCCAACGGTCGGCCACGCAATTGCCTTCATTAACGAACTGCAATGGCCAGAAATGGTCGGCCTCAACCCAGAGTTCGCCCACGAAACAATGAGTGGCCTCAACTTCACACATGCAGTTGCGCAAACTTTGTGGCACGGCAAGTTGTTTCACATCGACCTCAACGCCCAACGCATCGGCAAGTTTGACCAAGACTTCAGATTCGGAAGCGAGGGCATCCGCGATGCGTTCTACCTCGTCAAACTTCTCGAAGACTCAAAGTGGGACGGCATGTTGCACTTCGATGCCCACGCCTATCGCACCGAAAATGCCGAAGGCGTCTGGGACTTCGCCCGTGGCTGCATGCGCACTTATTTGATCTTGGCCGAGAAGTCGCGCCAGTTCAAACAAGACAAAGAAATTCAGGCAGCACTCAAAGCTGCGATGTTCGACAAACTTACCGAGCCAACATCACCTGACGGTTACGGTGCTGACGCGCTTCACACTTTGCGCACCGGCACATTCGATGTCAAAGCCCTCGGCGAACGTGGTTACGCTCACGAGCGCCTCGACCAACTCGTCACAGAACTGTTGCTCGGCGTCAGATAACCAATGCCGGTTGTTATCGGCGTTGATTCATCAACGCAGTCAACAAAAGTAGAGCTCCGCGATCTTGATTCAGGCGAATTAGTTTCAACCGGTCGCGCCGCACACCCAGATACTGGCGCCGCACCATTAAGTGAAACCGACCCAAATGAATGGCTTAAGGCGTTCAACACTGCACTAGAAATCGCAACGGCCAAAAATCCGCAAACAAAGTTTGCCGCGATTTCTGTTGCTGGTCAGCAGCACGGTCTTGTCACACTCGATCGCGAACACAATGTCGTTCGCAACGCCAAACTTTGGAACGACACCCAGTCAGCTCCAGACGCACAATGGTGCGTCGATCAACGCGGTGCAGCATGGTGGGCAGAACACGTAGGCAGCGTGCCCGTCGCAAGTTTTACCGTCACCAAACTTTCATGGATCAAGCGACTCGAACCACAAAACTGGTCGCGAACATCACGCATCTGTCTTCCGCACGATTATCTCTCTTGGCAACTTCGTGGTGGCGGCGCCAATGAGATAGTTACCGATCGGGGCGACGCATCAGGCACTGGCTACTGGTCAGCCAGAACTAACCAATACGACGACGAGGTTCTCAAAATAATCGACTCGAAACGTGACTGGTCAAATGCTCTGCCACGCGTCGCTTCACCACTCGAACAAACTGGCACCTGGCAAGACGCAGTCGTCGGTTGCGGTACGGGCGACAATATGGCTGGCGCGCTCGGCATCGGCTTACTACCCGGTGACGTCGCAATCTCACTCGGCACATCGGGCACGGTTTATGCGGTCAGTGCCACACCGACTAATGATCCATATGCAGCAGTCGCAGGTTTCGCCGACGCAACCGGCGCCTACCTTCCACTTGTATGCACGCTTAACGCAACAAAAGTTTTTGACAAGTTTGCAAGTGTTCTTAATTGCGATCTTTCGCAATTCGGCGAATTCGCCCTAGGTTCTGAATGTGGCGCTCACGACTTGGTGTTGTTGCCTTATCTCGACGGCGAGCGCACGCCGAATCTTCCAAATGCGCGAGCAACTGTTGTCGGCTTAAACGGCAATCACACTCGCAACGATCTCGCACGCGCAGCCATAGAAGGTGTCGTCTGCGGTTTGTTAGATGGACTCGCCGCAATCAATAAATGTGGCGTCAGAACGAACGGTCGCATCTTTTTGCTCGGTGGCGGTGCACAATCACGCGCAGTTTGCCAAATCGTTGCTGATCTAAGTAATCGCGAAGTTCATGTGCTCAACGAACCCGAAATCGTTGCTCTTGGCGCAGCCCGTCAAGCGGCGGCAACACTCACCGGCAAATGGCCCAGCTGGCAAGCATCATCAAAAATTGCAGCACAGCCAATTGCAACTGCTGCGCAAAGCTCTGCAACACGCGAGAGATTCGCTGCCGCAAGATTTAAAAACTTCGGCGTTTAAACGATTTCGCTGGTCTTTACAACACGACCTTCGCGCACAGACTTCCAGGCGGCGAGCCCAGCCACTAGCGACGCTCGCCCGTCGGCACCAGTCACAACTGGTTGAATCTTGCCTGTTGCCACTCCCATGAATTCATTCCACTCGGCGATATATGAAGGTATATACCTATCTAAAAAGAAGTATGGCATCTTTGCCAACTGGGTGCCGTTTTCATTTCTTGAGATCGTGCTCGTCATCAAAGGATTATCTGACGCAGTCATACCTTTTGACCCGAAGACTTCTACGCGTTGGTCGTAGCCATAAACAGCCTGGCGCGAATTGTCGATCATCGTGATCGCGCCATTGGCGTGCTGCAACATGATCGCCACGGTGTCTAAGTCACCGATTTCGGCGAACTCAGGCACAATACGCACCGCACCAGTCGCATAGACCGAGACAATTTCGCTACCGACCACATATCGAGCCATATCAAAATCATGAATCGTCATATCAATGAAAATGCCGCCAGAAACTTTTGCATATGCAACTGGTGGTGGCGCCGGGTCGCGACTAGTGATTCGCGCAATATGCACATCGCCCACCACACCGTTAGCCACACTGTCGCGCACCGACCTGTGCGTTGGGTCATAACGGCGATTGAACCCGAGCATCAACGGCGTTTTGCTGTCGCTGATTGCTTTCAGCGCGCGATCGGTTTCGGTTAACGAAAGCGAGATCGGCTTTTCACAAAAAACTGGTTTTTTATACTTTGACGCCATTATCAATACTTCAACGTGAGTGTCAGTCGAGGTGCAGATCGCTATTGCATTCACATCGGCCGACGACATCAAAGACTCAGGGTCAGAAAAATGCTGACAGCCAAACTTTGTCGCAACTTTTTGTGCAGACTCACTAATCACGTCATAGACGCCAGCCAAATGAGCACCCTCAATTCGCTGAGCAATTAGCTCGGCATGCATAACTCCGATGCGACCGCAACCCAATACGCCGATACCGATACTTTTGTTGCTACTCATGGCCAAACTTCTCCCACTTTTGGTTTAGATGGCGAGCCAGCGCCGACCACCGATTGGTCAAAGTCTATTACTGCACCCGTCATCAGCCCCGACTCGTCCGACAATAAAAACAAAATCGTTCTTGCAAGTTCATCAGGTTTAATCAATCGACCTAGTGGCTGTTCGCTTTCTGCTTTTTGCAGCCAGCCATCTTGTGCGTTGTGCCACTTTCGCTGAGTCGCATCTTCGGTCGGCGTATCCATCCAACCCGGGTTCAATAAGTTCACGCGAATGCGATCGCGCATCAACGAATAAGCACAGTTGCGGGTCAAAGTGTGCAAAGCGCCTTTCGATATCGCATAATGCGTCAGGTTTACATCTCCGCCATAACCGGTCACACTGCCGATATTGACAACAGCGCCAGCAACACCTTCACGCTTCATTATCTTGGCGCAACCCTGAATCAACATGAATGGTGCACGAACATTTACCGACATCATCGTGTCAAACATCTCAGGTGTCGTATTCCAGACGCTGCCACGCGATGTCTCAGCCGCCGAATTAAGCAAACCGTGCACGACACCAAAAGCTTTGTCAACTGTTTCAACTATTCGCGCTGGCTCGTCAGGTTTCGCTAAATCAGCCGAGATGAAAATCGTCTTGGTGCCAAGGCTTGTAAGTTCTTTTGCCAGCGCTTCACCCGTTTTAGTGTCACGGCCAACGAGCGCCAAACCCGCAGCGCCTCTATCGACTGCCAGTCGAGCCACACATTCACCAACACCGCGCGATGCACCACTCAACAACAACACTTTTCCGTGCATGCTAGAAAAACCTGATATTGACTCGCTCATAAAGTCTGCCTACCAGCCGATTCGTTGTTTCTTTTTGCCTTCGCGCATTTCATCGCCTGCCTTGAGCACTTCTTTGCGATGACTTGTTGTGGGCACGCCAACTTCCCAGAACGAACCACCTTCAGTCCAGTCATTTGAACTTGTCTTAATCACGATGACATGAGTGCGATCTGACTTACGAGCGCGAACGAAAGCCGCTTCTAAGTCGTCGATTGAGCCGACAGTTTCAGCAATCGCACCCATTGATTCGGCATGTTTGGCAAAGTCGACGTAAACAAGATTTTGTACGCCGCAATCGGCAATCTGATTGTTGAACGACACGCCACCTTGGTTGACCTGCAATCTATTGATCACGGCATATCCACCGTTGTCGCAAACAATCACGATCAACTTGTGGCCGTAAAGCACAGAACTATAAATGTCGCTATTCATCATCATGTACGAACCATCACCAACGAACGAGATCACTTCGCGACTTGGCATCGCCATTTTCGCACCCCATGCTCCAGAAAGTTCATAGCCCATGCATGAGAATCCGTACTCGCAGTCAAACGAGTCGATGCTCTTCGCCCGCCACCCGTTGTTTAGTTCGCCCGGAAACCCGCCAGCAGCAGTGAGCGCATAGTCGCCAGCCTCGGCCAAGCGATCAGCAACGCCAACAACTTGGGCGTATGTCGCAAGTTTGTTTGAATCTTTTTTCGCGATGCCATCTATATATGAGTGATACTTTGCAACTTCTGACTGCGCAAGTTTCGACCACGAGTCGTCAGCGCGCCAACTCGCAAGAGCCGCAGTCATTTCTTCAAGCGTCACGCTCACGTCAGCCACTACAGGCAATGAGCGATGCTTCACAGCATCAAACCGCGCCGTGTTCACGCCGATGAATTTCGTCTGCTCGTTGCTAAATATCGTCCACGAACCCGTTGTGAAATCTTGCAAACGTGTACCTAGCGCTAGAACAACATCTGCCTGCGCTGCCAAAGTATTTGCTGATTCACAACCAGTTACACCGACTGGCCCTGCGTTCAATTGGTGCGAAGCAAGCAGCGATGCCTTACCCGCAACAGTTTCAACAACCGGAATATTGTGCTTGATTGCAAATTCAGCCAATTGCTTTTCGGCAAGCGAATAGTGAACACCGCCACCACAAATTATCAGCGGACGTTTCGCTTGTTTAAGCGTTTTGATTGCACGCTCAAGTTCGCTCGCATCAGCGCGAGGCCGCAATATCGTGTGCACAACTTCGTCAAAAAACACTTCAGGAAAATCAAAGCTCTCGGCTTGCACATCTTGAGGTAACCCAATGAATGCTGGTCCACATGTGGCGGGGTCAAGCATCGTCGACACCGCATGTGGCAATGATTGCAATAGTTGCTCTGGGGCGACAATGCGATCCCAATATCGCACCACAGGTTTGAAAGCGTCGTTCACCGTTATTGACGGGTCTGAAAATGTCTCGGCTTGTTGTAAAACCGGATCAGGAATTCGATGGACAAAAGTGTCGCCAGCTAAGAACAAAACTGGCAGACGGTCGACATAAGCAACGCCTGCTGCGGTAACCATATTCAACGCACCCGGACCAATCGACGATGTCGCAACCATAATTTGTTGACGGCGCTTTGCTTTTGTAAAACCGATTGCAGCAAGTGCCATACCTTGCTCGTTTTGGCCGCGATAAGTCCTAATCTTTTCTCGGTTTTCGTCGAGCGCAACACCAAGACTCGTTACATTGCCGTGACCAAAGATTGCTAATACTCCAGGAAACAATTGTTCTTGTTGCCCATCGATCACAATTTTTTGCGCGACAAGAAACTTCACTAGCGCCTGCGCAGCTGTTAGGCGAATAGTTTTCATAGCCGAACACTACGCGTTCGTACTAAGTGCTGCCACAACTTTCTATGCATCCGAATTTCCGTCGCTACCTAAGCAGCGTGA
>JAUREG010000021.1:0-23804 GCA_030827545.1 Acidimicrobiales bacterium
TACAGTCACGCCGTATCGCGCAAGTTCAAGTGATGCAATTGTTGTGAACGCGGCGATGCCAGCTTTTGCAGCACCATAATTTGTTTGACCTACGTTGCCGTAAATGCCAGACACAGAAGATGTGTTGATGATTCGGCCGTCAACTGGTTTGCCTGCTTTGCTTTGGTCTCGCCAATATGCAGCCGCATGTCGCGACGGCGCAAAAGTGCCTTTGAGGTGCACTTTGATTACGGCGTCCCATTCTTCTTCGCTCATGTTGGCCAACATTCGGTCGCGCAAGATGCCGGCGTTATTGACCACAGCATGCAAATCGCCAAAAGTTTCTACGGCAGTCTTGATCAAGCGCTCAGCACCATCCCATGATGAAATGTCATCACCGTTGGCTATCGCTTTGCCACCCATCGCTTCAATTTCATTGACGACTTGTTGCGCGGGTGATGCATCTCCGCCTTTGCCATCGACGCCCGCGCCGAGATCGTTGACGACAACGAAAGCCCCGTGCTTGGCGAGGCTCAACGCATGTTCGCGACCAATTCCGCGACCTGAACCAGTGACAATTACTACTCGACCCTCACATAAGCGACTCATCGCCGAGAACTCTAGCCTGAGGCTCGTGGTCAATGCTATTTCGCAACTAAAAGCAACAAGCCACTGCGACGTATTAATAGTCGGCGCAGGTCCGGCAGGCGTTGCGGCGGCACTCACCCTCGTTGCTAGTGGCAAAGATGTGTTGATCATCGACAAAGCCACTTTTCCGCGCGACAAATGCTGCGGTGATGGTCTCACAACTGGCGCGCTAAGAATTCTCGAGATGCTCGGCTTCGACCCGAGCACAGTTGCGAATTATCAAATCTGTGACGAAGTTGCACTGCGCTCACCGTCGGGTCGCGAAATTCAACTAGACCTGCCGAATGCGCGCAAAAGTAGCGTCGGCCAGTTCGCTGCGATTGCTCCACGTATCGAGCTCGACAATGCTCTCGTGCAACACGCGCGAGCAAGCGGCGTTCGCGTCGTCGAAAATTGCGCGTTCGTTTCAGTTGCGCGACAGAATTCGAATGAAATTGTCATCAACACTGATTCGCCAATCGAATTCAAAGAGATCAAAGCTAAATTTTTGATCGCCGCCGACGGAATGTGGTCACCCGTGCGAAAATCGCTTGGTGTCGCACAAAGCGGCTACCTCGGTGAGTGGCACGCCTTTCGCCAATATGTAAGCAACGTCACCGGTCCTGCGAGCAAACAACTTTTTGTTTGGTTCGAAAAAGATTTGTTGCCTGGTTACGCCTGGTCGTTTCCGTTGCCAAACGGTCGCGCCAACATAGGGTTTGGCATTTTGCGTGGATCAAAATACACAGTGCAAGAAATGAAAGCGCTTTGGGTCGAACTTCTCACTCGCCCACATATTGCATCAGCACTCGGTCAAGGCGCAATGCTTGAGGGTCGACACACGGCATGGCCAATTCCTGCACGCATCACATCGGCGAAACTCTCTTCGGGTCGCACCTTATTTATTGGCGACGCAGTTTGTGCTGCCGACACAATGACTGGCGAAGGCATCGGTCAGGCTTTGCTCACTGGTGTGCTTGCCGGTGAGGCGATCACAAGTTCAGCGCAATACAACCAACACAAAATTTGCAAATCTTATGCACGAAAAATTAAGCGCGAATTTTTTGCCGATCACCGAATGAGTTTCGTGCTCGGAAAGATTTTGAAAAATGCTGTACTTACACGCGGCGTTCTGCGTCTCGCCGGCGCATCCGATTGGACGCGGCGCAACTTTGTTCGGTGGATGTTTGAAGACGAACCACGGGCGGCAGCGCTGACACCATGGCGTTGGCACCGCAAATTCCTAAAGCGTGACGGTGCGTTCAAAGCAAGTCAATTGCCCAGGACGAACTAAGTTAGTTAATCGTGCGCACTCGTATCACCGAACTTTTCGAAATCGAGCACCCCGTGATGTTGGCGGGCATGGGTGGTGTTTCGTATCACGAACTCGTGGCTGCAGTAAGCCAAGCCGGAGGCATCGGCACTTTCGGCGCCTCAACGATGCGCGAAGGCGAACTCGCACGCGAAATCAGCGACCTCAAGAAACTTACGAGCAAACCATTTGGCGTCGACCTCTTAACTGCTCTGCCACAACATTTCGAGCAAGGCATTCGCGATGTGATTGATGGTGGTGCGCGAATTTTTGTTGCGGGTCTCGGCGTACCTCGCGATGCAATTGATTTATTGCACAGTCACAATATTTTGGTCGGTTCGATGTGTGGCAAAGTTCGACACGCCGTCGCCGCAGTTGCCAGTGGTTGCGACTTCGTTGTTGCTCAAGGCACCGAAGCCGGTGGCCACACGGGTCTTGTTGCAACAATGGCGCTAGTGCCTCAAGTAGTCGATGCTGTCTCGGGACAAGTGCCAGTTGTCGCTGCTGGTGGGCTGTTCGATGGTCGCGGTCTTGCTGCATCGCTCGCCCTCGGTGCTGATGCGATTTGGGTCGGCACACGGTTCATCGCCACACCCGAAGCACGAGCAGTTAACGGATACAAAGAAGCGCTCGTTGCTAGCCGCGAAGACGACACAGTCATCAGTCGCTCATATACGGGCAAACCATGTCGGGTTGTGCGCAACGAATGGACCAACCACTACGAACAACATCCACAAGAGATACAAACATTTCCGCTGCAGGCAATCGCTTCGACTCAAGCAAACGTGAACCACCTCGGTTATCCGTCTGGCACGCAAGTCGACACTTCACGTGAGTTCTATCCTGCCGGTCAAGGCACAGGCTCAATCAATGCGGTAATACCAGCCGGAAAAATTGTGACACAGATCGTCGATCAAGCAGAACAAATCTTGAAATCTCTCGGCAAATAAAATTAAAATCAAATGTTCAAAGTTTTAAAGACCAATCGTGAGTTGCGTCTGCTATTTATCGCCCAAAATCTTTCGTTTATGGGTGACTGGTTCACCTTCGTTGCACTTGCTGGTTTGGTTCAAGATCTCACCGGCTCAAAATTTCTTGTCTCGCTGCTACTCGTCGCATTTTCATTGCCGTCGTTTTTAGCTTCGCCAATCGGCGGGCCGGTTGCCGACCGCTACGACCGTCGCAAAGTTTTGATCATCGTTTCAATTTTGCAAGCAATCGCCGCCGCAAGTTTCTTGTTGATCGGTGACTCACGAATTTGGATTGCATTCGTCGCCCAAGGTTCAATCGCCGCGCTCGCCGCATTTGTTCGCCCCGCGCTCGAGGCCGCGATACCAAATTTGGCCAAGAACCCCGACGAGCTAAGACAAGCGAACGCAATTTTTGGCAGTAGCTGGGGCGTAATGTTGGCAGCTGGCGCTGGCATCGGTGGTTTGTTCTCCCAAGCATTTGGTCGCAATGCAGCATTCATCGCCGATATTGCCACGTTCGTTGTCGCGGCACTTTTAATCGCACTAGTCACCCGCCCGATGCAAGAAGCTCGCACAAAAATTCAAACCCGACGCATTCACCCGATTCGCGACATGGGCGAAGCGTTGCATCTCGCAAAATCAGACCCAGCGATCATGGCTTTGCTTATGTCGAAGATGACTTTTGCCGTTGGTGCCGGCGTCGTCAGCCAACTTGCAGTTTTTGCAGCAGATTCATTTAATAGCGGTGATGCAGGTCGTGGCTTGATGCTTGGCTTGCGCGGTGTTGGCAGTGCTCTCGGGCCACTGGTTGCCGCACGCTTTGTCAAAAACGATTTGTCTCGCGTGATTTTGGTCTGCGGCGTTGCAGGTCTTGGGTTTGCAGGCGGTTATCTCGCTGCTGCTGCTTCGCCCATTTTAATTGTTGCAGCAATTTTCATTGGGCTCGCCCACTTAGGCGGCGGTGCACAATGGACGCTTTCAACTTATGGATTACAAGTACGTTGCCCCGACGAAATGCGCGGACGTGTTTTAGCCGGCGACTTCGCATTAATCACGCTCTCACTCGGGCTCAGCAGTTTGCTCGCCGGTGTCGTCTCTGAATACATCGGTGCTCGCGGCACGATCGCAGTGTTTGCAGTGATTGCAATTTGCTCGTCAGTTATCTATTTGCTGGCAACGCGAAATGTTCGCGCCAACCTAAAACTGAACGCAGCGACTAGCTAGTTCGACGAAATTTACGCTTCGTCTAAAATAGAACGAAGCGTTTCAATTTCGCGCACAGGGTCAGGGCCAACTGGGTTCACTTGAAGCACAGTCACACCTGCTTCTTTGAACGCGCCGATTCGCTCTTTGATATAACTTCGCGGCCCAACAAGGTTCGAGAGCTCTAACCATTCAGCAGGTATGGCTGCAGCGGCTTCTTTCTTTTTGCCGTCAAGATACAGATCTTGAATCTCAACTGCCTCTTTTTCGTAGCCGTAGTCGCGACACATGTCATTGTAAAAGTTTTTGCCTCGTGCGCCCATGCCACCGACATACAACGCATAACTAGGTCGAGCGAAATCTAAAACCTCATGCTGCTTTGTCGGTGTCAGCGATTCATCAATATGCAACATTCCACCTGCTGACACATCAAGTTGCTTCAAATTTGCACTGCGCTTGGCTAAACCTGCTTTCAGCGACTTACCCCAAACATTTTCAAATTTCTCTGGCAAAAAGAAAACCGGCATCCAACCATCGGCGATTTCTGCGGTTGCTTCAACGCTCTTGTCTTTAAGCGATGCCCACCAGATAGGTATCTCGCGTCGCACCGGATGATTGATTAGCTTTAACGCCTTGCCCAGGCCTGTGCCCTGACCTGCTGGCAAAGGCACTTGCACCGTCTTGCCGTTGTAATTAAGCGGCTGTTCTCGACGCCACACTTCACGACACACTTCTATATATTCTTTCGTGCGTTGCATCGGCTTCTCGTACGGCACACCGTGAAAGCCCTCAATCACTTGTGGACCAGAAGCGCCAAGACCCAAAACAAATCGGCCATTGCTGACATAGTCACAACCTGCCGCCGTCATTGCAGTCAGCGCAGCAGTTCGCGAAAACACGTTGATGATTCCGGTGCCAATTTGCACACGCTCAGTTACTGCAGCCAGATAACCGATTTGCGAAATTGCGTCATAGCTATAGGCCTCGGCGACCCAAACCATGTCAAGGCCAACTTTTTCAAGTTCAACTACCCGTTTAGCTGATGTTTGAAAATCAGAAATGTAGTTGATCATCATCGATAATTTCATATAACTACTTTCTGTTTTTCGCTATAGCGAAATCTAGTTAACGCGGCGAGTGTGACCCACCCAGTATGGCTCACGCAATACTTTTTTGAGAATCTTGCCGCTCGGGTTACGCGGCAAGGCATCGACCCAGCCAACTGATTTCGGAGTTTTGAAGCCAGCAAGACGCTCTCGAGCAAAAGAAATAATCTCTTGTTCGGTAACTTGCGTGTCTGGCTTGCGCACAACGAGTGCCATCGGCACCTCGCCCCACTTCTCATCAGGCACACCAATTACGGCTACGTCTGCAATTGCTGGATGAGCCATCAGAGCATTCTCAACTTCTGCTGGATAAACATTTTCGCCACCAGACACAATCATGTCTTTGACTCGGTCGAAGATATAGACGTAGCCGTCTTTGTCGAAGTAGCCAGCGTCACCCGATCTGAACCATCCACCTTTGACGATCGACTTAGCCGTTTCTTCAGGCATCTTCCAGTAGCCCTTCATAATTTGGCGTGAACGAATCCAAATTTCGCCAACTTCACCATTCGGCATGTCTTTACCTGTGTCTGAGTCAACGATTCGCAGTTCAATGCCAGTGAACGGTTTACCGCACGAACGCAAGCGACCTTTATTTGCTGAACTCAAGTCGTGGTCTTCAGGCCCAAGCACAGTGACTACGCCAGTCGTCTCGGTCAAACCATAAACCTGCATGAACGGACACTTGAACGCCTTGATCGAACCTTCGAGTACCGCCTCAGAAATTGGCGATGCTCCGTATGCGATCAACTCGAGACTTGAGAAATCAGTTGTACCAATATTTGGCATCACAAGTGCAAACTGCAATAGAGCCGGCACTGCGAACGCGTGAGTGATTCGATGTTTTTCAATAAGTGTCAGCATCGCTGAAGGATCAACGTCGCGCATGATGATCGACCTTGCGCCTGCATATTGTCCCGCTGTCGCCCAACCTCCGCCACCGATGTGAAACAGCGGCATCGCAACAAGGTTGACAGTCTTTTCTGACATTCCCCAAACATCACGGGCCGCCGGCAACAACGCAAAGAAGTTGTCGTTGGTCAGCATCACACCTTTTGGTCGACCAGTCGTGCCGCTTGAGTAAAGCTGAAAGGCAATATCGCTTGGCTTGGTTGGCACTTTTGGATCAACTGCCGACTGCGCACTAACCCAACGCTCGTAATCGTTATGACTTGGGTGGCCACCGATGACGATGATCGTCTTCACATTTGCGAGGTCGTTGACGATTGCGTCCAAGATTGCGACGAACTCTTGGCCGACGATTAAGACTTCTGCCTCAGAGTCATTGACGATGTAGGCAACTTCTGGTGCGGCAAGGCGCCAGTTGACGTCCACGCTCACGGCGTTAAGCAACGCGCAACCATAGAACACTTCGAAGTGCTCGATGCCGTTTTTATCTAAAAACGCCACGCGATCTTGCGGCTTAACCCCAGCACGACGCAAACCCTGTGCCACTTGCGATGAGCGCGACAAAAGTTGCGACCAAGTGAGTGTGCGGTCACCTAAAACAAGCGAAACTGCGTTCGGCTGTTTGCGTGCATTATCGCGCACGATGCTGGCGACGTCGCCAACTTTCAAGCCTGGTGCCGACTTTTTCGCGGCTTTCTTCTTCGCAGATTTCTTTGCGACTTTCTTCGCGACTTTTTTCGCGACTTTTTTCTTGGCAGTTTTTTTCTTGCCAGACTTCTTTGCGCTTTTCTTAGCGGTTTTTTTCTTGCCAGACTTCTTTTTGCCAGCTTTTTTTGCGCTCTTCTTCGCGCTTTTTTTGGTTGCTTTCTTACCTTTTGATTTCTTGCGTGATGCCATTTGCCTAAGGTAGTGCTCCGACCTGCCACAATGCAATAGCGTGCAAATTCTCAAGTTTTCGGTGAGTTCATCTAACAATGTGCTACTAAGCGCATATAAATACGTCGCCGATTCAAGCGCACTCGCAACGAGCGTCCTTTTTTCACACGCCAACGGATTTCACGGGCGATGTTTTGATCCCGTGATTGCGACACTGGTCGCTGATTACGGCTGCATATCTTTCGACTTGCGCGGCCATGGCGACTCGGCAGTCAGTTCAGACTGGCCGGTGGCTTGGCAAGGTTACGGCGACGATGCGTTGGCGATGGCCAAGAGCATCTCTGAACCAACTATTGCGGTTGGCCACTCAATGGGTGGTGCTGCTCTTGTAATGGCGGCACTTGTCGAGCCAAAACTCTTTCGGGCACTGATTCTCTATGAGCCGATCATCTTTCCAAGTGCAATTCGCGAAATTGCTTCAAAGAATAAAGCTCCTAGTCCGCTCGTCGAAGGTGCTCGACGTCGACGAAACGCTTTTGCAACTCGCGCCGACGCATTCGCCAACTACGCATCGAAGCCACCAATGAATGCGTTTGATCCGCGGGCATTGCATGCGTTTGTTGACTATGGCTTCAGAGATGTATCAGATCACATCGAACTCAAGTGCGCGCCCGAACACGAGGCTCGAAATTTTGAGATGGGTGCGATCCACGAGACCTGGGATCAACTCAGAGACTTGCAAGTACCAACCTGGATAGTCAGCGGGGCCCAACATCCGGGTCAGCCTTCGGGGTTCGCTGCGAACATCGCTGAGCAAATCGCTAACTCGCATTTTGTTGAATGGCAAGACCTCGGCCATTTTGGACCCATGCAACAGCCTGAGCGACTCGCTGAACTCATTCGTGAAGTCGATGGTCTCACTTCGCCGAACACCTAGTGCCTAGATTGTCAATGCCGTGACTTCT
Organism: Acidimicrobiales bacterium; assembly: GCA_030827545.1. Classification (GTDB taxonomy): domain Bacteria; phylum Actinomycetota; class Acidimicrobiia; order Acidimicrobiales; family Ilumatobacteraceae; genus BACL27. Next base: position 7,949 of record JAUREG010000021.1, read on the forward strand.
GCCGTCTATCAAACACCAGTGACGCTGTCGCCTTCGCGTATCAGCAACTTCAGAACTTGTCCGTTGCAGTTTCGATTTGCCTCGATCGAAAAACTTCCGCAACCACCGCAAATACATTTAGTCAAGGGCAACTTTGTTCACCGTGTGCTCGAACTTTTGCTTGGCAACGAACCAGAACATCGCACCGTCGAGGCGGCGCGTAGAGCATTCGAAGAAACGCGTGCCGAATACGAACCAAGTGCTCGATTCAAAGCGCTTGGCCTTAGCCCAGATGCGAGTGAAGCATTTTTCAAAGACTCGCGCGACCTTGTCAATGGTTACTACCGCATGGAGAACCCCCGCAACGCAAAAATTATTGGCCTTGAGTTGCGTCTCGATTCTGACTTTGGCAAATTCAAACTTGGCGGCATCATCGATCGACTCGAGTACAACGAAAAAAACGAATTAGTCGTCAGCGACTACAAGACGGGCAAAGTTCCAGACTCACGTTTTGGTGCCAACAAAATGGACAACATGCACATCTACGCCTCGCTGTGTTTACGTGAGCGTGGCGAACTGCCGAAACGCCTTCGCCTGATGTATCTCAAGTCGAGCACACCAATTGAAGTTGAAGTCACACCAGAGTCGAATGCAGCATGCGAGGCGGCCGCGATTGAAACTTTCGATCAGATCGATGCGTCGTGTCAATCTGGCGTGTTCGCCACGAAAAAGTCGGGGCTTTGCAACTTTTGCGCATATAAACAATGGTGCCCCGAGTTTGGTGGCGACGACTCAATGGCAAAGATTGAAGCACCAAACATCTACCCAACTTTTGAACGCGATTAGGTTTAACAGTCGTGTCTGATTCTCGATCTTCGCGACTCGCTACGTTCGATGCCTGGTTCGATCGCCTTCTTGAACCCACACGAAACTTCAAACCAACAATTTGGTTGTTTACAACGGCGACTGCACTCGGCGACTTCGGCATCTTATGGCACATCGTTGGCATTGTTCGCGCGGTTGCCGACACTTCACGCGTTAAACAAGCATTAATTCTTTCGGCTCTGATGGGTGTCGAGAGTCTTCTTTTGAATCAGGGCATCAAGCCTTTTTTTAAGCGCGAACGGCCAACTGTCAAAGGCGATTCACGATTCAAGATTCGCAAGCCTCGCACTTCGAGTTTTCCTAGCGGGCACGCGAGTTCTGCCTTCTTTGCTGCAGTCGTTCTCACAAGATGGTCTTCATGGCCCGCAATCACAGCATGGTTTGTTTTCGCAGTCATCGTCGCCACGAGCCGAGTTGCTGTGCGCATTCACCACGCCACAGATATTTTCGCTGGCGCTCTTATCGGCACCGCAATGGGCCTTCTCGCCCACCTCGCAATTTCACTTTTTTAAGTTCGCTCTGCGAACTGAAAATTTAGGCGTCGGGGGTTGAGGTTGTCGCGCTCGCGGTGAGTAGCGACCGAACATCTAAAAGCAAGTCGGCGACTTCGCCAGTTGACACAAGCTCACGCTGCAACATTTCGCGAAGCGCCTTGTCGATCACGCTGAGTGCTTCGCCAATGACTGCTGTCTCACGTGAATCTGTCATTTGTTTGCGCCTTTCGTTGCCTTGAATCTGATTAGTTCAATGAAGCGAAGGCTAGTGCGACCCGCGCACCAGACCTCGTCATTTACATGAATCATGCCTGAAGCATGTGTCACGGTCGTCAGACTAATTTCTCAAATGGCGTATCACCCGTGCTTGTGCGTAACATCACAATGTGGAACTTCAAGATAAAAACACCGTTGTGACAGGTGCCGCAAACGGCATCGGTAAAGCAGTAGCCGAAGAGTTTCACAAGCAAGGTGCGCGAGTCGTGCTCGCCGACCGCGACGCGAAACTTCTAAACACTGTTGTCGAAAAACTCAACGCCAAACGCCCCAATTCGGCATTCGCTGTGGCGTGTGATTTATCCACAGAAGCTGCTAACGCAGAACTTGTTGCAAAGTCAAAGCAATTTCTCGGATTCATCGACTTGTTCTATGCCAATGCCGGCGTGGCGATGGGCACCGACTTAACGACCAGCGAAGAAACTTGGAACACATCTTTTGATATCAACGTGCACGCACACCGCTGGGCGGTCAAATATTTGATTGACGACTGGCTTGCGGCTGGCCGCGGCTATTTCGTCAGCACCGCATCAGCGGCCGGCTTGCTAACAGCAATCGGTTCGGCACCATATTCGCTAACTAAACACGCAGCATTGGCATTTGCTGAATGGCTCTCAATCACTTACGGCAATCGCGGAATCAAAGTGAGTTGCCTATGCCCACAAGGAGTCAACACCAACATGTTGCGGCGCTCAGACGAAGCAACGGCCGCCGACAACGGCAATGTTGTGCGTGCATCTGGCGCAGTGCTTGAACCAGAGCAAGTCGCCGAAATTGTTGTTGAGACCTTGCGCCAAGAAACTTTTATGATTTTGCCCCACCCAGAAGTTGCCCAGTTCGTCAACAAAAAAGCCAGCGAACACGAGCGATGGTTGGCTGGCATGCGCAAACTTCAATTACGAACACTCGGTGTCTAAAGCAATAGTGAACGGTTCAACAACAAGCGCATTAGTTTCTGCGACCGACATCACTAAATATCAGCGCGATGGCGTCGTCGTGTTGCGAAATGTGCTCACACAAAACGTGATTGCCGAACTTTCTGACGCCCTTGCTCAAAACATGCAATCACCCGGGCCGTGGGCAAACGAATATGCAGCCAACTCACAACAAGGCCGATTCTTTGACGATTATGTCAACTGGTCACGCTTCGACGCCTACAAGACGTGTGCTCTTTCCGGAGTTTTACCGCAGATCGCTCTTGCGCTGATGCAAAAAACATCAGGAAGATTTTTTCATGAGCACGTTTTGGTCAAAGAATCTGGCAACAATCAGGTGACACCTTGGCATAACGATGAGCCTTATTACGGAATCGACTCAATCAACAATGTCAGTCTTTGGGTGCCGCTTGACCCAATTCCAGAAAAAATTGCACTGAGAGCAATTGCTGGCAGTCATAAATGGGGCAAAAAATTCATTCCACGAAAATTTGTGGATCAATCGCCGTATGTTGCAAGTGCCAACGAGTACGAGCCGCTTCCCGATTCGAAGCAGCTTGATGTTGCCGACAACATCGAAAGTTTTGCGGCAATGCCTGGTGATCTCGTCGCATTTCATTTTCGAACGCTACACAGCGCACCTTCAACTACTAATTATCCAGATCGTCGTCGTGTGGTGAGTTTTCGCTATGTCGACAGCGACGCTGTTTGGTCGACACGACCATGGAAGACTTCACCGCCACTCGAACCTAAAGAACTAAAGCCCGGCGATTTGTTAACTGACGAACGATTTCCGCTAATTAAAACTATTTAGAGCGGTTGCTAACTCGCGCCATTGAGCAGCTGGCAATTCGCCATCTTTGTTCGGCAATATCTGCACCGAAACATGGTTCGCACCGGCATTGACGTGAGCCCCAATTCGCTTGACAATTGTTTCAAGCGTGCCCCAAGCAACTATCGCATCGACCATTTTGTCGCTTGGCATTTTGTCTGACCCAGCGATGTCGTTTTGGCTGTATCCCAATCGCAACAAGTTGTTCGCATAATTAGGTAAACGGTTGTAGGTCAACATGTGTTTGCGCGCAGTCGCTCGCGCACTTTCTGCATTCGTATCAAAAACGACGGCAATTTCGGGCGCGAGTAATGCATCGTCTCCCAAAATTTCTCGCGCGCCAACCGTATGTTCAACCGGCACAAAATATGGATGCGCTCCAAGGCCACGCTGCGCCGAGAGTTTCAACATTTTCGGACCAAGTGCCGCCAGCACACGACGCGGCGCAGTTGCGGGTGCCGCGGCAAAATACACAGCGTTATCCATCGCATCGAGATACTCGACCATTGCCGAATATGGCTTGTCGTATGTGCTTTGATGCACCCTTTCGGCCAAATGCTGGTGACTTGCACCGATGCCCAACAAAAATCTGTCTCCAAATTTTTCGGTAAGTGTCTTCCAACCGGCGGCCATTGTTGTTGCGCTGCGAGCATGCATCGACGCAATGCCAGTCGCCATCGTCAAATGTTTGGTTGCCGAAAGTAACATCGCGCACGAAGCAAACGGTTCGCGGCCCACCGCTTCTGGCACCCAGACACATCGAAAACCCAGCTCTTCAAGCTCAACAACTGCTTCTTGCGCGCGCGACATCGGTTGCAGATCTAAGTCAAACGTCCAAATACCTACACGACCCAAGCCAAAATCAGAACGCTTCTTGTTTTGCATATTGATTTACCATAACGCAAATCAAAGCCACACATTGTTTCGTGCAAGCACTCAGAATTTGTCAATCGCCTACTTGCTATGTGCCTATCGCACTAATTTCGCTCTTAGCTGTACTCAGTTCTTGCACTAGTGCAAACAGCTTGCGCTCAGACCTCGCCACGATCGTGAGTGTTATCGATGGCGACACGATTGTTCTTGAGGTGCAAAATCAAACTGAAATAGTTCGCCTGCTTGGTGTCGATACACCAGAGACTGTTCATCCGAGCAAACCAATCGAGTGTTTTGGCCCTGAAGCCTCAGCGTTCACCAAAGCAACACTCGTAAAAGGATCGACCGTAAAACTTTTGCGCGATGTCGAACCGCGCGATCGCTTTCAACGACTTCTTGTCTATCTTTTTCTCGCCGACGGCACCCTGTTTAATCAATTACTAATTGATCGTGGATTTGCCAGAACTTTGAGCATCGAACCAAACACAGCATTCGCATTGCAATTCGCGACCCACGAGTCGAACGCCAAAGACCGACGTGTGGGTTTATGGCAGTATTGCGAAAGATAGCGTGTTGTTGTGGTCAACGCGCAGAGTTCACTTGTCGAACAACTGGGTCACTCACCCCACGCGCGACTTGTAATTCTTAGTTGCGATGATTTGGGTGCGTTTCATGCGGCAAATGTCGGTGTCTATGAGGCCATCAATAAAGGTGTCGCCACATGTGCCTCTCTCATGGTGCCCGCACCGTGGTCGCGCGATGCGATCAATCGTTACAACGGCGAAGACATCGGCGTGCACCTGACACTAAACGCCGAGCATGCCAATTACCGCTGGGGTTCGATCACCAACTCGGCATCGCTGTCATCGGGTGAAGGTGGCTTTCCGCGCACGATCGACGACCTCTGGGAGCACGCCGATCCGCAAGAAGTGCTGCGCGAATGTCGCGCACAAATCGAACGCTCCATCGCCTGGGGTCTCGACCCAACACATTTGGCGCCACACTTGACGGCAATTACATTGCGACCTGAGTTTTTTGACATCTATCTCGAGTTAGCAGTCGAGTTTCGATTGCCGATACGCCTGCCGAGTTTGATTTCTGAAGAACAAGCTGGTTTTCCGTTTCGTAAACTCGCGATGCAAGAGGGCGTGGTCTTTCCTGATTTCTTCGACCATGACTGGCGTGCTGGCAGTCGAGAAAGAGTAATGAAAGGTCTACAAAATCTGCAACCAGGTGTTACTGAAATGCATGTTCAGCCATGTATCGACACGCCAGAGATTCGTGCGCTCGGCGAAGTAGCCCAAAGTTGGATTGACGACTACAACTTTGTCGTTAACGATGAAGAACTTCGTGACGCAATCGCATCTAGTGGTGCAACATTGATCGGTTTTCGCGAACTTCGCACGCTGATGCGCTCGCGATAATTTCTATTCGGCGCGCACACCCTCAAAAAGATCAGTTTCTAGATCTGCCGTATTGGGCGAATACCCATCGATGTAATGCGCGGCCAAAATCCAGTCTTCATACGGGTATACAGCAGCCAACTCTTCATCGCTAAGACCAAACCAGAAAGGTTCATTGTCGTCAACTTGAGTGGCATGTGCCTTTAGCGAACCAGAACGTGCCCAGTAATAATCGCCGACATTCATTTTTGTCGTGATGCGATGGTCATGATTAGGTCGATCAAACCACTTTTCATCGAATGGCGAAGAGCCACGTAACCGCAACATCGCCTCGTGTACAGCCATAAACCGAGTGCGCGACCAAACCGAGTAATACATCTTCAGCGGTTGCCATGCCGGCCCAGCATTTTTATACCAATTCGAATCGCCCGCTCGAGCAAAAGCCAACACACTCACGTCGTGAACTTTCAAGTGATCGGGGTGCAAATATCCCCGTTGGTCGTCACTATAAGTAACAATCACCTGCGGTTTTTCGGCGCGAATTATTTTTACAAGCCGTTCTGTCGCTTCATCAATATCGGCCATATGAAAACACTCTGGGTTCGAGTTCGCTTCGCTTTCAGCCATACCCGAGTCGCGGTAGCCCAACATATGCAACTTGCTAAAGCCGATTACTTCAACACTCTTTTCTAATTCTTTTGGCCGCATTTCGGTTAACAATTTCTTTTGCGCTACTTCATCAAGACCATGAAACGGCATGCCTGGTTCTTTGAGCGCCGGGTTATTGACATCGCCCTCTTCGCCGCCAGTACAACAAACCAAAACTGTTCGCACACCAAACTCGGCATAACGCGCAAAAGTCGGTGCGCCCTTCGATGCTTCGTCGTCTGGGTGAGCATGCACAGTCAAAGCACAAAGTGGGTTACCAAATTTGTCGACCGGTGTGTGTTGAATCGCTGAACGATTGGCTTTTCTCACTCGGAGAAGGCTAGTGAGGCTTCGCTGAGATATTGATGTTGGTACTGATGTTGATACTGATGTCGTAGTCTTTATCCGATGCTTCGCACACGCAACGCAAGAGATAAATACTTTTTTGTCGCATTAATCGCGGGGCTCGGCTTGGTATCCGCATGTTCACGCGACGGTCGCGTTTTGCGCGAGTCTGGCCCGGGTCAGGGCGAGTCGATTGCGATCGTCACCACCGTCGCTCCGACCGACTCAGATGCCAGTGCTGTGGCAACGAATTTATTTTCTGTCAGCGGCACTTGGGTCGACAGCGGCTCACTTGATCCGCGACATACGTGCTTGGGTTCAAATGTCTCGCCAGCGTTGACAATTTCAAACGTGCCGGCAGGGGCGCAGAGCCTTGCGATTTCGCTCAGCGAAACCACCAGACCAGATCAACCACTCTGGGTGGTGGCTAATTTAATTCCAGAGTCAACAATCATTCAAGAAGGTGGCTTGCCGGCCGGCGCAATAGTTGGTGCGGCGTTCAATGGCGACAAAATCGTGGATGGATACAACGGCCCGTGCATTACCGACAGTGAGATTCACGAATTCGTCTTGGTGGTTTACGCCGTTGACCAGATGATTGAGTTCGTACCCGAACCGCAATCGCTCGAGAGTTCAAAACTTTTGCTAAACGCAATTCAGGCGGCGGCCTTCGACTCTGCCGAGACCCGATTCTTCGTTCAAAACCCATAAACGACGCTTGCCGTCTGCCAAGATTTAGGCATAGACCAAAACGTTGCTTCCCTACCGATTTCTTTATTTGAGACCGATTTAGACGCGCGACTGGTTGCAGCAAATGATTCGTTTCGGGCACTAGCGCTCGCAGGCGCACCGCTTGTGGTCGGTAGCGCACCGTGGGTGAACGCCCAGCCCGCCGAACGCACTGCTGCCGAGCGTGCTTGGCAACTCGCCAAACAAACCTCGTCGAACTTCAATTTTGAATTTCGATTATGGCAACCGACCGGCGAAGTTACATGGATTTTAGTTTCGCTTCAGGCGAAAAAAGACAACGCGGGTCGAGTCACCAGTTATATCGGCACTGCACATGATGTAACACAAGCAGTTAGTCGAAGAGTTCTCAGCGAGCAACTAATTGGGCTACTCGATGTATCGCATGATGCAATTCTTGTTTTTGATCGTGCTGGTGCGTTGATGTTCGCCAATGACTACGCCCAGCAACTTGTCGGCAAAAGTGAAACACCGGGTCTCAACGATGCTGCGGTGCAAACCTTTATTCAAGCGATTCGTGATCAGATTCCGCGTGAATTGATTTCAAGCACGACTTCAAATCGCTGGCAAGGCGAAGTTGGCTTTCGAGGTGTTGACTCAATCATGCGCACGCTCGATATTGTGCTGCAAATCGTACGTGATGCCAACGGCACGATCGAACACTATTCGGCGATCGCCCGAGACATAACTGAAGCAAAGCAAACCCAAGAAGAGCTTCAGCGACAAGCCACCCATGATGCTTTGACGAACCTGCCGAATCGGGTCTTGTTTCTTCGCAAACTCTCTGAGGCCCTCGACCGGTCACGCACTCTCAAACGTGGCGTCACAGTTTTATTCGTTGACCTTGACAAACTCAAAGACGTCAACGACACCATCGGGCACGGGGTTGGCGATCAATTAATTGTCAACATGGCCAAGCGACTTGTTAGCGCCACTCGCCCATCAGATGTTGTTGCCCGAATCGGTGGTGACGAGTTCGTCATTCTCTGCGATGGTCTTGGCGACGAGCAAATAGCAATGGACGTCGCCAACCGCATGCGAGCCGCCGTCACCGGCCAACAAATTTTGCAAGGATTCGAAATTGAAACAAGTGCCAGCATCGGTATCGCCATGGCGAATTCGGCATTGTTAAGCGAAATGTCTAGCGCCGATGCAGCAGTGACACTTTTGCATCACGCCGACAGTGCGATGTACCGCGCAAAACAACGTGGTCGCGGGCGTTGCGAAATGTACAGCGAAGAGATGAGCGCTAACGCGCGAGAAAAAAGTGCTCTTAGTTCACAACTTGAGCGTGCGCTCGCAACTGATCAGTTGTTTCTGGTCTATCAACCGATTGTTTCGACACACACTGGTCGCACAGCAGGTGCTGAAGCATTGTTGCGCTGGCAACACCCCGATCGCGGAGTTCTAACGCCGCCAATTTTTTTAAGCCTCGCCGAAGAATCAGGTTTGATCGGACCAATCGGCGACTGGGTGACACGGCAAGCCTGCAACGACATGCGCACTTGGCTCGATTCCGGCGCAATTGACGGCTCATTCGTAATGCACATAAATGTCTCTGCGCGACAACTAGGTGATGCAACATTTGTCGAACGCACCATGGCGGCTCTGCACGATGCGAAACTCGAGCCTCATCAGATCGACCTTGAAGTCACCGAAACGACCTTGCTTGACGACAAAGGCGGTGTTGTGCGCACGCTAAACGCGCTGAAGCGACATGGCGTCAAAATGTCTATTGATGATTTTGGTACAGGTTTTTCCTCTTTGGTGAATCTGCGAAACTTCGTCGCCGACTATCTGAAACTCGACGGCACATTCATTAGAGACATTGGCAACCATGGTGGAGACGATCCGATTGTTCGTTCGGTGATTCAACTCGCACACTCACTGAACATGTCAGTTGTCGCCGAATGGGTTACAACTCAAGATCAGGCGCAGCGACTTCGGCTACTCGGATGCGACTTCGTTCAAGGCAACTTTGTCGGCCAACCAGTTTTAGCCCAAGAGTTTGGCGCCAAACTCGTGCAAGTACGCACGAGTTAATCGCGAAGATTCAGTCGCCCACTTCGGGCTCGGGTGCGGGGCCGAGTCCACCAAAAAATGCCAAAACTGCTGCCGAGCCGTCACCCAACTTGAGAATTGAATTTCCCGCAACGGTGTCGCTGTAGACGTCTAGCGAAAACCGACTGATGTCGCCTTTGGCTGCGGGTCGCATCTTTTTGGCAAATTCAGCGAGGTCGAGATTGCTGTCGGTGATTATCGCACCAGTTACACCCTCAAAAGCGCTTGCAACCGTGAAAGGGTTTGACAACACCCTGGTCAAGCCAGAATTCAACATCGCAGCAATGAATTTTCGCTGACGTTTGCCTCGACCAATATCTGACGTGCCGTCAATCTTCCATTCGTTGTCGATTTTTGTTTCGAAATATCTGCTCCGCGCAAAGGCCAATGCCTCGACACCGTCAAGCGTGTTGCAACCTGGGGTCATATATAACCCCGTGTTCTTGTCACGTGACGGAAATTGAACACATATCTGCACGCCACCGATCGCATCCACCAAGCCTTTGAATCCTTGAAAGTTGATCTCTAAATAATGATGAATTGGGATATTGAAATTGCTTTGCATCGTGCGCACCAACACATCGGTGCCTTTTTGAAATGCAGTATTGATGCGCGCCGAGTTTTCACCGTCGCCAATACGCACCCAAAGGTCGCGCGGAAACGACAGCAGTGCTCCCGCGCCAGTCGCGTAGTCGTAGTGGAAAACCATCAGCGTGTCACTGCGCCGACCAGAGACATCTCCTTCATTACCCATCGTCGCAAAGTCTGGGTCGCTTGGGTCAGCGCCGTCTCGAGAGTCAGAACCAACTAAAAGATAATTTTCAAAACCAGCACTCGGTGCAGAAAGCGCCGATGTCGCTTCAAGATCACGTTGAACTGTGTCAAGCTGTTGGTTTGTTGCCGACACAATCTGACGGGCACCTGCTGCGCTAAGAGAAACAAAGACGACAAGTGCAGCAACTAAAGCAGACCTATTAAGCGCTTTTGTTTTTGGGCCTTTAATTTTTTGCGCCATGCAGTTCAAAGTTACTCGTGATTTGCATCACGAAGGTGCACTACATCGCCTGTATCAATCAGAAGTATCTCATCTCCTGTCTCAATTACGAGCCGACCATCTGCATCAAGTGATGTTGCACGCCCAGAAATAACATTTCCATTTGTCAACTCGACTCTCACCACTTTGCCGAGTGTCAACAGTGATTCGACATACTCGTCATACAACTGCTGCCTAGAAAGTTTTTCAACAACATTTATCTGCTCAAGCAGGGCGTGCAGTAACTCAACTGGCTCTACTGATTGTCGGAGTTTGAGATCTTTTAGTTTTGCTGCATATTCAGGTGCCCACGAAACATTGATTCCGATGCCGACGACAATAAAAGTTTGATCGACGTCGGCAACACTCAACATGCCGCCAAACTTTTTTTCGTGAAGCAACAAATCATTTGGCCACTTCAATTTGATCGGGCTACTAACTGTCTGGTAATTAGCAAGAAATTTTCGGCAAGCCCGCACTGCCGACACGGCGACAGTTCTTTGACACAAAGAAATCTCGCTGTGAGGCTCTCGAAATAACAACGACACCAACAAATTTGCTCCGGACTGAGCCTCCCAAGTTCGATCGAGACGACCACGGCCGGCTGTCTGATTATCAGCCATCAGCGCAGTGTGATGTTGGGCGCCATTCTGGGCGCCGCCAAACAAGTCAGTGTTTGTGCTTCCTGTTTCGGCGACCCGTTGCACGACCCAGCTATTGGGCATATTGGCCACGTTCGATTTTTGCCAGTTGTTATCGGTGCTTGCCATCGGCGAGAATAGTACCCCGTGCTTAAGAAAATCCTGATCGCTAACCGTGGCGAAATTGCTGTGCGGGTCATTCGAACCGCGCGCGAAATGGGCATCGCCACTGTTGCCGTGTATAGCGAACTTGATCGCAATGCTCTGCATGTGCGACTTGCCGACGAGGCATACGCACTGGGCGGTCAGACCGCAGCCGAAAGTTATTTGAAGACCAGCGCAATCATCGAGGCAATAAAACTCAGCGGCGCAGATGCTGTTCATCCGGGCTATGGATTCTTCAGCGAGAACGCAGACTTTGCCAAGACAATTACCGACATGGGTGTTACGTTCATCGGCCCACCACCCGCAGCGATCGTAGAAATGGGTGACAAAGTTTCATCGCGCAAAGCGGCACTTCGCGGTGGCGCACCGATCGTGCCTGGCACAACCGAATTTTTGAAGAGCGCTGACGAAATTTCTCAATTCGCAAAGACTCACGGTTTTCCGGTTGCGATCAAAGCCGCTTACGGCGGTGGTGGTCGTGGCATGAAAGTCGTGCACGACGAAAAGAGTGTGCAAGAAGCAATGGAGTCTGCGCAGCGCGAGTCGAAAGCATTCTTCGGACGTGATGAAATTTACGTCGAGAAATACCTCTCGTGGCCACGACACATCGAGATTCAACTCGTTGGCGACACTCACGGCAATGTCGTGTGGGTCTCATCTCGAGATTGCTCGGCACAACGACGTCACCAAAAGTTGATTGAAGAAGCGCCAGCACCGGCTCTTCCAGATGGCGTCGAAGATGCGATGGGTGCTGCCGCTGTTAAAGCCGCAAAAGCAGTTGGCTATTTCAACGCCGGCACCGTCGAATTTATATATCAAGACGAAGAATTCTTCTTCCTCGAGATGAACACGCGTCTTCAAGTTGAACACCCAGTCAGCGAATTGATCACTGGCATCGATCTAGTCGAGTGGCAAATCAGAGTCGCTGCAGGCGAAAAATTGCCGATGACTCAAAAGCAGGTTTTGGCAGCGCGTCGCGGGCACGCAATTGAGGTGCGAATCAATGCCGAGAATCCGACCGGCGGCAAGTTCTTGCCGTCACCAGGCACGATCACCAAACTGACAACACCAGATGGTTTCGGTGTTCGTTTTGACGGTGGCTACGAATCAGGTGACACCGTCAGCCAGTACTACGACAATTTGGTCGGCAAGCTCATTGTTTGGGGCAAAGACCGTGAAGCAGCGATTGCTCGAACTATTCGCGCACTTGAAGAAACAAAAATAGAAGGCCTACACACAACAATCGAAGCCGACCTTGCAATTTTGCGACATCCTGACTTCGCCGCCACAAAACACTCAACTAAATGGGTCGAAGAAAAACTTGATCTCTCGAAGCTCGTGTCGACCACGGGCGAGACTCAGCAAAACAGCGAAGGCCTAGTCGAAAAGAGCACCGTCGTCGAAGTCAACGGAAAGCGATTTGATGTCAAAGTTTGGGTACCGCCCGTAGGTGGCACGGTGCCAACTGCACAAAAAACTCGGTCAGCATCCCGTGGTGCGAGCCAATCAGCGGGCGCTGCGAGTGGCACGATCACAGCCCCGATGCAAGGCACCGTAATCAAAGTGCTTGTGACTGAGGGCCAAACCGTTGCTCAAGGTGATGCAGTACTCGTGCTAGAGGCAATGAAAATGGAAAACCAGATTCAAGCCGACAAGGCAGGCACGGTTTCAAAAATCAATTGCAAGGCTGGCGACACCGTCGGCAGCGGCGATGTATTGCTAGTCATTGAATAACCTCTTCGTAATTACCCGCAGCGCTGAATTACAGTTGAACATCAGCAAAGCAACAATTTTTACGAAGCGAGAAAAGTGACAGAAAAACCAGCTAGTCAAGAACAGGCAGTAGACCAGAAGTCTGAGGCTGAACGCGCCAGCGGCTTTGCGATTGAGCGCTCTCGTCGGCTGAATGCAGTAAACGAACTACGCGGTACTGGTTCGAATCCTTATCCATACCGATTCGACCGAACGCACACGCTCAGCGAATTGCGTGAAATGTTTGCATCTCTTGAAGCCGGCTCAGAAACAGAGACAGTCGCTGCAGTCGCGGGGCGAATCATGCTCAAGCGCGACCAAGGCAAACTAATTTTCATCACGATCAAAGACCGAAGTGCAGAGATCCAGTTGTTTGTTTCGAAAGCAACTGTTGGTGATTCACAATTTGACGCGATCAATAATTTGGATCTAGGCGACTGGGTTGGTGCCCACGGTGCGGTCATGACAACGCGCAAAGGCGAACTATCGATAAAAGTGACCGCAGTCGAGTTGCTTTCAAAAGCGTTACGACCACTCCCCGACAAGTTTCATGGCCTTACCGATATCGATACGCGATATCGCCAACGCTACGCCGACCTCATTGTCAACGATGAAGCACGTCGAGTCTTCGAAGTGCGGCATGCGACCATCGCCAGCTTTCGCCGAACGCTTCGTGAGCGCGATTACATCGAGGTCGAAACACCTGTTTTGCACATCGAAGCTGGCGGTGCACACGCCAGACCATTTCTCACCCATCACAACACCCTTGACATGCCACTTTTCTTGCGCATCGCTCTCGAGTTGCATCTCAAGCGACTGATCGTCGGCGGCATGGAACGTGTGTTTGAAATTGGCCGTGTGTTTCGCAATGAGGGCATTTCGACACGTCACAATCCTGAATTCACGATGATGGAGTCTTACCAAGCATTTGCCGACCATACCGACGTCATGGATCTCACCGAAGTTCTAATCCGCAATGCGGCAAACGACGCGCTCGGCACAACTTTTGTAAACATTCGCGGCACTGAATGCGACCTTGCCAAACCTTGGCGCCGGGTTCGCATGATTGACCTCGCTAGCGAGGCAGTCGGTGAAAAAGTTCATCCGTCGCAATCAGTTGATTCGCTTCGAGCAATCGCAAAAAAGAATGGCATCAACGTTGAGGCACGATGGGGTTCTGGTCGCATCATTGAAGAAATTTTCGCCGAAAAGTCCGAATCAACTTTGATCGAACCAACATTCGTTACTGGTCATCCGGTTGAAATCTCTCCCTTGGCGCGGGTCGATCGCAACGACCCATTTTTGACTGAAAGATTTGAATTGTTTGTCGGCACCCATGAACTCGCAAATGGTTTCAGCGAGTTAAACGACCCAATTGAACAACGCGAGCGCTTCAACGAAGAGGCAAAATCAAAACTCGCCGGCAATCTCGAAGCCGGCACCATCGACGAAGACTATTTACGTGCGCTCGAATTTGGTTTGCCACCAACTGGCGGTCTCGGCATTGGCATCGACCGTCTGGTTATGTTGTTGAGTGGTGCAACCAGCATCAAAGATGTAATTCTGTTTCCGACATTGCGACCAGAGGTGTTCGAATAATGAGCAACACGAAACTCGCTTGGGGTGTTGGCGTCGCAACCGTCGCACCAAATGACGCAGTTCTTGATGTTTTTTTTCGCAAACTTGGCTGGGGCGAAGTAGCGCCCGATGAGTTTTTGTCATCTTTGCCCGAAGCGCACACTGATCCACGTCGGGGTGTTGGAATCGTGCCAGTCAATGTTTCTGTAGATACGAGCGCTGCACCACGCGATGCCACAGACGCGTACTTGCGACTGCACCTAATGTCTCACCGTTTGGCGTTGCCAAATTCGATGAACCTCGACGGAATTTTTGGTTTGCTAGCAAATGTCGCCTGGACTTCACTCGGCGCCGTACCGCTAGATCAAATCGACGAGGTCACTTTTAACATGCGCCGCCGCGGTGAGAATTTGACGATCCACGGTGTCGACAAGTTTCCACGCATGACCGACTATGTGGTGCCAAGTGGTGTTCGCATTGCCGACGCATCACGCGTGCGCCTCGGCGCTCATCTTGCGCCGGGCACAACAGTGATGCACGAAGGCTTTTGCAATTTCAATGCCGGCACACTCGGCACATCAATGGTCGAAGGTCGAATTTCTGCTGGCGTCATTGTCGACGATGGCTCAGACATTGGCGGCGGTGCCTCAATCATGGGCACACTTTCGGGCGGCGGCAAAGAGGTTATTCGTGTTGGCAAGCGATGTCTGCTCGGCGCCAACAGCGGACTTGGTATCAGTCTTGGCGACGATTGCATTATCGAAGCAGGTCTTTATGTCACGGGCGGCACCTTGGTCAAACTTCCTGATGCAACAATCGTCAAAGCTCGTCAACTTTCTGGCGCCAACAACTTATTGTTCCGTCGCAACAGCCAAACCGGCGCAGTCGAAGCCTCTCAACGAACCGGCTCTTGGGGCGGTCTCAACTCAGCCCTCCACAAAAATTGAACCAATCGTAGAAAGTCCACATGTTTTCAATCAGAACTGCACTTCGATCATGGTTCATCAAAAAGCGAGATTTAAATCTCAAGAAACAACTCGAAATCATCTTGTGTGAGAGTGGAATTTCGCTTGTAGACATCGGCGCTGCTGGCGGATTGCAAGATCGCTGGAAACCTTTTTCCGGTTTGGTTGATCTAGTCGCAGTAGAACCGGACCCCCGAGCCAAAGAATCTATCGAAAGGTTAGAGAGCACATCTCTAAGGTCTCT